>NZ_JACKZK010000007.1:0-255977 GCF_014230245.1 Pseudomonas sp. MSSRFD41 | reverse complement strand
TTTCGGGTCATCAGGATGGCCCGACTTGAGCACGCCAAATACGATGTGCAGCGTCTTGCGCATCACTGCACAGACGGCGGTTGCAAGACCGCCCCCGGCATAAATATCGAAACTATCGACATCGCCCCGTCGCCCAAGAACGCAAGCGAAAGGGCCTCGAGGCAACGGCGCAAAGCTCCCACCGCCCTCGTTCCAGCGAAACCCCGGGAGCTTGCAGCCCTTGAAAACAACCCGCAGTTGCTCCCCCTCACCCTGCAACTGCAAGGTATCCACCAGGCTGCCCAGCAACGAATCAGCACCCTCGGCGAACGGCTGCAACGACACCGCCGCCGCAGGCAGGGTCGGGTTGTCCATGATGGTTGATCAAGAGCCCAGGACCGGGATGGAAAGGCGTGGATTCCAACGCCATCGGCAGGCGCTCGGACTCGGAAAACCAATAGCCGGACATACCGCCGCCGTATTGGGAGTCGTAGGTGAGCGCCAGTTCCACCGGGGTATCGCCGAGGGTGCCGCGGTAGGTGGTAGTGGGATTGGCTTGGGCGGTGGAGGTGATGAGCCCGAGGCCGAGCAAGAGCACTGGGGCCAGGCGCAAAAGGAGGTGTTGCAGGTGACGCGGCTTTGCCGAGGCCTGGCCCGATTCTGAAATTGTCCAACAGGCTGTTGGACAATTTCCATAGGGTCACACTCTGCTGCTGATCACCAAGCTGAAAGCTCCACAAGAACGCCTAGCCTACGCCCAACGAGCCGTTGATTACGGCCCGAAGTGCACTGGGCATGCACATCGAAACTCGCTTGCTGGCGCGTGAAGGCATGGCACAAGCCAACTTTTCAACCCAACTGCCAGCCTCCAACCCGGACCTGGCCCAGCAGGTACTGAAAGCCCCTCATGTATTCGACTTGCTCGACGTCAACCGAGAGGCAAACGAGCGCGATATCGAACATGCCCTGGTACAGCATGTCACGCGGTTTCTACTGGAATTGGGAGCAGGTTTTGCCTTGGTTGGTCGACAGACTCCCAAACGAGTAGGGAAAAGAATACCCTTACGGCCTTTTACGCTGTTTCGTACAGCGAATCGGGAAACCTACGGATAGTGCCCCCTGCACCTTCCCCAATCAATCCAACCGTGCCTGGAGAAGCGACGAGTTCGTTCTTGCCCTGAACCGGTATCCCCTTCACCGCAACGGTTTACCTGGTAAGCGCCAACCTGATTTGAATGCCCATCGTGACCGCCTGAAGCCGACATGGCTCGCTTAGTGCTCCGGTGCTGGCTTTCTAGCAACCCATTAGAGAAATCCATATGCCCCCCAAGCCGACAATCGATAACGTATTACGTGTCGCCTTGGTTACAGGATCCACTTCCGGTATCGGCGCAGCCATTGCACGTGTACTGAGCCAGGCAGGCTATGCGGTGGTGATCCATTCGCGAAGCTCTGCGGATAGGGGACGCGCTATGGCTGGCGAAATGAAGCAGGCTATTTACGTGCAAGCTGATCTTGCGGTCGAGGCTGACAGGGTCAGGCTGGTTAACGAGGCGATCGCCGCATGGGGGCAGCTCGACGTACTGGTCAATAACGCCGGTATCAGCAGAGTCATTCCCCACGGCGACCTTGCTTCGGCCAACTCGACGGTGTGGCACGAACTTAACGAGGTGAATGTAGTGGCGCCGTTCCACCTCGTCGCATTGGCCGAGTCGGCATTGCGCGATGCCGCCCGTTACCGTCGAGCAGGTTGCGTCGTCAACATTAGTTCCCATGCCGGTATCCGTCCTAAAGGCGCATCGATTCCCTATGCGGTCAGCAAAGCCGCACTTAATCACATGACCCGCTTGCTCGCGTTATCGCTGGGGCCAGATGTTCGCGTAAACGCTGTGGCGCCTGGCTTGGTCGACACACCGATGACCGCAGAATGGACGGGGGCCCAAGAGCTTTGGCGAACTCGCGCCCCTATGCGCAGGGCCGCTAGCCCAGACGACATCGCAAAAGCTGTTGTGATGCTGGTCGAGTCGGACTACTTGACCGGCGAGATACTGCTCTCAGACGGCGGGTTGAATCTGACCTAGGTCGAGCGTGCTCCGGTGTAGCAGGTGAGTAGACGAGTCACTCTGTTTCACCGACTCGCCCCAAGGCCCTGAAGCAACAGGGGACGCTTCAGTGTGAGGCGTGTGGTTTTAACTTCAGCCAAACCCATGTTGCAGATGTGGAGGGGATGATTGATGTACACCACACTAAACCTCTGCACCCATTCCAGCTGGGTGAAGGGATGCTGCATATCGAGCTGAGTTCGGCGCAGATCGTCGGTTACCTGATGGTGAAATCCTTGCGCCAGCTGCCGGATGCTCCGTCGGTCGACCTGCCCTATGCCATTGCCCAGGACAGGCCATAGCGCCGCCCTGGGTGTTCTCCTGCCAAGCCGGTGGCCGGGTCCCGGCCCGGGCTACCTCGCGGCCTCAGGCAGCGCCTCTTCAGCACAACCGCAAAGCTGCAGCCGCCATCATGCTTGGCTTGCGCCCTTGGGCTTGTTCTTCGGCCGCCCCGCCCGCCCGTCATACTCCGGACGACCCGACACCACCAGCCCGAAGAAGTAGGGTTGGGCACCGGGATCTTCCAGCTGCCCCGCGGATTTGTTGTGCACTTCTAGCAGCGAGAACAGCTCGACCAGGCGGTCCTGGATCTGTTCGATCTCCGCGTCCCTGAGCGTCACCATCGAGCTGTACTTGAACGACCCGGACACATCGAAATATTCGCTTTGCTCGGGCTTGGACAATGAACGATCGATCTCGGCGCGCAGGAAGCGGTCCTTGAGCGCCTGGGCCTCGGCCGTCCTTGGCATCCTCAGCGTGGGCGCATGCCGCACGAAGGGCGCCTGCGGGGTGCTGCGCTCCTTGGCGACCAGGGCCAGGAACGCTTCGATTCGCTGATCATAGGCAAGGCCCAGCTGCTGGCAGACCAAGCGGACCTCGGCTACCGAGGCGCTGTCCACCATGTACAGATAGGTCATCAACGGCAGCAGTTCGAACTGCTCGTTGAACGCCGCGATGATCTCTTGGGTCACGATGAATTCGCGCTCGTAGCGGCTCAAGCTCAAGGCGCGGCGCAAGATTCTCGAATCGTGCTCGCGCAACCAATGATCAGTCAGGCAGGCATCCAAGGTGAGTGCCAAGCCCAGCGCTTGCATCCGTTATGATGCCCCCTGTCCGACAACTGGAAGTCCGCCCCCATGCTCAAACCCCTGGCCGTCCTGGCCCTGACCGGCGCTTCAGCTTACGCCGCTGCCACGCCCAGCGATCTCGCCGGGGTGTGGACGGGCACCCTGGGAAAATCCGCGATCACCGCCTGCTTCAACGCCGCCCCCAACAGCAACGCCAGCTACTACTATCAGCGTTTCGTCACGCCGATCCAGCTGACCCAGGCACAAGCCGGCGAGCCCTGGATCGAGGACGGCCAGACCGGGTATTGGCAGCTCGACGCGCCCCAGGACGATCGTCTGAGCGGCACCTGGAGCAAGGCTCCCGGCGGCACGCCGTTACCCTTGCGACTTACCCGCACCAGCACCGAAGGCTGTGGCAGCGATGCCTATAACGCGCCGCTGGAGGCCGCGCCGCTGCCGGTCAAGGTGCAGAGCAAAGAATTCGCTGGACACCGCTATCAGCTCAGGACCCAGGGCGCCCAGGTCAGCCTCAGGCTGGAGGGCGATGCCCCGGCGCTGAAGAACATCAACCGGCAGCTGGAACGCCTGGCCATCAGCCCCGACAGCCAGGAGGAGTTCTTCAGCGAGCGCCGCGAGTACCTGGGGCGTAACGGCTCCGGCTACACCAGCGAAATCAGCGTCGAGCCCCAGTACTGGTCGTCGCAGTGGATCACCGTCAGGTTCTATCGCTGGACCGCCGGCACCGGTCGCAACGGCATCAGTTGGGGCCTGCACAGCTGGAATCTGAAGACGGGCGAGCCCGTCGATCCCTGGACCTGGGTGGGCGGACGCCAGCAGTGGCACGACGCCTACTCCGGCCAGGTGAAGCTGGCGCCCGGCTTCGCCACCTGGCTGGAGAAACAGACCACCGTGGACGAAGGCTGCCCGGCCGTCAGCAGCTACTCGACCTACGACTTGAGCTTCGACACCCAGGGCTTGCAGCTCTCGACGCCCGCCTACGGTGACGGTTGCGACAATGAGCTGAGCTTCACCTGGGACCAGTTGGCGCCGGTGCTGACGGCCCAGGGCAAGGCGGCACTGCCGAGTTTGCGCTTGCCTTGATGAAGCTCAACTCCCGGGCCGAGCAAGCGCCCAGGGCCTGCGCCCGCCCATACTAAGGGCGAGGAACGCCCTCTGCCGTACCGCGGTCGGCAAGCGCAGGGGGGCCCTGTTCGATCTCGATACCGATCAGCGGGCGCTTTGCAGCGATGCAGACCCAGGCCACTACTGCCGCAATCGCGCAGGCGGCAAAGCCCAACAGAAACGACAGGAAGCTGAGTTCCCGGGCCACGGCCAGCAACCCGAGCACCGCGGCGATGGCCTCGGCAGCCCCCCAGACACAGGTTTGCACCGCCATGGCCACAGAACTACGGCCTTGCCAGATCTTGACCGCCTGGGCCTGGTACAGCGGACCACAAATCATTTCACCGATGACGATGAAGACCACCACCACAAACAGGATTGCCTGAGTTTGCGACGAGGCCATCAGCAGCAGGCAGCCGATACCTATCAGCAGGTTGGCCACCACTACCCGCCACAAGCGCGAGATGCGCTGGGCCAATGCGGTGACATAAACCTGGCCCAGAATGATCACCGCGCTGGCGATCAGAAACAGCACACCCACCAGTTCGCTGGAGAAACGCTCGGTGGCATAGGTGGGAAACACATAGTAGAACTGCGCATAGCCGATCATGGTCAGGAAGTTGATCGCCATAAAGGCCACGATCCTGGGCGAGGCCCCCATCCGCACGGCCTTTGCCAGCCCGCCCCCGGTGCCGTAGCCAGCGGTTCGCTGAGTGCGTGAGACCAGCGTCGTCGACAGCGTCGCCAACACCCCCAGCAGCAGCGGCAGAGCCGCGAACCAGAAGCCGGCACCGGCCAGTATCAGCGAAGCGACAAAAGGCGCGATTCCAGCCCCGGCGTTGGCCGCAACGTTCTCGTAGGAGAGCACGCGTTCGTGCTCTCCTTCGCGAAAATGCTGAACTATGTAGGATATCTGCGAGATGGTAGCGACCGAGTTGGCCACGCCAAACACCACCACCAGCACCAGCCAGACAATGATGTTGGTGATGCCAAAGGCAGCCGCCAGCAGCATCAGCAGCGCACAGACCGCCACGCAGAGCAAGGCCAGTGCGATCTCCAGCCTGCGCTCGAGCTTGTCCAGCACGCTCTGGAAGGCCAGGGCGCCGACACGGTTGGCCACGATCGCGCAGCCGACCACTATGCCCGCCGCGCTGGTGCCGAGCCCGACCACGGTGTTGAGCCACACGGCCATAAACGGATAGAAACAGCTCCAGGCCGCCGCCGCCAGGAACCGAACTATGTAGATCATTGGAAAACCGGACGCTGGGGACCACGGTCGGTATGAATCAGCACCTTGTCGATGTCCTTCCCGACCACCTCCGCGTATCCCGTGAGCATGCCGACCCAGGCATAGTCGGAAGTGCCAATGGGCTGGATGAGGTTGCCCACGGTAGCGATCGGGGTATGGATGGAAGTGATCTGCGCCACTTCCCAGTCATGAACGATCGCCTCGTGATCCAGGCAGTACCAGTAACTCAGGGTTTGGCGGCAATCGGCGCTAGATTTGTAGACAGGGCGATTCTTGAGCAGCCCCAGTGGCAGCAGCGCCACCTGCTGCAACACGATTGCCGGGGACAGGCCGTAGGCCAGGGCAATCTGCTCGACGATGCTGGCACCGCCCAGACGGCCCATGTTGGCATCGATAAGGTAGGCCGTGGAGGGCGTGGCGATGAACTCGCAATGGAAGAAACCATTGTCGAACGCAGAACGCATTACCAGGTCTCGCACCGCCGTTTCGATCTTCGCCCGCACATCAGCGGCAATCAGCTGGTTGGCCGGAAAACGGTTGGCCACCTCGGTAAAACCCACGCGGTCGCGCCGGGACAGCCCGAGAAACACCAATTGCCCGTCCTGAACGAAGCCTTCCATGCTGACCAGGTCGCCCTCGCAGTGTGCCTGGACTATCCACAACAGGTCCTGAGGGTCATCGATCGCACTATCGAGAATGGCCGACCTGATCTGCGTGACCGGGTCGGCATCCGCCGCGATGGACAGCAGCGCGGTGGCCACCGCTCCCGAACCGATGGCCGGCTTGAGCACCACATCGTTCTGTTGCCCCGGCTTCAGCCAGGGGATCGAGAAATCGCCATTGGCCAGGCATACATGGCATTCGGCTGGAACGTGTTCCGGGATCAGGTTACCGACGAAGTCCTTGGAAGACAGTTGTGCAAAGACTGCGGGCGGCGCGTTGAAGCCAAAATCCCGGGCAACGGCAGCGACCATCGGAAACAGTTCATCGAAGAAGGTGGTGATGCTGTGAATCGAGCCTACTAGATCCTCGCGGGACTTGAGGAAATCGGCCAGGGCCCGGGCTTCGGCAAAGGCCGGAATGCAGGTGACGCCCTCCGTTACTGCCCTGGCGGCACCGTGCAGGCTTGAGCTATCGACGCTCAGTATCGGCTCGAAGCCTGCCGAGCGGATGGCCTCGCACACGTACTTGATGGATACCTTGTTGATGCCGACTATCAGAATATGCCGCATGACTGCTACCCCAATCCTTGAAGTTTATGGTTCGAACGGTTCAGGCACTGTGCTGGTACATCTTGCCCGGGTTCAAGATGTTCTGCGGGTCAAGCGCCGACTTGATGGCCTGCATTAATGGCAGGGCCGCCTGGTGTTGCGCCGACATCCACTTAATCTTGCCCTGCCCGACCCCGTGCTCGCCGCTGACCGTGCCGCCGAATAACAGAGCCCGCTCGGACAGGCGTGCCAGGAACTGCTGAATCTCCGGGCTTTCGTCGCGCCCTTCCTGAAGCATGATCAGCAGATGGAAGTTGCCATCGCCGACATGACCGATAAGCGGCGCATCGAGCCCCGAGGCGGCGATGTCCGCCGCCGTGGCCGAGATGCAGGCACTCAGGCACGACAGCGGTACGCAAACATCTGTGGCCAGCCCCTTGCGCCCCTTGTAGAAGGCATGAAAGGCCCACCAGGCATCGTGCCGGGCCTTCCACAGAACACTGCGCTCTTCCTGCCGCTCGGAAAACCTGACCTGCCCGCCATGCTCACGCGCATTCTCGGTGAACAGCTCGACGTTGATCGCCACCGTCGCCCGGTCGCCGTGGAACTCCAGAAACAGGTGGGGAGTTTCCTCAAGTCTCAGGTCACGGGAATAGGCACTGCATGCACGCACCGCCGTAGTATCCAGCAGCTCGATCCGGGCGATGGAAATTCCCTGACCCAGGGCCTCGGCCACGGTTTGCACGGCACTGTCCACTGAATCAAAGGCACACACGCCGGAGACGATGCTTTCCGGCTGCGGGTGCAGCCGGACCTCCAGCTCGCTGAAGATGCCGAGAGTGCCCTCCGAGCCCACAGCCATCGCCAGCAGGTCCAGGCCCATTGCCGACTTGGGAGCCCTGGAACCGATACCGGCCACGGTGGCGTCGGCCATCACCAGGCGCGCCGCCTTGACGTTCGAGGCCATAGTGCCGTAACGCACCGAGTTGGTACCCGAGGCTCGAGTGGCGGCCATTCCGCCCATAGATGCATTGGCTCCCGGGTCGACGGAAAAGAACAGCCCGGTCTCACGCAGGTAGCTGTTGAGTTGCTCACGGGTGACGCCCGGCTGCACCGTGGCAGTCATATCGGTGGGGTTGACCGCCAGTATCTGGTTCATCTCCGAGCAGTCGATACACACTCCGCCACAGGGTGCGTTGATCTGCCCCTCCAGCGACGAACGTGCCCCAGCCGGAATCACCGGCACGCCGTGCTCGTGGCAGATACCAACCACCCGGACGATCTCTTCCTCGCTGCGCACGGTCACCACCGCCTCGGGCGGGCTCAGCCTGATGCCCGGAGGTGCCTGGCAGAACTGTTGGAGGATCGCAGGCTCCAGGCGCAAGCGTTCGCCGAAGACATGGTGAAGTTGTTCAAGCACTGAAGTATTCATGAGTGACATCCATGTTCTGACTAATGACTGACAGGTAGCGGGTTACAGGCCGGACGGCGGTTTCCCGGGTCGTTGCGACTCTTCCCATAAGCGCCCGACGCTTGCCATCGGCGAAGACACCGAGGCAGCACAGACTGCCTCGACGCGGTTCACTCGCCGGCTTTCTTCGGTGTGCGGGCAGCGCGCCCGTCGTATTCGGGGCGCCCGGAAACCACCAGACCGAAGAAGTACGGATGGGCTCCGGCGTCCTCCAGCTGGCTGCCGGACTTGTTGTGCACTTCTATAACCGAGAACAGGTCCACCAGGCGGTCCTGGATCTGTTCGATCTCCGCATCCTTGAGCGTAACCATCGAACTGTACTTGAATGAGCCAGCCACATCGAAGTATTCGCTCTTCTCGGGCTTGGGCAATGAACGCTCGATTTCATAGCGAAGGAACTGATCTTTGAGCTTCAGGGCTTGCTCGCTCCTGGGCATGCGCAAGGTGGGCGCATGGCGTACGAATGGGGCCTCGGGGCCACTGCGTTCCTTGGCAATCAGGTTGAGAAAAGCTTCGGTGTGCTGGTCGTAGTCCAGACCAATCTGCTGGCACACCAGTCGGATTTCGGCAACCGAGGCACTGTCCACCATATAGAGGTAGGTCATCAGGGGCAGCAGTTCGAAGTTGTCCCTGAATGCCTCGATGATGTCCTCGGTGATGATGAACTCGCGCTCGTAGCGACTCAGGCTCAGGGCCCGACGCAGGATCTTCGAGTCGTATTCGCGCACCTCCAGGCGGGACGCCAAGTCCTTAACCTCGATGCCCTTGCCGAACAGCATCTCGTGCAAGTGGCCAGGCACCAGGTCGCGAAAGTAGTGCCAGAAGTAATCGAAGCTCGCCTTGCTATCGGTTTCTATCCCCAGGTGGTCATGCAACTCCACGGCAGTATCTATGCTCAGATGCTTTCTGCCTGCCTCGACGTCACGATAGTAGTTGGCGGAAAACGGGATGCTTACCTCATCCAGGAATGTCGAAATTTTCAAATGGCCACGCTGGATGCGCAACTGGGTCAGGAAGGCCCCAAAAGCCCGCTTTCCCGGCACAGGTTCTTCGCTCTCGGCAGGCACGCTCACAGCAACTCGGGTGGTATTTTTCTTGACTTTCATACTGGCGGTTACCAAGCCTATTTCTTGCGTATTACATACGTGAACTCCCCCACAGGGGATCGACCATTTTCCACATCGCCACCAACGATATCCCTGTCCTTTACCGGTATCCGCTTCCGTACGTATCTCATGGCCTGCAGAACAAAATTCGTTCAATGCATCAGTGGCTCGCTTCAGGCTTTGCTCATCGAACTCTCCAACGAATTCATAGTGATTTTCCCCGCCCTCGTCACTCAAGGGTGAGCGAACCGGGTGCGGCAGGACGCGCCCGAGAGTCTCTTCGAGCATGCAATGCAGCAGGTGCATCGCAGAATGTATGCGCATTTGATGATATCGCAACGGCCAGAACAGGCTAGCGATGACCTTTTGCCCGGGCAGGCTGCGCTGCAGGAACTCGAACTCCTGATCATCGACGCCGAGGTAATGGCGAATCTGTTCATCCTTCTTTTTCGTGGTGAGCACCGGCAATGCCCACGGGGTGGCGCCGGCCTCCCCGCGGGCGACATTCAGCAGGCCCCGATCGCCCAGCTGTCCGCCTCCCTGTGGATAGAAAAGCGTTTCGTCGAGCAACGCAAAAGGTAAACCACCGTCGTCGCGATCAAGCAGTTGGATACGACACTCCACTTGTTTCAGATATGGCTTTTCGTGAAATAAAGGGAGCGTTTCGTCCATGCCTGCCTCGAATACCTTGGCGCTGTCGATTCAGCGAGTTGAATTGGAAACCTTGAATAACACCGGCCGCTACAGTGCCTCACCAGCGGGACAAGGCTCCTGTTCCGCCAGTTTGTTTCTGAGGACCTGGTCCAATCGAGTCATCTGTTCCTGGTTGCCGAAGGAAATCCTCAGGCAGCTCTCAAGACCGTAGTTAGCCAGGTGCGAGGTGAGGAAGCCTGCGTCGTGCAGATGACGATGCATATTCTCGCAGCGTTGGCGGTCGGCGAAATCGACGAAGACAAAGTTGACGTACTGGCTCCGGGCACTGATGCCGTGTTCGGCAAAAAGGCTGACCAGCTCCTCTCCCCAGGCCAGGCAGTGGGCAGTGGTGCGATCCAGATGCGTGGAATCTTCCAGCACGTACTCCCCGGCCAGTGCGGAAAACGCACTGACATTGTAAGGCGCGCGCCGTGCCTGCAGCAGCGGAACCAGATCGGTGCTGGTGTAGGCCCAGCCGAGGCGCAGGCCAGCAATACCATATGACTTGGAGAAACTGCGCAGGCAGATCGAGTTCTGGCGCTGCTTGACCAACTGCATGCCGGCGGAGCTTTCACGGTCGGGGGTGAACTCCGCATAGACCTCGTCGATGATCAGCGTAGTGCTCTGCGGAACCTCGGCGACCAGGGCTAGCAATGTCTGCGGCGTCATGTAGCCACCCAACGGGTTCGAGGGGTTGACCAGAACCAGCACATCCGGCTTGTTCTCCATAGCCCTTTGCAGGGCCGTGGCATAGTCCCCCTGCGGGTCGCAGAAGATCTCGTAGTAATTCACGCCCAGAAGATCCGCCCGCAGCTTGTACATTATGAAACTGTGCTCGAGCGCCACCATGCGGCTTCCCGGCTTAAGCAGGCTGCGCATGGCGATATCGATCAATTCATCAGTTCCCGAGCCCACGACCAGTTGTTCGGGCTCGACGTTCCAGCGCTCACCGATAGCCTCGCGCAAGGCCTTGTAGCTGCCGTCCGGGTACTCGCTCAGCAGTGCCGGCAGTGACTGACAGAGTTTCTGCGCCAGGCTGGAGGCTCCCAGCGGATTCTCGTTAGCATGCAAGCGAACGTGGTGCTCTGGCGTCGCGGCCTGCGCGCTGTCGGCGCGGGACATTTCCCGGTTGATCGAGTTCATTGCGCATGCCCTCCCAATACCTGGACAACCAGTTCTTCCAGGTGCCGGGTCAGGGCCTCGTCCCGGTCCAGGTAAGGCACTACCGCGCGCACCCGGGCATGCAAGGCCCGGCCCTTGGGTCCGAGTTTTTCCAGGCCGCGAATGTCGGCGGCCTGGGCCGCGCAGATCAGTTCGAAGGCCACGACATAGCGGGTGTTCTGCAGTACCTCAGCGGCACGACGCGCGGCCACCAGGCCGAAAGACACCACGTCCTGGAAGTCCCCGGTGCTGGTCAGGGTCTGGATCGACAGCGGCGTGGCCAGCGAACGGTTTTCCGCGGTCAGGGAAGCCGACATGAATTGCCCGCCCATCAGGCCGAAACGCAGGCCGCCATTCTCGGCGCAGAGGAAGGACGGCAAGCCGTTGCTGTTAGCCTTGGTCAGGAAGCGGTCGATGCGGCGGTCCGCAAGGTTGCACAGAGTGATCATGGAGATTGTCAGGTAGTCCATGGCCGCCGCGATGTACTGGCCATGGAAGTGGCCATTGTGGAACACCTGGCCGTTCTCGGGGGTGATCAGCGGGTTGTCGTTCGACGAGTTCAGCTCGTTGGCCACCACCCGCTCGACGAACTCGATGGTCTCCAGCACCGGGCCCAGCACCTGCGGCGTGCAGCGGATGGAGTAGGCGTCCTCGATCGGCATGTCTTCTTGACGCACGCGATCGGTCAGGCGCGCCCCCAATTGCGACGAAAGCTCGATATCATCGACCGCCAGTTTCGAGCCCTGCAGGTGATCCCAGATGGCTTCGGCAATTTTCTGCTGACCGACGTGAGGTTTGAGCTGGTGCACATCCGGATGGAAGGGGCGCACCCGCGCCTGCAATGACTCGAAGGAAAGGGCGCAGATCGAGGTGTACTGCTCAAGCAACTGCCTGGCTTCGACCACGTTCATCGCGGCAACGGCGACCATGCACGAAGTGCCGTTGATCAGTGCCAGGCCTTCCTTGTAGCTTAAGTGCAGCGGTGCCAGCCCCAGTTGCTCCAGAGCCTGTGCTGCCGGCAGGCGAACACCCTGCAGGTAGACGTGGCCGTCTCCGGTGAGCATCCGCGCGACTGCCGCCAATGGCCCCAGATCGCCACTGGTGCCCAACGAACCCTTGCTGGGGATCTCGGGAACCAGGCCGGCATTGTAGATGGCAATGAAGCGCTCGAAGTTCTCCAGGGAAATGGCCGAGTTGCCCCGGGCCAGGGAAACGATCCGGGCAAACATGGTGGCCCGGGCAACGCTGTCGCTGAAGCGCTCACCAACGTTGGTGGATACGCCCTGGATCAGGTTGGACTGAAGCTGGTGGGCCTTGTCGATCGGCACCAAGTGATCGACGAACCCGCCCATCCCGGTGTTCACACCATAGATCACCGAACCTTGCGCCACCATCTCTTCCAACGCCTCGCGCGAGGCCAGGACGCGCTGGCAAGTGGCCTGCGAAGCCGCAACCTTCATGCCCGGCCGGGAAAAGTGCAGCAGTTCGTCCAGGCCGACATCGACGCCAGGGCTGAGTACGAAAGTGTTATCCGCCGTAAAGCTTTTTTCCTGAATGGTCATTGATTCATCCTTGAATAGCATTTGACTGCCCATCGGCCCAATTGGCGATGAGCACATTGATTTGTCGATTGCCTGAAAAGGCGCGCCGGCCATGGGCGAACTGCAGGTTATCCAGCAGGAGAATATCGCCTTGCGCCAGATCGATATCGCGCTCCAGGCTGCGTACCAAATGGAACAGTTCCAGGATCAGGTCGTCGGGCAGGGGCTCGCCATCGCCGTAGCACATGGCCTCCAGCAGTTCGGGGCTTCGCTCGCGGGCCTCCAACAACTCGCGAACGTCCTGCTCCCGACCATCGATGCGAGCCCATTCGAGCATCGCCGCCGGGCCCCAGAAATGCGCCTGATTGCACCAGATGTCCTCGGCCTTGAGTGGGTGCTGGCGCAGCGGTGAAATACAGTCTTGCCAGAGCACCAGGTCTGCACCGTTCCATTCAAAGTCCCAGCCGCGAGAACGGCAAAGTGCCTCGACCTGGGCCGCACTGGAGGTAGCAAAGGTTTCCTGCCAGCTTTTCTTCACCCCTGGCTTGAGCTGCACCCGTGCCTCGCAGGGCAGAGTCCTGCGCAGTTTGAGGCCGCGCTCCGTCAAGTGCTCGAGTGTCGTCGGATCAACCCGTTGTAGCACCTTGCGCATATCGCCGATGACCGACTCACCGCCCTTCCCCGCAGGCGCCACACAGACGAAGGCGATGACTTCGGGTGGTCTTTTCACATAGGCCATCTCCTGATGGAGGATCACCGACCAGTCCGGTGGCGTGCGGGTCGCCTCCATGACCTTGCCGCGAATGGCTGAGCGAGGGGAGCTCCCGCCCACGTAGTCGCGAGTCTCGAAGCCCAGGGTCTCCATGGTCTGTTCGAACATGCCGGGGTCGGTGCAATGCTCGACGCCACGAATGACCAGGGCGCCATCCTGCAACAAACGGGAATGGATCTCCTGTGCGGCGTCGCGCAAATAGCGTTTCGCATCACTGGCTGCGCCAATGGCGAGGCCATGGATTCCTTGGGTGCCACTATCACTCCAAATCATCGTTCCTAGGCTCCTTGGAAGCGAATGAATCTCCTTGTGCGGTGCATTTAGTACCACCCTCCTTCCACAAATTCAACGAACAGAAATATATTTCTTCAAATAGATTAATTTAAAAGGCACCACAACAGCTTCCGCCATGCGCCCGCATAGAAACCTAACCAATTGATTTAAAAAAAATAATCAAACAGATCGATGTCCGGTCACCAAGACCAATAAACATTCGGTATCCCCGAAGTGTGATGGGCTACACCAGCACTGGGCACCGATCGATCAGCATCGAAGCGGATCGAGCCTTAGATAGCCCTTTCATGAATGAACACCACTCATCTTCAGGCCAGCTGCATCGCGGCCTGAAAAAGCGCCACATCCAACTCATTGCCCTGGGCGCAGTGGTGGCTACCGGTCTATTCCTGGACTCGGCCGGCGCGCGAAATCCGCCGGCCCATCAATGATCCTCGGCGATGCCATTTGCGGCTTCGTCGGGTTTTGGCAACTGCCTGTGCCTGGCATCCGTGGTGTTCATTCTTGGTGTATGCAATTCCCTTCTGAATTGGCCTGCTATGGAGCGTATCGACGCTGCCGTAGCGGTGCATCCGGTCGCTTTCCAGGGGCTGCTCGACTATCTGCTGGTACCAGATTTTCTCCTGAGCACTTTGCTTGGCGCTGTTGCGCAGAATGCGTCTCGGTGCCGCCGAGGGCGCTGGCATTGACCGGTACTCCACGACCGGCGGTTTCAAGGGCCAGACAGGCAGTGAGTGCATTAACCCTGCCCTTGGCTGGGCCGATGGGCACGCGATTGAGGCTGCGAGTGGCAATGGCTGCCCACGTGCGGGTTGACGTAACCGGAGACGGCATAAGGATCGGCTTGAACAAACACGCTGCTGCACTGGCTCAACAGAGGCATCTGCAGGATCGGCTCACTCTGATGGGTTCTTTTCGGGTCTGCGTTCAGGCTCACAACCCAGGCTCGTCAGGCCCGGCATAACGGCAAAGGCCACGGGCACCTGCGTCGGTGCTCCGTGGCCGGGGCAGGCGTGGTCGGCGGGGCTCAAGCCTCCAGGGCGCGAACTCGCTCGTGACGCTGCTGTTCCTCAGGCTGGGCCGAGGATTGCAGGGTGAAGTCGAAGTGGATTTCGGCGAAGCGCCCGCTGACGCCCAGCTCCCTGGCCCGGGCCTGGTCTTCGCTGAAGGTGATCTGGGCGATCAGCTCGTCGCGGGTGGCGTAGGCGAAATCGTCGTGCAGGTACTGGTCGCCATCCAGGTTGATCTGGGTGGTCAGGTGGCGATGATCGTCTGCGCTGATGAAGAAGTGGATATGCGCCGGACGCTGGCCATGGCGCCCCAGTTGGTCCAGCAGTTGCTGGGTCGGGCCATCCGGCGGGCAGCCATAGCCCGACGGTACGATGCTGCGAAAGCGATAGCGGCCCTCGGCATCGGTGACGATGCGCCGGCGCAGGTTGAATTCCGACTGGCTGCCGTCGAAGTAGGAATAGGTGCCGCCGGTGTTGGCATGCCAGACGTCGACAATGGCGCCGGCCAGCGGCTGGCCGGCGGTATCGCGGACCTGGCCCTGCATGAACAGCACGACGCCGGGATCGCTGCCATCGTCCAGCCGCGCCTCGCCCTGGCTCAGGGGCGCGCCAGCCACGTACAGCGGGCCTTCGATGGTGCGCGGGGTACCACCGGTCTTGCCGGCCTGCTCATCGGCGGCATCCATCAGCAGGTCCAGGTAATGCTCCAGGCCCAGGCCGGCCGCCAGCAGCCCGGCTTCCTGGCGGGCCCCCAGGACGTTGAGGTAGTTGACCGCCTTCCAGAACTCCTCGGGGGTCACCTGCAGGTCTTCGATGATGTTCACCGTGTCCCGCAGGATGCGGTGCATGAGGGCCTTGGCCCGTGGGTTGCCGCCTTCGGTGAACTGGCCGCTGGCTTCCTCGAGGAACTTCTGGGCGCTGGCGGTGTGGGAAATCCTGACGTTCATGATCGATCCTCATCTTGTACTTATTAGAGTGGTGAACGGGCTGGCACGGACTCAGCGGTCATCCTCATGAATGGACGAAGGATGCCTGCACATGGCATCGACTTCGATGTTCATGTACGGGTACAGCGGTAATTGCATCAGGGTGTCGTGCAATTCCTGCACGCTGTCGACATCGAACACGCTGTAGTTGGCGTACAACCCGGCGATGCGCCACAAGTGGCGCCACTTGCCCGCGGCTTGCAGGCGCTGGGCCAGGGCTTTCTCGTCGGCCTTGAGTTGCGCGGCGCGCTCGGGATTCATATCGACCGGCAGGTTCACGGTCATCTTGACGTGGAATAGCATGCAGCCCTCCTCAGGCGTGGTGCAGCACGGGGGTGGTCTTGTCGCGGCGGAAGTACGCCAGGCGCTCCTCGTCCAGGCTCAGGCCCAGGCCCGGGGCCGTCGATACATGCAGCTGGAAGTCGCGATACAGCGGCGGCTCGGCGAGGATGTCCTCGGTCAGCAGCAATGGGCCGAACAGCTCGGTGTCCCAGGCCAGCTTGCCCAGGGTCAGGAAGGCATGGGCCGAGGCCAGGGTACCGATGCCGCCTTCGAGCATGGTCCCGCCGTAGAGGCCGATACCCGCCGCTTCAGCGATGGCGGCAGTGCGCAGGACGGCCCGAGGGCCGCCGTTCTTGGCGATCTTCAAGGCAAATACCGAGGCCGCGCCTTCGCGGGCCAGGTTGAAGGCGTCTTCCACGCACTCGATGGATTCGTCGGCCATGATCGGCGCCGGGCTGCTGGCATTCAGGCGCACCAGGCCGGCGCGGTTGTTGCGCGAGATGGGCTGCTCGATCAGGTCGATGCCGTTGTCGCCCAGGATCCGGCAGGCACGCAGGGCCACGGCCTCGTCCCAGGCCTGGTTGACGTCGACCCGCACGCTGGCGCGTTCCCCCAGGGCCTGCTTGATGGCGATCACGTGGGCCAGGTCGCGCCGTACCTCGCCGGCGCCGATCTTCAACTTGAAGATCCGATGGCGGCGCAGCTCGAGCATCTTCTCGGCCTCGGCGATGTCCTTGGCGGTATCGCCGCTGGCCAGGGTCCAGGCCACCGGCAAGGCGTCGCGCACCCGGCCACCCAGCAACTCGCTGACCGGCAGGCCGAGGCGCTTGCCCTGGGCATCGAGCAGCGCTGTCTCGATAGCGGATTTGGCGAAGGTATTGCCACGGATGCCCTGCTCCAGGCGCAACATGGCGGCGTTGATATTGCTGGCGTCCTGGCCGACCAGCAGTGGCGTGAAGAAGCGATCGATGTTGGTCTTGATGCTGTCCGGGCTTTCGTTGCCATAGGCCAGGCCCCCGATGGTGGTGGCTTCCCCCAGGCCCTCGATGCCATCGGCGCAGCGCAGGCGGATCAGCACCAGGGTCTGGTTCTGCATGGTGTGCATGGCCAGCTTGTGCGGGCGGATGGTCGGCAGATCGACGATGATCGTTTCGATCGATTCAATGGCGGAAGCGTGCATGTCCATACCCGTCAGGTTCTTGAGGTTCTGTCAGCGATTCTGTCCCGGCTTTTTACGGGGTTCCAATATAGAATTGGTCTTGCTTGATACCTAATAGGTATGCAAGGCCACCAAGGAGGAATCATGGAACTGCGTCATCTGCGCTATTTCCAGGTGCTGGGGGAAACCCTGAATTTCACCCGGGCCGCCGAGCGCCTGCACATCGCCCAACCGCCCCTGAGCCGGCAGATCCAGCAGTTGGAAGACGAACTGGGGGTACTGCTGCTGGAGCGTGGCCGGCCACTGCGCCTGACCGCCGCCGGACGGTTTTTCTACGAGCATTCCAACCGGGTGCTGGAGCAGCTGGGCAAGGTGTGCGACAACACCCGGCGCATCGGCCTGGGGCACAAGACCTGGCTGGGCATCGGTTTCGCCCCTTCGACCCTGTATGGCGTGCTGCCGCAGTTGATTCGCCGGCTACGCAGCAACGAGACCCTGGAGCTGGAGCTGGGTCTCTCGGAAATGACCACCTTGCAACAGGTGGAAGCCTTGAAGGCCGGGCGCATCGATATCGGTTTCGGACGCATCCCTATCGATGACCCGGCCATCGTGCAGAAGGTGTTGACCGAAGACCCCTTGGTGGTCGCCCTGCCCGCCGGGCATCCGCTGCTGGGGCAGCCGGTGAGCCTTGAACGACTGGCGCAGGAGCCCTTCGTGCTGTACCCGGCCAACCCACGGCCGAGCTACGCCGACCATGTGATCGCACTGTTCAATGCCCGGGGCCTGAACCTGAAGATCGCCCAGTGGACCAACGAATTGCAGACCGCCATCGGCCTGGTGGGCGCCGGCATCGGCATCACCCTGGTGCCGGCCTCGGTACAGGTGCTGCACCGCGACGACATCGGCTTTTGCCCGCTGCTGGAAACCGAGGCCACCTCGCCGATCATTCTCAGCCGCCGGATCGGCGAACCCTCGCCAGGGCTCACCCACTGCCTGCACCTGATCGCCCAGTTGCGGGCAGAGATCGGGCGCGAGCCATCCACGCTCGGCTGAAAGCACAACCGCCGGCCCCATCGAAGGACGGGGCCGGCGGTTCTGTCGCGGCTTGAGGCGGGCTGCCGCCCTTAGAACGCCAGGCCAACCTTGAAGCCGTACTCGTCACGCTTGAGCTTGGTGTTGTCGGCCACCGGCGTATCCTCGTCCAGCTTGTACTCGGTGTGGGTGTAGTAAACCCCGGCCATCACCGGCAACGAACCGTTCTGGTTCATCAGGAAATTGACTTCGGCATAGGGGTTGGTGCGGTTCTTCAGGTCCACGGTGTCGCTGCCGACATCATCCACCTTCAAGCGCGCCCGGCCATCGATAGTGTGACGGGCCCCCAGCTCCACGCGCATGGTCACGTCGTCGAACTGGTGGTTATAACCCAGGGCCGCCTTGGCGAAGGGTGACTTGTTGGTGAGTTTCATGTCGTAGTCGCCGGTGTCCGGCTCGTAGCGGGTCCAGGTGTAGCCACCGCCCACCAGCACATCGACGAAGTTGCGCGCATCCAGGGCGGCGCGCCAGCCCAGGTCGAGGTCGGCCTGGCCTTCCTTGAGCTTGTTGTCGTTCTTCTTGCCGAACTTGGCTTCGATCCCGGCCTGGTAGATCAGGCCGGACTCGGCGGTCATCTTGTTGCCGAAGTTGTAGAACACTCCACCCTCGCCCAGGTGTTCCTTGTCGCTCTGGCTACCGCCTTCGAGCTTGAAGTCGTTGTAGCTGCCGAGAATCCCCAGGGTGGAAATCGGCCCGGTGTTCGGTGCGGCCATGGCATTGCTGGAAAGTGCCAGCAAGGTGGCGGCAGAGGTGCTGGCCAGAAGGGTTGCGAATACCTTTGACATCGTGTGTGAATCTCCCTGTTTGAGAAAGGCAAATGCTGCAGGAGCCTTTTCGAGGGAAACGCAAAGCAAAAGGTTCTATTTATTTTTCACGTTTTTTTCACACCCCTGTAGCGCCTCGCCACCTGTGGGAGCTTTAGGTCGTACAATAGGCCGTTCAATACAGAGCGTAGTCTTGGGGCAATGCATGGAAGTATCGAGAGCCGGCCTGATCATCCGGCGCATTCTGGCCTACCTCGCCGACGGCGTGCTGGTACTGCTGCTGTGGTTCGCCCTGTGTCGGCTGGTGGACAGCCTCAACTATTCGGAGCTGGCGCTATGGGCCATCTGGTGTGTGTATTTTCCCCTCAGCGAATACCTGTGGCGTGGCTGCACCGCCGGCAAGGCTCTTTGCGGCCTGCAGGTGATCAATGGCATCGGCCAGCCACCCTCGCTGCCACAGGTATTGATCCGCTCGATCACCCGGCCATTGGAAGCCGCCATCAGCCCCGCGACCCTGCTGATCTGCTGCGAGTCCAGCCGCTGCCAGCGCATCGGCGACCGCCTGGCGCGCACCTATGTCATCCCGCGCAAGGACCTGGCGCGACTGCGCGGTCTACTGGCCACCCGGCTGGCCGCGCCTTGAGCATCCGCCAGCAGCGCAGCCCATGTCGCGCCTTGGCATGGCGTTTTTTCCAGGAGTCTGCATGACCAGCGAGCAACATCCCCATGAACAGGCCCTGGCCAAGTTCCTCGAACAACGCCCCGCTTTGCGGGAGCAACTGGACAGCCTCAACCCACTGCAAGCCCGGGCCCGGGGCGAAACCCCGGCGCAATATCGCGCCGAGCGCCTGCACGAGGCCTTCGAGGCCGAAGCCGAGCGCCTGGGGCTGTTCGCCTGGGAACTGAGCCTGCAACTGACCACCGACAGCCCGGAGGAATTCCACGCTCAACGCCTTGAAGTACACAAGGAGGTGGCGCAAATGGCCGGCATGCCGTGGGACGAATATTGCATCCTGCATCACCTCGACCCGCGGCCTTGAACTGCGCCCCACTGTCCCGGTACAGGAGAACCGCCGATGTTGCCTTCGACTTCCACTCACGCCGCCAACGCAGCCCTGCAGCACACGCAAAAATGGCGCGGGCGGATCGGCCTCGGGCTGGTGGCGTGTCTCTCGGTACTGGCCGGGATGACCGACGCCATCGGTTTCATGGCCACCGGTGATTTCGTGTCCTTCATGAGCGGCAACACCACGCGCATGGCAGTGGCCATCAGCGCTGGCGAGGCGGGCCTGGTGCTACACCTGCTGCTCCTGGTGGCGGCCTTCATCGTTGGCAACGCCCTGGGCGTGGTGGTCAGTCGCCTGACCGGGCATCGCGCCCTGCCCTTGCTGCTGGGCATCGGCGCATTGCTCTGTGCCAGTGCCGCCTGGCCCGTGGAGCAACAACTGCCGGCCCTGCTGGCGGCAATCGCCGCCATGGGCATGCTCAATGCCGTGGTGGAAGAAGTGAATGGCCTGCCCATCGGCCTGACCTATGTCACCGGCGCCCTGTCGCGCTTCGGGCGGGGCCTGGGCCGCTGGCTGCTGGGGGAACGGCGCAACGGCTGGCGGGTACAACTGGTGCCCTGGACGGGAATGTTCGCCGGGGCGGTGCTGGGGGCACTGCTGGAACATCACCTGGGGCTCAAGGCACTGTATGCCAGCGGGGCGTTCGCGGTGCTGCTGGGGGTGGCGTCGCTGAAGATTCCACGCCGCTGGCAACTGGGCTACAAGACCCGCTGACAAGAGGCGCGATCAGCTGAACAGGCCACCGTTGTCGGTATCGATGACGATGGACGACAAGCTCACATGCCGTGGCCGGGTGAGCGCGAAGATCACCGCCTCCACCACATCGCGGTTGGTCCCAGAATCGCCCTTGCGCCGCTCCGGCACCTGCTCCCAGGCCTCATCCAGGGGCGAGATATCCTCCAGGTAGGGCGGATGCACGCACAACGAGCGAACCGGCGTACCCCGCAGGACCTGGCGCAGGCCGTCGGCCAGGGCCAGTTGTCCATGCTTGGCCGCATAGAACGGCAGCGACACGCTGTGCAGGGGTGCATTGGGCAGGCCGCTGATGGAGCCGATGGTGACGATGTCCGGGCGGCTGGAGGCCTTGAGCGCCGGCAGCAGGCCCTGGGTCAGGAGGAAGGTGCCACTCAGGGCCGCGTCGATCACCCCGGTGACTTCGGCAACACTATGGGGTTGCTCGCTGGACTCCAGCCACATGGCACCGTTGTTGATCAGGATATCCACCTGCGGCTGGCGCACATGGATCTCGGCCAGGGCCGCCTTGACGCTGTCGCTGTCGGCCAGGTCCACCACCACTGGCTCGGCAGTGCGCCCGGTGCGCTGCTCGATGGTGGCGGCGACTTGCGCCAGTGCCTGCGGGTTGCGCCCGCAGAGAATCAACTTGCAGCCCTGGTCCGCCAGGCTGATGGCCAGCGCCGCCCCCAACCCGCGCCCTGCGCCTGTTACCACGGCTACCGCCGAATTCAAGCCAGTCATCCCTTGCTCCTTGTACCAGGTCGATTGAAGGCGCGAGTCTATCCGCATCATGAGGGGGTGGCTGGGGTAAAGCTTTTCCCGATATGTCCCACCCCGGCAGCCGGCCGAAACGGGTTTAGCCGATCCCCGGAGAAAGCTTTATCATGGCCGCCGAGTTATCCATCGAGGCCGTCATGAAGTTCGCCATCGCCCTGTTCTCCGCCGCCCATGCGCCCTCTTCGCGCCGCGCCCTGCTGTTCGCCCAGGCGGCGCTGGCGGGCGGGCATGAAATCGTCCGGCTGTTTTTCTACCAGGACGGCGTATACAACGCCGTCAACAGCATCGTCACGCCCCAGGACGAGCAGGACCTGCCCCGGGAATGGCGCGAATTCGTCCGCCAGCATCGACTGGACGCGGTGGTGTGCATCGCCGCCGCCCTGCGCCGGGGCACGCTGAATGCCGACGAGGCCCAGCGTTACCAGCGCGCCGCGGTGAACGTCGAGGCCCCCTGGGAGCTTTCCGGGCTTGGCCAGTTGCATGACGCGGTGCAGAGCGCCGACCGCCTGATCTGTTTTGGAGGAGCCTGAGATGGCCAAGTCCCTGCTGCTGGTCAGTCGCCAGGCACCCTGGTCCGGCCCCGGAGCCCGCGAGGCCCTGGATATCGTCTTGGCCGGCGGCGCCTTCGACCTGCCCATCGGCCTGCTGTTTCTCGACGATGGCGTGCTGCAACTGATGCCCGGCCAACAGGCCAAGGCCCTGCGCCAGAAGGACCTGGCTGCCAACCTGCAGGCGCTGTCGCTGTTCGGTGTCGACGAGGTCTTTGCCTGCCGCAGCAGCCTCGACGCCCGGGGCCTGGACCCGAGCACCCTGGGCCTTGATGCCGTACAACTGCTCAGCACCCCGGAACTGGCCGGGATCATCGACCGCTATGACCAGGTGATTACCCTCTGATGTCGACCTTGCATGTGTTGTCCCACTCGCCCTTCACCGACGACCGCCTGGCCAGTTGCCTGCGCCTGCTGGGGAGCGCCGATGCGTTGCTGCTGTGCGGCGACGCGGCCTATGCCCTGCAACCCGGTACCGCCCCCGGCAATGAGCTGCAAGCGCGCGACGGCCTGAAACTCTATGTCCTGGAAGAAGACCTGCGCGCCCGGGGCCTGGCCCTGCCCGCCTGGGCCGAAGCCGTGGACTATCCGGGGTTCGTCGAATTGTCGATCCAGCATGACAAGGTCAATACCTGGCTATGAGTACCCTGACCCTGGGCGGGCGCGCCATCGAACTGGACAAGGACGGCTACCTGGTCGACCTCGCCGACTGGTCCGCCGAAGTGGCCCTGGCCCTGGCGGCCACCGAGGAACTGCAACTGGGCCCGGAGCATTGGGAAATCATCGAGCTGCTCCAGGCTTTCTACCGGGAGTTCCAGCTGTCGCCCGCCACCCGTCCGCTGATCAAGTACACCGCCCTCAAGCTGGGGCCGGACAAAGGCAACAGCCTGCACCTGAACCGCCTGTTCAAGGGTACTCCCGCCAAACTGGCCGCCAAGCTGGCGGGCCTGCCGAAGCCGACCAATTGCCTATGAACGATCATGCCCCGCTGCTCATGCAAACCCCGGACGAACATCCTTTCGCCCAGTTCGTACGGATTCTCGGCAAGGGCAAGCGCGGTGCCCGCGGCCTGACCCAGGAAGAAGCCCGGCAAGCCATGGGCATGCTGCTGGACGAACAGGTCGAGGATACCCAGCTGGGCGCCTTCCTCATGCTCCTGCGGCACAAGGAGGAGAGCCCGGAGGAACTGGCCGGCTTCACCCAGGCCCTGCGCGAGCGCCTGGACGTCCCGGCCATTAGCCTGGACCTGGACTGGCCGAGCTATGCCGGCAAGAAGCGCCACCTGCCCTGGTACCTGCTGGCAGCCAAATGCCTGGCCCAGAACGGCGTGCGTATCCTGCTCCACGGCGCCGGCGCCCACACCGCCGGACGCCTGTATGCCGAACAACTGCTGGAGCCCCTGGGCATTCCCCTGTGCCGTGGCTGGCAAGCGGTGGGCGCGGCCCTGGACCGGGGCAACCTGGCGTTCATCCCCCTGGTGGACTGGGCTCCGCAGCTGCAACGGATGATCGACCTGCGCAACGTCCTCGGCCTGCGCTCGCCGATCCACTCCCTGGCCCGCCAGCTCAACCCCCTGGGCGCCCGTTGCGGCCTGCAGAGCATCTTCCACCCCGGCTACCAGGCGGTGCACCGCGAGGCCGCCAGCCTGTTGGGGGACAACGTCATAGTGATCAAGGGTGATGGTGGCGAGATCGAGATCAACCCTGACACCATCAGCCATCTATATGGCACCCGCGACGGCATCGCCTGGGACGAGGAATGGCCCGCGCTGTCGGCGCAACGCCATGTGAAACCGGCCAGCCTGGAACCCGAGCATCTCAAGGCGCTATGGCGCGGCGAGGTTGAAGACAGCTACCCGCAACTGGCGCTGCTGGCGACCATGGCCCTGGCCCTGCGTGGCCTGGGCACGCCCCGGGAGCAAGCCTTCGAACTGGCGCGCCAGTACTGGGATAACCGCGATAGATCGATCTGATCGATCCTGATCACCCAGGTTTTGCGCTTTTTCTTCGAACGCCCAGGCATAGACTGCACGCCTACGCATAACAGCTGAGGAGCATTCCATGGGTTTGCTGATCGAAGGACGCTGGCATGACCAGTGGTACGCCAGCGGCAAGGACGGGTCTTTCCAACGCGAACAGGCCCAGCGACGCCACTGGGTCACCGCCGATGGCCGGCCAGGACCCAGTGGCGAAGGCGGTTTCGCGGCCGAAGCCGGGCGTTACCACCTCTATGTGTCCCTGGCCTGCCCCTGGGCCCATCGCACCCTGATCCTGCGCCAGCTCAAAGGCCTGGAGAGCCTGGTGGAAGTATCGGTGGTCAGTTGGCTGATGCGCGAGCATGGCTGGACCTTCGACCCCTCCCAAGGCTCCAGCGGCGATCGCCTGGACGGCTTGGATTTCCTGCACCAGCGCTATACCGCCGACACCCCGGACTATACCGGTCGCGTCACCGTGCCCTTGCTATGGGACAAGCAGCAGCGGCGCATCGTCAGCAATGAATCGGCGGAGATCATCCGCATGTTCAACGGCGCCTTCGACCACCTGACCGGCAATCGCCTGGACTTCTACCCGCAGCCCTTGCGCTCGCGCATCGACCAGCTCAACGGGCGCATCTACCCGGCCCTGAACAATGGCGTGTACCGCGCCGGCTTCGCCACGTCGCAACAGGCCTACGAGACGGCCTTCGATGAGGTGTTTACCGAGCTGGACGCCCTGGAAGCCTTGCTCGATGGACAACGCTACCTCGCCGGCCAGTACCTGACCGAGGCGGATGTACGCCTGTTCACCACGCTGATCCGTTTCGACGCGGTGTACCACGGCCACTTCAAATGCAACCTGCGGCGTATCGCCGACTACCCGAACCTGTCCAACTGGCTACGGGAGCTGTACCAGTGGCCGGGGGTCGAAGGGACCGTGGACTTCAGCCATATCAAGAACCACTACTACGCCAGCCACGCCACCATCAATCCGACCGGCATCGTGCCCAAGGGGCCATTGCTGGACTTCGGCGCCAGCCATGACCGGCAGCGCCTGGACGGACGTGGAGTGTGGTGCAGGGATTGAGCGCCGTCGCCGCCAGGCTGCAACCTGGCGGCAGCGACGGGTTTCAGGACTGGGGCTGGGCGCCTTCGAACCAGGCCAGCTTGTCGCGCAGCTGGACCACTTCGCCGACGATCACCAGGGTTGGAGCATGGACTTCGTGCTCCGCCACCAGGGCCGGCAGGTCCGCCAGGGTCCCGGTGAAGACTCGCTGGTTGCTGGTGGTGCCCTGCTGGATCAACGCCGCCGGGGTGCTGGCAGCGCGACCGTGCTTGATCAACTGCTCGCAGATGACCGGCAGCCCCACCAGGCCCATGTAGAACACCAGGGTCTGGGCCGGTGCCACCAGGTCGGCCCACGGCAGGTTGGTGGTGCCATCCTTGAGGTGCCCGGTGACGAAGCGTACCGATTGCGCATAGTCGCGATGGGTCAGCGGAATCCCGGCATAGGCCGAGCAACCACTGGCCGCGGTGATCCCCGGCACCACCTGGAAGGCGATGCCCTGGGCCGCCAGCTCCTCGATCTCCTCGCCACCACGGCCGAAGATGAACGGATCACCGCCCTTGAGCCGCACCACGCGCTTGCCTTGCCGGGCCAGCTCCACCAGTTTCTGGTTGATCTGGTCCTGGGGCACGGCATGGTCGGCGCGGCGCTTGCCCACATAGATGCGCTCGGCGTCACGCCGGCACAACTCAAGGATCGCCGGCGCCACCAGGCGGTCGTAGAGCACCACATCGGCCTGCTGCATCAGGCGCAGGGCACGGAAGGTCAGCAGGTCCGGATCACCCGGGCCGGCCCCCACCAGGTACACCTCGCCCCGGGCACTGGGCGCCTGGCCGTCGATCCGCGCTTGCAGCAAACGCTCGGCCTCGGCCCCCTGCCCCGCCAGCTGGCGGTCGGCGACAGGGCCCTGGAATACTTCTTCCCAGAACGCCCGGCGCTGCTGCACGTCCGGGAACAGGTTCTTGACCTGGGTCCGGAAACGCGCGGCCAGGCCGGCCAACTGGCCGTAGGTCGCGGGAATCCAGGTTTCCAGCTTGGCCCGGATCAGCCGCGCCAGCACCGGGGCATCGCCACCGCTGGAGACGGCGATGACCAAGGGCGAACGATCGACGATGGCCGGGAAGATCACGCTGCACAGGGCCGGCGCATCCACCACGTTGACTGGCAGGCCGCGCCGCTGGGCATCGGCGGAAACCTGGGCATTGAGGGGCTGGTCGTCGGTAGCGGCGATGACCAGGGTGCAGCCGTCGAGGTCGGCCTCGACATACCCGCGCAGCAGGGACTGGCCGCCGCTGGCGACCACCAGTTCCTGCAATTGCGCTTCTATCTCAGGTGCGACCACCCGCAGCTGCGCACCGGCATCGGCCAGCAGACGGGACTTGCGCAAGGCAATCTCCCCTCCACCGACCACCAACACACGACTGCCGCGAAGCTTGTGAAACAGCGGCAGGAATTCCATTTAGCCGATGACCTCGATGCCGCCCATGTAGGGCTTGAGTACATCCGGCACGCGGATCGAACCGTCGGCCTGCTGGTAGTTCTCCAGCACCGCCACCAGGGTCCGGCCTACGGCCAGGCCGGAACCGTTGAGGGTGTGCACCAGCTCCGGCTTGCCGGTTTCCGGGTTGCGGAAACGCGCCTGCATGCGGCGGGCCTGGAAGTCGCCACAGTTGGAGCACGAGGAGATCTCGCGATACTTGTCCTGGCTCGGGATCCAGACTTCCAGGTCGTAGGTCTTGACCGCGCTGAAGCCCATGTCGCCGGTGCACAGGGCCAATACGCGATAGGGCAGTTGCAGCAGCTGCAGGACTTTCTCGGCGTTGGCGGTCAGGCCTTCCAGGGCTTGCATGGAAGTCGACGGCTCCACCACCTGGACCATCTCGACCTTGTCGAACTGGTGCTGGCGGATCATGCCGCGGGTATCACGGCCGGAAGCACCGGCTTCGCTACGGAAGCACGGGGTGTGGGCGACCAGTTTCAGCGGCAGTTGCTTGGAGTCGAGGATCTCCCCGGCAACGATGTTGGTCAGCGATACTTCGGCGGTCGGAATCATGTACAGATCGGCCTCGCCTTCGCGGGTGATCTTGAACAGGTCTTCCTCGAACTTGGGCAACTGGCTGGTGCCGAACAGCGCCGGCGCCTGCACCAGGTACGGGGTGTAGGCCTCTTCGTAGCCATGCTCGCCGGTGTGCAGGTTGATCATGAACTGCGCCAGGGCGCGATGCAGGCGGGCAATAGGACCGCGCAGCAGGGCAAAACGCGCGCCCGACAGCTTGGCCGCGGTTTCAAAATCCAGCCAGCCGTGGGTTTCACCCAGGGCCACGTGATCCTTGATCGGGAAGTCGAAGCGGGCCGGAGTGCCCCAGCGGCGCACTTCGACGTTACCGTCCTCGTCCGCGCCGACCGGCACCGATTCGTGAGGCAGGTTGGGAATGCCGAACAGGATCGAGTCCAGCTCGCCCTGGATGCTTTCCAGCTCGGCCTTGCCGGAGCTGAGCTCGTTCCCCATGCGCTCGACATCGGCCATCAGCGGGGCGATGTCTTCGCCGCGCTGCTTGGCCTGTCCGATGGACTTGGAGCGCGCGTTACGTTCGGCCTGCAGTTGCTCGGTGCGGGTCTGCACGATCTTGCGCTGTTCTTCCAGCGCTTCGATGCGTGCCACATCCAGGGCGAAGCCGCGGGATGCCAGACGATCCGCTACGTCCTGAAGGTTGCTACGTAACAGTTTGGAATCGAGCATGTCGTTCTCTCGTTTATCAAAGTTTGGTCAGGGACAGGCCGGCCCAGGTGGCGAGCAGCCCGCCGAATACACTCAGCGCCGCATAGCCCAGGGCCAGCGCCACTTGTCCGCCTTCCAGCAGACGCACGGTATCCAGTGAAAAGGATGAAAAAGTCGTCAGCCCGCCGAGGAAACCGACGATCAATCCGGCACGCACTTCGATCGGCACTTGCGGACGGATCAGGAACAGTCCGTACAATACGCCGATCAGCAGGCAGCCCACGATATTAACGGCCAGCGTCGCGGTATAGAAGTGCCGCGGCCAATTGGCGCTGATCCAGTTGCCGGTAGCGAAGCGCAACAGGGTGCCGGCGACGCCGCCAGCCGAAACCGCGAGTATCAACGGGATCAAGGTTTTCTCCGCTGCAGGGGGCTGGCCCGGTCCAGGGCGGCCAGGTGCTTGAGCTTCTCGCCGATCTTCAATTCCAGGCCCCGGGGTACCGGCTGGTAGAGGGCCAGGGGCTCCAGCGCCTCGGGGAAGTAATCCTCGCCGGCAGCATAGGCATCCGGCTCGTCATGGGCATAGCGATACTCCTCGCCGTAGCCCAGTTGCTTCATCAACTTGGTCGGGGCGTTGCGCAGGTGCAGCGGCACTTCCAGCGAACCATGCTCGGCAGCGGCGCGCATAGCGCTCTTGAAGCCCATGTACACCGCATTGCTCTTCGGCGCACAGGCCAGGTAGGTGATGGCCTGGGCCACCGCCAGCTCGCCCTCGGGGCTGCCCAGCCGCTCTTGCACATCCCAGGCCGCCAGGCACAGGCTCAGGGCCCGGGGGTCGGCATTGCCGATGTCCTCGCTGGCCATGCGCACCACGCGCCGGGCGATGTACAGCGGATCGCAGCCGCCGTCGAGCATGCGGGCGAACCAGTACAGGGCGCCATCGGGATTGGACCCACGCACCGACTTGTGCAACGCGGAAATCTGGTCGTAGAACGCCTCGCCGCCCTTGTCGAAGCGTCGCCGGGTATCGCCCAGCAGGCTCTGCAGCAGGTCAGTGCCGATCTCGCCGCCGTCCTCGGCCAGGTCGGAGGCGTTTTCCAGCAGGTTGAGCATGCGCCGGCCATCGCCATCGGCGGCCGACATCAGCATCTGGAAGCCTTCGTCGCTCAGGCTCAGGTGTCGCTTGCCCAGGCCGCGTTCCTCGCCCAGGGCACGCTGCACCAGCTTGCGCAGCGCCGTCTCGTCCAGGCTCTTGAGCACATAGACCCGGGCCCGGGACAGCAGTGCATTGTTGAGTTCGAAGGAGGGGTTTTCCGTGGTGGCGCCGATGAAGATCAGCGTGCCGTCTTCCACGTAGGGCAGGAAGGCATCCTGCTGCGACTTGTTGAAGCGATGCACTTCATCGACGAACAAGATGGTGCGCCGACCATATTGTCCGGCCTGCTGCTTGGCGACTTCCACCGCCTGGCGGATCTCCTTGACCCCGGACAACACCGCCGAGACGGTCTCGAAATGGGCATCGGAAACATCCGCCAGCAGCCGCGCCAGCGTGGTCTTGCCCACGCCCGGCGGCCCCCAGAAGATCATCGAATGCAGCGCGCCCTGCTCCAGGGCTTCGCGCAACGGCTTGCCCCGGGCCAGCAGGTGCTCCTGGCCGACGTATTCGTCCAGGTTGGTGGCACGCAAGCGCGCGGCCAGCGGCTGGGCGATCGGTGCACTACGAAACAGGTCCATGGACTTTCTTCAAACCTCGGGGCGGCGACGCGGAACGGCCCCGCCCCGGCGGCGCCAGGCCGCATCCTGCCGATGCAATCCTGGACGAACGCCGCCGGGGCGCGGAACCGGCTCTTACTCCTGGATCACATCGGCACCCTTGGGGATGTCGAACTTGAACCTGGAAGCCGGGATCGACTCATTGGCCTTGACCCCGGTGAACAGGATATTGGTGCGCTGGCCGACGCTGTCGATCAACTGCATGTCGTTGATCATGCCGTTGCGAAACGACAGGCGCAGGCTGTCGAACAAGGTGTCGCGGGTCTTGGGCTTGAGGACGAAGTCCATTACTCCACCGGCTTCCTTGGAGGTGATGTCGAAGCTTTCGCTGATCTTCGACACATCGCCGGAAAGCAGCAGCGCCGGGGTCTGGGTCAGGCGCTGGTCGAGCTTCTTGATGGTCACCTGCTCCAGGTCAGGGTCCCAGAGCGAAACCTTCTGGCCATCGGAAACCATCAACTGCTCCTGGGGAGCATCGGTGTGCCAGTAGAACAGGCCAGGACGCTGCAAGGACATCTCGCCCGCGGTTTCCTGCAACTGGGTGCCACTGCCGTCGAGGGTCAGCTGCGAGAAACGCGCGCTCAGGGTCTGGGACTTTTCCAGCAACTGGGTCAGCCGGGCCACATCCTTGGGATCGGCGTGGGCCGACAGGGTGGTCACGGCCAATACCGGCAGCAGCAACATGCGAATCAGGCGCATGGGATTCCTCATTCAGGTGGATGGAGCGGCGTGGCCTCACGCCGCCGATATCGAAACCGCGATCAGTCGCGCGAAGGGCCGGGAGCCAGGACTTCGCGGGAACCGTTGGTGTTCATCGCCGTCACCACCCCGGCCATTTCCATGGCCTCGATCATCCGGGCGGCGCGGTTGTAGCCAATCTTCAGCTTGCGTTGGACCGCGGAAATCGAGGCCCGGCGGCTTTCCAGCACGAATTGCACCGCTTCGTCGTAGAGCGCGTCGGCTTCCGGGTCATCGCCCTCGCCACCGCCGCTGCTGCCTTCGAAACCGCTACCGGCCTCTTCGACGCCATTGAGGATGTCGTCGTTGTATTCCGGCGCGCCGCGCAGCTTCCAGGCCTCCACCACGCGGTGCACTTCATCGTCGGATACGAAGGCGCCATGGACCCGGATCGGCAGGCTGGTGCCGGGCGGCATGTAGAGCATGTCACCGTGGCCCAGCAGTTGCTCGGCGCCACCCTGGTCGATGATGGTCCGCGAGTCGATCTTGCTCGACACCTGGAACGCCATGCGGGTCGGGATGTTGGCCTTGATCAGGCCGGTGATCACGTCCACCGATGGCCGCTGGGTCGCCAGGATCAGGTGGATACCCGCCGCACGGGCCTTCTGGGCGATCCGCGCGATCAGCTCTTCGACCTTCTTGCCGACGATCATCATCATGTCGGCGAATTCGTCCACCACCACCACAATGGTCGGCAGCTTGGTCAGCAAAGGCGCTTCGTCGTGGATGCTCTCGCGGTTGTACAGCGGGTCGGCCAGCGGCGTGCCAGCTTCTTCCGCTTCCTTGACCTTGGCGTTGAAGCCCGAGAGGTTGCGCACGCCCATCTTGGCCATGAGCTTGTAGCGCCGCTCCATCTCGGCCACGCTCCAGCGCAGGGCGTTGGCCGCGTCCTTCATGTCGGTGACCACCGGGCACAACAGGTGCGGGATACCCTCGTAGATCGACAGTTCGAGCATCTTCGGGTCGATCATGATCAGCTTGGCGTCTTCCGGACCGGACTTGAACAGGATCGACAGGATCATCGCGTTGACCCCCACCGACTTACCGGAACCGGTGGTACCGGCCACCAGCAGGTGCGGCATCTTCGCCAGGTCGGTGATGATCGGCTTGCCGCCGATGTCGTGGCCCAGGGCCAGGGTCACCGGAGACTTGAAGTTGTCGTATTCCGGAGTCGAGAGTACCTCGGAGAAACGCACGATCTGCCGGTCTTCGTTGGGAATCTCGATACCCACGGTGGTCTTGCCGGGAATCACTTCCACCACCCGCACACTGGTCACGGCCAGGGAACGGGCCAGGTCCTTGGCCAGGTTGGCGATCCGGCTGACCTTGACCCCGGCCGCTGGCTGGATTTCGTAACGGGTGATCACCGGTCCCGGGTGGATGGAGTCCACCGCGACCTCGACCCCGAACTCCTTGAGCTTGATCTCCAGCAGGTGGCCGACGGCCGCCAGGGACTCGGGGGAGTAGTTGAGCTGTTTCTTTTCCGCGGGGTCGAGGATCGAGATCGGCGGCAAGGTGCCTTCCACCGCGCTGTCGATGAACAACGGTACCTGCTTCTCCTTCTGCACCCGCTTGCTCGGCTCCGGCGCCTTGGTGGCCACTGGCGTGATCACCGGCGGCACCTGTTTCTCACGCTCGGACATGTGCTTGCTCAGGGCCTGCTCACGCTCGATCAGGCGCTCCTTGACCTTGGCCTGCTCGCGCTTGTCGGCGACGCTCGGCGCCACCACTTCGTCGACCCGGGCGTCCACTTCGCGCAGTTGCGCCACCAGTTGCTTGCGCTCCATGCGCTCGTCCCACCAGCGATTGGCAGCGCCATGGACCAACTCGAACAGATCGAGGGTGATCTTGCCGGTGACGTCCATGACCTTGAACCAGGACAGGTCGGTGAACACCGTCAGGCCGAACAGGAACAGGGCGATGAACATCAGGGTACTGCCCTGGATGTTCAGGGCATTCTTGGCCAGGTCACCCAGGCTCTCGCCCAGGGCGCCGCCAGCACCGGCCGGCAGGCCCGTGGCGGCATGGAAATGGATATGCGCCAGCGCCGCGCCGGACAACACCAGGAACACCAGGCCGATCAGGCGCCAGGAAAACAACCAGCCACTCCACTGCCAGGGCTCATGGCGCTGGCGGAAGATCTGGTAGGTCTTGATCGCCAGCAACAGCGGGAAGATATAGGCGAAGTAACCCAGCACCATGAACAACATGTCGGCGCTGTAGGAACCGGCGGGACCACCGAAGTTCTGCACGTCCTCGATCTTGCTGTTATGACTCCAACCCGGATCGTCCTTGCCATAGGTCAAAAGCGCCATCATCAAGAACAGGCACAAGGCTCCGATGGCGATCAGCGCACCTTCCTTGAGCCGGTAGTGCAACTGTTGACGCCAGAGCGGAACAACGGATTTGGGTGCTGCGGTGGATTTCTTCAAAACGCGTCTTTTCCTGCGCCAAGGGCGCGTCCAACGGGTGATTGACTACAAATACTGCTCAATCCGAGCAGGTAAATAAAGTTGACCGGCGTAACTGGGGCTACTTTTAACATTCAGTCACTTGCTTCTGAAACAGTGCAATTGCGAATAAGCCCGCCATAACGCCACATTGTACGGGTTTGTTCACTCCATGCCACGCCAGGAAGGCTCGCCGGGCATCGCTTTCTGCCTGTCATACGCTGTTCAATTGGAGCATGCATTCTCTTTGCTGACAAAGGCTTATGAGGTGTTTTTATGAACGACGCGAAGCATTCACGCCTGATCATCCTGGGCTCCGGCCCTGCCGGCTACAGCGCTGCGATCTACGCCGCCCGGGCCAACCTCAAGCCGACCGTGATCACCGGCCTGCAGGCCGGCGGCCAACTGACCACCACCACGGAAGTGGACAACTGGCCCGGCGATGTCGAAGGCCTGACCGGTCCGGTGCTGATGGAACGCATGCAGAAACACGCCGAGCGCTTCGACACCCAGATCGTCTATGACCACATTCACACCGCTCAGTTGCAGCAACGGCCCTTTGTCCTGGTCGGCGACAGCGGCAGCTATAGCTGCGACGCGCTGATCATCGCCACCGGGGCATCGGCGCAATACCTGGGCCTGCCCTCCGAAGAAGCCTTCTCCGGCAAGGGCGTTTCGGCCTGCGCGACCTGCGACGGTTTCTTCTATCGCAACCAGGTAGTGGCGGTGATCGGCGGCGGCAATACCGCAGTAGAGGAAGCCCTGTACCTGTCGAACATCGCTCGGGAGGTGCACCTGGTGCATCGCCGCGACAAGCTCCGGGCGGAGAAGATCCTTCAGGACAAGCTGTTCGACAAAGCAGCCAATGGCAACATCCGCCTGCACTGGAACCAGCATCTGGATGAAGTACTGGGCGATGCCAGCGGAGTCACGGGCGCGCGCTTGAGGGACAGCCAGACCGGCACCACCACCGACCTGACGCTGTCCGGGGTGTTCATCGCCATCGGTCACAAGCCCAATACCGACCTGTTCCAGGGCCAACTGCAGATGCGCAACGGCTACCTGCTGGTCAAGGGCGGCAGCGAAGGCGACGTCACCGCCACCGACATCCCCGGAGTGTTCGCTGCAGGTGATGTGGCGGACCATGTCTACCGCCAGGCCGTCACGTCCGCCGGCGCCGGCTGCATGGCTGCCCTGGACGCGGAAAAATTCCTCGACGACAACTAGGGCCTCGCCCTAGGCTTGTGGCGGGTCGCCTGGCGACCTGCCACCGCCCTCCCCTGCCGTAAGTCTGGATGCCATGCTGACCTGGTTACAACGCAACAACCTTGACTTTCCCCCTCTGGAAAAAGCCATGCGCGAACCCAACGGCCTGCTGGCCGCGGGGGGCGACCTCTCGGCCGAACGCCTGGTCCAGGCCTACCGCCACGGCTGCTTTCCCTGGTTTTCCGAGGGCCAGCCGATCCTCTGGTGGTCGCCGGATCCGCGCACCGTGTTGTTTCCGAACGAACTGCATGTATCTCGCAGCCTGGCCAAGCTCCTGCGCCAGCAGCGCTACCAGGTCACGTTCGATCGGGACTTCGCCGCGGTCATCAGCGCCTGCGCGGCCCCCCGGGCCTATGCCGACGGTACCTGGATCAGCGAGGCGATGCAGAACGCCTACCTGCAACTGCACCAGCGTGGCTACGCCCATTCGGTGGAGGTCTGGGACCAGGGAGTACTGGTGGGTGGGCTTTACGGACTGGCCATGGGACAACTGTTCTTCGGCGAATCGATGTTCAGCCGCGCCGACAATGCATCGAAGTTCGGTTTCGCCACGCTGGTGCAGCGACTGAAGGACTGGGGCTTCGTCCTGATCGACTGCCAAATGCCTACCAACCACCTGCATAGCCTGGGTGCTCGCGCCATTACCCGCCAGGAATTTTCCAATTACCTGGAACGCCATCTGGACCAGCCGAGCCGTGCCACATGGGTTTGTTAGGCGGGTTTGGCGGGGGTGGCTTACACTTAGAGCCACAGCTTATCCCGAGGGTTGACTCATGACCGAGTTGGCGCGCCTGAAGTTTTATGCCACTCAACCCCATTCTTGCAGCTACCTGCCCGGCGAACAGGCCACTACCCTGTTCCTCGATCCCAGCCAGCCCATGGATGTGCATGTCTATGCGGATCTGTCGGAAATGGGCTTTCGCCGCAGCGGCGATCATCTATATCGGCCTCATTGCCAAAACTGCAACGCTTGTGTGCCGGCGCGCATCCCGGCAGCGCAGTTCCTGCCCAATCGCCAGCAAAAACGCATCCTCAAACGCAACAGCGACCTGACCGTGCAAGCGGCCAAACCCAGTTTCAGCGAAGAATATTTCGACCTGTACCAGCGCTACATCGAGCAACGCCACGCCGATGGCGACATGTTCCCTCCCAGCCGCGACCAATTCTCGACTTTCCTGGTCCGCGACCTGCCCTTCTCGCGCTTCTATGAGTTCCGCCTCGAGGGCCGCTTGCTGGCCGTAGCCGTCACCGACCTGCTGCCCAACGGTTTGTCGGCGGTCTATACCTTCTATGAACCCGACGAAGAACGCCGCAGCCTCGGGCGCTACGCGATCCTCTGGCAGATCGGCGAAACCCTGCGCCTGGGCCTTGACGCGGTCTATCTCGGCTACTGGATCAAGAACTGCAAAAAGATGAATTACAAGACTCAATACCGCCCCATCGAGCTTCTGATCAACCAGCGCTGGGTGCTCCTGAACTAGAAGGTCTTGGCTTGAACCCCACTTTTCGGGCACAATGCACGCCGCTTTTGCCTGGCGCAGTTGCACCGGGCCATTAACTGGACACCGAGGGCTTTACTGCATGTCGAAAGAAGACAGCTTCGAAATGGAAGGCACTGTCGTCGACACCCTGCCCAACACCATGTTTCGCGTGGAGTTGGAAAATGGGCACGTCGTAACCGCGCACATCTCCGGCAAGATGCGCAAGAACTACATTCGTATTCTTACCGGTGACAAGGTGCGCGTCGAGCTGACGCCCTATGACTTGAGCAAAGGGCGTATCACTTACCGCGCTCGCTAAGCAAGTCAATACAAGACGCCCGGCCAAGCCGGGCGTTTTTGTTGGCGCCTGAAAAACCTGCCTGCGGGTTTCAATATCCATTCTCCAGACAGCACAAAGGCACCTTGCGGTGCCTTTGGCATTTCTACGGGACGAACTCTATCAGGCCATTTCCGCCGTGGTTTCGAAATCGAAGGTCAGCTCGCCATCCTTGATGTCGATATGCACCACACCGCCATGGTCGGACAACTCGCCGAATAGGATCTCTTCGGCCAACGGACGCTTGATCTTGTCCTGGATCAGGCGCGCCATCGGACGAGCCCCCATGGCTACGTCGTAGCCACCGGCGGCCAGCCAGCTGCGGGCGGCATCGGTCACTTCCAGCTGCACGCGCTTGTCTTCCAACTGCGCCTGAAGCTCGGTAAGGAACTTGTCCACCACGCTCTTGATCACTTCATGACTCAAGCGACCGAACTGGATGATGGTATCCAGGCGGTTGCGGAACTCCGGCGTGAAGCTCTTCTTGATCACTTCCATGGCATCGGAAGAATGGTCCTGATGAGTGAAACCGATGGAAGCTCGCGCCGCGGTTTCAGCACCGGCGTTGGTGGTCATGATGATGATCACGTTGCGGAAATCCGCCTTGCGTCCGTTGTTGTCGGTCAGGGTCCCGTGATCCATCACCTGCAGAAGCAGGTTGAAGACTTCCGGATGGGCCTTCTCGATCTCATCGAGCAGCAGCACGCAGTGCGGTTGCTTGGTGATCGCCTCGGTCAGCAGGCCGCCCTGGTCGAAACCGACATAACCGGGAGGCGCGCCGATCAGCCGCGAAACGGTATGCCGCTCCATGTACTCGGACATGTCGAAGCGCACCAGCTCGATCCCCATGGCCTTGGCCAATTGGCGAGCCGCTTCGGTCTTGCCGACGCCAGTAGGACCGGCGAACAGGAAGGAACCGACCGGCTTGTCCGGCGATTTCAGACCCGCACGGGACAACTTGATGGCGGTGGCCAACGAGTCGATCGCCGCATCCTGGCCGAATACCGTCAGCTTGAGATCACGCTCGAGGTTGCGCAGCAGCTCCTTATCGGAACTGGTGACATGTTTCGGCGGAATACGGGCAATTTTCGCCACGATGTCTTCGACCTGTGCCACTTCGATGCGCTTGACGCGCTTCTCGGCAGGCTGCAGGCGCTGGAAGGCGCCCGCCTCGTCGATGACGTCGATGGCCTTGTCCGGCATATGCCGGTCATTGATGTAGCGCGAGGCCAGTTCCGCCGCCGCGCGCAGGGCTTCGTCGCTGTATTCGATGCTGTGGTGCTGCTCGAAACGAGCCTTGAGCCCGCGCAGGATACCGATGGTGTCTTCGACCGAAGGCTCGGTGACGTCGACCTTCTGGAAGCGCCGGGCCAGGGCCCGATCTTTCTCGAAAATTCCACGGAACTCCTGGAAAGTGGTCGAGCCGATGCAACGGATGTCACCGGAAGAAAGCAGTGGCTTGAGCAGGTTGGAGGCATCCATCACCCCACCGGACGCCGCGCCGGCACCGATGATGGTATGGATCTCGTCGATGAACAGGATCGCCTGCGGACGCTTCTTCAGCTCACCCAAAAGCGCCTTGAAGCGCTTCTCGAAGTCGCCGCGGTACTTGGTACCGGCCAGCAAGGCACCGAGATCCAGGGAATACACCACGCTGTTGATCAGCAGATCAGGTACCTGGTTGTCGACGATACGCTTGGCCAGGCCTTCGGCAATCGCGGTCTTGCCCACGCCTGCCTCGCCCACCAACAACGGATTGTTCTTGCGCCGGCGAGCCAGGATCTGCGCCACGCGCTCGACCTCGTGCTCACGCCCGACCAATGGATCGATACGCCCCTGGCGGGCCAGTTCGTTGAGATTGCTGGCATAGGCATCCAGAGGATTGCCCGAAGAAGACGACTCACCACCCTCCTCGTCCTGCATTTCCTGCTCACCCTCGGAATGATCGCCATGCCCTGGCACTTTGGAGATGCCATGGGCGATATAGTTGACCACGTCGATGCGGGCAACGCTCTGCTGCTTGAGCAGGAACACTGCCTGGCTCTCCTGCTCGCTGAAGATCGCTACCAATACGTTGGCACCGGTTACTTCACGCTTGCCCGAACTCTGCACATGAAATACCGCGCGCTGCAGCACCCGCTGGAAACCCAGGGTTGGCTGAGTCTCGCGATCTTCATCGTGCACAGGAATCAATGGCGTAGTGGAGTCGATGAACTCCTGCAGGTCATGCTTGAGCTTGTCGAGGTTCGCTCCGCAGGCACGGAGAACAGTGGCAGCGGCCTCATTATCCAATAGAGCCAACAGGAGATGTTCGACGGTCATGAACTCATGACGCTTCGAACGAGCCTCCTTGAAGGCGAGATTGAGGGTGACTTCGAGCTCACGGTTTAACATAGCTTCACCTCATACCCAAGTGGTCGGCGTTAACCGTCCTTCTCGATTTCACAGAGTAGCGGATGCTGGCTTTCCCTGGCGTACTGGTTGACCTGCATGGCCTTGGTCTCGGCGATGTCGCGGGTAAACAATCCACACACTGCCCGCCCTTCGGTATGGACGGCCAGCATGACCTTGGTCGCCAGCTCGCGATTCAGGTTAAAAAACATCTCGAGCACTTCGACGACGAAATCCATCGGGGTGTAGTCATCGTTGAACAAAACCACCTTGTACATCGGCGGCGCCTGAAGCGCAGGCTTGGCCTCCTGTACCGCCAAGCCAGCGGAATCGTCGTCGTGCAAGTCCGGGCGATCCTGATTGAATGTTAGTCGAATCTGGCTGATTGCATGCATGGAAAGAAGGTTCGTCAGTTGTGCGAATACAGTGGTGGGGGCGCCCTGGGGGGAATTCAACTCCGACCGCCGGGTCACCTTGACTATCGGCAAAACGGTGTTACAACCAATAGGGCCCACATTGGGTAATAAACGTCCACGGCGTCAACCTTTTTACCAAGTTTGGCGGTGGATGAACTGGATGATACTCCAGTGATGGAGTCTGTTGCAGAGGGATATGAGTATGGCTAGCGGTAAGGTCAAGTGGTTCAACAATGCCAAGGGTTACGGCTTTATTAATGAGGAGGGCAAGAGCGACGATCTCTTCGCCCACTACTCGGCCATCGAAATGGATGGCTACAAGACCTTGAAAGCCGGACAGGCCGTGAGCTTCGAGATCATCCAAGGACCCAAGGGGCTGCATGCGGTCAAGATAAGCTCCTTGAAGGCGCCCGGAGAAATCCTTGCCGCCGAGGCCCAGCCTGAAAGCGCCTTGAGCTGATTTACCCAACATCCAGTCATAAAAAACCGGCCGATTCAAAGGATTGAATCGGCCGGTTCGTTTTGCTCGCCGCGTGGCTTACATGTGCGAGATCAGTGCATCACCGAAGGCCGAGGAAGACAGCAGGGTCGCACCGTCCATCAGGCGTTCGAAGTCATAGGTCACCGTCTTGGCCGAGATCGCGCCGTTGGTGCCCTTGATGATCAGGTCCGCCGCTTCGGTCCAGCCCATGTGGCGCAGCATCATCTCGGCGGAGAGGATCAGCGAGCCCGGGTTGACCTGGTCCTTGCCGGCATACTTGGGCGCGGTACCGTGGGTCGCTTCGAACATGGCCACGGTGTCGGACAGGTTGGCGCCTGGAGCGATACCGATGCCGCCTACTTCGGCCGCCAGGGCGTCGGACAGGTAGTCACCGTTGAGGTTGAGGGTAGCAATTACGTCATACTCGGCCGGACGCAGCAGGATCTGCTGGAGCATGGCATCGGCGATGGCATCCTTGACGATGACGTTCTTGCCGGTCTTGGGATTCTTGAACTGCATCCACGGACCACCGTCCAGCAGGGTCGCGCCGAACTCCTCGGCCGCCACTTCATAGGCCCACTCCTTGAAGGCACCTTCGGTGAACTTCATGATGTTGCCCTTGTGCACGATGGTCAGCGAATCACGATCGTTGTCCACCACGTATTGCAGCGCCTTGCGCGCCAGGCGCTTGGTGCCCTGCAGGGAAACCGGCTTGACGCCGATGCCGCAGTTTTCGTCGAAACGGATCTTGGTGACGCCCATTTCCTCTTTAAGGAACTTGATCACCTTGGTGGCCTCGGCCGAACCGGCTTTCCACTCGATACCGGCATAGATGTCCTCGGAGTTCTCGCGGAAGATGGTCATGTCCACATCGCCAGGCTTCTTCACCGGGCTGGGCACGCCTTCGAACCAGCGCACCGGACGCAGGCACACATACAGGTCCAGCTGCTGGCGCAGCGCCACGTTCAGGGAGCGGATGCCGCCACCGACCGGAGTGGTCAGCGGGCCCTTGATGGAAACCACGTAGTCCTTCACCGCATCCAGGGTTTCCTGGGGAAGCCAGGTGTCCTGGTCGTACACTTGAGTCGCTTTTTCCCCGGCATACACTTCCATCCAGGAAATCTTGCGTTCGCCGCCGTAGGCTTTTTTCACTGCAGCATCGACAACCTTGATCATGACCGGGCTGATATCGACACCAATACCGTCGCCTTCGATGAAAGGGATAATCGGGTTGTTAGGAACATTGAGAGAATGGTCTGCATTGACGGTGATTTTGTCGCCGACTGCTGGAACCTGAATCTTCTTGTATCCCATGCTGAACTCCGTTGTGTGGATTGAACATCTGGCTGCATTCGAGCGTAACCCAGTTGTATCTGGACGGGAACCTCATGTTCCACCCGGATGCCGTGAAAGCGTTGCAACTCGCGGCCTACAAGCCTGAACGAAAAGGGAAAAGCGCCAAATTCAAGCACTGGCGACGACTCTACGCCGTCACCTTGCCTGCGACCTTTAGACCAATGGACGAGCGCCCACACATATGAAGCACCGGCGTTTTGCTAGCCACCTATGTATAATGCCGCCGCTGACCACAGAGTCACGACGGCCGAACGCTCTGCAACCGGAAAAAGACTAGCCGAGACTGGCCGCACGAAGCCGGGTTGTTACCGCAACCCACCCGCTTGACGCTCGACTGATGCACCCAACATCACCGCGAAGAAACCTCGACATTCGGCTCATGGATGACCTTTGAACGAAAGCGCTTTACCCGGCGCACCTCGAGTTTCTGCGCACGCTTTAGCAAAGAAGAGAGTTAATCCGAATATGCCCACCCGCTCGAAGATCATCTACACCTTCACCGACGAAGCCCCCGCCCTCGCCACCTATTCCCTGCTGCCTATCGTAGAAGCCTTCACCGCTTCGGCTGATATCGCCGTGGAAACCCGCGACATTTCCCTGGCCGGGCGCATCCTCGCCAGCTTCCCCGAGCAGTTGGACAGCAAAGCCGTGCCGGATCACCTCGCCGAACTGGGCGAGCTGGCGGTCACCCCGCAAGCCAACATCATCAAGCTGCCGAACATCAGCGCCTCGGTACCGCAGCTGCAGGCCGCGATCAAGGAACTGCAAGCCCAGGGCTACGCCCTGCCGGACTACCCGGAAAACGCCACCACCGACGCCGAGAAAGACGCCAAGGCCCGTTACGACAAGGTCAAGGGCAGCGCCGTGAACCCGGTCCTGCGTGAAGGCAACTCCGACCGCCGCGCCCCGCTGTCGGTCAAGAACTACGCGCGCAAGCACCCGCACAAGATGGGTACCTGGGCCCCGGACTCCAAGTCCCATGTAGCCCACATGAGCAACGGCGACTTCTACGGCAGCGAGAAGGCCGCGCTGATCGAAGCCGCAGACAACGTCAAGATCGAGTTGATCGCCCAGGACGGCACCGCCACCGTCCTGAAGGAAAAGACCAGCGTACAAGCCGGTGAGATCCTCGACTGCGCCGTAATGAGCAAGAAGGCCCTGCGCGCTTTCATCGCCGCCGAAATCGAAGACGCCAAGGCAAAGGGCGTACTGCTGTCGGTCCACCTGAAAGCCACCATGATGAAGGTCTCCGACCCGATCATGTTCGGCCAGATCGTTGCCGAGTTCTACCAGGACGCCCTGGCCAAGCACGCCCAAGTGCTGCAGGAAATCGGCTTCAACCTGAACAACGGCATCGGCGACCTGTACGCCCGCATCAAGGCCCTGCCAGCCGAGCAGCAAGCTGCGATCGAAGCTGACATCCAGGCCGTCTACGCCGCTCGCCCTGCCCTGGCCATGGTCAACTCCGACAAGGGCATCACCAACCTGCACGTGCCGAGCGACGTGATCGTCGATGCCTCGATGCCGGCCATGATCCGTGACTCCGGCAAGATGTGGGGCACCGACGGCCAGTTGCACGACACCAAGGCGGTGATTCCGGATCGTTGCTACGCCACCATCTACCAGGCCGTGATTGAAGACTGCAAAGCCAATGGCGCCTTCGATCCGACCACCATGGGCAGCGTGCCGAACGTTGGCCTGATGGCGAAAAAAGCCGAAGAGTACGGCTCCCACGACAAGACCTTCCAGATCAAGGCCGACGGCGTGGTACGCGTTACCGACAGCAAGGGCAACCTGCTGCTGGAACAGACAGTCGAGGCCGGCGATATCTTCCGCATGTGCCAGACCAAGGACGCGCCGATCCAGGACTGGGTCAAGCTGGCCGTCAACCGCGCCCGTGCCAGCAGCACCCCGGCGATCTTCTGGCTCGACCCGATGCGCGCCCACGACGGCGTGATGATCGAGAAGGTCCAGGCCTACCTGAAGGACCACGACACCAGCGACCTGGACATCCGCATCATGTCGCCGGTCGAAGCCATGAAGTTCACCCTGGCCCGCACCCGCGACGGCAAGGACACCATCTCGGTGACCGGTAACGTACTGCGTGACTACCTGACCGACCTGTTCCCGATCATGGAACTGGGCACCAGCGCCAAGATGCTGTCGATCGTGCCGCTGATGAACGGTGGCGGCCTGTTCGAGACCGGTGCCGGCGGTTCCGCTCCGAAGCACGTGCAACAGCTGCTGGAAGAGAACTTCCTGCGCTGGGACTCCCTGGGTGAGTTCCTGGCCCTGGCCGCCTCCCTGGAACACCTGGGCAACACCTACGACAACGCCAAGGCCCTGGTCCTGGCCAAGACCCTGGACCAGGCCACCGGCCAGTTCCTGGACAACAACAAGTCGCCATCGCGCAAAGTCGGCAACATCGACAACCGCGGCAGCCACTTCTACCTGGCGCTGTACTGGGCCCAGGCCCTGGCAGCCCAGGCCGAGGACGCAGCACTGCAAGCGCAGTTCGCTCCCCTGGCCAAGGCCCTGACCGAGAACGAAGCGACCATCGTCGCCGAGCTCAACGGCGTACAAGGCAAGCCAGTGGACATCGGCGGCTACTACGCAGCCAACCCTGAGCTGGTGAGCAAGGCCATGCGCCCCAGCGCCACCCTCAACGCGGCTATCGCTGCGCTGGCTTAAGCCATACCGCTGCAACGCAAACCCCGGCCCCGTGCCGGGGTTTGTGCTTTCTGGACCACACCTCCACCGCAGGAGCAAAGCTTGCTCGCGACAGAAGCGCCGCGGCGACTCAGCCGAAACGCGCTGCCTTCATCGCGAGCAAGCTTCGCTCCTACAGGGGTCAGCGTTCGTTTTATGATGATCGTCCCATTCAAGACAGAGTCTTATCCATGCAATGGCAACCCCATATCACCGTCGCCACTATCGTCGAGGACCAGGGACGCTTCCTGTTCGTCGAGGAATTCCAGGGCGAACAGGCCGTGCTCAACCAGCCCGCCGGACACCTGGACGCCAATGAGAGCCTGCTGCAGGCAGCCGTGCGCGAAACCCTCGAGGAAACCGGCTGGGACGTGGAATTGACCGGCGTAGTGGGCATCTACCTCTACACCGCCCCCAGTAACGGCGTGACCTACCAGCGCGTGTGCTTCGCCGCCAGGCCGCTGCGCCACCATCCCGACTACCGACTGGACCACGGCATCATCGGCCCACGCTGGCTGACCCGCGAGCAATTGCTGGAGCAGCGCCCCCAGTGGCGCAGCGAGCTGGTCCTGCAGTGCCTGGACGATTACCTGGCTGGCCAACCCCACAGCCTGGCACTGATCCGTCCGTCGCTTTGATCGCAGTTTCCCCCTTGCGGGCGTCAGCCTGTTAGAATCCCGTCCTTTTTCCAGACACCCGTTGAATTCCTATGCGTGAGCCAGCCCCTTCTGACACCCAAAAGAAGCGCGTCATTGTCGGCATGTCCGGCGGCGTGGATTCTTCCGTTTCCGCCCTCCTGCTGATGGAGCAGGGCTACCAGGTGGAAGGCCTGTTCATGAAGAACTGGGAGGAAGACGACGGAACCGAATACTGCACCGCCATGGACGACCTGGCCGACGCCCAGGCCGTCTGCGACAAACTGGGCATCAAGCTGCACACCGCCAACTTCGCCGCCGAGTACTGGGACAACGTGTTCGAGCACTTCCTGGAGGAGTACAAGGCTGGCCGCACGCCGAACCCGGACATCCTGTGCAACCGGGAAATCAAGTTCAAGGCGTTCCTGGACTACGCCATGATGCTCGGCGCCGACCTGATCGCCACCGGCCACTATGTGCGTCGCCGTGATATCGACGGCCGCACCGAATTGCTCAAGGGCCTGGACCCGAACAAGGACCAGAGCTACTTCCTGCATGCAGTGGGCGGCGAGCAGATCGCCAAGACCCTGTTCCCGGTGGGCGAACTGGAAAAACCCGAAGTACGCGCCATTGCCGAGAAACATGACCTGGCCACCGCCAAGAAAAAGGACTCCACCGGCATCTGCTTCATCGGTGAACGACGCTTCAGCGACTTCCTCAAGCAGTACCTGCCGGCCCAGCCCGGCGAGATCAGGACCACCGAGGGCGAAGTCATCGGCCGCCATCACGGCCTGATGTACCACACCATCGGCCAGCGCCAGGGCCTGGGCATCGGCGGCCTGAAGGACGCCGGCGACGAGCCGTGGTACGTGCTGGCCAAGGACCTGGAGCACAACGAGCTGATCGTCGGCCAGGGCAATGACCACCCCTGGTTGTTCTCCCGCGCCCTGCTGGCCTCGGAGATCTATTGGGTCAACCCCGTCGATCTCAGCCAGCCTCGGCGCCTGACCGCCAAGGTGCGCTACCGCCAGGGCGACCAGCTCTGCACCCTGGAAGAGACCGCCAACGGCTACCGCGCGACCTTCGACGATCCGCAACGCGCCGTGACCCCCGGCCAGTCCGTGGTGTTCTATGACGGTGAAATCTGCCTCGGCGGCGGCGTCATCGAAGTCGCCGAGCCCTGGACCAGCAAGGACCAGCGCCCATGAGCCCGATCCAGGAGCAATTAACGGCACTGGGCGGGGTGTTCCTCGCCGCGGTACTGGTGGATCGGATAGCCAAGACCGGCCAAGTCAGCGAAGCGGCCCTGAGCTGCATGCTCGGCAGCCTGCTGATCCGCGACCCCAAGGACACCCTGGAAGTCTATGGCGGCGACGACATCAACCTGCGTGAAGGCTATCGAGCCCTGATCGGTGCCCTGGAGCGCGACCCCAGCTCGCTGCAGCGCGAGCCGTTGCGCTACGCCCTGTCGATGCTCGGCCTGGAACGCCAGCTGGCCAAGCGTGGCGACATGCTCGATACCATCGGCAAGCGCCTGCCGCAGATCCAGTCCCAGGTGGAGCACTTCGGCCCGGCCCATGAAAACGTGATCGCCGCTTGCGGCGGGCTGTACCAGGACACCCTGAGCACCCTGCGCCAGCGCATCCAGGTCCATGGCGACATGCGCAACCTGCAGCAGCCGAGCAACGCCTCGAAGATCCGCGCCCTGCTCCTGGCCGGCATCCGTTCGGCACGCCTGTGGCGGCAGTTGGGCGGCCATCGCTGGCAGCTGGTACTGAGCCGGCGCAAACTGCTCAAAGAACTCTATCCCCTGATGCGCAGCCACTGAGCTGCGCTCGCCCAAGCGTTTTTTTCAAGAGCTGCGCGTAAGACGCTGGTCAGTTGGCAACGGACCGGCGGATATTTTCATGTATGATACGCGCCCCATTTCGTTGCCCGACTGTCCGAGAACACCCCATGCAGCTCTCTTCGCTCACTGCGGTTTCCCCTGTTGACGGCCGCTACGCCGGCAAAACCCAGGCCCTGCGGCCTATTTTCAGCGAATACGGCCTGATCCGTTTCCGCGCCCTGGTCGAGGTGCGCTGGCTCCAGCGCCTGGCCGCCCACCCGCAAATCGCTGAAGTGCCGGCCTTCTCCGCCGACGCCAACGCCCTGCTCAACAGCCTGGCCGACGACTTCGCCCTCGAGCACGCCGAGCGCGTCAAGGAAATCGAGCGCACCACCAACCACGACGTCAAGGCCATCGAATACCTGCTCAAGGAGCAGGCCGCCAAGCTCCCTGAGCTGGCCAAGGTCAGCGAATTCATCCACTTCGCCTGCACCAGCGAGGACATCAACAACCTGTCCCACGCCCTGATGCTGCGCGAAGGCCGCGACAGCGTGCTGCTGCCGCTGATGCGCCAGATCGCCGAGTCGATCCGCGAACTGGCCCACCGCTTCGCCGACGTGCCAATGCTCTCGCGCACCCACGGCCAGCCAGCCTCCCCGACCACCCTGGGCAAGGAACTGGCCAACGTCGTGTACCGCCTGGAGCGCCAGATCGTCCAGGTTGCCGCCGTGCCGCTGCTGGGCAAGATCAACGGCGCCGTGGGCAACTACAACGCCCACCTGTCGGCCTACTCGGACATCGACTGGGAAGCCAACGCCCGCGCCTTCATCGAAGATGAGCTGGGCCTGGCCTTCAACCCCTACACCACGCAGATCGAGCCGCATGACTACATCGCCGAGCTGTTCGACGCCATCGCCCGCTTCAACACCATCCTGATCGACTTCGACCGGGATATCTGGGGCTACATTTCCCTGGGCTACTTCAAGCAGAAGACCATCGCCGGCGAAATCGGCTCCTCGACCATGCCGCACAAGGTCAACCCGATCGACTTCGAGAACTCCGAAGGCAATCTGGGCATCGCCAACGCATTGTTCCAGCACCTGGCCAGCAAACTGCCGATTTCCCGCTGGCAGCGCGACCTGACCGACTCCACCGTGCTGCGCAACCTGGGCGTCGGCTTCGCCCATAGCGTGATCGCCTACGAAGCCAGCCTCAAGGGCATTGGCAAGCTGGAGCTCAATGCCCAGAAGATCGCCGACGACCTGGACGCCTGCTGGGAAGTACTGGCCGAGCCGATCCAGACCGTGATGCGTCGCTACAACATCGAAAACCCGTACGAAAAACTCAAGGAACTGACGCGCGGCAAGGGCATCAGCCCAGAAGCGCTGCAGACCTTCATCGACGGGCTGGACATGCCGGCGACCGCCAAGGCCGAGCTGAAGCAGCTCACCCCGGCCAGCTACATCGGCAACGCCGCGGCCCAGGCAAAACGCATCTGAAGCGCGGCCTGACCTTCTGACGCCCGGCCGCGCCGGGCGTTTTTATTCCTGCTAGAAAAATACATTTTTTCAATAGGTTACACATGAATCCTGATACTCCCCTGCAACTTCTGGGCGGCCTTACCGCGCGGGAATTCCTGCGCGACTACTGGCAGAAGAAACCGCTGCTGGTGCGCCAGGCCATGCCTGACTTCCAAAGCCCGATCGATGCCGACGAACTGGCCGGCCTGGCCCTGGAAGAAGAAGTCGAGTCGCGCCTGGTGATCGAAAACGGCGAACGCCCCTGGGAACTGCGTCGCGGCCCTTTCGCCGAGGACGAATTCAGCAAGCTGCCCGAGCGCGACTGGACCCTGCTGGTGCAAGCGGTGGATCAGTTCGTGCCGGAAGTCGCCGAACTGCTGGAGCATTTCCGCTTCCTGCCCAGCTGGCGTATCGACGACGTGATGATCAGCTTCGCCGCCCCTGGCGGTAACGTCGGCCCGCACTTCGACAACTACGACGTGTTCCTGCTGCAGGGCCACGGCAAGCGCAACTGGAAGATCGGCCAGATGTGCGACGCCGACAGCCCGTTGCTGCAGCACGCGGACCTGCGCATCCTCGCCGAATTCGAAGAAACCGAAAGCTGGGTCCTGGAACCCGGCGACATGCTGTACCTGCCGCCACGCCTGGCCCACTACGGCGTCGCGGTCAACGATTGCATGACCTACTCGGTAGGTTTCCGCGCACCGAGCGCCGCCGAAGTGCTGACCCACTTCACCGACTTCCTCAGCCAGTTCCTGCCGGACGAAGAGCGCTATACCGACGCCGACGCACAACCGGCCATCGATCCGCACCAGATCCAGCACGACGCCCTCGACCGCCTCAAGGGCCTGCTGGCCGAACACATGGGCGACGAACGCCTGCTGCTGACCTGGTTCGGCCAGTTCATGACCGAGCCGCGCTATCCGGAGCTGGTGACAGGCCCGGAAGCGATGGAAGAAGACGAACTGCTGGACAGCCTGGAACAGGGCGCGGTGTTGATTCGCAACCCGAGCGCACGCCTGGCCTGGTCCGAGGTGGACGAAGACTTGTTACTGTTTGCCAGCGGCCAAAGCCGGTTGCTTCCCGGTAAACTGCGCGAGCTGTTGAAAATGATTTGCGCCGCCGATGCGCTGCACATCGACAACCTCGGCCCCTGGCTGGCGGATGACGACGGACGCGGCCTGCTGTGCGAACTGGTCAAGCAAGGGAGCCTGGGATTTGCCGATGAATAAGATTCACGTACGTGTCGCAGACTGGCAAAAGGATAACGCCGAGATCCGGCGCATTCGTGAAGCGGTATTCATTGCCGAACAATCGGTTCCACCCGAACTGGAGTGGGATTCGGACGACAACGGCGCCGTGCACTTCCTGGCTTTCGAGGGCGACTTCGCCATCGGCACCGCGCGCCTGCTGCCCGACGGCCACGTCGGCCGAGTCTCGGTACTCAAGGACTGGCGCGGCCTGAAAGTCGGCGACGCCTTGATGCGTGCCGTTATCGATGAAGCCGAGAAACGCGGCCTGAAGCAGCAGATGCTCAGCGCCCAGGTCCAGGCGACGCCGTTCTACGAGCGCCTGGGCTTCTCCATCGTCAGCGAGGAATTCCTCGAAGCGGGCATCCCCCACGTCGACATGGTGCGTGGCGCCTGACAGCCCACTCGCCCAAGCGCGTGTAAGACGCCCCGCCATCCCCTGCGCCTCGAGGCCGGGACCAGGATGGCGGGGCGTTTTGCCGTCCGGGATTCAACTTGCCCCACCCTGGGCCGACAAAGTGTCAAACTCAAGGCCTTACGCCAGCTACTCGCGGAGATAACGGATATGTCCCTACGCACCCTGCTCACGACACTGCTGCTGACCTTCAGCTGCTCGGTCATCGCCGCTACCGAAATCGTGCCCCTGAACAACCGCACCAGCGCCGACCTGCTGCCGCTGGCACAGAACTTCATCGGCAAGGACGGCAAGGTCAGCGCCTATGGCAACCAGTTGATCGTCAATGCCGAGCCGGGCCGTATCGCCGAGCTACGCGCCTTCATCGCCCAGCTCGACACCCCGGCCAGGCGCCTGTTGATCACCGTCGACACCAACGAGAACAACTTCCAGGGCAACCAGGGCTACACGATCAACGGTGCGCCACAGGCTCGCATCATCAACCGCAGCACCGAAAGCCGTGACGGCGGCATCCAGCAGGTCCAGGCCAGCGAAGGCGTGCCAGCGCTGATCCAGGTCGGCCAGAGCGTACCCCTGACCAGCACCCAGACCGACTCCTACGGCCGCCTGCTGAACCAGACCCAGTACCGCAACGTCACCCAAGGCTTCTACGTGACGGCCAGCGTCACCGGCGAGACCGTGCACCTGAGCATCAGCACCAACCGTGACCGCATGAGCCAGGAACGTCCTGATGTAGTGAACGTGCAAAGTACCGACACAACGGTCAGCGGACGGCTGGGCGAGTGGATCCCCCTGGCCGGCGTCAACCGCCAGACCCAGGCCGACAAGCAGGGCCTGGGCCGCAGCTACTCGACCCAGGGGCGGGATGACATGACCTTGCGGGTCAAGGTCGACGCCTTGGACCAAGGCACCGAAAACTGACTGATTAGTCGTATTAGACCAAAGATGTAGTGCCTTAAAAAAAGCACTACAAAACATTTGACGAGCCAAAAAACCGCGGGCATGATGGCCTCGCTCCCGCTAATCAGGGGCCCTAGCAAGGGCCTTCGGATCGCCGCTCTAACCCACCCACCTGAGCCGATTCGTGTCTGTACCGCCCACAAGGCGCGTTTGACGAGATTGCGACTGGAACGAAGTTGTCCCGAGGGACGGAAGCGTAATTAGGTAGATCGGCAACACACTGAAGGATCGCATGAAGGCCCACGACGCCCGGATGCGCCCTGCAGCTGGCCTCCACCTGCTCACTTCCCCTCGAGCCCATCGTTCACCCGTCGCCATCGCGCCAGACCGACTTGAGCACCCAGCCCCTGGTCAGCGAACAGCCTTCTACGCACTTTTTCAGGACCTGCGTAATCGGCGGAGCAGGAATTTTCCACCAAGACCTATGCGACGAGGTTTATCTCCATGGCACTGACACGCGAACAGCAAATTGCAGCCCTCGAAAAAGACTGGGCCGAAAACCCGCGCTGGAAAGGCGTGACCCGTACCTACACCGCCGCCGATGTCGTTCGCCTGCGTGGTTCCGTCCAGCCAGAGCACACCCTGGCCCGCATGGGCGCGGAAAAACTGTGGAACCTGGTGACCAAGGGCGCCCACCCATCCTTCCGCCCTGAAAAAGATTTCGTCAACTGCATGGGCGCCCTGACCGGCGGCCAGGCCGTGCAACAGGTCAAGGCTGGCATCCAGGCCATCTACCTGTCCGGCTGGCAAGTGGCTGCCGACAACAACTCGGCCGAGTCCATGTACCCAGACCAGTCGCTGTACCCGGTGGATTCGGTTCCAACCGTGGTCAAGCGCATCAACAACTCGTTCCGTCGTGCCGACCAGATCCAGTGGAAAGCCGGCAAGAACCCAGGTGACGAAGGCTACGTCGACTACTTCGCACCGATCGTGGCTGACGCCGAAGCCGGTTTCGGCGGCGTACTGAACGCCTATGAACTGATGAAGAACATGATCGAGGCAGGCGCCGCCGGCGTTCACTTCGAAGACCAGCTGGCCTCCGTGAAAAAATGCGGCCACATGGGCGGCAAGGTACTGGTTCCGACCCAGGAAGCGGTGCAGAAGCTGACCGCTGCTCGCCTGGCGGCCGACGTTGCCGGCGTACCGACCATCATCCTGGCCCGTACCGACGCCAACGCCGCCGACCTGCTGACCAGCGACTGCGACCCGTACGACCAACCGTTCGTGGTTGGCGAGCGCACCCCGGAAGGCTTCTACAAGGTCCGCGCCGGCCTCGACCAGGCCATCGCCCGCGGCCTGGCCTATGCGCCTTACGCCGACCTGATCTGGTGTGAAACCGCCAAGCCGGACCTGGACGAAGCCCGTCGTTTCGCCGAAGCGATCAAGAAGGAGTACCCGGACCAGATCCTGTCCTACAACTGCTCGCCTTCGTTCAACTGGAAGAAGAACCTGGACGACGCCACCATCGCCAAGTTCCAGCGCGAGCTGTCGGCAATGGGCTACAAGCACCAGTTCATCACCCTGGCCGGCATCCATAACATGTGGCACGGCATGTTCAACCTGGCGCACGACTACGCCCGCAACGACATGACTGCCTACGTGAAGCTGCAAGAGCAGGAATTCGCCGACGCCTCCAAAGGCTACACCTTCGTGGCGCACCAGCAGGAAGTGGGCACCGGCTACTTCGACGACATGACCACCGTGATCCAGGGCGGCAAGTCCTCGGTAACCGCCCTGACCGGCTCCACCGAAGAAGAACAGTTCCACTGATCCAGGCATCACGCCCTGATCGAGCGGCCAATGCAGGCCGGTAAGAACGACTGCACTGCTGTAAATCTGACGCCCCGACTGGTTCGGGGCGTTTTTTTGCCCATCCTGAATTGACCAGGACGATACGGCCGTCATCCTCCTTGCCTTCGCTCCCCCACCACAACGCAACCAACGCACAAAAACTGGCAAAACATTGACCCAGGGCGGCATTCACAGCAGCGAAACAGGCTAAAAGGTACGGTCCTGCTACTTGTAGTAACAGGGATATAACAAGCAACTTTCCCACCCTGTCGAGGAAAGCAGTTTAAATCAGCCCCCAAACAATATTGATTATCATTTAGATATTGCGACTTTCGTTACAGCCACAACAAAAGATAATTAACGAAACTCCCGCTAATGCCCACAGGCCGCGGCCTGCGGCGCTACCGAGGTGAGCTATGTCCTTATTGCGATAAACAATTTCGCTTCAGAAATTTTACTTGCCCGGTGTTTAGCCATAAAATCAGCGCGATTGATTGCACTGCGACATATCGTCACTGCTTTGTTTCTTTATCAAGCTCAGAGACTCTTGCTCTCTGTTAAGGATTACCAGCATGCCCGAAGCGACAGGACTCATGGCCCACAACTGGGGCTTTGCCATTTTCCTTCTGGGTGTTGTCGGCCTATGCGCCTTCATGCTCGGCCTCTCCAGCCTCCTCGGGTCAAAAGCCTGGGGCCGCAGTAAAAACGAACCGTTCGAGTCCGGCATGCTACCTACAGGTGGCGCCCGCTTGCGGCTCTCAGCCAAATTCTATCTGGTCGCGATGCTCTTCGTGATCTTCGATATCGAAGCCCTATTTCTCTTTGCCTGGTCTGTGTCCGTCCGCGAAAGCGGCTGGACCGGATTCGCCGAAGCTCTCGTTTTCATAGCAATTCTGTTGGCAGGTCTTGTCTACCTTTGGCGAGTGGGGGCTCTTGATTGGGCTCCGGAAGGTCGTCGTAAGCGGCAGGCGAAGCTAAAACAATGAGGCTTTGGCAATGCAATACAATCTCACCAGGATCGACCCCGATGCTCCTAACGACCAGTATCCAATCGGCCAGCGGGAAACCGTCGCCGATCCGTTAGAGGATCAGGTCCACAAAAACATCTTCATGGGCAAGCTGGAAGACGTGCTGAGTGGCGCGGTCAACTGGGGGCGCAAGAACTCCCTTTGGCCGTACAACTTCGGTCTCTCCTGCTGCTACGTGGAAATGACCACCGCCTTCACGGCGCCCCATGACATCGCGCGCTTTGGCGCCGAGGTTATCCGGGCATCGCCACGCCAGGCGGACTTCATGGTCATTGCCGGTACCTGCTTCATCAAGATGGCACCGATCATCCAGCGTCTCTACGAGCAAATGCTCGAGCCCAAGTGGGTCATCTCCATGGGTTCGTGCGCCAACTCCGGTGGCATGTACGACATCTACTCCGTAGTTCAGGGGGTGGACAAGTTCCTGCCCGTGGACGTCTACGTACCTGGCTGCCCGCCCCGTCCCGAGGCATTCCTGCAGGGCCTGATGCTCTTGCAAGAATCCATTGGCCAGGAGCGTCGCCCACTTTCCTGGGTCGTCGGCGACCAAGGCGTGTATCGCGCTGAAATGCCGTCGCAGAAGGAACAGCGCCGCGAACAGCGTATTCAGGTCACCAACCTGCGCAGCCCTGACGAAGTCTGATCCAGATCTGTTCTTAACCAAGAAACGACACTGGCTTCACTCTTTACGTTGACCGAAAGCGATAAAAAACCATGACTACAGGCAGTGCTCTGTACATCCCGCCTTATAAGGCTGACGACCAGGATGTGGTCGTCGAACTCAACAACCGTTTTGGCCCCGAGGCGTTCACCGCCCAGGCCACCCGCACCGGCATGCCGGTGCTGTGGGTCGAGCGCTCCAAGCTCGTCGAAGTCCTGACCTTCCTGCGCAACCTGCCCAAGCCGTACGTCATGCTCTATGACCTGCACGGCGTGGACGAGCGCCTGCGCACCAAGCGCCAGGGCCTGCCAGGTGCCGACTTCAGCGTGTTCTACCACCTGCTGTCGATCGAGCGAAACAGCGACGTGATGATCAAGGTGGCCCTGTCCGAGGGCGACCTGAACCTGCCATCCGTGACCAGTATCTGGCCCAACGCCAACTGGTACGAGCGCGAAGTCTGGGACATGTTCGGCATCGATTTCGCCGGCCACCCTCACCTCTCGCGGATCATGATGCCGCCGACCTGGGAAGGTCACCCGTTGCGCAAGGACTTCCCGGCCCGTGCCACCGAATTCGATCCGTTCAGCCTGAACCTGGCCAAGCAGCAGCTCGAAGAAGAAGCCGCCCGCTTCCGCCCTGAAGACTGGGGCATGAAGCGCTCCGGGGCCAACGAGGACTACATGTTCCTCAACCTGGGCCCGAACCACCCTTCCGCCCACGGTGCCTTCCGCATCATCCTGCAACTGGACGGCGAAGAGATCGTCGACTGCGTGCCGGACATCGGCTACCACCACCGGGGCGCCGAGAAGATGGCCGAGCGCCAGTCCTGGCACAGCTTCATCCCCTACACCGACCGCATCGACTACCTCGGCGGGGTGATGAACAACCTGCCGTACGTGCTCTCGGTCGAGAAGCTGGCCGGCATCAAGGTGCCGGAGAAGGTCGACACCATCCGCATCATGCTGGCCGAGTTCTTCCGCATCACCAGCCACCTGCTGTTCCTGGGGACCTACATCCAGGACGTGGGCGCCATGACCCCGGTGTTCTTCACCTTCACCGACCGCCAGCGCGCCTACAAGGTGATCGAAGCCATCACCGGCTTCCGCCTGCACCCGGCCTGGTACCGCATCGGCGGTGTGGCCCACGACCTCCCGCGCGGCTGGGACAAGCTGGTCAAGGAGTTCGTCGACTGGCTGCCCAAGCGCCTCGACGAATACACCAAGGCCGCCCTGCAGAACAGCATCCTGCGTGGCCGGACCATCGGTGTCGCCGCCTACAACACCAAGGAAGCCCTGGAGTGGGGCACCACCGGTGCCGGCCTGCGCTCCACCGGTTGCGACTTCGACCTGCGCAAGGCCCGCCCATACTCGGGTTACGAGAACTTCGAGTTCGAAGTCCCGCTGGGCCACAACGGCGATGCCTACGATCGCTGCATGGTCCGCGTCGAGGAGATGCGCCAGAGTATCCGTATCATCGACCAGTGCCTGCGCAACATGCCGGAAGGCCCGTACAAGGCGGACCACCCGCTGACCACGCCGCCACCTAAAGAGCGCACCCTGCAGCACATCGAGACCTTGATCACGCACTTCCTGCAGGTTTCGTGGGGTCCGGTGATGCCGGCCAACGAATCCTTCCAGATGATCGAAGCGACCAAGGGCATCAACAGCTATTACCTGACGAGCGATGGCGGCACCATGAGCTACCGCACCCGGATCCGTACCCCGAGCTTCGCCCACCTGCAGCAGATCCCTTCGGTGATCCGCGGCAGCATGGTCGCGGACTTGATCGCGTACCTGGGTAGTATCGACTTCGTTATGGCCGACGTGGACCGCTAAGCATGAACAGCACGCTTATCCAGACAGACCGTTTCGCCCTGAGCGAAACCGAGCGCTCGGCCATCGAGCACGAGATGCATCACTACGAGGACCCGCGCGCGGCGTCCATCGAAGCCCTGAAGATCGTCCAGAAGGAACGAGGCTGGGTGCCGGACGGCGCTATCTATGCCATCGGCGAAGTGCTGGGCATCCCCGCCAGCGACGTCGAGGGCGTAGCCACCTTCTATAGTCAGATCTTCCGCCAACCAGTCGGTCGCCACATCATTCGCGTGTGCGACAGCATGGTCTGCTACATCGGTGGCCACGAGTCGGTGGTCAGCCAGATCCAGAGCGAACTGGGCATCGGCCTCGGCCAGACCACCGCCGACGGTCGCTTCACCTTGCTGCCGGTGTGCTGCCTGGGCAACTGCGACAAGGCCCCGGCGCTGATGATCGACGACGACACCTTTGGCGACGTGCAGCCCGCTGGCGTCGCCAAGCTGCTGGAGGGTTACGTATGACCATCACTTCCTTCGGCCCGGCCAACCGCATCGCCCGTTCGGCCGAAACCCACCCGCTGACCTGGCGCCTGCGTGACGACGGCGAGCCGGTCTGGCTCGAAGAGTACCAGGCCAAGAACGGCTACGCCGCTGCCCGCAAGGCACTGGCGCAGATGTCCCAGGACGATATCGTCCAGGCCGTCAAGGACTCCGGCCTCAAGGGCCGTGGCGGCGCAGGCTTCCCCACTGGCGTGAAGTGGGGCCTGATGCCCAAAGACGAGTCCATGAACATCCGCTACCTGCTGTGCAACGCGGACGAAATGGAACCCAACACCTGGAAGGACCGCATGCTGATGGAGCAACAGCCCCATCTGCTGGTCGAAGGCATGCTGATCAGCGCCCGTGCGCTGAAGGCCTACCGCGGCTACATCTTCCTGCGTGGCGAGTACACCACCGCGGCCAAGCACCTGAACCGTGCCATCGAGGAAGCCAAGGCCGCGGGCCTGTTGGGCAAGAACATCCTGGGCAGCGGCTTCGACTTCGAGCTGTTCGTGCACACCGGTGCCGGTCGCTACATCTGCGGTGAAGAAACCGCGCTGATCAACTCCCTGGAAGGCCGCCGCGCCAACCCTCGCTCCAAGCCGCCCTTCCCTGCCGCCGTCGGCGTGTGGGGCAAGCCGACTTGCGTGAACAACGTCGAAACCCTGTGCAACGTCCCGGCCATCGTCGCCAACGGCAACGACTGGTACAAGTCGCTGGCCCGCGAAGGCAGCGAGGACCACGGCACCAAGCTGATGGGCTTCTCCGGCAAGGTGAAGAACCCGGGCCTGTGGGAACTGCCGTTCGGCGTCACCGCCCGCGAGCTGTTCGAAGACTACGCAGGTGGCATGCGCGACGGCTTCAAGCTCAAGTGCTGGCAGCCAGGCGGTGCCGGTACCGGCTTCCTGCTGCCCGAGCACCTCGACGCGCAGATGTACGCCGGTGGCATCGCCAAGGTCGGCACCCGTATGGGTACGGGCCTGGCCATGGCGGTGGACGACAGCATCAACATGGTCTCGCTGCTGCGCAACATGGAAGAGTTCTTCGCCCGTGAATCCTGCGGCTGGTGCACCCCATGCCGCGACGGCCTGCCATGGAGCGTGAAGATGCTGCGCGCCCTGGAGAAGGGCCAGGGCCGCGCCGAAGACATCGAGACCCTGCTGGGTCTGGTCAACTTCCTCGGCCCAGGCCGTACCTTCTGTGCTCACGCACCGGGTGCCGTCGAGCCTCTGGGCAGTGCCATCAAGTATTTCCGGTCCGAGTTCGAGGCCGGTGTCGCTCCAGCAACTGCTGGCGACGCCCTGCGCCCGAACCTGGCCAAGCCAATCCAGGCCGGGCCGATCGTGGTCGGCGCATAACAAGATGAATCGCGGATGGTCCGTGCCATCCGCCGGCCTCGCGGCCCGCCCGACTCGTTCGGTGCGGGCCGCAGGTCCACCGATTTCCATTAGCCACGCCCGCTCGCGCGGGCCAACGAAGAACTTTGAACCATGGCCACTATCCACGTAGACGGCAAAGCGCTCGAAGTCAACGGTGCGGACAACCTGCTACAGGCTTGTCTGTCACTCGGCCTCGACATCCCCTATTTCTGCTGGCACCCGGCGCTCGGTAGCGTCGGCGCCTGCCGGCAGTGTGCGGTCAAGCAGTACACCGACGAGAACGACACCCGCGGTCGTATCGTCATGTCCTGCATGACCCCTGCCTCCGACGGCACCTGGATTTCCATCGACGATGAAGAGTCCAAGGCGTTTCGCGCCAGCGTCGTCGAATGGCTGATGACCAACCACCCGCACGACTGCCCGGTGTGCGAGGAAGGCGGTCACTGCCACTTGCAGGACATGACGGTAATGACCGGCCACAACGAGCGCCGCTACCGTTTCACCAAGCGTACCCACCAGAACCAGGAACTCGGCCCGTTCATCGCCCACGAGATGAACCGCTGCATCGCCTGCTATCGCTGCGTGCGCTACTACAAGGACTACGCTGGCGGCACCGACCTGGGTGTCTACGGCGCCCACGACAACGTGTACTTCGGTCGCGTCGAAGATGGCGTGCTGGAAAGCGAATTCTCCGGCAACCTCACCGAGGTCTGTCCGACCGGTGTGTTCACCGACAAGACCCACTCCGAGCGCTACAACCGCAAGTGGGACATGCAGTTCTCGCCGAGCATCTGCCATGGCTGCTCCAGCGGCTGCAACATCAGCCCCGGCGAGCGCTACGGTGAACTGCGACGCATCGAGAACCGCTTCAACGGTTCGGTCAACCAGTACTTCCTCTGCGACCGTGGCCGCTTCGGTTATGGCTACGTCAATCGCAAGGACCGTCCTCGCCAGCCACGCCTGGCCGACGGCACCCAGCTGAACCTGGACCAGGCCCTGGACCAGGCTGCCGACCTGCTGCGCGGACGCAACATCGTCGGCATCGGCTCGCCACGCGCCAGCCTGGAAAGCAACTATGCGTTGCTGGAGCTGGTCGGCGCCGAGCACTTCTATTCCGGTATCGAAGCCAGCGAGCTGGAGCGCATCCGCCTGGCGATGCAAGTGCTCAAGGACAGCCCGCTGCCGATTCCCAACCTGCGTGAAGTGGAAGACCACGACGCGGTGTTCGTCCTCGGCGAGGACCTGACCCAGACCGCCGCCCGCATGGCCCTGGCCCTGCGCCAGTCGGTCAAGGGCAAGGCCGAGGAAATGGCCGACGCCATGCGCGTCCAGCCATGGCTCGACGCTGCGGTGAAGAACATCGGCCAGCACGCGCTGAACCCGCTGTTCATCGCCAGCCTGGCTGCAACCCGCCTCGACGACGTCGCCGAAGAGTGTGTACACGCCGCTCCCGACGACCTGGCCCGCATCGGTTTCGCCGTGGCCCACGCCATCGACGCCAGCGCTCCAGCGGTGGAAGGCCTGGACCGCGAAGCCCAGGAACTGGCCCAGCGCATCGCCGATGCCCTGCTGGCCGCCAAGCGCCCGCTGATCGTTTCCGGTACTTCCCTGGGTTCCAAGGCACTGATCGAGGCCGCGGCCAACATCGCCAAGGCCCTGAAGCTGCGTGACAAGGCCGGCTCCATCAGCCTGGTGGTGCCAGAGGCCAACAGCCTCGGCCTGGCCATGCTCGGTGGCGAATCGGTGGACGCGGCCCTGCAAGCGGTGATCGACGGCCGTGCCGACGCCATCGTGGTCCTGGAAAACGACCTGTACACCCGCACCGACGCCGCCAAGGTGGATGCCGCACTGAACGCCGCCAAGGTGGTGATCGTGGCCGACCACCAGCAGACCGCTACCGTGGAACGCGCGCACCTGGTGCTGTCGGCGGCGAGCTTCGCCGAAGGCGATGGCACCCTGGTCAGCCAGGAAGGTCGCGCCCAGCGCTTCTTCCAGGTCTTCGACCCGACCTACCTGGACGCCAGCATCATGGTCCACGAAGGCTGGCGCTGGCTGCACGCCCTGCGTAGCACCCTGCTGAACAAGCCGGTCGACTGGACCCAGCTGGACCAGGTGACCGCTGCCTGCGCCGCGAGTAACGCGCAACTGGCCAGCATCGTCGATGCCGCGCCGTCCGCCGCGTTCCGCATCAAGGGCCTGAAGCTGGCGCGCGAACCGCTGCGCTACAGCGGCCGGACCGCCATGCGCGCCAACCAGAGCGTGCACGAACCGCGTACATCGCAAGACCCGGATACCGCCTTCGCCTACTCCATGGAAGGTTACTCGGGCTCCGCCGAACCGCGCTCGCAAGTGCCATTCGCCTGGTCACCGGGCTGGAACTCGCCGCAAGCCTGGAACAAGTTCCAGGATGAAGTCGGCGGCCACCTGCGCGCCGGCGACCCGGGTACCCGCCTGATCGAAAGCCAGGGCGATCGCCTGAGCTGGTTCGCCAGCGCACCGAAGGCCTTCTCCCCGGCCCAGGGCACCTGGCAGGCCGTGCCGTTCTACCACCTGTTCGGCAGCGAGGAGAACTCCTCGAAGGCCGCTCCGATACAAGAACGCATTCCAGCCGCCTACGTGGCCCTGGCCAAGTCCGAGGCCGACCGCCTGGGCGTCAACGATGGCGCCATGCTCGCGATCAAACTGGCTGGCCAGACCCTGCGCCTGCCGCTGCGGATCAACGAAGAGCTGGGTGCCGGCCTGGTGGCCCTGCCAGTCGGCCTGGCCGGAATTCCTCCGGCGTTCGCAGGCAAATCCGTTGACGGTCTGCAGGAGGCGGCGCAATGAGTTGGTTTACCCCTGAAGTGATCGACGTGATCCTCACGGTCGTCAAGGCGATCGTCATCCTGCTGGCGGTGGTGATCGCCGGTGCGCTGCTGAGCTTCGTCGAACGTCGCCTGCTGGGCTGGTGGCAGGACCGCTACGGTCCGAACCGCGTTGGCCCGTTCGGCATGTTCCAGATCGCCGCCGACATGCTGAAGATGTTCTTCAAGGAAGACTGGACCCCGCCGTTCGCCGACAAGGTGATCTTCACCCTGGCACCGGTGGTGGCCATGAGCGCCCTGTTGATCGCCTTCGCGATCATCCCGATCACCCCGACCTGGGGTGTCGCGGACCTGAACATCGGCCTGCTGTTCTTCTTCGCCATGGCCGGCCTTTCGGTCTATGCGGTGCTGTTCGCCGGCTGGTCGAGCAACAACAAGTTCGCCCTGCTGGGCAGCTTGCGTGCCTCGGCCCAGACCGTGTCCTACGAAGTGTTCATGGGCCTGGCGCTGATGGGCATCGTGGCCCAGGTCGGTTCGTTCAACATGCGCGACATCGTCGACTACCAGGCGCAGAACCTGTGGTTCATCATTCCGCAGTTCTTCGGCTTCTGTACCTTCTTCATCGCAGGCGTGGCCGTGACTCACCGTCACCCCTTCGACCAGCCCGAAGCGGAACAGGAACTGGCCGACGGTTACCACATTGAATATGCCGGCATGAAGTGGGGCATGTTCTTCGTTGGCGAATACATCGGCATCATCCTGATCTCGGCACTGCTGGTCACCCTGTTCTTCGGTGGCTGGCACGGTCCGTTCGGCATCCTGCCGCAACTGTCCTTCGTCTGGTTCGCGTTGAAGACCGCGTTCTTCATCATGCTGTTCATCCTGCTGCGCGCCTCGATCCCGCGCCCACGCTATGACCAGGTGATGGACTTCAGCTGGAAGTTCTGCCTGCCGCTGACCCTGATCAATTTGCTGGTGACCGCTGCGCTCGTGCTCTACAACGCGCCAGCCGTTGCGGCCCAGTGAGGATTTGACCCATGTTCAAATATATTGGCGACATCGTGAAGGGTACTGGTACCCAGTTGCGCAGCCTGGTCATGGTCTTCGGCCATGGCTTTCGCAAGCGCGACACCCTGCAATACCCGGAAGAGCCGGTGTACCTGCCGCCCCGCTACCGTGGTCGCATCGTACTGACCCGCGATCCCGACGGCGAAGAGCGCTGCGTAGCCTGCAACCTGTGCGCGGTGGCCTGCCCGGTGGGCTGCATCTCGCTGCAAAAAGCTGAAACCGAAGACGGTCGCTGGTACCCGGACTTCTTCCGCATCAACTTCTCGCGCTGCATTTTCTGTGGTCTCTGCGAGGAAGCCTGTCCGACCACCGCGATCCAGCTGACACCGGATTTCGAGATGGCCGAGTTCAAACGTCAGGACCTGGTTTACGAGAAGGAAGATCTGCTGATCTCCGGTCCCGGAAAGAACCCTGATTACAACTTCTATCGTGTTGCAGGCATGGCCATTGCCGGTAAGCCCAAAGGCACCGCGCAGAACGAAGCCGAGCCGATCAACGTGAAGAGCTTGCTGCCTTAAGGAAGAACGATGGAATTCGCTTTCTATTTCGCGTCAGGTGTTGCGGTGGTCTCCACGCTTCGTGTGGTGACCAATACCAACCCTGTGCACGCCCTGCTCTACCTGATCATTTCGCTGATCGCCGTGGCGATGACCTTCTTCAGCCTCGGCGCGCCGTTCGCCGGCGCCCTGGAAGTGATCGCCTACGCCGGCGCCATCATGGTGCTGTTCGTATTCGTGGTGATGATGCTCAACCTCGGCCCGGCTGCGGTCCAGCAAGAGCGTATCTGGCTCAAGCCGGGCATCTGGATCGGGCCGGTGATCCTCGCTGCGCTGCTGCTGGTCGAACTGCTGTACGTCCTGTTCAGCCACCAGAGCGGTGCCGGCGTCGGTCAAACCACCGTAGGCGCCAAGGCCGTGGGCATCAGCCTGTTCGGTCCTTACCTGCTGGTGGTCGAACTCGCCTCGATGCTGCTGCTCGCCGCAGCCGTCACGGCGTTCCACTTGGGCCGCAACGAGGCGAAGGAGTAATACGATGCCTACTATCCCTCTCGAGCATGGGCTGGCGGTTGCCGGCATCCTGTTCTGCCTCGGCCTGGTCGGCCTGATGGTCCGCCGTAACATCCTCTTCGTGTTGATGAGCCTGGAAGTGATGATGAACGCCTCGGCACTGGCCTTCATCGTCGCTGGCGCCCGCTGGGCGCAGCCGGATGGACAAGTGATGTTCATCCTGGTGATCAGCCTGGCAGCCGCCGAGGCCAGCATTGGCCTGGCGATCCTGCTGCAGCTGTATCGCCGCTTCCACACTCTCGACATCGATGCTGCCAGTGAGATGCGCGGATGAACCTTCTCTTCCTGACTTTCGTCTTCCCCCTGATCGGCTTCCTGCTGCTGTCGTTCTCCCGCGGGCGGTTCTCGGAGAACCTGTCCGCGCTGATCGGCGTCGGCTCGGTAGGCCTCTCGGCCGCCACCGCCGCCTACGTGATCTGGCAGTTCAATGTCGCCCCGCCAGCAGGCGGCGCGTACAGCCAGCTGCTGTGGCAGTGGATGTCGGTGGACGGCTTCGCGCCGAACTTCACCCTGTACCTGGACGGCCTGTCGGTGACCATGCTTGGCGTGGTGACCGGCGTCGGCTTCCTGATCCACCTGTTCGCGTCCTGGTACATGCGTGGCGAAGCCGGCTACTCGCGGTTCTTCTCCTACACCAACCTGTTCATCGCCAGCATGCTGTTCCTGATCCTCGGCGATAACCTGCTGTTCATCTACTTCGGTTGGGAAGGCGTGGGCCTGTGCTCGTACCTGTTGATCGGTTTCTACTACAGCAACCGCAACAACGGTAACGCTGCACTCAAGGCCTTCATCGTCACCCGTATCGGCGACGTGTTCATGGCCATCGGCCTGTTCATCCTGTTCCAGCAACTGGGCACCCTGAACGTCCAGGAACTGCTGGTGGCAGCGCCGCAGAAGTTCCAGGCCGGTGATTTCTGGATCACCCTGGCGACCCTGATGCTGCTCGGCGGCGCCGTCGGTAAATCGGCCCAGCTGCCGCTGCAGACCTGGCTGGCGGACGCGATGGCGGGCCCGACCCCGGTTTCGGCACTGATCCACGCCGCGACCATGGTGACCGCGGGTGTCTACCTGATCGCCCGTACCCACGGCCTGTTCACCCTGGCGCCGGAAATCCTGCACCTGGTGGGCCTGGTCGGCGGCGTGACCCTGGTCCTGGCCGGCTTCGCCGCGCTGGTACAGACCGACATCAAGCGCATCCTCGCCTACTCGACCATGAGCCAGATCGGCTACATGTTCCTGGCCCTGGGCGTGGGTGCCTGGGATGGCGCGATCTTCCACCTGATGACCCACGCCTTCTTCAAGGCCCTGCTGTTCCTGGCCTCCGGTGCGGTGATCGTGGCCTGCCACCACGAGCAGAACATCTTCAAGATGGGCGGCCTGTGGAAGAAACTGCCCCTGGCCTACGCCAGCTTCATCGTCGGTGGCGCGGCCCTGGCGGCCCTGCCCCTGGTCACCGCCGGCTTCTACTCCAAGGACGAGATCCTCTGGGAAGCCTTCGCCAGCGGCAACCAAGGCCTGCTGTATGCCGGCCTGGTGGGTGCGTTCATGACCTCGCTGTACACCTTCCGCCTGATCTTCATCGCCTTCCACGGTGAAGCCAAGACCGAAGCCCACGCCGGCCACGGCATTTCCCACTGGCTGCCGCTGGTGGTGCTGATCGTGCTGTCCACCGGTATCGGCGCGATGATCACTCCGCCCCTGCACGGCGTGCTGCCCCTGAGCGCCGGCCATGCTGGCGGCGAAGCCAAGCACAGCCTGGAAATCGCCTCGGGCGCCATCGCCCTGGCCGGTATCCTGCTGGCCGCCCTGTTGTTCCTTGGCAAGCGTCGCGTGGTCACCGCCATCGCCAACAGCGGCATCGGGCGTCTGCTCTCGGCCTGGTGGTTCGCCGCCTGGGGCTTCGACTGGATCTACGACAAACTGTTCGTCAAGCCATACCTGGCGATCAGCCATGTACTGCGCAAGGACCCGCTCGATCAGACCATCGGTTTGATCCCGCGTATGGCCAAGGGGGGCCACAACTCCCTGAGCCGTACCGAAACCGGTCAACTGCGTTGGTACGCCGCCTCGATGGCTGCCGGTGCCGTGCTGGTCATCGGCGCCGTCGTGCTGGTAGCGGTCTGATATGAACCTTGCGAACTTGCGAAAGGAATTGAGCCCGTCATGATTCTGCCTTGGCTAATCCTGATCCCCTTCATCGGCGGCCTGCTGTGCTGGCTGGGTGAGCGCTTCGGCGCCACCCTCCCCCGCTGGATTGCGCTGTTGACCATGACCCTGGAACTCGCCCTCGGCCTCTGGCTGTGGGCCCACGGTAACTATTCATTTGCTCCGGCGCCTGGCGTCGATCCGACTTGGGCCATCGAGTTCAAGCACCAGTGGATCCAGCGCTTCGGCATCAACGTGCACCTGGCCCTGGACGGCCTGTCGCTGTTGATGATCCTGCTGACCGGCCTGCTGGGTATCCTCTCGGTACTCTGCTCCTGGAAAGAGATCGAGCGCCACGTGGGCTTCTTCCACCTGAACCTGATGTGGATCCTGGGCGGCGTTGTCGGCGTGTTCCTGGCGCTGGACCTGTTCATGTTCTTCTTCTTCTGGGAAATGATGCTGGTGCCGATGTACTTCCTCATCGCGCTCTGGGGTCATAGCTCGGCCGATGGCAAGAAGACCCGGATCTACGCGGCGACCAAGTTCTTCATCTTCACCCAGGCTTCCGGCCTGATCATGTTGGTGGCGATCCTGGGCCTGGTGCTGGTCAACTTCAACAACACCGGGGTGATCACCTTCGATTACGCCCAGTTGCTGAAGACCAAGATGTCCACCGCCACCGAGTACATCCTGATGCTCGGCTTCTTCATCGCCTTCGCGGTGAAGCTGCCAGTGGTGCCGCTCCACTCCTGGCTGCCTGACGCTCACGCCCAGGCACCGACCGCCGGCTCCGTGGACCTGGCCGGTATCCTCCTGAAGACCGCGGCCTATGGCCTGCTGCGCTTCGCCCTGCCATTGTTCCCCAACGCTTCGGCGGAGTTCGCACCGATCGCCATGACCCTGGGCCTGATCGGCATCTTCTACGGTGCCTTCCTGGCCTTCGCCCAGACCGACATCAAGCGCCTGATCGCCTTCTCCAGCGTGTCCCACATGGGCTTCGTGCTGATCGGCATCTACTCCGGCAGCCAGCAAGCCCTGCAGGGCGCGGTGATCCAGATGCTGGCCCACGGTGTTTCGGCAGCCGCGCTGTTTATCCTCAGCGGCCAGCTGTACGAGCGCACCCATACTCGCGACATGCGTGAAATGGGCGGCCTGTGGTCGCGTATCGCCTACCTGCCGGCCATCAGCCTGTTCTTCGCAGCCGCCTCCCTGGGCCTGCCGGGCACCGGCAACTTCGTCGGCGAGTTCCTGATCCTGATCGGTACCTTCGTCAGTGCGCCATGGATCACCGCGATCGCCACTTCCGGCCTGGTGTTCGGCTCGGTCTACTCGCTGATCATGATCCACCGTGCCTACTTCGGCCCGTCCAAGTCGGACGCCGTGCTGCACGGCATGGATGCTCGCGAACTGATCATGGTGCTGGGACTGGCGGTACTGCTGATCTACATCGGCGTGTACCCGCAACCGTTCCTCGATACCTCTGCCGCCACCATGCATGGCGTGCAGCAATGGCTCAGCACCGCCTTCACTCAACTCGCTTCGGCCCGGTAAGAGCGCTATGGACTTTACGATTCAACACTTTATCGCCCTGGCGCCGCTGTTGATCACCAGCGCCACCCTTGTGGTGGTGATGTTGGCGATCGCCTGGCGTCGCAATCACGCCCAGACCTTCCTCCTCTCGGTGGCGGGCCTGAACCTGGCCTTGCTGTCGATCTTCCCGGTGCTGAAAGTGGCACCCATCGCGGTCACGCCGCTGTTGCAGATCGATCAGTTCGCCTGCCTCTACATGGCCCTGATCCTGGTGGCCACCCTGGCCTGCGTGACCTTGGCCCACGCCTACCTGGGCGACGGCAGCAGTGGTTACCCGGGCAACCGTGAAGAACTGTACCTGCTGATCCTCCTGGCCGCCGCAGGTGGCCTGGTGCTGGTCAGCGCGCAGAACCTGGCCGGCCTGTTCATCGGCCTGGAACTGCTGTCGGTACCGGTCTACGGCCTGGTGGCCTATGCCTTCTTCAACAAGCGCTCCCTGGAAGCCGGCATCAAGTACATGGTGCTGTCGGCCGCCGGCTCGGGCTTCCTGTTGTTCGGCATGGCCCTGCTCTATGCAGAAGCCGGCAGCCTGAGCTTCAGCGGCATCGGCCAGGCCCTGGCGGCCACCGGCCTGCCAAGCCCGCTGGCACAGCTGGGCCTGGGCATGATGCTGGTCGGCCTGGCGTTCAAGCTGTCGCTGGTGCCTTTCCACCTGTGGACCCCGGACGTCTACGAAGGGGCTCCTGCCCCGGTAGCCGCCTTCCTGGCCACCGCCAGCAAGGTCGCGGTGTTCGCGGTGCTGGTGCGCCTGTTCCAGCTGTCGCCAGTGGCCAGCAGCGGCGTCCTGAGCAACGTACTGACCGTGATCGCCATTGCCTCGATCCTGGTGGGTAACCTGCTGGCGCTGACCCAGAGCAACCTCAAGCGCCTGCTGGGTTACTCGTCCATCGCTCACTTCGGTTACCTGCTGATCGCCCTGGTGGCGAGCAAGGGCCTGGCGATGGAAGCCATCGGCGTGTACCTGGTCACCTACGTGATCACCAGCCTCGGCGCCTTCGGCGTGATCACCCTGATGTCCTCGCCCTACAAAGGCCGCGACGCCGACGCCCTGTACGAATATCGCGGCCTGTTCTGGCGCCGTCCGTACCTGACCGCCGTGCTGACCGTGATGATGCTGTCCCTGGCCGGTATCCCGCTGACCGCAGGCTTCATCGGCAAGTTCTACATCATCGCCACCGGTGTCGAAGCGCACCAATGGTGGCTGGTGGGCTCGCTGATCCTGGGTAGTGCCATCGGCGTGTTCTACTACCTGCGCGTGATGGTCACCCTGTACCTGATCGAGCCGAACCTGCGTCGCGTCGATGCCCAGCTGCACTGGGAGCAGAAAGCCGGTGGCGTCATGCTGCTGGCCATCGCGGTGCTGGCGTTCTTCCTCGGTGTGTACCCGCAGCCACTGCTGACCCTGGTCCAGCATTCCGGCCTGGCGGGCTGATCGCCCAAGCGACAACGCTCCACACAAAACGGCACCTTCGGGTGCCGTTTTGCATTTCAGGCGCCCCGCCCTCCCCTCTTCCCACCAATGCTCGGAATCCTCCCCGGCGCCCTGGCGATTGATTCCGAAAGCCGCTTGCGGATCCCCGTCCTAGGCTATCCCCTCGGTCTGGCAACGAGCCGGAGCATCGCTGGAAAAATAAGGTCGAGGACAGAAGCAATGAGCAGACACGAGATCTTTCCCGAGCCACTGGAGGGCGTCCAGGCCCTCACCCTGGAGCGCCAGGGCCAGATCACCCTGCGCAGCCAGCAGGTGAAGCTCGCCAAGCTGCCGCCCATCAGCGCTGCCGAGGTCCTGAAGGTCCGCCAGCGACTGAACCTCTCGCGCTCGGTATTCGCCATGTACCTGCGCACCAACACCCGCACCCTGGAGAACTGGGAACAAGGCCGCGCCACTCCCAGTGCCCAGGCCACCACCTTGATCCGCCTGGTCGAACGCTTCCCGGATACCATGCAGCGCCTGGCTGCGCTGACCTGAGGGGGCTTTTTCCCGCAGCCAATAAAAAACCCGCACGAGGCGGGTTTTTTATTGCTTGCGAACCAGGGCTCAGTCAGCCAGGCGCCAGGTGGTGCCACCCTTGCCGTCTTCCAGGATCACGCCCATGGCGGTGATCTGGTCGCGGATCCGGTCGGACTCGGCCCAATCCTTGTTGGCCCGGGCCGCCAGGCGGGCCTGGATCAGCGCCTCGACCTGCGCCGCGTCGACCCGACCACCGGCATCGGCCTGCAGGAAGTCCTCGGCCTCCAGTTGCAGTACGCCCAGTACGTCTGCCAGTTGCCGCAAGCGAGCCGCCAGGCCCGCCGCCGCGTCGAGATCGCTCTCACGCAGGCGGTTGATCTCGCGCACCATCTCGAACAGCACGGCACAGGCTTCCGGGGTACCGAAGTCGTCGTTCATCACCTGGGTGAAACGCTCGACGAAGGCCTCGCCGCCGGCAGGGGTCACTTTAGGCAAGCCCTTGAGCGCGTGGTAGAACCGCTCCAGGGCGCCCTTGGCGTCCTTGAGGTTGTCTTCCGAGTAGTTGATCGCACTGCGGTAATGGCTGGACACCAGCAGGTAGCGCACCACCTCCGGATGGTACTTGTCGAGCACGTCGCGGATGGTGAAGAAGTTGTTCAGGGACTTGGACATCTTCTCGCCATTGATGCGGATCATGCCGCAGTGCATCCAGGCATTGGCGTAGGTCTTGCCGGTGGCCGCCTCGCTCTGGGCGATCTCGTTCTCGTGGTGCGGGAACTCCAGGTCGCTGCCGCCGCCATGGATGTCGAAGGTCTCGCCCAGGCAGCAGGTGGACATCACCGAGCACTCGATGTGCCAGCCCGGACGCCCGGCGCCCCATGGCGACTCCCAGCTCGGCTCGCCCGGCTTGGTGGCCTTCCACAGGACGAAGTCCAGCGGGTCCTGCTTGGCTTCGTCGACCTCGATCCGCGCACCGATGCGCAGGTCCTCGATCTTCTTGCGCGACAGCTTGCCGTAGCCCATGAACTTGGCGACGCGGTAGTACACGTCGCCATTGCCAGGCGCGTAGGCATAACCCTTGTCGATCAGGGTCTGGATCATGCTCAGCATGCCCGGGATATGATCCGTGGCCCGTGGCTCCAGGTCCGGCTTCTTGATGTTCAGCCGGGCCTCGTCCTCGTGCATGGCCTTGATCATGCGTTCGGTCAAGGCGTTGTACGGCTCGCCGTTCTCCCGCGCCCGATTGATGATCTTGTCTTCGATATCGGTGATGTTGCGCACGTAGGTCAGGTTGTAGCCGCTGAAACGCAACCAGCGGGTCACCAGGTCGAAGGCGACCATGCTGCGGCCGTGGCCGATGTGGCAGTAGTCGTACACGGTCATGCCGCACACGTACATGCGCACATTGTTGCCATCCAGGGGCTTGAAGACTTCTTTGCTCTTGGTGAGCGTGTTGTAGATCGTTAGCACGTTAGTTCCTTGACTGAATCACTGACCCCAGGAGTCGCGCAGGGTCACGGTACGGTTGAATACCGGGGCACCTGGTTTCGAGTCCTTGATATCCGCGCAGAAGTAGCCTTCGCGCTCGAACTGGAAACGGTCCTCCGGCTGTGCGTTGCCCAACGAGGGTTCGGCACGACAACCAGTGAGCACTTGCAGGGAGTCAGAGTTGATGTTGTCCAGGAAACTCGCACCGTCCTCGGCCTTCTCCGGGTTCGGCGAACGGAACAGGCGATCGTACAGGCGTACTTCGCACTCGACGCTGGCGGCGGCCGGCACCCAGTGGATCACGCCCTTGACCTTGCGGCCCTCCGGATTCTTGCCCAGGGTGTCCGGATCGTAGGAGCAGCGCAGTTCGACGATGTTGCCATCGGCATCCTTGATCGCCTCGTCGGCGCGGATCACGTAGCTGCCACGCAGGCGCACTTCACCGGCCGGCTCCAGACGCTTGTAGCCTTTTGGCGGCTCTTCCATGAAGTCGTCGCGATCGATGTAGATTTCACGGGCGAACGGCAGCACGCGCATGCCCATGTCTTCTTTCGGGTGACGCGGCAGCTCGAGGTTCTCGACCTGGCCTTCCGGGTAGTTGGTGATCACTACCTTCAACGGGCGCAGCACGCACATGGCACGCGGGGCGCTCTGGTCGAGGTCGTCGCGGATGCTGAATTCGAGCATGCCGAAATCCACCACGCCGTCGGAACGGTTGGTGCCGATCATCTCGCAGAAGTTGCGGATCGACTTGGGGGTGTAGCCACGACGGCGGAAGCCCGACAGGGTCGACATGCGCGGGTCGTCCCAGCCGTTGACGTGGCCTTCGTCCACTAGCTGCTTGAGCTTGCGCTTGCTGGTGATGGTGTAGTTCAGGTTCAGGCGGCTGAACTCGTACTGGCGCGGCTTGCATGGCACCGACAGGTTGTCCAGGAACCACTCGTACAGCGGACGATGGCTTTCGAACTCCAGGGTGCAGATCGAATGGGTGATGCCTTCGATAGCGTCCGACTGGCCGTGGGTGAAGTCGTAGATCGGGTAGATGCACCACTTGTCGCCGGTCTGGTGATGGTGGGCATGGCGGATGCGGTAGAGGATCGGGTCGCGCAGGTTCATGTTCGGCGAGGCCATGTCGATCTTGGCCCGCAATACGCGCTCGCCGTCCTTGAACTCGCCGGCCTTCATGCGGGCGAACCAGTCCAGGTTCTCTTCCACCGAGCGCTCGCGAAACGGGCTGTTCTTGCCCGGCTCGGTGAGGGTACCACGGTATTCCTTGGCCTGATCGGGAGTCAGGTCGTCGACATAGGCCTTGCCCGCCTTGATCAGCTCCACTGCCCAATCGTGCAACTGGTCGAAATATTGCGAGGCATAGCGCACTTCACCGGCCCATTGGAAACCCAGCCACTTGACGTCGCGCTCGATGGCGTCGATGTACTCCTGGTCTTCCTTGGCCGGGTTGGTGTCGTCGAAACGCAGGTGGGTGACGCCGCCGAATTCCTGGGCCAGGCCGAAGTTCACGCAGATCGACTTGGCATGACCGATGTGCAGGTAGCCGTTGGGCTCCGGCGGGAAGCGGGTCACGATCTGCGTGTGTTTACCCGAGTCCAGGTCCGCCTGGATGATCGGGCGCAGGAAGTTGACCGGTACGGCCGGTCCAGTCTTGGAATTGGAGGTAGGGTCGACAGTGGGCTTGCTCATAGGATCCTTGAACGTACAAGTGCGCGGCCGGATGCGGCCTGATAAATCAAAACGGATATCATAGCCGATGCTGTCAAGTGCCTGACAGAGCGCAGCTTTAAAACTGCGGCTATTAATAGCAGGCCCGTTAAAAAACCACCTCGAAATTCATGGCTCTCAGGCTAAACTGCGCTCCTTGGCCGCAGGATGCTGCCAAATCGGCCCGGACCACTTGCCTGTCCCGGCCGCGAAGATTTTCTTGAAAACGCTTTCCTTATAAAGAGTACCGACCATGACCCAAGTCAAACTGACCACCAACCACGGCGAGATCGTGCTGGAACTGAACGCCGAGAAAGCCCCGTTGACCGTGGCCAACTTCGTCGAATACGTGAAAGCCGGTCATTACGAAAACACCATTTTCCACCGCGTCATCGGTAACTTCATGATCCAGGGCGGCGGCTTCGAACCTGGCATGAAAGAGAAGAAAGACAAGCGCCCAAGCATCCAGAACGAAGCGGACAACGGCCTCTCCAACGACAAGTACACCATCGCCATGGCCCGTACCATGGAGCCGCATTCGGCCTCCGCGCAGTTCTTCATCAACGTCACCGACAACAGCTTCCTCAACCACAGCGGCAAGACCGTACAGGGCTGGGGTTACGCGGTGTTCGGCAAGGTGATCGCCGGTAGCGAAGTGGTCGACAAGATCAAGGGCGTGGCCACCACCATGAAAGCCGGCCACCAGGACGTACCGGCAGAAGACGTGATCATCGAGAAAGCCGAGATCATTGAGTGATACTGCTGATTTCAGACCTGCATCTGGAAGAGCAACGCCCGGACATCACCCGGGCGTTTCTGGATTTACTCGGTGGCCGCGCCCGCGACGCCGAGGCGCTGTACATCCTCGGCGACTTCTTCGAGGTATGGATCGGCGACGATGCCATGACCCCCTACCAGCTTTCCATCTGCCAGGCGCTGCGAGAGCTGAGCGATAGCGGCACCCAGGTATTCCTGATGCACGGCAATCGCGACTTCCTGCTCGGCCAGGCCTTCTGCAAGGCCGCCGGCGCCACCCTGCTCAAGGACCCCAGCGTCGTCGACTTCTACGGCGAGCCGGTACTGCTGATGCATGGCGACAGCCTGTGCACCCGCGACGAAGCCTACCAGCGCATGCGCCGTTACCTGCGCAACCCGCTGAGCCTGTGGATCCTGCGCCACCTGCCATTGCGTACCCGCCACAAGCTGGCGCGCAAGCTGCGCAGCGAAAGCCGGGCGCAAACCCGGATGAAGGCCAACGACATCGTCGACGTCACCCCGGAACAAGTGCCACTGGTGATGCAGCAACAGGGGGTGCGCACCTTGGTGCATGGCCACACCCACCGCCCGGCGTTCCACAAACTGCAGATCGGCGACCAGGCGGCCCGGCGCATCGTGCTGGGCGACTGGGACCGTCAGGGCTGGGCGCTGCAGGTGGACGAACACGGCATGCAACTGGCGGCCTTCGACTTCGTACCCACTCAGCTGGCGCTACCGGACTCTCCCTGAAGCAACGCTTGCCTGAAACGAACACCGGCGTGCCGGCGAAGAGGTTCTCGAACTTGCCATAGGTTCGAGGAGCGCTCCGCCGGCACGCCGGTGTTCTTTATCGCTGCTATGCCCGTCAGTGCCCGCCCGAGGCCGGGCCGGCCTTGGCGGCGAACGGCGGCTTGGCCATCCAGACCAGCAGGAGCAGGCCCATGAAACTCCACCCCAGCAGGGTGAAGTAGTCCACGGTGGACAGCATGTACGCCTGGCTGGTGAGGATCTGGTCCATCTGCGCGTAGGCCTTGGTGCTGGCGCCGCCCAGGCTGTTCAGGGCTTCCCGGGTGGCCGGGTCGAAGACACTCATGTGCTCGCTCATGTAGGCGTGGTGCTGGTCCGCCCGGCGAATCCAGATCCAGGTGGTCAGCGAGGCCGCGAAGCTGCCGCCCAGGGTCCGCAGGAAGGTCGCCAGGCCGGCGCCATCGGCGATCTCGTGGGGCGGCAGGTCCGACATCAGGATGCTCAGGGTCGGCATGAAGAACAGCGCCACGCCGATGCCCATGAACAACTGCACCAGGGCCACATGCTGGAAGTCCACCTCGTTGGTGAAGCCGGCACGCATGAAGCAGCTCAGGCCCATGGCCAGGAACGCCAGGCCCGCCAGCAGGCGCAGGTCGATCTTGTGCGCATACTTGCCGACAAAGGGCGACATCAACACCGGCAGGATACCGATCGGCGCCACGGCCAGGCCGGCCCAGGTGGCGGTGTAGCCCATCTGGGTCTGCAACCATTGCGGCAGGATCAGGTTGATCCCGAAGAACCCCGCGTAACCGGCCACCAGCACGATGGTGCCGATGCGGAAGTTGCGATGGGCGAACAGCCGCAGGTTGACCACCGGATGGCGATCGGTCATTTCCCAGATCACGAACGCCGTCAGGGCGATCACCGAGATCACGCTGCCAATGACGATGAAGTTGGATTCGAACCAGTCCAGGTCGTTGCCCTTGTCGAGGACGATCTGCAAGGCACCGACACCGATGATCAGCGCCAGCAGGCCGACGTAGTCCATCGGCTGGCGACTGGTGACCACCGGCCGCGCCTTGAGCTGCTGCATCACCACCCAGGCGGCGAACAGCCCGATGGGAATGTTGATGAAGAAGATCCAGGGCCAGCTGTAGCTGTCGGTGATCCAGCCACCGAGGATCGGCCCGGCGATGGGCGCCACCACCGTGACCATCGCCAACAACGCCAGGGCCATGCCTCGCTTCGCCGGCGGATAGACGGCGATCAGCAGGGTCTGGGTCATCGGGTACAACGGCCCGGCCACCACCCCTTGCAGCACCCGGAAGCCCACCAGCTCGGGCATCGAGGTGGAAATGCCGCACAGGAACGAGGCCAGCACGAACAGCAGCGTGGCCCAGATGAACAGCTTCACTTCGCCGAAGCGCCGGCTCAGCCAACCGGTGAGCGGCAAGGCGATGGCGTTGCTCACGGCGAACGAGGTGATGACCCAGGTGCCCTGCTCCGAACTCACCCCCAGGTTGCCCGAGATGGTCGGCAGCGCCACGTTGGCGATGGTGGTGTCGAGCACCTGCATGAAGGTCGCCAGCGACAGGCCGATGGTGCTCAACAGCAAGCTGGGCGGGGTGAAAGAGGCGTTATTGCTCATCGCGAATCCTTTGGGACGGGACAGGCCTCCCGGCTCCTAGGCGGAGCCGGGACGGACGGATTGGCGAATCAGCGCTTGGCCGTCTTGCCGATGGCCGCACTGTTGTCGTGGATCAGCCGGGTGATCAGGGCATCGGCTTCCACCAACTGGCGGTCGTAGACAGCGGTGCTGAACGAGGCCTTTTGCGGTGGCTGCTGGGCCAGCACCGGTCCGCTCTGGTCCCGCAGGTTGACGTTGACCACCGTCGACAGGCCGACCCGCAGCGGATGCTTGGCCAGCTCCTCGGCATTGATGTGGATCCGCACCGGCACCCGCTGGACGATCTTGATCCAGTTACCGGTGGCATTCTGCGCCGGCAGCAGGGCGAAGGCGCTGCCGGTACCGGCGCCGAGGCTGTCCACGGTGCCGCTGTACTTCACATCGCTGCCATAGATGTCGGCCTCGATGTCCACCGGCTGGCCGATGCGCATGTCGCGCAGCTGGGTTTCCTTGAAGTTGGCATCGATCCACAGCTGGTCCAGGGGAATCACCGCCATGAGCGCCGTGCCCGGCTGCACGCGCTGGCCCAGTTGCACGGTGCGCTTGGCCACGTAGCCGGTGACCGGGGCGATCAAGGTGCTGCGCGCGTTGTTCAGGTAGGCCTGGCGCAGTTGCGCGGCCGCCGACTGCACGTCCGGATGGTTGGAAACCACGGTGTCGTCCACCAGGGCGTTGGTGGTGTTGAGCTGCTGCTGGGCGTTGGCCAGGGCATTCTGCGCGCTGGTCAGGTCATCCCGGGCGTGGGACAGCTCTTCCTGGGAAATCGCCCCGCTGGCCGCGAGGTTCTTGCGGCGGTTGTAGTTGTCCTGGGCTTTCTGCACCTCGGCCTTCTGCGCGGCCACCTGGGCCCGCATGCCATCCACATTGCTGTACAGGCCGCGCACCTGGCGCACGGTCCGCGCCAGGTTGGCCTCGGCGCTCTGCAGGCCGACCTGGGCATCGTTGGGGTCGAAGTTGATCAGCACCTGGCCTTCATGCACCAGGTCGCCATCGTCGGCGCCGATACTGACCACCGTGCCGGTGACCAGCGGGGTGATCTCCACCACGTTGCCGTTGACGTAGGCGTCGTCGGTATTTTCATTCCAGCGGCCATAGAGCTCATGCCAGGCGTAGACGCCCAGGCCGCCCAGTACGACGATGGCCGCCAGCCCCAGCAGCATGACCTTGCGCTTGCGTGGGTTGGCGGTGTCCGGAGTGCTTGGAGTGTTTTGAGTGTCGGCGGTAGCCATGACAAATACCTCGAATTATTTGGTCTGCGGGGCGGGGCTGGGATTGGCCGAAGCCAGGTTCTGGGTGTCGAAACCGCCCCCCAGGGCCTGCATCAGTTGGATCGACAGGTCGATCTGTTGCGCGTTGAGCGTGGCCAGTTGGCGCTGGGTCTGCAGCAATTGCTGCTCGATGCTCAGCACGTCCAGGTAGTTGCCGATACCCGAGCCGTAGCGCTGGACCACCGTGTCATAGGACTCCTGGGCGATGTCGGTGGCATGTTGCTGGGCAGCGATCTGCCGGCCGATATCGCGCAACTGGGTGACGCTGTCGCTGACGTCGCCGAGGGCCGTCACCAGGGTCTTGTTGTACTGGGCCACCGCCAGGTCGTAGTCGGCATCCCGGGCGTCGAGGCTGGCCCGCAGCCGCCCACCGTCGAAGATCGGCAGCGAGACGGTCGGGGCGATATTGAAGAAACGGCTGGCGGAGCCGAACATCGCATCCCCCAGCACCGACTCGGCACCGGCACTGGCGCTCAGGTTGAGGTTGGGATAGAAACGGGTCTTGCTGGCGTCGATGTCCTTGCTCGCCGCCTCCACCCGCCAGCGGGCCGCCACCAGGTCGGGGCGACGCCCCAGCAACTCCGCCGGCAACACCGACGGCAGCGCCACGGCACTGGCCTGCAGGACCTTGGGCCGACGGATTTCGTCGGAGCGCTCCGGTCCCTTGCCCAGCAACACCGCCAGGGCGATCTTGGCGCTCTGCAATTGCTTCTCGGCATCGATCTGGCTGGCCTGGGAGCTGGCCTCCAGGCTCTCGGTCTGCTGGTACTGGTACTGGCTGTCGATCCCGGCGCTCAAGCGCCGCTGGCTCAGGTCGAGCATCTGCCGGGTCCGCTTGAGGTCCTCGGTGGCCAGGTCATGGACGATATAGGCACGCCCCAGGTCGCTATAGGCCCGGGCGACGTCGGCGGCCAGGCTCAAGCTGGCGGCCTGGCGATCGACCTCGGCGGCCCGGGCCTGGCCCAGGGCCGCTTCCCAGGCCGCGCGCTGACCGCCCCAGAGATCGAAGTTGTAGTTGAAGCGGGCGCCCAGGTTGCGCACCGTGGAATAGGCTCCGCCCTGCCCTCGGGGATCCTGGTCACGGGCCAGGCGCGAACGGCTGACACCGGCGCTGGCGTCCAGGGTCGGCATCCGCTCGGCATCGGCGGCATAGGCCGCGGCACTGGCCTGATGCGCGCGAGCGCTGGCGATCTGCATGTCCGGGCTGTCGCGCAGGGCCTCCTGGATCAGGCCGTCGAGCTGGCTGTCGCCCAGGCTCTTCCACCAGTCGGCACGGGGCCAGGCTGCCGGCGACAGGCTGACGCCATTGAGCGCCTGGCCGGTGGCCAGGCTCTGGGCCGAGAGACTCACGCCCTCGGTGTCCAGGCCACTGTAGTTGGCGCAACCGGCCAGGCTCATGGCCATCAGCACCAGGCTGGCGCGAGTACGCAAGGTTCTACTGCTCATTTGGCACCTACTCGCTGGATGGTGATCGGGTCACCGGCTGCCAGCAGCATTTTCTTGAGGATCTGTTCCAGGGTGGCCAACTCCTCGGGAGTGATGGCACCGGTCAATTCGTTCATCGCTTCGGCACCGATGACGGGCAAGCGGTCGGTGAGCTTGCGGCCTTCCTCGGTGAGCACCAGCTGCACCTGGCGGCGATCGCCTTCGGAACGCCTGCGCACCAGGAAATCCTTCTGTTCCAGACGATCGAGCATGCGGGTCATGGAACCGCTATCCAGGGACAAGTGACGGCACAGTTCGGCCGGGGTATCGCCACCGAACTGGGCCATGATGATCAGCACCTTGAACTGCGCGGCGGTGATGCCGTGGGGTTCCATGTGGGTGTCGAGGATCCGGTCCTTGAGCAAGGCGGCACGCCCCAGCAGCAGGCCAAGATGGCAATTGTGGAAGTCGTCCGGTTGGAAATGCTTCATCTGCTCACCAATTAGCTGCCTAGGCAGGGAGTGTGTGACGAGATGTTACTGCCTAGGCAGCGAATGTCAATGTAATAATTAGCATGCTCTTTACCTGGCTTATAAGCAGGGCCGGTGATGGCGCGCGAAGGCCGCAGGAGGCCATGAACGAAGGAAAGACCTGCCCCGGCCACCGGCGCGCCAAGCGCCAGTGGCCGAGGCCGGCAAGCGCTAGAAGTCGCGCTTGTAGAAGATGTCCAGGGAGCTGGCGAAGCCGCTGGCGGCCTCCAGGTAGACCTTCTTGCTCAGCTTGTAGCGCAAGGCGATGGTGCTGGCTGGCTCGAAGACCCCTACCCCGTAGCGCAGGCTGAGTCGTTCGGAGATGTTGCCGCTGGCCACTACGCTGGTGGCATTGCCGCTGCCCTGGGTATCGAGCTGGAAATCCTGGATCCCCAGGTTCTTGGCGATACCTGCGGTAAGCTCCGAACTGCCCATCAAGCCCAGGCCGAGGGCCGCCTGGGCAAGCATGTTGTTGTCTTCGCCGCCGGAGCTCAGCGGCCGTCCCAGCACCAGGTAGGACAGGGCCTGCTCCTGGCTCATGGCTGGCTCGGAGAAGATCTTGGTCGTCGGCTGCTCGACGCTGCCGCTCAAACGAATGCCGGCGATCACGTTGTCGGTCTGGCGCACCGCCTCGATATCCAGGTAGGGCTGGTCGATGGGACCGGCGAACAGCAACCGCGCCCGGCGTACCGTCAGGCGCTGGCCGTAGGCACGATAGCGACCATCGTTGAGCCATAGCTCGCCACGGGTGTCCATGTTGTCGCCGATGTGCACATGGCCCTGCAGGTTGGCCGTCAGGCCGAAGCCGCTGAAGGCCAGCTTGTCCTGGCCCACTTCCACGTCGATGTTCATCGCCATGGCCATGGGCGCCTTGCCCTCGACGGCCTGCTGGCCAACGATCACCGTGTCATCGGAGACCTTGACCGTCGATGGCGGCAACTCGCGCACAGTGATCTGGCCCTTGGGAATCGCCACCTTGCCGCTGATCGCCAGCCGGTTGTCCTGCAGGGCGATCTTCAGGTCGGGCGCCACCTCAAGCGCCGCATAGGGCTCGACCGTCACCGGCAGTTGCGCCCCCTTGAGGTTGAGGTCCACCAGCAGCTCCCGGCCCCAGGCGAGGTTGCCATCGAGGCTGCCCTGCCCGCTCTTGCCGCCCTTCCAGGTGCCGTCGAGCCGCACGCGCTCACCCATGATCTGCGCGGTCAGTTGCAGGTCCTCGATGCTGGTGGGCAGTTCGGAACCGGACACCTGGCCACCGCTGAGCTGCAGGCTGCCGTTGACCTGGGGCGCCAGCAGGCCGCCGGACAGCCGGCCGCTGCCGTTCAAGTTGCCATTGAGCTTTTCCACCATGGGCACGAACGGCCGCGCCACGGACAGGTCCAGGCCACTGAGGCGGAACTCCCCGGATAGCGGCTTGTTCTTGGGCAGCGGGTTGATCTGCGCCTGGACCATCAACTGCCCGAGCTTGCCGCCATCGAACTGCAATTGGCTGTCGATGCGCCGTGGCCCCAGCCGCGAGTCGAGCTTGAGCGCCTGGTAGGGAAAGTCCAGCCACTGCTCCTTGTCCTTGACCCGCAGGGTGCCGCCACTGGCATCCACGACGATCTGGCCCTTGGGGCCGCTGGCCGGCAGGTCCAGCTGGACATCGGCATTGAGCAGGCCCTTCCAGGCGAAATCCTTGGGCAGCCACTGGGCCAGGCTGTCGATGGGGAAGCGCTTGAGGTGGTAGCGCAGCTTCGGCTCGGGCATCAGCCGCTGGTCTTCGCCACACAGGCTGGCGTCGCCGCTGACCCAGCAATGGGCGGCGAAGTTGACCGTACCGTTGACCAAGCGTTCGAGCCGCGCCGGGTTCTGCAGCTTCCAGTCCTGGCCACCGCTCTGGACCTCACCGCTGGCCAGCCGTCCGCGCCAGGCGCCCTGGTCCAGGGTGCCATCCAGGCCCAGGGCCAGCTTCAACAGCGGGCCTTGCAGGTCCAGTTGCAGCTGCTGCTTGCGGATGTCGCCCTGGCCAGCCAGGGTCAGGCTACCGAGCTGGGTATCGCCGGCCTGGATGCCACTGCCCTTGAGTTCGATGCGAGCCCTCTGCGCCCCATCGAGGGTGGCATCGAGCTTGAGGCTTTGCAGGCGGTTGTCGGCAAAGGCCAACTGCTGCCCGTTCAACTCCGCCTTGCCCTGGGGCGCCGCGAGCGTCCCGGCCAGGTCCACCCGGCCATTGAGCTGGCCGCGCAACTGCGGCCAGAGCTGGCCCAGGCGCGGCAGACGGATGTCCAACTGGCCGCTGACCTTCTGTTGCAGGCTGCCCGCGCCATTGATCCGGTTATCCCCCAGGCGAATGTCCAGGGTATTGAGGCGCCACTGCTCGCCGGCGCCGTCGGCCTTGGCCTGCAGCAGCGCGGGCTGGCCCCGCAAGCGGCCCTTGAGATCCAGGTCGGCGGCGAGCTTGAGCTGCTGGGTCTTCAGCTCCCCCTGGCTACGCAAGGGTCCGGCAAGGGTTCCGGGTAATTCGGCCAGCCAGTAGGCCGGGTTGATGGCCGACAGGTCCAGGGCGGTATCCCAGGCCAGGCCATCGGCGAACTGCAGGTTCAAGTGCCCCTGGGCCTTGCCCTGGCCGGCGGTCAATTGCAATTGCGGCAGGTGCACCTGGCCCAGGTCGCCACTGAACGGACTGCCGAGGCTGAAGACCCCGGCCGGCCCCTCCAGGTCCCCCTGGAAGTTGCCCAGGTAGTTGCCATCGCGGTACGCCACTTCGGCGTTGAACTTGCGCAGGGCCACGGCCGGCTCTTCGATTCGTGGGTAGAGGCGATGCCAGGGAAAATCCAGCCAGGCGAGCCGGGCCTCGGCGACAAAGCCCTGGCTCCAGTCCAGCTGGCCCTCGAGCTTGAGGCTCTGGTGGTCGCTGGCCTGCAGTTCCAGGGTGGTGATCTGGGCGCCCTTGGCATCGACCTTGCCCTGCAACGACAAGGCCACCGGCCCTTGCTCGGCCGGCAGGCTGGCCTGGCCGACGAGCTGGTAGCCGCGTTTCAGGTCGCCCTTGCCGGTGAGCTGCAGCTGGTCCAATTGCAGGGTATCCGGCAGGTCGGCACTGGCCTTGAAGCCATCCGCGGTGATCCGTACCTGGGCCGGCAGGTCCTGGGCCAACGGTTGCAGTTCACCGCTCAGGCGCCCTTGCAGGTAACCACTGCTGTCGGCCTGCAACTTGAGGGTCTTGAGCAGGTCGCCCTCGACCTGCAGCGCCAGCTCCCAGGGACCGCCGCCGGGAGCCGGCAGGCCAAGGCGGCCCTGGGCAGTCAGGGGCCAGTCGCCCGTGGGTTGCAGCAGGCCGGTCAACGCCAGGGCCAGGTCGTCGCGTTGCAGTTGCAACGCATCGATGCGCAGCCCCTGGGTAGTCCAGTGGGCCGCCAGTTGCAGGCTCTTGAGTTGCTCGCTGCCGTCGAGCAGCAGGCTGCCGAGCCGTACCCGCCCCAGCTCGATGGCCAGCGGCAGGTGCAACTCCGGCAAGCTGATGGGCCCCGGGCTCTCTTGGCCACCGGCCGGAAACTGCAGGCTGACCTGGTCGGCCTCCAGTTGCTCGATGCACAGGGTCATGCGCAGCAGGCAGGCTGGCGACCAGGAAAACTGCACGCCGCGCAGTTCGATCCGCGTGCCGTCCTGCTGCCAAAGCAGATGCCCGGCGCTCCACTGCCCCCCGAGGCGACCGTCGAACTGCTCCAGGCTCAACCCCGGCACCTGGCGCAAGGCCCAGCGGCTGCCGGCCTGGGTCCCGAGGACCGCGGCCAGCGTGAGGATGACCAGGACCACCAGCGCCAGGATCGCCAGCAGCGTTATCTTCAACCCACGCATCACAGCTCTGGCCCCATGGAAAAGTGCAAACGTACACCGCCGTCATCATTCATGGCGTGGGCCAGGTCGACCCGGATCGGGCCCACCGGCGAGACCCAGCGCACCCCGAGCCCGACCCCGGTCTTGAGGTTCGGCAACTCCAGCTTGTCGAAGGAGTTGCCCTGGTCGATGAAGGTCGCGATGCGCCATTTTTCGGCGATCGAGTATTGGTACTCGACACTGCCGGCGACCATGTAGCGCCCCCCGATGCGATCGCCCTTGGAGTTCTTCGGCGACAGGCTCTGGTAGTCGTAGCCTCGCACGCTCTGGTCGCCACCGGCGAAGAAACGCAGGGACGGCGGCACCGATTTGTAGCCGTTGGTGGCGCTCCCGCCGAACTGCACCCGGCCCAGCAGGCGATGGTTGTCCCAGGCCGTGGCCAGGCCCTTGAGCAACACCGTGCCGTACAACAGGTTGTTGTCCGAGCCCAGGCCCTCCTTGGCCACCTTGGTATCGAACTGGATGCGATAACCGTTGTGCGGATCGATACGGTTGTCACTGCGCAGATAGGAATACGTCAGGCCGGGCATCAGCAGGTTGCTCAGGCCCGAGTCATCGCCGAGCCGATACTCTTCGCGCTGGTACTTGAGCGAAACCACCCGTTGCCAGCCACTGGGCAGCTTGCTGTGCCACTCGGGGCCCAGGGTCAACAGCTTGCTCAGGGTATCGGTGCCGGAGATTTCTTCGTTCTGGTAGCCGCCGGCAAATCGCAGCTTGTCGGTCAGGGGCGGGTCCAGGGGAATGTCGTACCACAGCCCGACGTTCTGCCGTGGCGCCGAGACCTCTGCCTCCCAGCCATAGCTGTGGCCCTGGGGATTGACCCAGTGCCGGGTCCAGTTGGCCTTGACCCGTGGACCGACGTCGGTGGAGTAGCCCAGGCCCAGGCCCAGGGTGCGGGGCTTGCGGGTGTCGAGCTGGACCGCCACCGGAATCACTTCATGCTCGGCAGCGGTAGGCGTGGCATCCACCCGCACGGATTCGAAATAGCCACTGGACTGCAGGGCCTGGTTGAGTTCGGCGATCAATTCGGAGTCGTAGGCGGTACCGGCCTTGAACGGCACCATGCGCCGCAGCAGGTCTTCATCGAACAGCGAGTCCCCGCTGAAGCTGACCTTGCCCAGGGCATAGCGCGGGCCGCTGTCGTAGACCAGCTCGATGTCCGCCACCCCGGCCAGCGGGTCCACCCGCAGTTGCTGCCGGGTAAAGCGCCCGCTGAAGAAGCCATAGCGCGAGGCCTGGTTCTGGATCAGGCGCTTGGCGTCTTCGTAGCGCCCATGGTTGAGCACCGCGCCAGGCTTGAGCTGGTCGCTGTCGGGGGTACGAAAGGACTTGAGGGAGGCGGCCGGGCCTTCGACCCGGATGGTCACCTCGCGCAGGTGCACCGGCTCGCCAGGGTCGATACGCAACAACAGGCGCGGTTTGTCGCCGCCCCGTACTTCGCTGGAGATCAATGGCTGGTAGTAGCCCAGGGCCTGGGCGGCTTTCTTGGCCTGCTCCTCGGCACCCCTGCTGAACCTCAGCAGGGCTTCTTCATCTCGGTCGCCAAGATCGCCGATATAACCTTCGATGTTGGCCTTCAACTCGTCGTCGGCAGGTTTGATCCTGACCGCCAATTCGCTTTGCGCCAGCGCCGCGCAACTGCTGAACAGCAGCAAGAAACCGCTGGTGAATCTTCCGGAAAACTTCATAGGCGCGGATGCTATCACGAGCTTGGGAGGGCGATAGAGCGCTCGAGGACGGGGAAAGTTCGATTCAGCCTGTTGCGCTTTGTAAGCGCTGTGGATTGGGATGGAAAAACACATGCTCGCGGACCGGCCCTATCGCCACCTCGCCGATCTCTGCATAACCCTGGCGCTGGTAGAACGCGAGATAGCGCGGGTTGCCGGTATCGAGCACCACGCCCTGGGAGTTGGCGTCCACCGCACACCAGTTGTGCACCGCCTCCAGCAACTGTTCGCCAAAATGCTGGCCCTGGAACTGCGGATGCACGCCCAACAGTGGCAATACATGCAGGGCATCGCTGGGCAGGCAGGCTTGCACCGCGTCATGGTATTCCAGGTAGCGCCGGGTACAGCGAAAGCCCGTGCTCAACACCATGCGCAGCCGCCAGGCCCAACTTTCGGTGATGCCCAGCCGGCGCTGGGGCGGCGCGATCAGCGCGATGCCGATCAGCCGGTCGTTGACCAGCAAGCCGATGGCAGGCAGCTCCTGCAAGAAGTGTTGCTTGACCAGCTCGCGCACCGTGGCCCGCACCCGTTGCTCGTAGCCGGGGCGCTCGGACTCGAAGATGAAACCGAAGGTCGGTTCGTGGCGATAGGCCTGGTACAACAGCGACCGCGCTTCGCGGGAATACCCGCTGTCGAGCATGTGGATATCGGCGATGGCATTGCTGGCCTCGGGCATGACGGTCACTCCTCCCTGGCGCGGCTCGAAAGGTCGCGCTCTTGTATTACGAACCTGGCGCGCCGCTGAACGTTCCCGCGCCCAAGGACATTAGCAGCGCATCGGCGGCACTGCCACGCTGGTCGACCCAGGCGTTGTCAGCTAGCATCGCTGTTTTGCCAGGACCGCCGACCATGAAGATCGTCTCGTTCAATATCAACGGGCTGCGCGCCCGCCCCCATCAGCTGGCGGCGCTGATCGACAAGCACCAGCCGGATGTGATCGGCCTGCAGGAAACCAAGGTCGCCGACGAGCAGTTTCCCCTCGCCGAGGTCCAGGCCCTGGGGTATCACGTGCACTACCACGGCCAGAAAAGCCACTACGGCGTCGCCTTGCTCTCGCGCCAGGCGCCGCTGGCCCTGCACAAGGGCTTCGACGGCGATGACGAAGACGCCCAGCGCCGCTTCATCTGGGGCACTTTCGCCGACGCCGACGGCACGCCGGTGACCATCATGAACGGCTATTTCCCCCAGGGCGAAAGCCGCGACCACCCTACCAAGTTCCCGGCCAAGCAACGCTTCTACAGTGACCTGCAACAGTTGCTGGAAAGCCGCTTCAGCAACGACCAGCCCCTGGTGGTCATGGGTGATGTGAACATTTCCCCGGAAGACTGCGACATCGGCATCGGCGCCGACAACGCCAAGCGCTGGCTCAAGACCGGCAAGTGCAGCTTCCTGCCGGAAGAACGCGAGTGGATGGCACGCCTGAAGAACTGGGGCCTGGTGGACAGCTTCCGCCACCTGAATCCCGAGGTGAACGACCGCTTCAGCTGGTTCGACTACCGCAGCCGTGGCTTCGAGGACGAACCCAAGCGTGGCCTGCGCATCGACCTGATCCTGGCGTCCCGTGGCCTGCTGCCGCGGGTCAAGGCTGCCGGGGTCGACTATGAACTGCGGGGCATGGAGAAACCTTCGGACCATGCGCCGATCTGGCTCGAATTGAGCTGATCGCCAGGCACGAAAAAGCCCATCTGACGATGGGCTTCTTTCTGCCGCTTAGAGCTGGACGCGCTGGATGCGGTCCGTGGTGCCGGCGCTGGCAATCTCGCCGATGGCTCTCTCCAGGGCCTCTTGCGAATCGTAAAGATGGCTGACGAGGATCACCTCACTGCCGGACTTGAGCTTGAAATAGGGCTTGCCGCCCGACGAAATTTTCTTGACGTAGCGCTCGGGAGAGGCGCAGTGTGCGCGGAACAGTGCGAGGGCTGCCTCGGCACTGTCCCGGCAAGGGTAGCGGTCGCTTTGAAGCATGGTCTGCGCCTCCTCTGTCTTGAGCAAGAATCTGCACGCACCACTGCCATACTGCTTCAGTTCAAACCAGGCACTCATCTGCAACTCCTTTGAAAGTCACGAGAACTGGCAGCTCCACGCTGCCGGGGCATCTGCGGGGATAACGCGTTGGCAGTCGCCCCAATCCCCTACAGACAAAGTTGTCCACTCTACGCAGGCCCCAAAGGCTGGTCTTTAGGAAAAATCTCAAAAAATCTAGAGAAAACAGCTATTTATGACGTAGGACTTTCGCTATCTAACGATGATACGCGTCCTTCGTCACAGGCCTGTCATCTCCCTGACTTAATCTCGCCGGCACTTACCTCTTCCTCTATATAGAAGGCCAGTGCCCCATGCCCCGCGTTTTCTCCGCCAGTGAACGAGACATCTGGTGCCGGACCATCAGCCTGTTCCTGATCGGTTTCATTTGTTATTCCCTACCCTGGTCGGTATTCGCCGCCCTGCCCCTGGCGGCGGACGACACCGCAGTGCTGCGTATCCAGGGTTCCAACACCATCGGCGCCCGGCTGGGCCCGGCGCTGGTCAAGGGGCTCATGGAACAACAGGGCCTGCATGGCATCAGGATCGAGGCCAGCAGCAAGGACAACGAGCAACGGGTCATCGGCCAGACCGCCCAGGGCGGCCAGGTCCGGGCGGAGGTGGCCGCCCATGGCTCGAGCACCGGCTTTGCCGCGCTGAACAGTGCCCGAGCCGACCTGGCCGCCGCCTCACGGCCCATCAAGGACAGTGAACTGGTGGAACTGGAGAACCTCGGTGACCTGAAAAGCCCCGACGCCGAGCAAGTCATCGCCATCGACGGCCTGGCGATCATCCTCCACCCACGCAACCCGCTGACCCGCTTGAGCACCGAGCAACTGGCGCGACTGTTCAGCGGCGAGACCAAGACCTGGGAAGACCTGGGCGGGATCGGCGGCCCGGTGCACCTGTATGCCCGGGATGACCAGTCGGGTACCTACGACACCTTCAGGGAGTTGGTCCTTGGCCGACGCGGCAAGGCCCTGAGCCCCGGTGCCAAGCGTTTCGAATCCAGCGAGCAACTGTCCGACGCCGTCAGCCAGGATCCCCAGGGCATAGGCTTCATCGGCCTGCCCTATGTGCGCCAGGCCAAGGCGGTGGCCATCGTCGACGGCGATTCGCAACCGATGCTGCCACTCAACAGCCTGATCGCCACCGAGGACTATCCGCTGTCGCGCCGCCTGTACCTGTACTTGCCGCCCGACAGCCAGAACCCCTGGGCCAAGGCCTTGGTGAGCTTCGCCCAGAGCGCCAAGGGACAAGCCATCGTGGCCGCCAACGGCTTCGTCGCCCAGACCGTGCAAGCCATGAGCGTGGCGCCCAATCCGCAGATGCCCGAGGCTTACCAGGCACTGACCCGGGAGGCCCAGCGCCTGAGCGTGAACTTTCGCTTCGAGGAAGGCAGCGCCAACCTGGACAACAAGGCCCGCCAGGATCTGACTCGGGTCCTGGACTACCTGCGCCAGCATGGCAAGATGACCCGCCAGGTAACCCTGGCCGGCTTCGGCGATGCCAAGGACGACCCCGGCCGCGCCGCCCTGCTGTCCAAGCTGCGGGCCATGGCGGTACGTAGGGAACTGGTGAAGAGTGGCGTGGTGTTGCGCGAGATCCGCGGCTTCGGCGCACAGTTGCCGGTGGCCACCAACGATCTCGACGAGGGCCGGATCAAGAACCGGCGAGTGGAAGTGTGGGTCTATTGAACCCATGCACAGCCTGCCGATGCCCCCATCGACAGGCTGCCAGAGCGGCTATCAGTGTCCGCCGCTGCGCATCAGTTCCCGAGGCACGTACTTGCCGATCTCGTATTTGCCGATCGCCGCCCGGTGCACTTCATCCGGGCCATCGGCCAGGCGCAGGGTACGCTGCATCGCATACATGTAGGCCAGCGGGAAGTCACTGGAAACACCGGCCCCGCCATGGATCTGGATCGCCCGGTCGATCACCCGCAAGGCGACGTTCGGTGCCACCACCTTGATCTGGGCGATCTCGCTCTTGGCCACCTTGTTACCGGCGGTATCCATCATGTAGGCGGCCTTGAGGGTCAGCAGGCGCGCCATGTCGATCTCCATCCGCGAATCGGCGATCTTGTCGATGTTACCCCCCAGCCGCGCCAGTGGCTTGCCGAACGCGGTACGGTTCACCGAACGCTTGCACATCAATTCCAGGGCGCGCTCGGCCATGCCGATCGACCGCATGCAGTGGTGGATGCGCCCCGGGCCCAGGCGCCCCTGGGCGATCTCGAAGCCCCGCCCCTCGCCCAGCAGCACGTTTTCATAGGGCACGCGGACGTTGTCGAAGACCACCTCGGCGTGACCGTGAGGCGCGTCGTCGTAACCGAACACCGGCAGCGGGCGGATGATCTTCACCCCGGGGGTATCCACCGGCACCAGGATCATCGAGTGCTGCTGGTGGCGCGGCGCATCCGGGTTGCTCAGGCCCATGAAGATCAGGATCTTGCAGCGCGGATCGCAAGCACCCGAGGTCCACCATTTCTTGCCGTTGATCACCCACTCGTCGCCATCACGCACCGCCCGGGCCGCCATGTTGGTGGCGTCGGACGACGCCACGTCCGGTTCGGTCATGGCGAAGGCGGAGCGGATCTCGCCACGCAGCAAGGGTTGCAACCAGCGCTGCTTCTGCTCCTCATTGGCATACCGCACCAGCACTTCCATGTTGCCGGTGTCGGGGGCCGAGCAGTTGAACGGCTCCGGCCCGAGCATGGAGCGCCCCATGATTTCCGCCAATGGCGCGTATTCCAGGTTGGTCAGCCCGGCCCCCAGTTCGGACTCGGGCAGGAACAGGTTCCACAACCCTTCGGCCTGGGCCTTGAGCTTGAGCTCTTCCATGATGGCGGTCGGCTGCCAGCGGTCGCCTTCGGCAACCTGGCGCTCGAAAACCGCTTCAGCCGGATAAACATAGGCCTCCATGAACGCGGTGACGCGCTCACGCAGTTCCTGGACCTTGGGGGAATAGGCGAATTCCATGAGCAGCTCTACCTCTATGCAAACGGGTGTGGAGGGACTGGAATCGATGCTAGTTCAGCTACGAAAATTTACCTAGCCTATTCTCGGCGTGTATTAACATTCATCACCGATATATGATCGGCTGATTCTGCTGGCTTCCAAGCCGCCCCCTCACGTGCCCTAACAGCCCCTCGCCGAGGCCAACAACAAGAGTGCAGCGCCATGAATCTGAGCAAGGTCGACCTCAACCTCTTCATCGTTTTCGACGCGATCTACACCGAAGCCAACCTGACCCGCGCCGGCCAGATCGTCGGCATCACCCAGCCGGCGGTGTCCAACGCCCTGGCCCGCCTGCGCGAAACCTTCAATGACCCGCTGTTCGTCCGGACCGCCCAGGGCATGGTGCCGACTCCCATGGCGCAGAACATCATCGGGCCGGTGCGCAACGCCCTCTCGCTGCTGCGGGTCTCGGTCCAGGAGAGCCGGATCTTCAACCCCCTGCAGGCGGTAAAGACCTACCGCATCAGCATGACCGACCTGACCGAGGCGGTGATCCTGCCGCCGCTGTTCCAGCGCCTGCGGCGCCTGGCGCCGACGGTGGCGATCGAGAGCTTTCTCTCCAAGCGCCGGGAAACCACCAAGGAACTGGCGGCCGGGCGCCTGGATTTCGCCGTGGATGCACCGCTCAACACCGACCCCCAGGTGCGTCACGTCAAGCTCATGGAGGACCGCTATGTCTGCGCCATGCGCAAGGGCCATCCACTGGCGGGCAAGGAAAAATTCACCCTGGACGACTACCTGTCCCTGACCCATATCCATATTTCCAGCCGCCGCAGCGGCCTCGGCCATGTGGACCTGGCCCTGGGCAAGATGGGCATCCAGCGCAAGATCGCCCTGCGTTCCCAGCATTACTTGATGGCCTCCCTGGTCTTGCAACAGACCGACATGGTCATGACCGTGCCGGCGCGTTTTGCAAGACGCCACGACTTGCAGGCTTTCAACCTGCCGGTCAACGACGTGCCGCCAGTGGAAACCCATCTCTACTGGCACGAAAGCACCGACCAGGACCCGGCCAACCGCTGGATGCGCGAGCAGATGATCGAGCTGTGCCAGCAGGTCGCCGCCCACGAGAAAAAACTCGACCAGCAGGCAGTCTGAGCCCGAACCGCCAGCGGATCCGCTTCCGGGCCTGGCGGCCAGGAGCGGGTCGGCGATGCAAGGGCACTGCTTGACGTATACGTCAACCTACCTTTAGCTTAGCGCCACGTCCTCCCTTGAGCGTCTCCATGAGCAGTCAGACCTACAGTATTTCCGACCTCGCCCGCGAGCTCGACATCACCACCCGGGCCATTCGCTTCTATGAGGAGCAGGGTCTGCTGGCCCCTGAGCGTCGGGGCCAGGAGCGCATCTATTCGCCACGGGACAAGGTCAGCCTGAAACTGATCCTGCGGGGCAAGCGCATCGGCTTCTCCCTGGCCGAATGCCGCGAGCTGATCGAGCTCTACGACCCCTCCAGCGGCAACCTCAAGCAACTGCACAGCATGTTGGCGAAGATCGCCGAGCGTCGCGCACAGCTCGAACAGCAACTGCTGGACATCGAACAGATGAAACTGGAACTGGATACCGCCGAGGAGCGCTGCACCCAGGCGCTGCAACAGACCCTCCAGAGTCAGAACAACACCGCCCAATGACGCCAGCGACCATGCGGTGCGCAGCGCTCCCCGTCATCACTTGAGAGAAGGTGAACCCCATGTCCCTCCCCAGCCACGTACGCCTGGTCGAAGTCGGCCCCCGCGACGGCCTGCAGAACGAAGCCCAGCCCATCAGCGTCGACGACAAGGTGCGCCTGGTGGACGCCCTGACCGAGGCCGGCCTGGGCTATATAGAAGTCGGCAGTTTCGTCTCGCCCAAGTGGGTGCCGCAGATGGCCGGCTCGGCCGAAGTGTTCGCCCGCATCCAGCGCAAGCCGGGGGTGGTCTACGGCGCCCTGGCACCGAACCTGCGCGGTTTCGAGGATGCCCTGGCGGCCGGGGTCAAGGAAGTCGCGGTGTTCGCCGCCGCCTCGGAAGCCTTCTCCCAGCGCAACATCAATTGCTCCATCAGCGAGAGCCTGGAACGCTTCGCGCCGATCATGGAGGCCGCCCGGCAGCACGGCATCAGCGTGCGCGGCTATGTGTCCTGCGTGCTGGGCTGTCCGTATGAAGGATCGATCGCCCCCGGACAAGTGGCCCTGGTGGCCCGCGAGCTGTACGCCATGGGCTGCTACGAAGTGTCCCTGGGCGACACCATAGGTACCGGCACCGCCGGCGCTACCCGGCGGATGTTCGAGGCAGTGGCCGCAAATGTCCCACGGGACAAGCTGGCCGGGCACTTCCACGACACCTATGGCCAGGCTCTGGCCAATATCTATGCCAGCCTGCAAGAAGGCATCGCGGTATTCGACAGCTCCGTGGCCGGGCTGGGCGGCTGCCCCTATGCCAAGGGCGCCAGCGGTAACGTCGCCACCGAGGACGTGCTGTATCTGCTCGACGGCCTGGGGATCCACACCGGTATCGACATGGACCGCCTGATCGCCGCCGGTAACCGCATCAGCGAAGTGCTGGGCCGGGCCACCGGCTCGCGGGTGGCCAAGGCACGTAGCGCCGGCTGAGCAAAGTGTGCGCCGGTGTGTTACCGACCGCTCTGGAATGGGGCGGAAACGAGTAACACGGAAACAGTTTGTTGATTTTTTTGCGGAGCAGCTTGTCCTACAAAATGATCAAGCCATTGATTTTAAAGGGTTTTAAAAAGTTGGCACAGCTTCTGCTATCTCTATGGCATAACAAGAATAAAAAGCTGCAAACCTAATAAAAATAAGACGAAACGACTCTGACATAACAAGAACAACACGGCAGAGACGCAGCTAACAGATTTTTTTGGAGAAGGTGCACTGTGCGGGACGGCTTGCAAGAGCCATCCGCAATCGGTCAGAGAACAATAAAACTACCCTCGAGGTAGCTCCCGAACCGGTTGGATCGCCCTGGCGACACATTGGATCAGCGCTCAAAAAAATACGTTTGCTCTTGATCCCGGATGGGGGTCGCCCAAAACAGCGGTAAAGGGCCACGGTCGACAAAAACAACAACAGGCCGCCCCTCAATAATAAAAAAGAGCACGCAACGACAAATTAAAGGGGAGCCTCGGCTCCCCTTTGTGCTTCCTGACTTTCGTGTTTTGCACCCTGCCCGCCCCAGCTGCGTGCACCGGGACCGATGCACGCCCCAAGACGATCAGCCCCTGCCCAGATGCTCGCGCAGTTCTTCGGTGCTGATTTCCCGCATGCGGAATTTCTGGATCTTGCCGGTGACGGTCATCGGGAACTCCTCGACGAACTTGAAGTAACGAGGCGTCTTGAAGTGCGCGATGCGCTCCTTGCACCAGGCCTGCAACTCCAGCTCGTTGGCCGTGTGTCCGGGATGGAACTTGATCCAGGCCACGATCTCCTCGCCATAACGGGCACATGGCACCCCCACCACCTGTACATCGGCCACCGCAGGATGAGTGAAGAAGAACTCCTCCAGCTCCCGCGGATAGATGTTCTCGCCACCGCGGATGATCATGTCCTTGTTGCGCCCGGCAATACGCACGTACCCCCGCTCGTCCATCGTCGCCAGGTCGCCGGTGTGCATCCAGCCCGCCGGGTCGATGGACTCGCGGGTACTTTCGGGATTGTTCCAGTAGCCGAGCATCACGCTATAGCCCCGGGTGCAGAGCTCGCCAATGGCGCCACGCGGCAACACATTGCCGGCCTCATCGATGATCTTGCTTTCCAGGTGCGGCTGGGTCCGCCCCACGGTGGTCACCCGCAGTTCCAGCTCGTCGTCCGGGCCGGTCTGCAGTGAAACCGGACTGGTCTCGGTCATGCCATAGGCGATCTGCACCTCGCTCATGTGCATCTCGCTGATCACCCGGCGCATCACTTCGATCGGACAGGTGGCGCCAGCCATGATCCCGGTGCGCAGGCTCGACAGGTCGAACTCGTGGCGCCGGGGCTGGTCGAGCATCGCGATGAACATGGTGGGCACGCCATACAGCGCGGTGGCCCGCTCCTTGGCCACGGCCCCCAGGGTCAGCAGCGGGTCGAAGGCATCGTTAGGATAGATCATGGTGCTGCCGTGGGTGATGCAACCCAGGTTGCCCATGACCATGCCGAAGCAGTGATACAAGGGCACCGGGATCACCAGCCGATCGGCGGCGGTGAGGCCCAGGCTTTCACCGACCATGTAGCCGTTGTTGAGAATGTTGTAGTGGCTCAGGGTCGCGCCCTTGGGGAAGCCGGTGGTGCCCGAGGTGTACTGGATATTCACTGGCTGATCGAAATCCAGGCTGTCCTGGCGGGCCTGCAACTGCTCGGCGCTGGCGCCGGCGGCCAGGTCGCCGAGCTGCGACCACGGCAGGAAGCCCGACGGTGGCCGGGCGTCCAGGCTGATCACCCCACGCAACTCCGGCAGCAGCTGGCTGTGCAACTGGCCAATGGACTGTTCGGCCAGCTCCGGCAGCAACCCCTGGAGCATGCCGTGGTAATCGGACGTCTTGAAGGCCCCGGCGCAGATCAGCCATTGGCAGCCGGACTGCTTGAGCACGTACTCCAGTTCGGCGGCGCGATAAGCCGGGTTGATGTTCACCAGGATCACGCCGATCTTGGCGCTGGCGAACTGGGCAATGCACCACTGGGCACAATTGGGGGCCCAGATCCCCAAGCGGTCGCCGGTCTTGAGCCCCAGGGCCAGCATGGCCCGGGCATGCAGGTCGACCGTCTCGCGTAGTTGCTGCCAGGTGTAGCGCAACTGCTGGTGGTGGACCACCAGTGCCTCGCCCTGGGGATGGGCGGCGACGGTGCTGTCGAAGGCCTGGCCAATGGTCTGCGCCAGCAAGGCGCGGTCTTGCGTGCCACGGGTATAGCTGCGATCCGGCTGGGAACCCGAGTGTTCCATGACGCCCCCTATTGTCTTTATTAGTGGGTGTTCAGGAGCCAGGCCGATGGCGCGAACAAGCCAGGCTCCAAGCGAAAGCCCGATTACTCTGGCGCAAGTTGACGTTTACGTAAAGGGCGATTGACAGCCATTCGACGCAGGTTTACGTTAACGTAAAGGTGAGAGCCAGGCCGCCTGCTCTCCGCGTCTCGTTCCCTCGACAAAAACAAATTTTGAAGGTGCCCCGCCATGAGTTACCCGACCCTGAACTTCGCCCTCGGTGAAACCATCGACATGCTGCGCCAACAGGTCCAGGCCTTCGTCAAGGCGGAGCTGGCGCCCCGGGCGGCACAGATCGACGCCGATAACCTGTTCCCTGCCGACATGTGGCGCAAGTTCGGCGACATGGGCCTGTTGGGCATCACCGTGCCGGAAGAATACGGCGGTGCCGGCCTGGGCTACCTGGCCCATGTGGTGGCCATGGAAGAAATCAGCCGCGGCTCGGCCTCGGTGGCCCTGTCCTACGGCGCCCACTCCAACCTGTGCGTCAACCAGATCAACCGCAACGGCAACCATGAGCAAAAGAGCAAGTACCTGCCCAAGTTGATCAGCGGCGAGCACATCGGCGCCCTGGCCATGAGCGAACCCAACGCCGGCTCCGACGTGGTGTCGATGAAGCTGCGCGCCGACAAGCGCGGCGACCGCTTCGTACTCAACGGCAGCAAGACCTGGATCACCAACGGCCCCGACGCCAACACCTATGTGATCTATGCCAAGACCGACCTGGAAAAGGGTCCCCACGGCATCACCGCGTTCATCGTCGAGCGTGACTGGAAAGGTTTCAGCCGCAGCAACAAGTTCGACAAGCTGGGCATGCGCGGCTCCAACACCTGCGAGCTGTTCTTCGATGACGTCGAAGTGCCGGAAGAGAACGTACTGGGTGCAGTCAACGGCGGCGTGCGGGTCCTGATGAGCGGCCTGGACTACGAGCGCGTGGTGCTCTCCGGCGGCCCGACCGGGATCATGCAGGCCTGCATGGACCTGGTGGTGCCCTACATCCACGACCGCAAGCAATTCGGCCAGAGCATCGGCGAGTTCCAGCTGATCCAGGGCAAGATCGCCGACATGTACACCCAGCTCAACGCCAGCCGCGCCTACCTGTACGCCGTGGCCCAGGCTTGCGAGCGTGGCGAGACCACCCGCAAGGATGCCGCCGGGGTGATCCTCTACTCCGCCGAACGTGCGACCCAGATGGCCCTGGATGCGATCCAGATCCTGGGTGGCAACGGCTACATCAACGAATTCCCGGCCGGCCGCCTGCTGCGCGACGCCAAGCTCTACGAGATCGGTGCCGGCACCAGCGAAATCCGCCGCATGCTGATCGGCCGCGAACTGTTCAACGAAACCCGCTGAAGCAGCTTCAAGCAGAAAGCTACAAGCAGCAAGACAAACAGCGATGCGCGCTTGCAGCCACAACACTGAACATTCTTGCAGCTTGAAGCTTGAGGCTTGATTCTGCGTGAGGAGTCATGATGATCCTGAAGTCACAGTTGAACACTAAATCACCAGAGTTCGCGCAGAACTGGAGCGCCATGGCGGCCCAGGTCGACGCCCTGCATACCTTGCTGGCCCAGGTCCAGCAAGGCGGCGGCGCCAAGGCCCAGGAACGCCATACCTCGCGCGGCAAGCTGCTGCCCCGCGAGCGGATCAACCGCCTGCTCGACCCGGGTTCGCCGTTCCTGGAGATCAGCCCGCTGGCGGCCTACGAGGTCTACGGCGAAGACGTGCCCGCCGCCGGGGTGATCGCCGGCATCGGCCGGGTGGAAGGCGTGGAGTGCATGATCGTGGCCAACGATGCCACGGTCAAAGGCGGCTCCTATTACCCGCTGACGGTGAAAAAGCACCTGCGCGCGCAGACCATCGCCCTGCAGAATCGCCTGCCGTGCATCTACCTGGTGGACTCCGGCGGCGCCAACCTGCCCCGCCAGGACGAAGTGTTCCCGGATCGCGAGCACTTCGGACGGATCTTCTTCAACCAGGCCAACATGAGCGCCCAGGGCATCCCGCAGATCGCCGTGGTCATGGGCTCCTGCACCGCCGGCGGCGCCTACGTACCGGCCATGGCCGACGAAGCGATCATGGTCCGCGAGCAAGCCACTATCTTCCTCGCCGGCCCGCCGCTGGTGAAGGCCGCCACCGGCGAGGTGGTGAGCGCCGAGGACCTGGGCGGTGCCGACGTGCACTGCAAGGTTTCCGGGGTGGCCGACCACTATGCCGAGAGCGATGAGCACGCCCTGGCCCTGGCGCGCCGTAGCGTGGCCAACCTCAACTGGCACAAGCAGGGCCAGTTGCAGCAACGCACGCCGATCGCCCCGCTGTATGCTCGGGATGAGCTGTATGGCGTGGTGCCGGCCGATCCCAAACAGCCGTTCGACGTGCGCGAAGTCATCGCGCGCCTGGTGGACGGTTCGTTGTTCGATGAATTCAAGGCGCTGTTCGGCACCACCCTGGTATGCGGCTTCGCCCACCTGCACGGCTACCCGGTGGCGATCCTGGCCAACAACGGCATCCTGTTCGCCGAGGCGGCGCAAAAAGGCGCCCACTTCATCGAACTGGCGTGCCAGCGCGGCATCCCGTTGCTGTTCCTGCAGAACATCACCGGCTTCATGGTGGGGCAGAAATACGAGGCCGGCGGCATCGCCAAGCATGGCGCCAAGCTGGTGACGGCGGTGGCGTGCGCCCAGGTGCCGAAATTCACCGTGATCATCGGGGGCAGCTTCGGTGCCGGTAACTACGGCATGTGCGGCCGCGCCTACGATCCACGCTTCTTGTGGATGTGGCCCAACGCGCGGATCGGCGTGATGGGCGCCGAGCAGGCCGCCGGCGTGCTGGTACAGGTCAAGCGCGAGCAGGCGGAACGCAGCGGACAGGGGCTCGACGCGACCCAGGAAGCCCAGATCAAGCAACCGATCCTCGACCAGTACGAGCACCAGGGACACCCCTACTACTCCAGCGCACGGCTGTGGGACGACGGCGTCATCGACCCGGCGCAGACCCGCGAGGTGCTGGCCCTGGCGTTGTCCGCATCCCTCAACGCCCCTATCGAACAGAGCCGTTTCGGCGTGTTCCGCATGTAATCCTGCGCGAGAAGATCATGAGCGATTTCAATACCCTGGAACTGCTGCGCGACCCTCGTGGCTTCGCCACCTTGTGGCTCAGCCGTGAAGAAAAGAACAACGCCTTCAACGCCGAGATGATCCGCGAGCTGATCCTGGCCCTGGACCAGGTGCAAGGCGACCCCAACCTGCGCTTCTTGCTGTTGCGCGGTCGTGGCCGGCATTTCAGCGCCGGCGCCGACCTGGCCTGGATGCAGCAGTCGGCCGAACTGGACTACAACACCAACCTCGACGACGCCCGGGAACTGGCGGAGTTGATGTACAACCTGGCCAAGCTGAAGATCCCGACCCTGGCGGTGGTGCAAGGCGCGGCCTTCGGCGGTGCCCTGGGCCTGATCAGCTGCTGCGACATGGCCATCGCCAGCGACGACGCACAATTCTGTTTGTCGGAAGTGCGCATTGGCCTGGCCCCGGCGGTGATCAGCCCGTTCGTGGTCCAGGCCATCGGCGAACGCGCTGCCCGGCGCTATGCCTTGACCGCCGAGCGCTTCGACGGTCCGCGTGCGCGGGACATCGGCCTGCTGGCCGAGAGCTACCCGGCGGCAGAGCTGGAACAGCACGTCACCCGCTGGATCGACAACCTGCTGCTCAACAGCCCCCAGGCCATGCGTGCCAGCAAGGACCTGTTGCGCGAAGTGGGCAACGGCGCCCTGACCACCGCCCTGCGCCGCTACTGCGAAAATGCAATCGCGCGGATCCGCGTCAGTCCCGAAGGGCAGGAAGGCCTGCGGGCGTTCCTGGAAAAACGCCCACCCAGCTGGCAGACCGAGACCACGACCAAGGAGTCCCGCTGATGAGCGCGCCGATCCTAGATACCCTGCTGGTGGCCAACCGCGGCGAGATCGCCTGCCGCGTGATGCGCACCGCCAAGGCCCTGGGCCTGACCACCGTGGCCGTGCACAGCGCCACCGACCGCGATGCCCGCCACAGCCGTGAAGCGGATATCCGCGTGGACCTGGGCGGCAGCAAGGCCAGCGAAAGCTACCTGCAGATCGACAAGCTGATCGCCGCCGCCAAGGCCAGCGGCGCCCAGGCCATCCACCCCGGTTATGGCTTTCTTTCCGAGAACGCCGGTTTCGCCCGGGCCATCGAGGCCGCCGGGCTGATCTTCCTCGGCCCACCGGCTTCGGCCATCGACGCCATGGGCAGCAAGTCGGCGGCCAAGGCCCTGATGGAAACCGCCGGTGTACCGCTGGTGCCGGGCTACCACGGCGAGGCCCAGGACCTGGAAACCTTCCGCAGCGCCGCCGAGCGCATCGGCTATCCGGTGCTGCTCAAGGCCACCGCCGGTGGCGGCGGCAAGGGCATGAAGGTGGTGGAGGACGTCAGCCAGCTGGCCGAAGCACTGGCCTCGGCCCAGCGTGAAGCACAGTCGTCGTTCGGCGATTCGCGGATGCTGGTGGAAAAATACCTGCTCAAGCCACGGCACGTGGAGATCCAGGTCTTTGCCGACCAGCACGGCAACTGCCTGTACCTCAACGAGCGCGACTGCTCGATCCAGCGCCGCCACCAGAAAGTGGTGGAAGAAGCCCCGGCTCCCGGCTTGAGCGCCGAGCTGCGCAAGGCCATGGGCGAAGCCGCGGTACGGGCGGCCCAGGCCATCGGCTACGTCGGCGCCGGCACCGTGGAATTCCTGCTCGACGCCCGCGGTGAATTCTTCTTCATGGAGATGAACACCCGCCTGCAGGTGGAACACCCGGTCACCGAAGCCATCACCGGCCTGGACCTGGTGGCCTGGCAGATCCGCGTGGCCCGTGGCGAAACCCTGCCCATGACCCAGGACCAGGTACCCCTGCTGGGCCATGCCATCGAAGTGCGTCTGTACGCCGAGGACCCGGGCAACGACTTCCTGCCGGCCACCGGCCGCCTGGAGCTGTATCGTGAGTCCGCCAGTGGCCCTGGCCGGCGCGTGGACAGCGGCGTCGAGGAAGGCGACAGCGTATCGCCGTTCTACGACCCGATGCTGGGCAAGCTGATCGCCTGGGGCGAGGACCGGGAACAGGCTCGCCAGCGCCTGCTGAGCATGCTCGATGAGTTCGCCATCGGCGGCCTGAAGACCAACCTGGCGTTCCTGCGCCGGATCATCGCCCACCCGGCCTTCGCCGAGGCCCAACTGGATACCGGCTTCATTCCACGCTACCAGGAGCAACTGCTGCCGGCGGCCCGCGAGCTGGACGAGGACTTCTGGCAGGCGGCGGCCCAGGCCTACAGCCAGAGCCTGGCGCGGCGCGAGCGCCAGGACGATCCGCATTCGCCCTGGGCGGCGGTCGATGGCTGGCGCAGCGGCTTGCCGGCGCAGGTCACCCTGCACCTGAGCGCCGACGGCCAGGACCGGGCCATCAGCCTGCAGACCCTTGGCGTCGACTACCGCTTGCAGGGTGAACGCCTGCTGGTGGAGCGCCAAGGCGTGCGCCGCGAGCACCGGGCCATCCGTCGTGGCGACACCCTCTACCTGCACTGGCAGGGCGAGATGCACAGCGTCACGGCCTACGACCCGATCGCCGCGGCCGACGCCAGCCACAGCCAGCACGGCGGCCTCACTGCCCCCATGAACGGCAGCATTGTCCGGGTCCTGGTGGACGTCGGGCAAAGCGTCGAAGCCGGCGCGCAACTGGTGGTGCTCGAGGCCATGAAGATGGAACACAGCATCCGCGCGCCCCACGCCGGTATCGTCAAGGCGCTGTATTGCCAGGAAGGCGAGATGGTCAGCGAAGGCAGTGCGCTGGTGGAGCTGGAACAGCCAGCCTGATGAGCAAGGCCCGCCGCCAGGCGGGCTGCGTGAACGCTGCGGCCCACACGCAGCCATGGACTAGCCCCGGATGCAAAAAGCCCCTTCCTGAAACCAGGAAGGGGCTTTGTCGACTGAGGGCGCCTGCGTCTTCAGAACTTCGCGGTCGCTTGCACCACCACGCCGATGATCCGGCAATCGTCGTTGTAGAGCATCTTCGGGTATGTGGGATTGAGAGGCGCCAGGTAACGCTGGCCGCCCTCCTGCACCAACTTGCGAAAGAGCGCCTCGGCGCTGCCGGGACACTGCACGACCACCAGCTTGCCGGGCTCGGCCGCAATGGCCGGGTCCACCAGGATCAACATGCCCTGGCTGATGCTCATGCCAGTGGGCGCGATCATCGCGTCACCCACCACCCTCAACCAGAACGCCGCGCCCTGGGCCTGGTAGTCGGACAACTCGTAGCGCTCAGGCACATAGCTCGGCTGGCCATCCTCACGGACTTCGCCGGCGCTGCGCCAATCACTGACCGGATAACGGAAGTACGGGTTGTACCTGTCCACCAGCGAAGGTTCCTGCTCCAGGGGCTCGCCGTGATCGTTGACCAAGGGCTTTTCACGGACCACCAGCACCACTTCGAGAAAACCCATGCCGATCTCTTCCAGCACCCGGTTCATGTCTTCGATCTTGGGCTGGCGCCGCTTGCTCAACCAATGGCCAATGCCGCCCTGGGACATGCCCAGGCGCTCGGCGAGCTTCTCCTGCGTGACCTTGCGGCCTTTCATGTTGGCCTTGACCAACTCGATCCATTTATCCATGGGCGGAACAATACGTTGTGTATTTTCCGCCTCAACACACAAGTTGTAGTATTTGAAATGGCGTCACAATTACAATAAGTATTAATCTGTGCCTGCCCCCCTCTTTTCATTTTCTCAAGACAAGGCAGAACCCATGAACACAAGCAGCAAGGACGTGCCGGAACTCGATACAGAGGCCTCATTCAGCTCACTTACGGGCAAGCATGCAATGCGACGAGCGATGGACCACCCTATGGAGCCACCCCACGGCAGCATCGGCAAGGAGGAGAAATTCTTCGAGATAAGAAGCAGCCTCAGCAGCGAGGAAGCCATGATCCATGCCTCCGACCTGCTGCGCTGCGCGGCCGCCACCGCCTACGGCGCGGCCGACAACCTGCATGGGCCCAATCGAGACCTGGCGTTCTCGGTGGTGCATATGATCGACCTGGCCAAGGCCCTGGTGGACAAGTCCCTGGAAGGCCAACGGCATGAAATCGCCTGAAATGCAGACGCCCCGCCAGCCCGAAACGGGTGCAGGGGAATCCAGGGTGAAAAAATTCGAGCAGGCAGGGAAAAACGTTTGACTTGCAAATGATAATGATTATTATTGCAAGCAGCTGATCGCGAGATCGGTCGATGATCCAAGGGACCTTAGGTCGGACCTCTGGATTATCTCCTCATCAGGCTAATCACGGTTTTTGACCCGGCTTTTGCGCCGGGTCTTTTTTTTGCCAGTCATGCTGGCTTGGCTTCAGGCTAATGAAGACGTGGATGACGCAAAAATAATGGCGGCGATGATAGCAAAAGAATGCCCTTTTGCAAGCAAAGGGCCGCGCTAGAAGGCCCCGCATTTCCTAAAGTAGCGCTTGAGAATCAATCGCATACAAACTAAGCTTCATCAGCGTCAAGGACGACGCCCCCCTTCTTTTGCCCCCTCCGATGTGTAGAGTAGCGGTCACAACAATCCTGTTCAGGAACCGACCATGACGGTGGGCAATCACTCTTCTTTTCACATCAGCGCCGACTTCGACAGCGGCAACATCAATGTGCTGGACACCAGCAATCCGCTCCAGGTAGAGCTGGCCATCCGCCCTGATACCCAGAGCCCGCACTTCCAGTGGTTTCACTTCAAGGTCAGCGGCCTGCATGTCGGCCAGGAACATTGGTTCCGCCTGACCAACGCCAGCCAGTCCTCCTACAACAAGGCCTGGACCGGCTACCACGCCGTCGCCTCCTACGACCACGTGAACTGGTTTCGCGTCCCGACGATCTTCGAAGGCGACGCCCTGCGCTTCAGTCTCGAAGCCACCCAGACCCACGCCTGGTTCGCCTACTTCGAACCCTACAGCCGTGGCCGCCACGACTGGCTGATCGACCAGGCCCTGACCAAGGCCGGCACCGAACTGCTGGCCGTGGGCAAGAGCGTCGAAGGCCGCGACATCCAGTTGCTGCGCAAGGGCAGCGGCGCCCCAGGCCAGCGCAAGCTGTGGATCATCGCCCAGCAGCACCCCGGCGAGCACATGGCCGAGTGGTTCATGGAAGGCGTGATCGAACGCTTGCAACGCCATGATGACGCCGAGCTCAACGCCCTGCTGGCCAAGGCCGACCTGTACCTGGTGCCGAACATGAACCCGGACGGCGCCTTCCACGGCCACTTGCGCACCAATGCCAAGGGCCAGGACCTGAACCGCGCCTGGCAGGACGCCAGCCAGGAGCTCAGCCCGGAAGTGCTGTTCGTCCAGCAGCAAATGGAGCAGTACGGGGTCGACCTGTTCCTCGACATCCATGGCGACGAGGAGATTCCCCATGTCTTCACGGCCGGCTGTGAAGGCAACCCGGGCTACACCCCGCGCCTGGCCAAGCTCGAAGAACATTTTCGCAGTCACCTGAAGCACAAGACCCGGGACTTCCAGACCCTCCACGGCTATACCCGCGACAACCCCGGCCAGGCCAACATGACCCTGGCCTGCAATGCCGTCGGGGAAAAATACGATTGCCTGGCGCTGACCCTGGAAATGCCGTTCAAGGACCACAACGATGCGCCCAACCCGCTCACCGGCTGGTCCGGCAAGCGCTCCATGCAGCTGGGCAAGGATGTGCTGAGCACCCTGGCCGACCTGGTGGACAGCCTGCGCTGAGCGAAACCCACGACTGCGCGAGCCCCTCGCGCAGTCGTCGCGGTCTCAAGCCACGGGTATCCGCAGGCAGTCCTCCGGCCCCAGCAACCGACCGTCGGCAGAACGCAGCTCCAGCGCCCGCAGCGGTTGCCGGGTCTGGCGGTCGACCAGTTGCGAATGCGCCTCCCCCTCCGCATAGAAAAACGCCTCGCCCCATTGGCGCAAGCCGATGATCAAAGGGAACAGGCCCTTGCCCTTGTCCGTCAGCACGTACTCCTGGTAGGCGCTGCCGTCGGAAGCCGGCACCACGTCCAGCACCCCGTGCTCCACCAAGGTCCGCAGGCGCGCGGCGAGGATGTTCTTGGCCATGCCGAGGTTGCGCTGGAACTCGCCGAAACGGCGGATACCGTCGAAGGCGTCGCGCACGATCAGCAACGACCACCAATCGCCGATGGCGTCGAGTGAGCGCGCCACCGGGCATTCAGCGTCTTGCAGGCGGGTGCGTTTGACCATGGTGGGGAAACTCCGATAAGCCTGGGAAAACTGGTTGCAATATAAAACCGTGACGACTACCGTACAACTGGTTTCATAAAGCAACCAGAAACGGAGCCTGCCATGCCAGCTGATTCGCCCACCATCGCCGCCGCGACGCTCTCATCCAAAGTGGTGCTGCTATTCGCCACCGCCTGCGGCCTGGCGGTCGGCAACGTCTACTACGCCCAGCCGCTGCTGGACGCCATGGCCCAAAGCTTCGGCCTGGCCCCGGCCACCGTGGGCATCGTCATCACGCTGACCCAGGTGGGCTACGGCCTGGGCCTGCTGTTGCTGGTCCCCCTGGGCGACCTGCTCGACCGTCGCCGGCTGATCGTCACCCAGACCCTGCTCTCGGTGCTGGCGCTGCTGGTCGTGGCTCTGGCGCCGAACGGCACCTGGCTACTGCTGGGCATGGCGGGCGTCGGCTTGCTGGCGGTGGTGACCCAGGTCCTGGTGGCCTACGCCGCCAACCTGGCGCAACCGGAACAACGCGGGCGGGTGGTCGGCGTGGTCACCAGTGGCGTGGTGCTGGGCATCCTCCTGGCCCGTACCGTGGCCGGGGGCATGGCCGACCTGGCGGGTTGGCGTTCGGTGTACCTGCTGTCCGCCGGACTGACCCTGATGGTGGCCCTGGCCCTGTGGCGGGTCCTGCCGGCCGTGCAGCGCCCCCCGGCAGCCCAGGGCTACCTGCACCTGTTGGGCTCGCTGCTGCATTTGTTCAAAGAGGAGAAGATCCTGCGTGACCGGGCCGTGCTGGCCATGCTGACCTTCGCCGCGGCCACCACCCTATGGACGCCGCTGGTGCTGCCCCTGAGCGCCCCGCCGCTGTCGCTCAGCCATACCCAGATCGGCCTGTTCGGCCTGGCCGGGGCCGCCGGCGCCCTAGGGGCCGCGCGGGCCGGACAACTGGCCGACCGAGGCCTGGCGCAATGGGCCAGCGGCCTGGCCCTGGGCCTGATGCTGCTCTGCTGGATCCCCATCGGCCTGACCCAATGGTCGCTGTGGGCCCTGCTGGTTGGGGTAATCGGCCTCGACCTGGGCCTGCAGGCCGTGCATGTCACCAGCCAGAGCCTGATCTACAGTGTGCGTCCCGAGGCCCAGAGCCGCCTGGCGGCCGGCTACATGCTGTTCTACTCCATCGGCAGCGCCACGGGCTCCATCGCCGCCACCGGCACCTATGCCTGGGCCGGCTGGACCGGCGTCTGCCTGCTGGGCGCGGGCATCAATGCCATGGCGCTGGGCTACTGGCTATGGAGCCTGGCCCCACAGCGCCCGCGCGCCAGCCAGCCCTGCCCGCTGGAAAGTGCCTGACGTTCAGAAACCCACGTCCAGCACCACGTTATCCAGGTAGGTACCGGCCGGCGGCGTGCTCTGGTCGGTATAGATCCTGGCGTTGTAGTTGAACACCTGGCTGCCGGTGCCCAGGCCGTTGCCAGGGTTGACCTCGGCATCGGTACTGGAACGCCGGGCACTGCCGACGCTGCCCCAGCGGGTGGTCCCAGCGCTCTTGAAGATGTCATAGGCCAGGTAGTTGCCGCCGGAGACCATGCGCCGCCGACCGCCAGCACTGATCGGGTTCTGGCCGTCGCTCAAACCCACGGTGTAGGCACTGCCCTTGGTGCAGGCCAGGTTGATGGTCTGCCCGGTGACCGTGGCAAAGGCGCTGACCACCGGTGCGCTGCCGAAGCTGATGTTGGGTGCGGTGATCACGCAGTCGTTGGACACGGTCATGTTCACCGTGAGGCTCTGGGTGCCGCTGCCGATGTCCCGCCCCAGGCAGGCGCCCAAGGCACCGATTCCGGAACAATAGTTCCAGCTCCAGAAGATGCTCAGGTTCTCGGTATAGACCCCCGCCGCGACATTGCTGCCGGTGACGGTGCCCAGGTAGATCGGCACCGTCTTGGCCACCGTGGGGCTGCCCAGCAGGCCCAGCAGGTCGATGATCGAATTGCGCGCGAAGTCGAAGGCCACGCCCCGGGTGATGGGATAGCTGGTGCTGTTGTTGGCATACAGGGTGTAGTTGATGACATCGCCGGTAGGCCCGACCATGCCGCTGGTACTGGAAGTGACGGTGGCGTAGAAGTGGTCGGTGGTGGCCAACAACGACAACAGCGAGCCGGTGCAACTCAGGCCGGCATTGGTGGTGGAAGCCGGCTGCGAGGTAGTGCGCACCAGGATCGAACTGACGGTGCCGAACGCCGCCGGGGTGGTACTGACCGTGGAACAGAGCGCCAGGGCCGGCAGCGCCGGCAACCAGGCCAGCAAGCCCAGGGTCCATAGTCCCCATGTCCGGCCCCGCCAGGCCTTGAATCCATTCATGTGACCTCCTGTGGTGGCTGTGCGGCTACTGGCAGACCAGCGAGCCGATCAGCGGGATCTGCTGTTGCTCCAGATCGATGTCGAACTGCGCCCGGCAATGGCTGCCATCGGCCAGGCCGACCTCCAGGGTGTTATGGGCCGAGAGGTTCTCCAGGTACACCAGGCCATCCCAGCCGACCACCGCTTGGGCCCCGCTCTGCGAGTGGATGACGCTACTGCCCAGGGGCAGTTCCTGCTGGCGAGCGTCCACCAGGACGATGCTCGCGGCGATCACCCGGGTCAGCGGGAACTCCAGCAGGTAGCCGCTGCCACGACGCACCGCGACCCTTTGCTCGACGTCCGGGCTCTGCACGTTGGCCGGCAGGTTCAATGGATCGATCTCGTACTTGCCCCGGTAGTAGGCGCTGCTCCAGGGCACCAGCAGGTGGCCATTCTTGTCGGTCTGGCCCACCAACTGGTTTTCGTAGCGCACCGGGATGTCCTTGTAGCCACCGGTGCTGACCACCACGAAGGCATCGTCGATACGGTTGGCGGCGAACACCTCGCGGTCCATCCAGACCAGCGAACCGCTGGCATCGGCCCAGCGCGTCTCGGCCTCGCGAGTGCCGTAGACCCCGGCTTGCAGGCGCACCGACTGCAAGCGCCAGGTCAGGTCGGCCTGGCGGTAGTCCGGGCCATCGCCGGTGGCGTAGCCGAGGTTGTAGCCCAGCCCGCCCTCCAGCGGCACCGAGCGGCTGAAGTTGACCCGCTGGCGGTTTTCCCCGGCCTTGCTGCGCTCGTTGCTCAAGCTCAGGCTGCCATACAGGTCGAAGGGCACCACCAACTGGGCCTGCATCGCCCATTGGCGCTGGCCGATCTCGCGGTTGGCCGACAGGTAGAAACTGCTGTTGTGCCACAGCGGTTTGCTCCAGGTCAGGTTCAGCAGCCGGGTGCGGGTCGAATCGGCGGCGCGCACGTCGAAGTAACCGGCGCCGAGGCTGCCGAAACGCTCCAGGTTCAGGCTCAGGGTCAATTGCTCGCTGCGCTGGCTGAGGCGGGTGTAGGGGCTATCCACCACCGTCAGGTCGGCGTACCGGTCGCGGCGCTGCACGCGCTGGTAGGACAGGCTGTAGCGTTGGCTGCTGTACTGGTAGCCGAAGCTCAGTTGCTGGCCGCCATTGCCGTCGAAGCGGCTCTGGCTGAAGGCGGTGTTGAGGATCCCGAACTGGCCCAGCCGCAGGTTGCCGCCGAGCCCGCCCAGGGCCAGGGACTGCGAGGCCTCGGCATGGCTTTCCAGGGTCAGGCTGTCGCTCAGGCCGTGGCGCAGGCTGGCGGAGGTCACGCCGGGGCCGTAGCCGAAGTCCCGCAGGGTGTAGTCGCGACGCAAGGTACCGGCGGCCACCGAGAAGTCCGTCAGGCCCTTGTGCAACAAGTTGCTGGTGACATAGAACGGCACGGTGGTGGACACCTGGCGTCCCAGGGCATCGGTGGTGACCACCACCGCCTCCCCCGCGCCGTTGATGAAGGGAATGTTGGTCAGGGTGTAGGGCCCAGGTTGCAGTTCGGCGCTGCTGGCCTTGTAGCCATTGATGAACAGGTCCACCGAGCTGGGCACCGCCGCTTCCCCGGCGAACTGCGGCAAGGGATAGGTCACCAGGTCCGGGCGCACGGCGAAGTCCCTGGACAACTGGAGCCCGCCCAGGCGCACCGAGCTGCTCCACGGCAAGGCGCCGCTGACCAGGTCACCGGCCTCGTAGGTCAACATGCGCTCGTCATCGGAGAAGCGCCAGGTGGTGTCGTAGCGTCGATAGCCATTGTTCAGCGAAGCGCTGCGGGCCCCGGACAGGGTTCGCCGGTATTGCCCGCTGCTGGTGAGGGTGCCCCAGCTATCGAACAACCGCAGCTCGTTCCCCGCCGCCAGGTAGCTGCCGCCGTCGTCGGTGTCGTTGAAGTACAGGTCATAGTTGAGCAACGCGCCGAAGCTGCTCAGGGCCGGGGTCCGCGGATAGGCCTGGCGACTGCCGATCAACTGCTCCGGCAACCAGTCCGGCGGTACGTTCAGCAACAGGCGCTGGCCCTGGCTGTCGTAATCGCTGTGCAGCCCCGGCAAGGCTTCGAGATCGACCTCGCTCTCCAGTTCCTGCGCCAGCTTGATGCCCGTCTCGCGCAAGGCGCTGGCTGGCATGAACAGCCGCCCTGCACGTTGCTCCACCGCCACCACCTTGCCCGTATCCATCTGGTTGATCACCAACTCCAGGAACAGCTGCGCATCGGCCATCGACTCCAGGCTGCTGGGCGGCGGCGGCAGCTCGCCAGCCTGGATCGGAGCCGCCAGCAGCAAGCCCCACAAGCCAGCCAGCAGCCCCTTCCAGCCCCCAAAGCGCCGAGCCGGGTCATGGCTCATGAGCGGTTCAAGTCCATCCATGGACCTCTCCATCCCTGGGCGCATGCGCTAAGGCCCGCGCATCCGTCCTTGCCGCCGATACCCGGCGGCGGTCTTCGCGCCGTTCAGCGTGAAGGTGGCAGGTCCTGGACCTGCGGTGCGCCATTGACCCGCAGTTGCAGGTGCGAATCGCCGGCCAGGGTTTGCGAGAGTGGCCAGCGCATTACCGCTCCAGGCAACACATAGCCCAACAGGCCCGGCGCCAGGGGGCGGTTCTGCCCGCCCTGCTTGAAGGCGACATCCGTCAGGCGGGCATGCACCGCGCCCTGGTTGCGCATTTCGAGGAAGGTCTTGCCATCGGCGTTCACCTTGCGCCAGCTGAGGTTGGGCACGCCGATGCCCTTGGGGTCCCTGGCCCGGTTGGCATCTTCCTTGCTCCACAAGCCCGCGCCATAGGCGAACAGCGGCACCGAATAACGCATCTGGAAGCGAATCGCGGCCACACTCTCGGCATCGCTCCGAGGGTCTTTGGGGGTGGCGGAAGGGATTTCATCGATGATGATCCGATAGGCCAGCTCCTGGCCCGGCGGGATGTCCCGGGTACGGGTCAGGCGCACCAGCTGTTTTTGCCCGGGCTCGATCTTCGCCACCGGTGGGCTGCCGATTACATCCCGCTGGTTCTGGTACTGGTCGGCAAAATCGCTCTGGCTCCAGGCGAAGACCCGGATCTGCAGGTTGGCGGTCTCGCTGCCACGGTTCTCCAGCCACAACGCGCTGGCCTGCTGGTCGGCTTCCAGCACCGGATCGATCGGCCAGATCAATACCGAACTGGCGGCCCAGGCTCCCGGGGCGCTGGACAACAGCCCGGCCAGTATCAGGTAACCGCAGGCCCTCAGGCCCCGTACAGATAAACGCATGCTGCTACTCCTTGTCCGCCTGCCGGCTGGTCGTTGAAACGCCCCATCACCACGACAGCTGCACCTGCAGCACATCGCTATAGGTCCCCCCAGGCTGATTGCCCGGCAACTGCACCTGTCCATAAATCGGCAGGCTGATGTTATTGGCATCGCTGTAGGTCACCGCCACATTCTGGCCGACCCCCAGGCCCTGGCTGTAGGCCGCATCGCGAAACAGCTGGTAGGCCACCCGGGCGCTGCCGCTGTTGAGCCGCATGTTCCGCCCACCGTTGTTGTTCTGGCCGCCGTCGACCGTCATGTTCAGGCTCACCCCGGGCGTGCATTGCAGCTGCACACCGCCGCTCAGCGCCACTCTCACGGAACTGGTGGACAATGCCGGTTGGCTACCGAACACCAGGCTGCCGTAATTGCTGACACCGCCGATTACCAGGCATCCGGCCGCGACGGTGGCGCTGACCTGGAAGCTCTGGCTGGTGGCCGCGGCAAGCCAGCCGGACCAGGCAGTGGCACACACCAGGGCCAGCACCGCAGGACCATGGCGAGCCATGGCGTCAGAAGGTCAATTGCACGGACACCGTGTCGGTATAGGTGCCCGCCGGCAGCCCGGCCTTGCCCACTGCCTGGCCATAGATATTGACCGTCTGGGCCACACCGGTGCTCGGCGCCAGGGCGATCACTCCGTTGATCGCCAGGAGCTGCGAATGCCCGGCATCGGTATACAGGTCATAAGGCACGTAGTTGCCCACCCCGTCGTACAGGGCCCGGGTGCCGCCGGTGGACTTGCCGTCGTTGCTGCCGCCCTGCACGGTGAGGCTCGGGGTGGTGCCGGCCGAGCAGAGGATCGACAGGGCACCGCCACCGCCACCCAGCACCTGGCCGCTGGCGGTGGTGAACAGGCTGTTGGTGGTGCCGAAGTTCAAGGCGCCGAAATTCAATCCGGTGGTGCCGCCCACGCCGTTGACCTGGCAACTGCTGGTGAGGATCAGGGTCGAGGTGATCTGCCCGGTGACCGTGGTCGCCGCCTGGGCCGTGGAGGCCATGAGCAGGCCCAGCAATGGCCAGCCGATTCGGGATACAAGCGCGTGCATGATGTACGTCCTCTCGTGGTTTACCAATCCAGCGTGATGGTCAGGGTGTCGGTGTAGACCCCTGCCGGAACCGCGCGGGTATTCGCGACCACCGAGCCGAACACCGGAATGGGGATCCGGCCACCGCTGCTCACTGCGAAATTGCGCTGCTGGCCGATGCTGTAGCTATCGCTACCCGAGGCATCGACGAACAATCGATAAGGGATGGTCTGGCGGCCGTTGCTCAAACGCCGGGTCGTACCGTCGCCGTTGAGGCCGCCGTTGATGCTCACCGTGAAACCGGTGACCGAGGGATTGCAGGCCACCTGCAACTGGCCATGGACCTCGTCGGTGAGGCTGGCCTTGATGGGGTTGACCCAGGTCGGCCCTTGCCGGCCGAAGTCGAGCATGCCCGGATCCGTGACCGGGTGGGTGGCGGAACCGCCGCTGCTGACCTGGCAACTGGCGGTGATCACCAGGCGCGCCTGGATCTGCCCGCTGATGGCCGCTTGCGCATCGTCGACCACCAGGCACAACGAGCCCAGGGCGATGATCGTCCAGGTCTTGCCTTTCATTGCCCCCATCCCGGTTCCATCAGGACTCCCACTTGAGCCGTGCACTTGCAGCGGCTATTCCTGTTCTGCGCGGTTCCCCCGCGACAGCGTCGATGCCCCTGGCTACCAGGTCAGGGTCACCTTCAAAACATCGGAGTAATCCCCGGCCCGCGGAATCTCGGCCAGGGGCTCGATACGCCCGTACAAGGGCAGGTCCACCGTGCCGGAATCCGGCACCCGGCCGCTGACCGGGACATTGACCGGCAACGGGATGCGCCGCGCCGGGTCCTGGTAGAGACGGTAAGGGATCGGCTTGCCGGCAGAATCAGCGCCGGCCAGGTAGCGCACTTCACCGACGCCGCCGTGCAGGCCGCCGTCGATACGCATCTGGTAGGGAGTATCGGGATTGCACTCCAGGCGTGGCTGGCGGCTGCCACCCAGCGCCGCGCCCAAGGGGCCGCGAGAGTCATCCAGGCGTGCGGTGGTACCGAAGTCCAGGGTGCCGAGCTGGGCCACCCCGGCCTCGCGCTGTTGCCCCACCAACTGGCAGCCACGTGCCACATCGACCCGGACCTGCACCTGCAGGTCAGCGGCGCCTGCCGTTACGCCGAGCAATGCGCTCATGACTGCCAAACCCTTACATCCATTCAAGGCCTCGATTCCCTGATGAGAAGCATTAGCTGCCATGAGGTTAGCAACCCGGGCCAAAACCGCCAGTTTGCGTATTAATTGGCCCCAGGGCCCGGCCCAGGCACTTGCGCCACCACAGCCATGCCTTTTCGAGATCACTGGCCACCGGGTTTTCTATTGGTCAAACGGCCATGGCGCTTTTAAGGTGGGCGCCGGGCCAACATCCGGGATAACCAGCATTGACCGCTTCATCGCCACCACCTGCATCGATCCCATCGCTCTGGCGCCGCTGGTTGGCCAGGGCACGCCGGCAACCTGCCACGGACGGATCGATCCACGGCTACTTTCGGCACAAGGCGCAGGAACTGGGCTACACCCTGAGCCCCGGCCAGTTGCAGGTGATCGACAGCATGGCCCGCCAGGCCCAGGCCCTGCAGTATGCTCCGCACCAAGCCCGCAGCCTGTACCTGCATGGCGCCGTCGGCCGCGGCAAAAGCTGGCTGCTGGACGGTTTTTTCCGTGCCCTGCCCATCGCCGAAAAGCGCCGCCTGCATTTCCACGATTTCTTCAACCAGCTGCACCAGGGCATGTTCCGCCACCAACAGCACGACGACGCCCTGCAAACCACCCTGGATGAACTGCTGCAGCAGTGCCGGGTGCTGTGCTTCGATGAGTTCCACGTGCACGACATCGGCGACGCCATGCTCATCACCCGGCTGTTCAAGGCCCTGTTCCAGCGCGGCATCCTGCTGCTGGTGACTTCCAACTACGCCCCCGAGGGCCTGCTGCCCAACCCGCTGTATCACGCGCGCTTCAAGCCAGTGATCGACTTGATCAACGCACGCATGCACGTCCTGGAAGTGGGGGGCGACCAGGATTATCGAACCCGGGCCCGCAGCCACGACCAGCAAGCCTTCACCCGGGGCCAATATGTGTGGCCCGGCAGCCCGGCCCAGCGCCAGGCACTGCAACTGCCCGAGCGCCATGCCCCGGCCACGCGGCTGGCGGTGGGCAACCGTCACCTGGACGTGCGCCAGGTCGGCCAACGCAGTATCCGCTTCGAGTTCGACGACCTGTGCGAACGACCCACGGCGGTAATGGACTACCTGGAACTGAGCCGGCGCTTCGATACCTGGATCATCGACGAGCTGCCGGCGCTGGACAGTTGCTCGGTGGCCGCCCAGCAGCGCTTCATCAACCTGATCGATGTGCTCTACGACCAGGACAAGCAGCTGCTGCTGATTGGCCAACTCCCCCTGGCACAAGGCCTGGATGGCCAGGTCGCCGACCTGGCGCGGACCCGCAGCCGCCTCGGACAATTGCGCCAGGTCGGCCCCGACAGCGCACTTGCCTGAGCAAGCCCGCGCGCCAATGGCTATCATGGGCGCCTTTTCCCGGGGCCCTGGCCTCCCCATTCGAGTGTCGACGCTGTTCATGGATACCCTTGCCCAACTGCGGGCCGGCCAGCTGGCCGGCATCAAGCGCCTGGATCTGTCTTGCGGATTGACTGAATTCCCCCGGGAGATCTTCGATCTCGCCGACTCCCTGGAGATCCTCAATCTCAGCGGCAACGCCCTGCACAGCCTGCCCGAGGACCTGCACCGCCTCAGCCACCTGCGCATCCTGTTCTGCTCGGACAACCTGTTCAGCGAACTGCCGGAATGCCTGGGCCGTTGTGCACACCTGAGCATGATCGGCTTCAAGGCCAACCGCATCGAGCGGGTACCGGCCGCCGCCCTGCCGCCCCTGCTGCGTTGGCTGATCCTCACCGACAACCGCATCACTGAACTGCCGGACGAGTTGGGCCGGCGCCCGCTGCTGCAAAAACTCATGCTGTCCGGCAATCGCCTGACCGCGCTGCCGCAAAGCCTGGAGCAGTGCCAGCGCCTGGAGCTGCTGCGGATCGCTGCCAACCGCCTGACCGAACTGCCGCCGTTCCTGCTGGCCTTGCCGAGCCTGACCTGGCTGGCCTATGCCGGTAACCCGCTGGAGTCCCAGGTCGATGCCGCAGCCCTGGCATCCACGCCCAGCATTCCCTGGACCCAGCTGGAACTGGCCCAACGCCTGGGCGAAGGCGCCTCCGGGGTGATCCACCAAGCGCAGTGGCAGGCTCCCGGGCAACCAGCGCGGGCCGTGGCGGTCAAGCTGTACAAGGGCCAGATGACCAGCGATGGCTCGCCGCTGCATGAAATGCACGCCTGCATCAGCGCCGGGCTACACCCCAACCTGATCCGGGTCGAGGGCCGCATCACCGATCACCCCCAGGGCCAGGACGGTCTGGTGATGCAGTTGATCGACCCCAGCTATGCCAACCTCGCCGCGCTGCCGAGCCTGGACTCCTGCTCCCGGGACATCTATCCCGAGGACGCCAGCTTCAGCGCTGGGGCGATCCTGCGCCTGGCCCGGGGCATCGCCTCGGTAGCCGGCCACCTGCACGCCCAGGGCATCACCCATGGCGACCTGTATGGCCACAACACCTTGTTCGATGCCCAGGGCGATTGCCTGTTGGGGGACTTTGGCGCAGCGTCGTTCCACGCCCAGGACGACACACCCCAGAGCCAGGCCCTGCAACGCCTGGAAGTACGGGCCTTCGGCATCTTGCTGGAGGAACTGCTCGATCGCCAGGATGGTTCGCTGGCCCCTGCGCAGCACCAGGGCCTGCGGGACCTGGTGCAACGTTGCCAGCAACCGCACGTCCTGGCGCGCCCGGCTTTCGAGCAGGTGATCCGCGAGTTGGACAGCCTCTAGAAACGACTTCGCCGGCCAGCAAGCCTCCTTGCAGGAGCTCACTGGCCGGCGAACGAATCGCGCAGCGCGGCTTAGCCGGCCAGGCCGACGAACATGTCCTGGACGTCGTCGTGGTTATCCAGGCCTTCGAGGAACGCCTCGACTTCGGCCATCTGCTCATCGCTCAGGCCACTGACCGGGTTCTTCGGCTGGTAGCCCAGCTTGGCCGACAGCACGGTGAAGCCTTGCTCCGGCAGGGCCTTCTGTACGGCGTCCAGGTCCGCAGGCTCGGTCAGGAACAGGGTCGCGCCCTCTTCGCCCGGCTCGAAATCCTGGGCGCCGGCCTCGATGGCCGCCAGTTCCGGATCGGCGTCCGGGCTGTCCGGCGAGGCCTCGATCATGCCCACGTGGTTGAAATCCCAGGACACCGAACCCGAGGCGCCCAGCTGGCCCTTGCGGAAGGCCACGCGGATTTCCGCCACGGTACGGTTGATGTTATCGGTTACGCACTCGACGATCAGCGGCACCTGGTGCGGGGCGAAACCTTCGTAGGTCACGCGGTGGTACTGCACGGTCTCGCCCAGCTGGCCCGAGCCCTTCTTGATCGCACGCTCCAGGGTTTCGCGAGGCATCGAGGCCTTTTTCGCTTGCTCGACCACCAGCCGCAGGTGGGCGTTGGTGGCTACATCAGCGCCGTTGCGTGCAGCGATGGTGATTTCCTTCACCAGCTTGCCGAAGATCTTGCCCTTGGCGTTGGCTGCTGCTTCTTTGTGTTTAACCTTCCACTGTGCGCCCATTACTCACTCTCTTTGATCTATGGCGTCGAGTTGGATTTGGCCGACGCGAGGCGCAAGTTTATACGTCCTCTGGGCCCTGATCGACCAAAAAGTCAGTGGCCGGCCGAGCTCCGGCCCTTGTCGGATTTGCCGGGAGCGCAGCAGCGGCTCCCGGCGCGAGGACCTCAGGAGCGCACCGGCCTGGCCAGCAGGGGTTCGTTGGAGGCCAGCGCAGGCGCCGGTTCGACCCCACTGGGCCGGCTGTTCCAGAATGGCACCAGCAACAGCGCCGCCACCAGGGCGCAGCCGGCAAACAGCAGGAACACCGTCACCGTATCGAAGTAGCCCGGCAACAGGCCACCGAGGATCGCCCCCACCGAACCGCAACCGTTGACGAACCCGGCCGCCGTAGCCCCGGCCCCGGCGGCGCCGAAATCGATGGCGGCCGCGCCGCTGATCATCGAGTCCGGTCCGTACAGGGTCAGGCCCATGACGAACAGCAGCGCCACCACCAGCGCTACGCTGCCGCTATGCAGCGCGCCCATGAACAGTCCCAGGCTCAGGGTCAGGGCCAGCAAACTGAGGACGCAGGCCGGCATGCGCCGGGCGCTGAACAGCTTGTCCGAGGCCAGGCCGATCATGATCGGTCCCAGCAACCCGGCCAGCTCGAAGGCGGTGGGCACGATCGCCGCGCCGACCTTGCCCACCGAGGGCATCTGCTCGTAGACGATCACCGGCCCCCACAACAGGATCGCGTAGCGCGCCGGCTTGAGCAGGAAGTACGCCAGCCCCAGCACCAGCACCGGGCGATTGCGCAGGATCGCCCGCAGTGGCGCCCAGACCCCAAGGCGGCAACCCGTTGCAGGCTCTCGGGCCGCCGGCTCCTCCACCGCTAGCAGGCCCACGTCCTGCGGGGTATTGCGCTGGAAGATGAAGAACAACAGCGCGGTCAGGCCCACCACCACCGCACTGGAGATGAACGCTGCATGCCAGGTTCCCACCAGGGTGTAGGCCCACCAGCCGGCGAAGGGCGAGGCCACCAGGCCGCCAAAGGCGTAGCACGAACTCCACAGGCCCAGGACCCGCCCCCGTTGCTCGGCGGGAAAGAAGCTGCCGATGTTCTTGCACAACCCGGACCAGCCGGTGGATTGCGCCAGCCCCTGGACCAGCATGCAGGTGGCGAACACCGGCAAGGTGGCGAAGCTGCCCATCACCAGCGCCGCGACGGCGGAAATCAACAGGCCGCCCAGCACCACCACCCGCGGGCCGAAGCGGTCGGCGAACATGCCCCAGGTGAACTGCCCCACGGCGTAGGCCGCCAGGTAGATGGCGTCGAGGTTGGCCATGGCCATCTTGTCGAGGGTGAAGCCTGGATCGTCGGCGATCCCCAGCTTGGCGACGGAAAAGGCCTTGCGAGTGAAGTAGAAGGCCGCGTAGGCGATCCAGGTGATGGCGAAAATCTGCACGCGCCAACGTTTGATGGTGCCGATCTGCTTGTTCATCGTGATTCTGACCTCAGGGTGAGTGTGCCGGCAGGATGCGAAGCAAACGCCTGTGTTTTTTGTTGTTGAGCACGACGGCAGGGCCCTGGTGGCGGGCGCTGCCGGTCAGACGGGGCCTGTTGCGCTCCCGGGCGGGAGGTTGCGAGCGCACGCACAGGCCCCAGGACCCGGTGGCGATCGACCGACCGGTCACCGGGCCTTGAAAGATGGAAGCAATTAGCAATTAATAAATGAAATCGATTTATCGTATTTCAAATATAAGCCCAGCTTGTAAGAGGTGGTCATGTCGGTTTCCCATGCGCAGTTGAAAGCCTTCCATGCCGTAGCCGTGCACGGCAGCTTCACCCGGGCCGCCGAACGCCTGTACCTGACCCAACCGGCCATTTCGGACCAGGTGCGCAAGCTGGAGGAGCGTTTCGGCGTCCTGCTGTTCCATCGCAACAAGCGCTCGGTGCAGCTCACAGACCTGGGGCAGCGGTTACTGGCCATCACCCAGCGCCTGTTCGTCGCCGAAGCCGAAGCCAAGGAACTGTTGCAGGACTCCCAGGCCCTGCAAACCGGTAGCCTGGTGCTGGCGGTGGATGCGCCAGTGCACGTGCTGGCGCAGGTCGCCCGCTTCTGCCAGTTGTATCCGGGGATCAACGTGCGCATCGAGACCGGCAACACCGACGAATCCCTGCTGCGCCTGTTCAGCTACCAGGCCGACCTGGCCCTGCTGGGACGCGAAGTGGACGATGAGCGCCTGTGGTCGCTGACCCTGGGCAATGACCCGATGGTGGCGTTCGTCTCGCGCCATCATCCCTGGGCCGAGCGCCAGTCCATCTGCCTGGCCGACCTCGACGATACGCCCATGGTGTTGCGGGAAACCGGCTCGGTGACCCGCCAGATCGTGGAGGCGGAAATGCACCGTGCCGGGCTGCGGATCCGCCCGGCGATCCAGGTCGAAGGCCGGGAGGCGGCGCGCGAGGCGGTGGTGGCGGGTATCGGCGTGGGTGTGGTGTCAGCGGCGGAGTTCGGTGCCGACTCGCGGATCTGCGCCCTGCCTATCGTCGACTGCCAGCAGCGCATGACCGAGACCCTGGTGTGCCTGCGCGAACAGCGTTCGCGGCGGATCGTCGCCACCTTCCTCGACCTGGTGCTCGACAACCGACCGTCCCACCTGTAGCCGCTGTCGAGCCACGGCGAGGTTGCGCAAAGGTCCGCAGGACCTTGCCCTGGAACCTCCGGCACCGCGTCTGCTACGCAGCCTGCGGCAACGGCTACCGGGCTTGCGGGGCGAGGCCGAGGAAGGCCTGGATCAGCCGCAGTTCCCGGCGCCGCTCCAGGCAGCCGATCATGTGCTGGTTGACCAGGCCCGCGCCACGAAGCGGCACCACCCGCACCCGTGGGTCGTGGCCCACTTCCAGCGAACTGACGACCCCGACCCCCAGGTGCGCCGCCACCGCCTCGGTCACCGCCTCGCGACTGTCCAGCTCCAGCAGCACCCGGGGCTGGACCTTGGAAAGTCCGCACGCCTGGTCGAAGGTGCGACGGGTGATGGAGCTAGGCTCGCGCAGCACCATGATCACCTGGTCCAGTTGCTCGATGGCGATGCCTTCGGCCAGCTCTAGCCATTCATGGCCCTGGGGCACCAGGGCACACATCCGCGACTGCCCAAGGCTCTGCAGGTGCAGGCCCTTGCGCTCCTCGACCTCGGTCAACACCGCCACGTCGGCATGCTCCGAGAGCAACGCGGCCAGGGTCTCCTGAGCGTTGCCCAGTCGCAGGTTGACGGTCACCCCCGGATAACGCTCGCGCAGGCGGGCCAGCATCGGCATGACCAGGTGCGGACCGTCCGCCGCTACTTCCAGGCGCCCGGTCAAGAGCTGGCGGTTGGCCTCGAGCATGGCCTGGGCTTCTTCGGCGAGGCCGAACATCGCCCGGGTAATGGCCGCCAGCTTGGTGCCCTCCTCGGTCAGTTCCACCCGCCGGGCGGTACGCCGCAGCAGGGTGATCTGGTAGTGCTCCTCCAAGGCCTTGATGTGCCCGGTAACCGCCGGCTGGCTGATGAACAGGCGCCCGGCGGCCCGGGTGAAACTGCCTTCTCGGGCCACGGCGTCGAATGCGCGGAGCTGGAACAGATTCATATCTATCGGCCTCACTTATGGCAGGCATAACAACAAACAATTTGATTGATGATAAGGCAAATTGCAATTTAGTCGCCGTAGCTAGGGTCTGTTGCCATTTCGCCGCGACCGCGCCGGAGCCAGTTTTAGCGCGGAGCTAGGCACGAGACGCGAGGTTTGGCATTCCAAATGAGCCGTCGAGTAACGACGCGCCGCGCTAAAACCGGCCCGTCCCTTCGGGTTGCGCGTCAAATGGCGCCATGCGTCGTTGCAGGACTTGGCAAGGGAGCGACCATTGCCTGCGTCCTACGCCTAGTCTGGCGCCATTTGACGCGGCAACGCGGTTTGCGCCGAAACGGCAACAGACCCTAACTCCCATCATTTTCGAGGACACAGCATGAGCATCGCCGAGCCAATCCTGCTTACCCCCGGCCCCCTGACCACGTCCGCCCGCACCCGCCGGGCGATGCTGGTGGACTGGGGCTCCTGGGATCGCGACTTCAACCAGCTGACCGCCAGCCTGTGCGCGCAATTGCTGGCCATCGTCAACGGCCAGGCCACCCATCACTGTGTCCCCCTCCAAGGCAGCGGCACTTTCGCCGTGGAAGCCGCCATCGGCACCCTGGTGCCCCGCGATGGCAAGGTCCTGGTGCTGATCAACGGCGCCTACGGCCAGCGCCTGGCGAAGATCTGCGAAGTGCTCGGCCGTGACTTCAGTACCTTCGAAACCGCCGAGGACGAGCCCACCACCGCCGCCGATGTCGAGCGCCTGCTGCTGGCCGACCCGTCCATCAGCCACGTGGCGCTGATCCACTGCGAGACCAGCACCGGCATCCTCAACCCGCTGCCGGAGATCGCCCAGGTGGTCGCCCGCCACGGCAAGCGCCTGATCATCGACGCCATGAGTTCCTTCGGCGCCTTGCCCATCGATGCCCGCGAGATCGCCTTCGATGCGCTGATCGCCGCGTCCGGCAAGTGCCTGGAAGGCGTGCCCGGCATGGGCTTCGTCTTCGCTCGCAAGGAGTCCCTGGCCCAGGCGGCGGGCAATGCCCATTCCCTGGCCATGGACCTGCACGACCAGCACGCCTACATGGCCAAGACCGGCCAGTGGCGTTTCACCCCGCCGACCCACGTGGTGGCTGCGCTGCACGAAGCCTTGCTGCAATACCACGAGGAGGGCGGCTTGCCGGCACGCCTGGCACGCTACCGCGACAACTGCCAGGCCCTGTTGCAAGGCATGGGCGAGTTGGGCCTGCGCAGCTTCCTGCCAGCGGCGATCCAGGCGCCGATCATCGTTACCTTCCACGCCCCACAAGACCCGCGCTACCAGTTCAAGGACTTCTACGAGCGGGTCAAGGCCAAGGGTTTCATCCTCTACCCGGGCAAGCTGACCCAGGTCGAGACCTTCCGCGTCGGCTGCATCGGCCACGTCGACCGAGCCGGCATGCAGGCCGCCGTCGCTGCCGTGGCCCAGGTGCTGCGGGAAATGGAAGTACTGGATATCTGATCGCCCCATCACCGTGCCCGCCGGGCACGGCCGTCCTCGCCTCTTGTACAGGTCCTTGAACGATGAACTACACCAACCCCAACCAGCTGCAAGCCGCGATCCTCGACTGGGCCGGCACCGTGGTCGATTTCGGCTCCTTCGCCCCGACCCAGATCTTCGTCGAGGCCTTCGCCGAGTTCGATGTAGAGGTCTCCATCGAAGAAGCCCGCGGCCCGATGGGCATGGGCAAGTGGGACCACATCCGCACCCTGTGCGATTTGCCGCAAGTGGCCGAGCGCTATCGCAAGGTCTTCGGCCGCACCCCGACCGATGCCGACGTCACCGCCATCTACGAGCGCTTCATGCCGTTGCAGATCGAGAAGATCGCCGAGCACTCGGCCCTGATCCCCGGGGCTTTGGAGGTGATCGCCAAGCTGCGTGAGCAAGGCATCAAGATCGGCTCCTGCTCCGGCTATCCGAAACAGGTGATGGACCGGGTGGTGGCCCTGGCCGCGACCAACGGCTATGTCGCCGACCACGTGGTGGCCACCGACGAAGTGCCCAACGGTCGCCCCTGGCCGACCCAGGCCCTGGCCAACGTGATCGCCCTGGGCATCGACGATGTCGCCGCCTGCGTGAAGATCGACGACACCGTGCCGGGGATTCTCGAAGGCCGCCGCGCCGGCATGTGGACCGTGGCCCTGACCTGCTCGGGCAACGCCCTGGGCCTGAGCTACGAGGGCTACCGCGCCTTGGCCAGCGATACCCTGGCCAGCGAGCGCCAGCGCATCCACACGCTATTCGAGCCATCGCGCCCGCACTACATGATCGACACCATCGCCGACCTGCCCCAGGTGATCGCCGATATCAACCAGCGCCTGGCCCGGGGAGAAATGCCCCAGGGGCGGTGAACTTCATCCGTGAAAATGACCGGACGGCGACTGATACAAGTCGCCGTTGCTTTATCGGCTGGCGCTCGGCATCCAGGCGATGAAAGCTTGCGGCGCACCAGGCAAACCGGGCAAAAGCGGCTTACAGTTAAAGCACTCCGTCGCTCAAGAACGGAGACTTCAGACCTGATGACCGAGGAAGCCCCCATGCCCTGGAAAAACACCGAGGCGCGCTATAGCACCATGACAATCGCCCTGCACTGGCTGATGCTGGTCCTGCTGGCGGTGGTCTACGCCTGTATCGAATTTCGCGGCATCTTCCCCAAGGGCAGCGGTGGCCGCACCCTGATCACCGAGGCCCACTTCATGCTCGGCCTGACCGTGTTCGTCCTGGTCTGGCTGCGGTTGTTCGCCCGGGCCCAGGGCGTGGCGCCAAGGATCCAGCCCACGCCGCCACAGTGGCAGAGGCTGCTGGCGACGCTGATGCACTGGGCGCTGTACCTGTTCATGATCGCCATGCCGCTGCTGGGCTGGCTGACCACCAGCGCCAAGGGGCACCAGGTGATGTTCTATGGCCTGGACCTGCCATTGCTGCTGCATGAAGACAAAGCCCTGGCCAAACAGCTCCAGGGCTGGCACGAACTGCTGGGCACCCTGGGCTACTGGCTGATCGGCCTGCATGCCCTGGCCGGGCTGTATCACCACTACGTGATGCGCGACAACACCCTGCAGCGGATGTGGCACCAGCGCGGTCAGGCCTGACCGGCAAAGCCGCGGCGCCCCTGCAGGCCGCCGCTGTGGACGAAGATCAACCGGCAACCCGGGGCGAATCTTCCGGCCTGGACCTGCTCGTGCAGGGCCAGCAGGGCCTTGCCGGTGTACAGCGGCTCCAGCGGCAGGCCGCTGGCCTTTTCCGTCTGCTCGATGAACGCCTCCAGCACCCGGTCCACCTTGGCGAAGCCGCCACGGCTGGCGTCCAGCAAGGCATAACCTTCGAGCGCCCTGCCGGCTTCCCCCAGGATACCGGCGACTTGCTGCGGTACGCCGTGGTCCATCGGCACCGCCAGGGCACCCTGCACCGGGTGCGCCCCGGCCTCGGCCAGGACCAGCCCGGCCAGCGTGGTGCCAGTGCCGGCGGCCAGCCACCAGCCGTGATAATCGCTCCAGCCCAGGGCCGGCAGTTGCGAGCGCACCTGCTCCAGCAGCGGCACGCAGCCCAATGCTCCGGCCAGGCCGCCACCGCCCTCGGGTACCGGGTAAAGGTCGGGATACCGGGCCTGCCAGGGTGTCCAGAAACCCGCTTGATGGCGCGCCCGGTAGCCGCCGTAGCCGAGCCAGTGCAACTGCATGCCGAAGCGCTCCAGGTCGAGCACGGTCGGCGTGTCCTGGCGCTGCCCGCGCAGCAGCCCGACCGTGGCGAAGGCGAAACGCTGGCCGGCGGCGGCCAGGGCATGCAGGTGATTGGAATGGGCGCCGCCGAGGCTGATGATGCCCCGCGCGCCCTGGCGGCGCGCCGCCTGCAGGTGGTGGTTGAGCTTGAACCACTTGTTGCCGCTGATCAGCGGATCGATCAGGTCCAGGCGCAGCACCGCCACCTCGACCCCGGCCTGGTGCAGCCAATCCAGCTCCAGCCGCTGTAGCGGGGCCTGGGGCAAGTGATCGAAGGACTCGGCAAGGGGCATCGCTGGCGACTCGGCAGACAGGGGTGCGCATTCTAGCAACCCTGGACCAGATCGCCGTGCCCCAGCGACACAAGCTTCGTGTAACCGCTGCCGAAGGCTGCGCAAAGGACCGCAGGGCCTTCAGGGGCAAAGGGCAGGTGTGGGTGCAGGGATCGAGGATCGCCGTGCCCCTACGGGGCAGGTAAGACCTTCAGAGGCCAACGGGAAGGTGCAGGAATGGAAGATCGTCGTGCCCCTGCGGGGCATGCGCAGCCTTCGGCAGCGGCTACAGGGCCGCTGCCGGGGCAGGAGGGATCAGAGCTCGGCGGCCAGGCGCGAACCCTGGTTGATGGCGCGCTTGGCATCCAGCTCGGCCGCCACGTCGGCGCCACCGATCAGGTGCACGTTCTGCCCGGCGGCCACCAGGCCATCGTGCAATTCGCGCAGCGGGTCCTGGCCGGCGCAGATCACCACGTTGTCCACCGGCAGCACCTGGGGCTCGCCCGCTTCGCCAACGCGGATATGCAGGCCGGCGTCGTCGATCTTCAGGTACTCGACGCTGTTGAGCATCTGCACCTGCTTGTTCTTCAAGCCAGTGCGATGGATCCAGCCCGTGGTCTTGCCCAGGCCATCACCGACCTTGCTCTTCTTGCGCTGCAGCAGGAACACCTGGCGCGCCGGAGCATGGGGTTCGGCCTTGATCCCGGCGATGCCGCCGCGAGCCTGCAAGCGGGTGTCGATGCCCCACTCCTTCCAGAACGCCTCGCGATCCTGGCTGGTGGCTACGCCCTGGTGCACGAGGAACTCGGAGACGTCGAAGCCGATGCCGCCAGCACCGATCACCGCCACCTTCTGGCCCACCGGCTTGCGCTCGAGCAGCACGTCCAGGTAGCTCAGGACCTTGGCGTGTTCCACCCCGGGAATCGCCGGCACCCGTGGTGCGATGCCGGTGGCGAGGATGATTTCATCGAACCCGCCGGCCACCAGTTGCTCGACATCCACCCGGGTATCCAGGCACAACTCGACATGCGTGGTCTGCAATTTGCGCTTGAAGTAACGCAGGGTTTCGTAGAACTCCTCCTTGCCCGGCACACGCTTGGCGATATTGAACTGGCCGCCAATTTCGCTGGCCGAATCGAACAGGGTCACCTGGTGCCCACGCTCGGCGGCCACGGTGGCGGCGGACAAACCGGCCGGACCGGCACCGACCACGGCGATCTTCTTGATCTGCTGGACCGGCAGGTAATTGAGCTCGGTCTCGTGGCAGGCGCGGGGGTTGACCAGGCAACTGGTCAGCTTGCCGCCGAAGGTGTGGTCCAGGCACGCCTGGTTGCAGCCGATGCAGGTGTTGATCTCGTCGGCACGGCCGGCGGCAGCCTTGTTGACGAAGTCCGGATCGGCCAGGAACGGCCGGGCCATGGACACCATGTCGGCATCACCCTCGGCCAGGATCTGCTCCGCCACTTCCGGGGTATTGATGCGGTTGGTGGTGATCAGCGGGATGCCCACCGAACCCCGCAGCTTGGCCGTGACCTTGCTGAACGCGGCGCGCGGCACCTTGGTGGCGATGGTCGGGATGCGCGCTTCGTGCCAGCCGATACCGGTGTTGATGAGGGTGGCGCCGGCCTTCTCGATGGCCTGGGCCAGTTGCACGATCTCTTCCCAGGTGCTGCCGCCTTCCACCAGGTCGAGCATCGATAGGCGGAAGATGATGATGAAGTTCGGGCCTACCGCTTCACGCACCCGACGCACGATCTCCAGCGGCAGGCGCATGCGGTTCTCGTAGCTGCCACCCCAGCGGTCGGTACGGTGGTTGGTATGGGCGGCGAGGAACTGGTTGATGAAGTAGCCCTCGGACCCCATGATCTCGACGCCGTCGTATTCGGCCTTCTGGGCGAGGGTCGAGCAGGTGACGAAATCGCGGATCTGCTTCTCGATGCCCTCCTCGTCCAGCTCCTTGGGCTTGAACGGGTTGATCGGCGCCTGGATGGCGCTGGGCGCGACCTGCTTGGGGCTGTAGGCGTAACGTCCGGCGTGCAGGATCTGCATGCAGATCTTGCCACCGGCCTCGTGCACCGCGCGGGTCACGATCAGGTGCTTCTGCGCCTCTTCCTCGGTAGTCAGCTTGGCCGCTCCGGAATACACCCCACCTTCATCGTTGGGGCCGATGCCGCCGGTGACCATCAGGCCCACGCCGCCGCGGGCGCGCTCGGCAAAATACGCCGCCATGCGCTCGAAGCCGCCGGGCTTTTCTTCCAGGCCGGTGTGCATGGAGCCCATCAGGGTGCGGTTGCGCAGGGTGGTGAACCCCAGGTCGAGGGGGGCCAGCAAATGCGGGTACGGGGCAGCAGCCATGGCGTCACTCCAGATCGGGCTATCACGGTAGGTGCGGAAGCTCTGCGGCTCCCGTCGGTAGTGCGGCACAGACTAAAAGCACACCCGCTGTAGGCTCAATGACCGTAACTGACAAGTTATTGATCCAAACGCACAGCGACCCTTGGCAAGCGTCGGCTGTCGCCCTACCCTAGGCGGCGAATCCTGCACACGGTTGTCGACTGTTTTCCCATGCGCAAACTTCTGTACATCACCCTCGCCCTGGCCCTGGTCGCCGCCATCGGCAGCTATGGAGCCTGGACCCGCGATCGCCCGGGGGCGCACTACCTGTCGGACCTGCGCATCACGCTGGCGGTGGACCATGGCGCGCGCGCCGACCACGGCAACCTGCTGGCGATCCAGCCGGAGCTGTTTCCCACTGACTACCAAAGCAGCGCACGCCTGCACCGCAAGCTTGCGGCCTACCTGCAACAGGCTCGTGAGCGCGGCCTGGTGAATGCCAAGACCATCGTCGTGCTGCCCGAACATATCGGTACCTGGCTGATGGTCAGTGGCGAGAAGAACGAGCTGTACCAGGCCACCACCCTGAAGGAGGCCATGAACTGGCTGGCGGTGAGCAACCCGCTGCTGTTCGTCAAGGCCTTGGCCGCCGCCAAGGGCGCCAGCCGGCTGGACGACGCCCACCTGCGGATGAAAGCCCAGCAGATGGCCAGGGACTATCAGGAGCTCTTCGGCGGCCTGGCCCGGGAATTCCAGGTGACCCTGGTGGCCGGCTCCATCGTGCTCCCCGAACCCAGCGTCAACCAGGGCAGCCTGCTGGTGGGTACTGGCGCCCTGTACAACAGCGCCCTGGTGTTCGGCAGCGATGGCCAGCCCATTGGCCAGCCGCAGCGCCAGATCTACCCCAGCCTCTCCGAGAGCGGCTATATCCATGGCGATGTCGGCGCGGCGCCGCAGGTCTTCGACACTCCGGCCGGGCGTCTCGGGGTCCTGATCGGCAGCGATAGCTGGTATCCGGAGAACTACCGCAAGCTCGACGCACAGCAGGCACAGTTGGTGGCGGTGCCGGCCTTCATCATGGGCAAGGGCCGCTGGGAGCAACCCTGGCGCGGCGACCACAGTGCCGCACTTGCAGCCCTCGCGCCGAATACCAGCGAGGGCACGGCGTGGCAGCGCCTGACCCTCACCAGCCGCGCCTCCCAGAGCCTGGCCAGCGGTGGCGCCAGCGTCTTCCTGCGTGGCCAGTTCTGGGACCTGGGCACCAGCGGCCAGAGCTTCCTGAGCAGCGCAGGCCAGACCTTCGCCGACGATGGCAGCCGTGGCGCCCGCCTGCTGAACCTCTGGCTGTAGAGCCTTGAAAAGCGCACCGATGCGCCTGGGCGACCTGTCGGTGGGCTTCGTCCATAGTCTGGCGGATGCGGTCCGCAGCCATGGCCAGGACCCTGCTCCCCTGTTGGAGCAGTATGGACTGGACAGCGCGCGGCTGGCCGAAGCCGGGGCGCGCCTGTCGATTCCACGCTACATGCGCCTGGGCCACGGGGCGATCCAGCTCACCGGGGATCCGGCCCTGGGATTGCGCATGGGTCGCCTCAGCCGCCTGAGCCAGGCCGGCCTGGCCGGTGTCACCGCCGCCCAGGCGCCCACCGTGCGTGAAGCGGCACGCTGCCTGACGCGCTTCGAAGCCCTGTACGGCTCCAACTATCGCGGCCAGTCGAGCTTTTGCGAGGATACCGACGGCGCCTGGCTGCGCTTCTATTCCATCAGCCCGTACAACGCCTACAACCGTTTCGTGGTGGACTCGATCATCTCCGGCTGGTTGCAGCAGTTGTCCAACCTGGCCGGGAAAACGCTGCACGCGCAACGGATCGACATCGAATTCGAACAGCCCGACTACCACGAGGCCTATGCCCTGCTCGGCCCTACCACGGTGCACTTCGGCGCCGAGCGCAACCAACTGCGCCTGGACCAGGCCAGCCTGGCCTTGCGCAACCCCGAGCATTGCCCGAGCACCTGGCGCCACCTGTTGCTGTTGTGCGAAAGGGAACTGGAGCAACTGACCCGCACCCGCAGCCTGCGCGAACGCATCATTCAATTGCTCGGACCGTTGCTCAACGGTGGCCGGGAACCGGACCTGGAGGAAGTGGCGGCGCGCCTGAAGCTGCCGACCTGGACCTTGCGCCGCAAGCTGGCCGAGGAAGGTACGCAGTTCCGGGCGATTCTCAACGACACCCGGCGCGACCTGGCCATGACTTACATCCGCGACACCGAACTGGCGTTCGGCGAGATTGCCTATCTGTTGGGGTTCGCCTCAGCCGAGGCCTTTCAGCGGGCCTTCAAGCGCTGGAACGGCCAGACTCCGGGGGAGTTTCGCCGCAGCCACCGGCAGTTCGGCTAAAAAAAACCACCGGCTTTACAGCTCGGTGGCATCGTCTGCGGGTTCCAGAGGATCCAGCTCGAAAGCTTGATACTCCAGCAGCTCTTCTTGGTAATCGTCCATGGAGACTCCTTTTCCGTTGATTGAATGGACCTGCGCTCGTTTATCGCCAGGATCAGCATAAGTTGCCGGGATGACAGGAAAAATACTACCCCCCAAGTCAGGATTTCTGTCATTGAAACGTAACGGCCCATAAACAATTTAAACAGGCAACCGCTATCGCCCTGCCCGAACGGCGAACAGCGACCCTGTCGACAAGGGAAGCAGCAACTGTTGGACAAGCCAGGCCCTGGCGACCGGGTGCCGCGATGGCGGAACCGCCATCGCCATGGCACCTCAGCGCGGCAACGCCTGGATCGGCTCGGAAGGCGGTGGCAGCGTGCTGGCGGGAGGAGGAGTAATGACGGGCTCTGGAACGAGCACATCGCTTGCCGGCGCTGGCTCGCTTGCTGGAGCCGGCACTATCGGAGCCCCCTGCACCGGCGGCACCACCGGCTGCGACAGGCTCGGCTCAGGCTCGGCGACCGGGGTACTTGGGACCGCTGAGGGCACGACCGGCGGAGCCAATGATGCAGGCTGGGGCTCTGCCTTGGCCGGAAGCTGGGCCTGGCTGTCCGGCTTGTTCTCGGGAACCCCGAGATCGGCCTTGGGCTTGTCCTCGACATGGGTGGCTGCCTTGGTTTCCTCGGGCAGGAACAATTCCAACAGGGCAAAGTAGCGCTCATAGAACTTGGCGGATGACACCGTCTCGCTGGCCACCTTGACCATCGAATCGTCAGTGGAGCCGATGGGCATCGATACCGAGCCCAGGACCCCGACCCCGAGGCTCGCCGAGTTGTTCAGTTTCTTCAGGGCATAGCGGTCCTGCAGGGCGTTGGCGAACACCGTCGAGCGACGACCACCGGTCCCATCCTTGGCACAGACGATGTTGAAGCTGATTTCCAGGTGGGTCTCGCCGGTCTGCTGGAAGCTCTTGTGGCCACTGACCAGCTTCGGATCATTGCTGGTGATGATGTAGCCCTGGCTCAGCAGTGCGCGTCGCGCAGCCTCGCAAGATGCCGTCTCGCTGACCGGATAGTTGCGCGAGAACGTACCCGAATCGTCGAAGCTTTCATGCTCGTAGATGGCCGTCTTGTGCGATGAACAACCGGCGACCGCGGACAACAGCAATACCGCGGTTGCCGAGCGCAGGGGAAATGATCTAAACATCGAGAATCCTGAGGAAAACGCTTCGGCGCGTATTGTGCTACAGATCAGCGTCGCGCAGCTCGGCTAATTGATGGCGTTGATCTCACGCAAGGTTACTGACCACTGTTTACCGGAAAAAGTCGTTCGCTCAAATGTTCGATCAGCACTCGCAGCTTGGCAGCGGCGTGCCGGCTCGACGGCCACAGCAACCAGAAGGTGCCCTTGAACTCCAGGTACTCGTCGAGTACCACCTGCAGCTCTTGGCGCTCAATGGCGGAACGCACCATGAAGTCCGGCAAGCAGGCGATGCCCAGGCCGCTGCGGGCCGCTTGCTCCAGTGCTTCGATAGAGCTACTGGTCAAGCGAGTCGGCAGCAGCGGTTCAGGCTGGTGGAGCCGAGGCTTGAATGGCCAGGCCTCAAGCTTGCCGGTGTGATGGAAGATGTGCCGCAGGCAGGCGTGCCCATGCAACTCCTGGGGTGACTGGGGCAGTCCGCGGGCCTGGAAGTAGCCCGGGCTGCCCACCAGCACCATGCGAAAACGCCCCACCTGCCGGGCCAGCAAGCGTGAATCCTTGGGGTTGCCGGTGCGTACCACCAGATCGAAGCCCTCTTCCACGACGTCCACCATGCGGTCGGAAAGATCGACATCCAGCTCGATCTGCGGATAGCGCAACATGAACTCCGCCAGTACCGGCATCAACAGACTGTGGGCCTGGGGCGCGCTGATCCGCAGTTTGCCCACGGGGGCACTGGCCGAATCGCATAACTGGAATTGGGCCAGCTCGACCTCGGCGGCAATCCGGCGGCACCGCTCCAGCAACCCCGCCCCTTCGGCGGTAAGGCTGATACTGCGGGTGGTGCGATGAAAGAGGCGGGTTTCCAATCGCTCCTCCAAGCGCGCGATGCTTTTGCCCACAGCCGAGGACGACACCCCCAGAAGGCGCCCGGCCTCGGTGAAGCTGCGAGTCTCCGCCACCTGCATGAACACCGGGATACTGCCTAACCAATCCATTGCCAACTCCGGAATTAAGGACCTGGATGTCCGATAAGTTCGGAACCTTAGCCTATTTTTCCCCCATGGACAGCGCCCTACCCTGTATCTCCCTTTCAACCATGGAGCCTTCCATGAATCGCCCAGTGGATGCCTGCGAGCTGCTGCCCCCTGTTACTGAAACTTCTGAACGCCTTCCCGTCGGCGGCCTTCTGGCCCTGGCGAGCGCAGGTTTCATCACCCTGTTGACCGAAGCCATGCCGGCCGGATTACTGCCACAAATGAGCCAGGGCCTTGAGGTCTCGCCGCCTCTGATCGGGCAATTGGTCACCTTGTATGCCCTGGGCTCGTTGCTGGCGGCCATTCCGCTGGTGACCCTGACTCAAAGTTGGCGACGGCGCCCCCTGTTGCTGATCGCCGTTGGCGGGTTCGCCATCGTCAACAGCATTACCGCCCTTTCCAGCGACTACAGCCTGACCCTGGCCGCTCGCTTCTGTGCTGGAGTCTTCGCCGGTTTGCTCTGGGCCCTGCTCGCCGGCTACGCCAGTCGCATGGTGGCGCCTCACCTGCAGGGACGAGCGATCGCCATGGCCATGCTCGGTGCCCCTGTCGCGTTGTCCATCGGTATTCCGGCGGGAACCTTGCTCGGCAACATGGTGGGCTGGCGCATGAGTTTCGCCATCATGACGTTACTGACCCTCGGGCTGGTCGTCTGGGTACTCCGGCAGGTACCGGACTTCCCGGGGCTACGCCCCCAGAAACGCCTTCCCCTGCGCCGGGTACTGGCATTGCCGGGCGTCAGGCCGGTGTTGTTCGTGACCTTTACCTATGTATTGGGCCACAACATTCTCTACACCTACATTGCGCCCTTCCTTGGACCAGCCGGCCTTGGCGGACAGATCGAGCGTGTGCTGCTGGTGTTCGGCCTGGCCGCCCTGTTGAGTATCTGGGCGATCGGGTTGCTGATCGATCGCTGGCTAAGGGCACTGGTACTGGTCAGTTGCCTACTGTTCATCGCCTCGACCCTGCTGCTGGGGCTGCTTCCCCAGGGACCGACGACGATCTATGTCGCGACAGTGATCTGGGGGCTTTCGTTCGGAGGTATTCCCACCCTATTGCAAACCGCGCTGGCCAAATCTGCTGGTGAACATGCCGACGCCGCGCAGTCGATGCTGGTGACCTTGTGGAACCTGGCAATCGCCGGGGGCGGCCTGGGCGGCGCAGTGCTGCTCCAGGGGCCGGGGGTGACCAGCTTCCCCTGGGTGATCGGCGGCCTGCTGCTGACGGCCCTGCTGGTAGCGGTGGGTGCCAAGCGACAAGGGTTTGCGGCTTATCGCTAACCGCTCATGGATGGGGATCATCCACGCAAAAAAAGACCCCGGCTTTGAGGCCGGGGTCTTTTCAACACAGGGGAACAGGCATCAGTAGCGCTTGATATCCGCTTGGCTTTCCAGTTGCTTGCGGTAGGCCGCGAAGTCTTGCTGCCCTTGGCGCGAAGCCAGGAAGCGACGGTACTGGGCCTTCTCTTCCTCGGTCGGCGCCGTGGCTTCGTTGACCGCGTTGAGCTGCAGCACCAGCAGGTTGCCGTTAGGCAGGGTCACGCTGGTGAAGCTCGGCTTGTCCTTGGACTCAGGCTTGCTCATGCGGAACAGAGCCTGCAGTACGGTCGGATCGATACCGTCCTGGCCGCGGGTAACGGCTTTAGCGACTTTCCAGTCCTGGCCGTCCACGGGCTTGTTCAGCGCAACCTTGCCATCGCGCAGACTGGCGATCAGCTCTTCAGCCTTGGTCTTGGCCGCAGCGCTGGCGTGCTCCTTGGCCAATTGCGTGCGAATGGAACTGGCTACGCTCTCCAGGGGCAGTTGCTCGGGCTTGCGGTGCTCCTTGGCACGCAGTACCACGACGGTTTCCGGATCCAGTTCGATGGCGCCGCTGTTGGCCCCCTCGTCGAGGACTTCGGTACTGAAAGCCGCCTGGATGACGGCGCGGTTGGCCGCGATACCGTCGCCACCCTCACGGCCGAACGGCGCGGAGGTATGCACGGTGAGTTTCAGGTCCTGGGCCGGCTGGGCCAGGTCGGAGGCTTCGAACGACGAGTCTTCCAGCTGCTTGGTGGCATCGACGAAACGCTGTTCGACCTGTTGCGCCTTCAGCTCGCGGGTCAGCTTGTCCTTGAGGCTGGCGAAGCTCGGCACCTCAGGCGCCTCGACACCGAGCAGCTTGATCAGGTGGAAACCGAAATCGGTGCGTACCGGGGCGGAGACCTGGTCCTTGTTCAACGCGTACAGCGCTTTCTCGAAGGCTGGATCGTAGACGCCGGGACCTGCGTAACCCAGGTCACCACCGTTATTGGCCGAACCCGGATCCTGAGAGAACTCCTTGGCCAGCGCCTCGAACTTCTCGCCCTTGGCCAGGCGAGCCTGGATGTCTTCGATCTTGGCCTTGGCCTGGGCTTCGTCGACCTTGTCGTTGACCTCGATCAGGATATGCGCGGCACGGCGCTGCTCGGCCAGGTTGCCGATCTCTTTCTGATAAAGCGCCTGCAGGTCTTCGTCCTTGACACTGACTTGGTCGAAGAACGCGGCTTTCTTCAGCTCGATGTAATCGATCACCACTTGGTCAGGCGTCATGAACTCCTTGGCGTGCTGGTCGTAATAGGCCTTGACCTCGTCATCGGTCAGCTTGATGGCTGCCGGATCGGCCTTGACGGTCAGGGAAGCGAAGTCGCGGGTCTGTTTCTCCAGCCGGGCGAATGCCAGCACCTGGGCGTCGGTGACGAAACCGCTGCCAGCCAGGCCGGCACGGATCTGGCCGATGAGCATTTCCTGGCTGAGCATCTGCCGGAACTGCATGCGGCTATAACCCAGCTGGCGAATGACCTGATCGAAACGCTCGGGGCTGAACTTGCCTTCAACCTGGAATTCCGGTGTTTGCAGGATCACCTGGTCCAGGGCACCTTCGGAGAAAGCGAACTTGGAGTCCTGGGCACCTTGCAGCAGCAACTTGCGGTCGATCAACCCTTTCAGGGCCGCTTCACGCAGCATCTTCTCGTCGAGCAGGGAGGCATCGAAGTCCTTGCCCAATTGCTGCATCAGCTGGCGGCGTTGCATGTCGACGGCCTGGCTCAACTCGTTCTGAGTGATCTCCTCGCCGTTGACCTTGGCCGCATCCTGTTTATGGCTAGTCGCGTTGAAAATGGCATCGAAACCGGTCAACGCCATCAATGCGACGATGACCCCGATGATGGTTTTGGCAATCCAGCCTTGTGAATTGTCCCTGATATTCTGCAGCATGCGTCCCCCAGAAACGGCTGTACTTCTGTTCAAGCAACCGTGGAGCGTGGGTAGAGTCCGGATAGAAGAAAGGCGCATCCGAGGATGCGCCTTCTCGTAACTGGCGGAGCGGACAAGAGCTGAACCTGCGACTCTCGGCGTGAACCGGTAGCACCGGTCGACTGGCGCCCCGCTGCCAGATCAGGCATGACCCCGACCCGGATGGGCAAAGGCCCTGAAGAAACTTAGTTGACCGCTTCTTTCAGAGCTTTACCGGCTTTGAAACCTGGCTTTTTAGCAGCAGCGATTTCCAGAGTCTTGCCGGTCTGTGGGTTACGACCAACACGAGCTGGACGATCAGTTACCGAGAAAGTACCGAAACCAACCAGCACAACAGAGTCACCGGCCTTCAGAGCGCCAGTAACGGATTCGATCACTGCATCCAGCGCACGGCCAGCAGCAGCTTTCGGGAGATCAGCAGATGCAGCGATAGCATCAATCAGTTCCGACTTGTTCACTCTAAGTCCCCTTATATATCTATGAGTATGATTCTAAGTTTTTTGGTGAAAGCAAAAACGAGTGCTGAATGGCCTACAGGCATTTAAGAGCCGCTTTATAACAAGGGCTCTAAAAAGCTGTCAAGGAAGCCCCCCAGGCTAATGCGTACTAATGCGTGCTAATTCTTTCCTTAGAGTCAGACTCGCGTTTTTCGTCCTTTGCAACTATCTCGGGAGCCACATCCGGCAAGGGCTCCGGCGCGTATTGCAGCGCAATTTGCAGGACTTCGTCAATCCATTTAACTGGTTTGATCTGCAGATCCTGCTTGATATTGTCTGGAATTTCTTTCAAATCGCGAACGTTCTCTTCAGGAATGATCACGGTCTTGATTCCGCCCCGATGAGCCGCCAGTAGTTTCTCTTTCAAACCACCGATAGCCAATACCTGACCACGCAGAGTGATCTCGCCGGTCATCGCTACATCCGCTCGTACCGGAATACCGGTCAGGGCCGAAACCAATGCCGTGCACATGCCTATGCCCGCGCTCGGGCCGTCTTTCGGAGTCGCGCCTTCGGGCATGTGGATATGGGTATCGCGCTTCTCATGGAAATCCAGGGGAATGCCCAGGCTCTTGGCGCGGCTGCGAACTACGGTCTGCGCGGCGGTGATCGACTCGACCATGACATCGCCCAGGGAACCGGTCTTGATCAGTTGCCCCTTGCCCGGCACCACGGCCGCCTCGATGGTCAACAGCTCACCCCCCACCTGGGTCCACGCCAGGCCGGTCACCTGGCCGATCTGGTCCTGCTGCTCGGCCAGGCCGTAGCGGAATTTGCGCACGCCCAGGAAATGCTCCAGCAGGTCGGAAGTGACCTTCACCGAGAAGCGTTTTTCCAACGCATGCTCCTTCACCGCCTTGCGGCAGACCTTGGCGATCTGGCGCTCCAGGCCGCGCACACCTGCCTCGCGAGTGTAGTAGCGGATGATGTCGCGGATCGCCGCCGGGTCGAATTCCAGCTCGCCCTTCTTCAGGCCATTGGCCTGGACCTGCTTGGGCGCAAGGTACTTGACCGCGATGTTGATCTTCTCGTCCTCGGTGTACCCGGGCAGGCGGATCACTTCCATCCGGTCCAGCAGGGCTGGCGGAATGTTCATCGAGTTGGAGGTGCAGAGGAACATCACATCGGACAGGTCGTAGTCGACCTCCAGATAGTGATCGTTGAAGTTGTGGTTCTGCTCGGGGTCCAGCACCTCAAGCAGGGCCGAGGCTGGATCGCCGCGCATGTCGCTGCCCATCTTGTCGATTTCATCGAGCAGGAACAGCGGGTTGCGCACGCCAACCTTGGTCATCTTTTGAATCAATCTTCCCGGCATCGAACCGATGTAGGTCCGCCGGTGCCCACGAATTTCCGCTTCGTCACGCACACCACCCAGGGCCATGCGCACGAACTTGCGGTTGGTGGCATTGGCGATCGATTCCGCCAGGGAGGTCTTGCCGACCCCGGGCGGGCCCACCAGGCACAGAACCGGGCCGCGAATCTTCTTCACGCGCTTCTGCACGGCGAGGTATTCGAGGATCCGTTCCTTGACCTCTTCCAGGCCGTAGTGGTCGGCATCGAGGATGTCCTCGGCGCGCGCCAGGTCCAGGCGTACCTTGCTCTGGGCCTTCCAAGGCACCTGCACCAGCCAGTCGATGTAGGAGCGAACCACGGTGGCCTCGGCGGACATCGGCGACATCTGCTTGAGCTTGTTCAGCTCGGCCTGGGCCTTGGCCATGGCGTCCTTCGGCAGCCCGGCGGCATCGATGCGCTTCTTCAGTTCTTCGATTTCGTTGTGACCTTCGTCACCATCGCCCAGCTCTTTCTGAATGGCCTTCATCTGCTCATTCAGGTAGTACTCGCGCTGGCTGCGCTCCATCTGCTTCTTGACGCGACCACGGATGCGTTTTTCCACTTGCAGCAGATCGATCTCGGCATCCAGCAGGGCCAGGACATGCTCGACCCGTGCGGACAGGTCGATGATCTCGAGGATTTCCTGCTTCTGCTCGATCTTCAGCGCCATGTGCGCCGCCATGGTATCCACCAGGCGACTGGGCTCATCGATACTATTGAGGGAAGAAAGAACTTCGGCAGGGACCTTCTTGCCCAGCTGTACATATTGCTCGAACTGAGACAGCAAGCTGCGAACGAAAACTTCCGACTCGCGGTCGGGAGCTTCGACCTCATCAATCAGGGCGACTTCGGCACGGCAGTGGCCGTCCACTTCGCTGAAGCGCTCGACAGCGCCGCGCTGCTCGCCCTCGACAAGCACCTTGACAGTGCCATCGGGCAGCTTGAGCAACTGCAACACAGTCGCAATGGTACCTACGCGATAGAGTGCATCCTCACCGGGATCGTCATCAGCAGGGTTTCTCTGTGCCAGCAGCAGAATCTGCTTGTCGCCCGTCATCGCTGCCTCAAGGGCTTCGATCGACTTCTCGCGCCCCACGAACAGCGGGATAACCATGTGCGGATAAACTACGACATCACGCAATGGCAGGAGAGGCAATTCGATGGTTGTCTTCATGATTTCGCCTCTACGGCGGCCATACGGCCGTAAACAGGTGGAAGTAAACGTGAAACCAAGATGGGGGCTGCCTGAAAAAAAAACAAGCTCAAAGACAGCGTTTCAAAGACGCTAAAAACAAAGGGGCCCGAAGGCCCCTTCTTTCACTCGAACAGCCCGAAGCTTACGCGTCGGGAGCCGCCTTGGCAGTCGGCTCACTGTTTTCATAAATGAACAGTGGCTGGGACTTGCCTTCAATAACGCTTTCGTCGATCACTACTTTACTCACCTCGGACTGCGAGGGGATCTCGTACATAGTGTCGAGCAGCACGCCTTCGAGAATCGAGCGCAGCCCACGGGCGCCAGTCTTGCGCTCCAACGCCCGCTTGGCGACGGCCTTCAGTGCGTCCGTGCGGAACTCCAGGTCGACACCTTCCATCTCGAACAGCTTGCCGTACTGCTTGGTCAAGGCGTTCTTCGGTTCGGTGAGGATCTGGATCAGCGCAGCCTCATCCAGCTCGTCCAGGGTTGCCAGAACCGGCAGACGACCGACGAACTCTGGAATCAGGCCAAACTTGACCAGATCGTCAGGCTCGACTTCACGCAGGGACTCGCCAACCTTCTTGCCCTCTTCCTTGCTGCGGACTTCGGCATTGAAGCCGATGCCACCGCGAGTGGAGCGATTCTGGATGACCTTCTCCAGGCCGGAGAACGCACCGCCACAGATGAACAGGATGTTGCGGGTGTCGACCTGCAGGAACTCCTGCTGGGGATGCTTGCGGCCACCTTGAGGTGGAACCGAGGCGACCGTGCCTTCGATCAGCTTCAACAATGCCTGCTGCACGCCTTCGCCGGAAACGTCCCGGGTAATCGAAGGGTTGTCGGACTTGCGGGAAATCTTGTCGATTTCATCGATGTAGACAATGCCCATCTGGGCTTTTTCCACATCGTAGTCGCACTTCTGCAGCAGCTTCTGAATGATGTTCTCGACGTCCTCACCCACGTAACCGGCTTCGGTCAGGGTGGTCGCGTCGGCAATGGTGAAAGGCACGTTCAACAGGCGCGCCAAGGTTTCGGCCAACAGTGTTTTACCCGAACCTGTAGGGCCGATCAGCAAAATGTTGCTCTTGCCGAGTTCGACATCGTCACTTTTCTTGTCACGCTGGTTCAGACGCTTGTAGTGGTTGTACACCGCTACCGCCAGAACCTTCTTCGCACGCTCCTGACCAATCACATACTGATCAAGGATGCCGCTGATTTCTTTAGGCGAAGGCAATTTGTGCGCGCTGCTCTCAGCCTGTGCTTCCTGCACCTCCTCACGGATGATGTCATTGCACAGGTCGACGCACTCGTCGCAGATAAAGACCGAGGGGCCGGCAATCAATTTGCGCACTTCATGCTGGCTTTTGCCACAGAAGGAGCAATAAAGCAGTTTGCCGTTGTCCTCGCCGTTGCGGGTGTCAGTCATTCGATCGATCCAAATCCGATAGGCTTGCAACACAAGATGAAGGCAATTGCGGGCTTTTTCAAGTCCGCAGGCGACCGGTCAAACCAGTCGCCTCCATTCAAGTTGCTTAGGCGGGCATTTGACGCTTGTTGATCACGGAGTCGATCAGGCCGTACTCCGCAGCGCGCTCGGCGCTCATGAAGTTATCGCGCTCGGTATCACGCTCAATCGTTTCCAGGCTCTGGCCAGTGTGATGGGCCAGCAGCGAGTTCAGTCGCGAACGGATGTGCAGGATTTCCTTGGCATGGATGTCGATATCCGACGCCTGGCCTTGGAAACCGCCGAGCGGCTGGTGGATCATCATGCGCGAGTTCGGCAGGCAGTGGCGCTTGCCAGCCGCACCACCTGCAAGCAGGAATGCACCCATGCTGCATGCCTGGCCGATGCAAATAGTGGAAACGTCAGGCTTGATGAACTGCATGGTGTCGTAGATCGACATGCCGGCGGTCACCGAACCACCTGGCGAGTTGATGTACAGATGGATGTCCTTGTCCGGGTTTTCGGCTTCAAGGAAAAGCAGCTGCGCCGCAACCAGGTTGGCCATGTAGTCTTCTACCGGGCCGATCAGGAAGATCACCCGCTCCTTGAGGAGGCGCGAGTAGATGTCGTAGGCGCGCTCGCCACGGGCGGACTGCTCGATAACCATCGGGACCAGACCACCTGCGGCCTGAATGTCAGAGCTCTGCTGATAATAAGAATTGCGGGACATGTCCTGCAGTTACTCCCAAATAGTCATGTCTTGAATACGCATAAGCCAGCACGAAGGCTGGCTTATGGTGTGTGCTTCGAACGATAAAGAAGATTAGTCGGCTTGAGGTGCTTCTACCGGCTTGACCGCTTCTTCGTAAGAGACCGATTTGTCGGTCACGCTAGCTTTCTGCAGAACAGTATCCACAACTTGTTCTTCCAGCACAACCGAACGAACTTCGTTCAGTTGCTGCTCGTTCTTGTAGTACCAGGACACGACTTGCTCTGGTTCCTGGTAGGCAGAAGCCATTTCCTGGATCAGTTCACGAACGCGTGCTTCGTCAGGCTTGAGGTCGAATTGCTTGACCACTTCAGCAACGATCAGACCCAGTACTACGCGGCGCTTGGCTTGTTCTTCGAACAGCTCGGCTGGCAGTTGATCAGGCTTGATATTGCCACCGAACTGCTGAACAGCCTGAACGCGCAGACGGTTGACTTCGTTATCCAGCAGAGCCTTCGGTACTTCGATCGGGTTGGCGGCCAGCAGACCATCCATGACCTGGTTCTTCACCTTTGACTTGATGGCCTGACGCAGTTCACGCTCCATGTTCTTGCGAACTTCGGCACGGAAACCATCCAGGCCAGCTTCCTTGATACCGAATTGCGCGAAGAACTCTTCAGTCAGTTCAGGCAGCTTGGGTTCGGAAACGCTGTTGACGGTAACGGTGAACTCGGCAGCCTTATTGGCCAGGTCCAGGTTCTGGTAGTTCTCGGGGAAGGTCAGATTCAGAACGCGCTCTTCACCAGCCTTGGCGCCAACCAGGCCATCTTCGAAGCCCGGGATCATGCGGCCGGAACCCAATACCAGCTGGGTGCCCTTGGCCGAACCGCCAGCGAAAGCTTCGCCGTCGATCTTGCCAACAAAATCGATGTTCAGCTGGTCATCGTTCTGGGCAGCGCGGTCGGCCACTTCGAAACGAACGTTTTGCTTGCGCAGGATTTCTAGCATCTTGTCCAGATCGGCATCAGCCACTTCGGCGCTCAGGCGCTCGACAGAGATACCTTCGAAACCGGCAACGGTGAACTCAGGGAAAACTTCGAAAGTGGCGACGTATTCCAGGTCCTTGCCTTTTTCCAGCACCTTAGGCTCGACCGAAGGAGCGCCAGCCGGGTTCAGCTTCTGCTCGACAACGGCCTCATAAAAGGAAGCCTGGATCACATCACCTACTGCTTCTTGACGTGCATCAGCCTCATAACGCTGGCGAATCACGCTCATTGGAACCTTGCCAGGACGGAAGCCTGGGATTTTGGCCTTTTGGGCAGTCTGCTGCAGACGCTTGTTGACCTGGCTCTCGATGCGCTCAGCCGGCACGGTGATGCTCATGCGGCGCTCAAGAGCAGAAGTATTTTCAACAGAAACTTGCATGGATATTCCTCGTTGCACAGACGATTAGCCGGCCGTTTTCCGACCCCAGAATCAAGGGCATGCATTCTAGTGGGTCGAACTCAAGAAGTCACCCTACTGAAAACGGGTAAAAAGCGGCCAGCAATGTGAAGACGGGGACAAAGGTTCCAGCCCCGCCATGAGAGCAAATACTACGAACCGAACCAGGGCCTCAGCATCAGCCCCTCTATATATAGAAGGAACCTGAACGAGCCCCTCGAACGTACCAGCCAACAGCAGCCATTCGCCGAGAAAGCTGACGAATACAGCACGGGCATTTCACCACCTGGCGTGCCGCGCGCACGGGACGCACCAAGACCGGAAACGAAAACGGCGCAGACCTTTTCAGGTACTGCGCCGTCATCTGCTATTAACTAGCTACTTTATTGGTGCGGACGAAGAGACTCGAACTCTTACACCTTGCGGCGCTGGAACCTAAATCCAGTGTGTCTACCAATTCCACCACGTCCGCGTAACAGACTTTTAAAGCAAAGGCGCCAGACTATTAATCTGGCGCCTTTTCGAATATGGGGTGGACGATGGGGATCGAACCCACGACAACAGGAGTCACAATCCTGTGCTCTACCAACTGAGCTACGCCCACCATATTGCGTTACTTGTGCCAAAGCTGCCTAATGGCGCACCCGGCAGGACTCGAACCTGCGACCATCCGCTTAGAAGGCGGATGCTCTATCCAGCTGAGCTACGGGCGCCTTATTAATCTGTACTCTTAGATGACTACAAACTAATTGCTTCAGTCGTTACGAGTTTAACTTCAACTCTGCCCGACCTTCTTAACCAGTGCTAGGCTGTGCCCGACAAGTGCGACGAATGTTATAGACGAGCCGTTAGGTCGTCAACTCTTTTTTAAAAAAAATTCATTTAATTAAAGGAGTTAGGGCAATTCACGGACCAAGCGCCTTTGCCCTCTCGTTCCGACATGCGAGAATGTGTTCCCATTTTCTCTCCCTCTCGATGGTTAATCACGCGTCATGACTGCACAACTAATCGACGGCAAAGCGATCGCCGCTAGCCTGCGCCAGCAGATCGCCAAGCGTGTCGCCGAGCGTCGCCAGCAAGGCCTGCGTACTCCTGGTCTTGCGGTGATTCTGGTCGGCAGCGACCCGGCCTCCCAGGTCTATGTCTCGCACAAGCGTAAAGACTGCGAAGAGGTAGGCTTCCTTTCCCAAGCCTACGATCTACCGGCCGATACCACCCAAGAGGCCCTGGCCGGCCTGATCGACCGCCTCAACGATGACCCGAATATCGATGGCGTCCTGCTGCAACTGCCTCTGCCGGAGCATCTGGACTCTTCTCTGTTGCTGGAGCGCATCCGCCCGGACAAGGACGTGGATGGCTTCCATCCTTATAACGTCGGTCGCCTGGCCCAGCGTATCCCGCTGCTGCGCCCCTGCACCCCCAAGGGCATCATGACCCTGCTGGAGAGCACCGGTGCCGACCTGTACGGCATGGATGCGGTCGTCGTAGGCGCATCCAACATCGTCGGCCGCCCCATGGCCATGGAGTTGCTGCTGGCCGGCTGCACCGTGACCGTGACCCATCGCTTCACCAAGGACCTGGCCGGCCATGTCAGCCGTGCCGACCTGGTAGTCGTGGCCGCCGGCAAGCCGGGCCTGGTCAAGGGCGAATGGATCAAGGAAGGCGCGATCGTCATCGACGTCGGCATCAACCGCCAGGAAGACGGCAAGCTGGTGGGCGACGTGGTGTATGACACCGCCCTGCCCCGTGCCGGCTGGATTACGCCGGTGCCAGGTGGCGTAGGCCCCATGACCCGCGCCTGCCTGCTGGAAAATACCCTGTACGCCGCCGAAACGCTGCACAGCTGAGCGCCCTTGCGCACACAAAAGCCCGCCATCGGCGGGCTTTCTTTATTCTGTAACACCCCAGTATTTACCTCCCCTTATCGCTGGCGACTTCTGGCCCGGCGCCTGCCATGCGAACCAGACCGACCATGCACTACCGTTCAGGAAAAAATCGGTTTTTTTCTTGGTTTTGAAGGGCTTTCACCTGACTGCTGAAGAGCAATCGACAGTTCTTCAGCCATACTCATAGAATGTAACGTTTTTCCAAGAAAGCCCGTTGCAAGACGGCATATCCATCCTATCGAGTCCACCAGCGTGAAAATTCGTCTCTCCATCCTCAGCTTGTTGTTTGCTGTGTCCGGTACCCTGGTCGCGCAGAGCGTCGACGCCGCCGAAACCACCGCGGCGCCAAGAGACACTTCACAATTGCACATCGCCTCCGGCAGCGCCCTGCTGCTCGACCTGCAGACCAACAAAGTCATCTATTCCAGCAACCCGGACGTCGTGGTGCCCATCGCCTCGGTCACCAAGCTCATGACCGCCATGGTGGTGCTGGACGCCAAGCAGCCCATGAACGAATACATTTCCGTCAATATCAGCGACACCCCGGAAATGAAAGGCGTGTTCTCCCGAGTCAAGCTCAATAGCGAGCTCAGCCGCCATGAAATGCTCCTGATCACCCTGATGTCCTCGGAAAACCGCGCCGCCGCCAGCCTGGCCCACCACTACCCGGGTGGCTACGCCGCCTTCATCGCCGCGATGAACGCCAAGGCCAAGTCCCTGGGCATGACCCACACCCGCTACGTGGAGCCCACCGGCCTGTCGATCCATAACGTGTCCACCGCCCGCGACCTGAGCAAGCTGCTGCTGGCCGCACGCAAATATCCGATGCTCAGCGAACTGAGCACCACCAAGGAAAAGACCGTGGCATTCCGCAAGCCCAACTACACCCTGGGCTTTCGCAATACCGACCATTTGGTGAACAAGGAAAAATGGGACATCAAGATCACCAAGACCGGCTTCACCAACGAGGCCGGTCATTGCCTGGTGCTGGTGACCAGCATGGGCAATCGTCCGGTGGCCCTGGTGATTCTCGATGCCTTCGGCAAGTACACCCACTTCGCCGATGCCAGCCGGATCCGCAACTGGGTAGAGACCGGCAAGAGCGGCTCGGTGCCGGATGTGGCCCTGCGCTACAAGGCCGAGAAGAACCTCAAGAGCCGGCAGGTGGGAGCCACCCAGGCCTCCCACTGATCCGCAGCCCTCTCTTGCAACAACGGCGCCTTCGGGCGCCGTTGTCGTTATTACAGGTTCAACGTTTGTCGAGGGCCTTGCCGGCCCTGGCAGCTGCCTGCTCCTGGCCAGCCTGGGCCAGCTCATTGACCGCCTTCAGCCAACGCTGGCGATCGACACCCGCCGGCAGTTGCTCGGGAGCCTGGATCAGCACCGCGAAGCTACCGGCATCCTTCCAGGCCGACTCGAACTCGCCGAATTCCATCAACTGCCGACGCAACTTGGCCCCCCGCAGCAGCACCGTCTGCTTATCCTGGTTGTAACCCGCCAGCACCGCATAGCGCGGTTCGCTCCAGAATGCCTTGCCTTCGGTGAAGCGCACCAGTACCGGATAACCGGCGGCCACCTGGGTCAGCAAGGCCGCCAGGTTATCGTCCAGGGGATAGACCACCATGCCGTATTCCCGGGCCAGGTTCTGCATGTTCTGCTGCAACTGGGCCTCGGCTCCCGGCAAATGCAGGGGCTTGTCCAGCAACCCTGGGGTGATCACGATGCCCTGCTGCGACAGCATGCTGGCCAACGCCCCTGGTCCGCTCTGGTACATCTCGCCACGGAAGAACGGCACGCTGCTCAGTTCCACCCGCTCAGGCAAGCGCTTGAGCTGCGGCGGCACACTGCCGGCACAACCGACCAGGCCCAAGACACAGGCGCTGGCCAGCAGCGCCGCTCGAAATCGAGGAAATACCCGCACCATCATCGCTCTCTATATATCTGCTGCCGGGCGACCCGCTCCCGGCTGGGGCCCTGATCATAGGGCTCTCGCGAGCAGGGGTATAGCGCCGGGGGGCAGTTAATTTAAAACCATAGAGCGAAGTGTTCGAAGACGCTCGACTATTGGTCAATAGCTTGAAACACAGAGCCTACTAGACTGTCGATTAGTAAGAGTGTGTGCCCCACAAGGGCACGAAAGGAGGCACTTATGAGCCTGACGACAACGATCCTGATGCTGGTCCTGGGCTGGCTGGCCGTAGCCGGCGCCATGCTCTGGGGCGTGTTGCGCATCACCCGGCGCCATCACCATTCACGGCAACCCGCCGCCGCCCCCGTGCAAAAGGCCGATCGCCGCCCCGCCACTGTCCATTGACTGACCCCAAGTCCAGAAACCAAGCGGCCGCCCGACTCCAGGGAGTCAAGGCGGCCGCGGGGCATGCCTGCCGTCCAGGTCAGGCCTGGGCCTGGCTCTCCTGGCGTTTCTGCCGGGCCCGGCGGGCCAGCATGTTCAGGCACTCGATGGCAGCCGAGAACGCCATCGCCGCATAGACATAGCCCTTGGGCACGTGGGCACCGAAACCTTCGGCGATCAGGGTCATGCCGATCATGATCAAGAAGCCCAGCGCCAGCATTACCACGGTCGGGTTGTCATTGATGAACTTGGCCAGCGGCTCGGCGGCCAGCAGCATCACCAGCACCGAGACCACTACGGCGATGATCATGATCGGCAGGTGCTCGGTCATGCCCACGGCGGTAATGATGCTGTCGATGGAGAACACCATGTCCAGCAGCAGGATCTGGCCGATCGCCGCGGCGAAGCCGATGGCCACGCTGGGCGTCTCGGGCTTGGCCTCTTCAGGCTTGGAATCCATGCTGTGATGGATTTCCGTCGTGGCTTTCCATACCAGGAACAGGCCGCCGGCGATCAGGATCATGTCCTTCCAGGAGAAGCTCTGCCCCATCACCTCGATCACCGGCTCGGTGAGCTGGACGATGAACGCCACCGTGCTGAGCAAGGCCAGGCGCATGAACAGGGCCATGCCGATACCCAGCCGCCGCGCCTTGGCCCGGTGCTGTTCCGGCAACTTGTTGGTGAGGATGGAAATGAAGATCAGGTTATCGATGCCAAGCACGATCTCCATCACCACCAGGGTCGCCAGGGCGACCCAGGCGGTGGGGCTGGCGGCAAGCTGTAAAAGGTAATCCATGGTTCAATCCTGGCTCGGTTGAATGAAAGGTCAGATTTCCTGGGACGCTTCGGCCTGCTTGGCGTCCTCATCCTGGTCTTTGTCCTTGCCGACGACACCGCGGGTGGCATCGCTCAGGGCCTGCTCCGCCGCCTTGTGAGTGTCGTCGATGGCTTGCTTGGCCACTTGCGCCGTTTTATCCAGCACGTGCTGGGCACTCTTTTCCGCCTGATCACAGCCCGCCAGGGTCAGCATAGAGAGGGCCAGCAGCGTGACCGCGCCCAGGTTCTTCAATGACATGCTCTTTCCTCGATAGAACGGACAGGACCAAGGGATGGCCCGTCGATGGCGTGGCATTCTAAGGAGCGCGATACTTCAGGAAAATTCGTATTTTTAGCAGTTATACTTCGATTTTTTCGAATACAGGCCAGCCATGCTCAACTACCGCCAATTGCACTACTTCTGGGTCGTGGCCAAGACCGGCAGCATCGTCCGCGCCTGCGAGCAGCTCAACCTGACGCCCCAGACCATCAGCGGGCAGATCACCCTGCTGGAGCAGACCTATGGCGTGGAACTGTTTCGCCGGGTCGGGCGCCAACTGGAGCTGACCGAAGCCGGGCGCCAGACGCTGCCCTATGCCGAGCAGATGTTCCAGCTCGGCGGCGAACTGGAGGCCATGCTCCGGGCCCGCCCCGATGAACAGCAGATCCAGTTCCGCGTGGGAGTGGCGGATGTGGTGCCCAAGTCCATCGTCTACCGGCTGATCGCCCCGACCATGGAGCTGAGCGAACCGATCCGCCTCACCTGCCGTGAAGACAAGCTGGAACGCCTGCTCGCCGACCTGGCCATCCAGCGCCTGGACCTGGTGATTTCCGATAGCCCCATGCCAAGCCACCTGGATATCAAGGGCTACAGCCAGAAGCTGGGGGAATGCGGGATCAGTTTCTTCGCTACCGAGCAGCTGGCGCGCCTGCATGGCGCCGACTTTCCCCATGGCCTGCACGGGGCGCCACTGCTGATTCCCGGGCAGGAAACCGTGGTCCGCAGCCGCTTGCTACGCTGGTTCGCCGAGCAGCAACTGCAGCCGCGGATCATCGGGGAGTTCGACGACAGCGCCCTGATGCAGGCCTTCGGTCAGTCCGGGAGCGGTATCTTCATCGCCCCCAGCGTGATCGCCGATGAGGTGCGCCAGCAATATGGGGTGCAGCTGCTTGGCCAGACCGACGCCGTGGCCGAGTCGTTCTATGCCATTTCCGTGGAGCGCAAGGTCAAGCATCCCGGCATCGTGGCCATCACCGAAGGGGCGCGACGCGAATTGTTCACGCCCCTCGGCCACTGAACCTCAGGACGCGCAGGCCTGGGGAGCGGCCTCCGCCTTCATCAGCAGCATCGCCAGGACGATGGACAGCAGGATGAAACCGGCCGCCGTGAACCCCAGGTGGCCCAGGCCGAAGGTATCGATCACCCGGCCGCCGACCATCGCCCCCAGGCCCACGCCGATGTTGGCCCCGGCGATGTTCAGCGAGGCGGCGAACGCCGGCGCCTGCGGGGCGGCCTTCATCATCCGCACATGGCTGACCAGGAACATCGCCGCCTGGGTCATGCCCCAGACCCCCATGGCCGCCGCCAGCCCCAGGGTCGAGTGAATGCTCGGCACCAGGGCCACCATGCCGCCCATCATCAAGGCACAGAACACCATCGAGGCGATCAGCGGATGGCGGTCCACCACCCGGCCTCCCAGGGAGTTGCCGATCAGCCCCACCGCGCCGAAGCCCATCAGGCACCAGCCCACCAGGGTGCCGTTGAAGCCGGCCAGGCGCTCGAGGATGTCCGCCAGGTAGGTATAGGCGGTGAACATGCCACTGAATACCAGGATCGACAGCAGCACATGCCCGAGCATCAGCGGATTGCGCAGGATGCGAAACTGCGAGCCCAGGCTGGCCTGTTCGTCATGCACCGCGGTCTTGGGCAAGTAGAGGTACAAGAGCAGTGCCTTGGCAAAGGCCACCAGGGCGAGGATGGCGAACGCGCTGCGCCAACCGAAGACGTCGGCGATCAGGGTGCCCACCGGAATCCCGAATACCGTGGCGCAGACGATGCCGAAACCGATCTTGGAGATGGCACGCCCGGCATCGTCCGGTCCGACGATATCCACCGCGGTTTCACTGGCCAGGGCCCAGAACACCGGCAACCCGAGGGCCGGCACCAGCCGGGCGAAGGCCATCACCCAGATGTTCGGCGCCAGGGCCGCCACGGTATTGGAGAGGCCGAACAGCACCAGCACGACAATGAACAGCTGCTTGCGCGGGAAACGCGCGAAATAGGCGGTCAGGAACGGGCCGAACGCGGCGACGGTGAACGCGAACAGGGTCACCAGCAAGCCGGCCTGGGACACGCTGACCTGCAAGTCGCGGGCGATCGCCGGCAACAGGCCCACGATCACGAACTCCGTGGTCAGGATGGTGAAGCCCGCGGCCGATAACAGCAGGATGGGAAACAGCATGCAAAACTCCAGCGACGACGCATGACAGCGAGGCCCGAAGGGCGCGCTGAGCGGTAGGAAAAAAGGGATGGCGAATACTAACAGAGCGGGTCCGGGTCAAGGCAACCTCAGGCGCCTATCCCGGCTGCCGACAAGTGGCAGATCGTCACATCGGCGCGGGAAGCCGGGCCTGCTGTGCTAAAGTCCGCTCCCTGCCCCAAACGGACACCGGGCAAGCGCCTGTCACGTGACCGGCCCGAGCGTCCGTTGCTTTTCCGACCGCAGCCTGGTGTCGCGGTTCAATCCCGAGGCCGCGCCCTGCGGGACCGCCAATACGCACTGCACATTAAAAAAACAGAGATACCTTCATGAGCGCTTCACCTCCCTCTTTCCTGCAATCCCTCAAACGCCTGAGCCTGGTGACCCAGATCGTCATCGGCCTGATTGCCGGCATCGCCCTGGCACTGCTGGCGCCCGAGGCGGCCAAGGCCACCGCCTTCATCGGCAAGGTGTTCGTCTCGGCGCTCAAGGCCGTGGCGCCGATCCTGGTGTTCGTGCTGGTCATGGCGTCGATCGCCAACCACAAGCACGGCCAGGAAACCCACATCCGGCCGATCCTGGTGCTCTACCTGCTGGGCACCTTCGCCGCCGCAGTGGTGGCCGTGATCGCCAGCAGCCTGTTCCCGTCGTCCCTGGTGCTGGCCACCCACGACGTGGCCGTCAGCGCTCCCGGCGGTATCAGCGAAGTCCTGCAAAGCCTGCTGCTGAGCGTGGTGGACAACCCGGTCAGCGCGCTGATGAACGCCAATTTCATCGGCATCCTGGCCTGGGCCATCGGCATGGGCGTGGCCATCCGCCATGCCGGGGAAGCCACCCGCAACGTGCTCGAGGACCTGTCCAGCGGCGTGACCCTGATCGTGCGGGTGGTGATCCGCTTCGCGCCCCTGGGGATCTTCGGCCTGGTGGCCTCGACCCTGGCCACTTCCGGCTTCGATGCCCTGCTCGGCTACCTGCACCTGCTGGCGGTGCTGATCGGCTGCATGCTGTTCGTGGCCCTGGTGATGAACCCGCTGATCGTCTACTGGAAGATCCGCCGCAACCCCTTCCCGCTGGTGCTGACCTGCCTGCGCGAAAGCGGTATCACCGCCTTCTTCACCCGCAGCTCGGCAGCCAACATCCCGGTCAACTTGGAGCTGAGCAAGCGCCTGGGCCTGCATGAAGACACCTATTCGGTGTCCATCCCCCTGGGTGCCACCATCAACATGGCCGGTGCGGCGATCACCATCACCGTGCTCACCCTGGCCGCCGTGCACACCCTGGGCATCGCCGTGGACCTGCCCACCGCCGTGCTGCTGAGCGTGGTCGCGGCCATCTGCGCCTGCGGTGCGTCCGGCGTCGCCGGCGGCTCGCTGCTGCTGATCCCGCTGGCCTGCAGCCTGTTCGGCATCCCCAGCGAAATCGCCATGCAAGTGGTGGCCGTGGGCTTCATCATCGGCGTCCTGCAGGACTCGGCGGAAACCGCGCTGAACTCCTCCACCGACGTGCTCTTCACCGCAGCAGCCTGCATGGCCCAGGAAGACAAGGGCCAGGCAGCCGCCTGATTGCGCCCCATTGAAAAGCCCGGCCAGGGTTAACCTGGCCGGGCTTTTTCATGCCTGCAACCCAGTCGGGAGCGGGATCAGAAGGCGCCCATGTAGTCACGCTTGCCCACTTCCACGCCGTTGTGGCGCAGGATGGCGTAGGTGGTGGTGACGTGGAAGAAGAACTGCGGCAGGCCGTAGCTCAGCAGGTAGGACTGGCCGCTGAAGCGCTTCTCTTTCGGAGTACCCGGGCGGGTGACGATCTCGATGCCTTCCTTGCCGTCGACCTGGGTCGGCTGGATGGTGTCGAGGAAGGCCAGGACCTTGGCCAGCAGCGCCTGGAGCTCGGCGAAGGTGGTTTCGCTGTCGTCATACTTGGGCAGCTCGATCTCGGCCAGGCGCGAGGAAACACCCTTGGCGAAGTCCACGGCGATCTGTACCTGGCGCACCAGCGGGAACATGTCCGGATACAAACGCGCCTGGAGCAAGGCCGCAGGCTCGATGTTCTTCGCCGTGGCATGGGCCTCGGCCTTGTGCAACACATCGCTCAGGGCCTTGAGCATCTGCTTGAAAACAGGAACGGAAGCGGCGTGCAGGGAAATGGTCATGACAGTCTCGATCAACGGTGATGGGAATACAGCGAGCGCGGATTATAGCCCCAGGCCGTGACCCGGTGCGTCTTGCGCAATGCTCTGGCGGTAGACGCTGGGGGCCACGCCGAACCAGCGCTTGAAGCTCTGGGAAAAACTCGACAGGTCGCTGAAGCCCAAACGCTCGGCGATCTGGCCCAGGCTCAAGGCGGGATTGGCCAGCAACTCCAGCGCCCGGGCCCCACGCTGCTCGGCCAGTAACTGGCGATAGCTGGTGCCCTCCTCCTGCAAACGCCGCTTGAGGGTGCGCACGCTGGTGTGAATCAGGCGGGCCATGCCCGGCAGGTCCGGCACGCTGCCGGCGGGCTGCGCGTCCAGTTGCAGACGCACCTGCGCGGCGCTGCCCTGGGGCGCCTGCCGACGCTCCAGCAACTGCGCGCACATCTGCTCGCACATCGATACCGTGACCGGATTGGCCTGGGGCAAGGGACGCTGGAGCAAGCGCCGGTCGAACGCCAGGGCATGATCGGCCGCGCGAAACTCCGGGACCAGGCCGAAGATCCCACGGGCGTCATCCACGCCATGGCGAACCGGCGGCGCACCACGGCGGGTCAGCCGCAGCAGGCGAAAATCCTGGCCGACGATTTCCTTCATCAATACCGCCGCCGCGGCCATGTCCCGCTCCAGCAGGAACGTCCGCACCCGCTCGTCCGCCACCGCCGGCTCGCCAAAGGTCAGCACCCCAAGGCCGGGCTCCTGGTGGTAACCGATAGAGGCGAAGGCATAGGTCAGGGGCAAGAAGCGCAGGGCCAGGCGCAAGGCGTCGGCCGGGGTCGCGCTGCTGATCAGGCCATAGCCGAACAAGCCATAGGTGGAGAAGTGATAGCGCAGGCCCACCTCATGGCCCAGCCCCGGCGGGTGCCCCAGCAAAGCCAGCAAGTTACCCACCAGCCGCAACTCCTGGGCCGCCGACAACAGGCTGTTGGGGTCCTGCAGTTGCTCCAGGGACAGGCCCGAGCCGGCCAACAGGCGCGTCTGCGTCAGGCCCCGCTCGAGGCCGAAGTTCACCAGCAACAGGGCACTGGAGGATCCGCGGGTGAATGACTGAATGTTCATGGGCCAGCTCGTCGCAGCATGCTTTGGCCCAAATACTAAAGCACTTGTCCCCTTCCAGCATGGGGTCGGCGCCGGATTGCCTGCATGCTTGCTCCACCCGGCTCGTAGTCTCCCCTCGGGAAGTGGCCACATCCCACCACAACAATAACAACGAGGTCGTCATGCCAGCATCCACCACTGCTTCGAACTCCGCACCCGACGCCAGCCAGCCCCTGGAGGCCATCATCATCGGCGCCGGCTTCGGTGGCCTGGGCATGGGCATCGCCCTGCGCAAGGCTGGGGCCAGCCGCTTCGTCATTCTGGAGAAAGGCCAGGACGTCGGCGGAGTCTGGCGCGACAACAGCTATCCCGGGGCCGCCTGCGACGTGCCCTCGCACCTCTACTCGTTTTCCTTCGAGCCCAATCCCCACTGGTCCCGGACCTTCGCCCCCCAGGCGGAAATCCACGCCTACCTGCGGCACTGCGCCAAAAGCCATGGCCTGGAACCGTTCATCCGGTTCGGCGCCGAGGTCCGCCAGGCCAGCTTCGACCAGGAGCTGGGCTGCTGGCAGGTGACCTGCAACGACGGCCAGGTGCTGCTGGCGCGCCTGCTGATCAGCGCCACCGGCCAACTGAGCCGTCCAATGCTGCCGAAGCTGGCGGGCATGCAGAGCTTCGCCGGCCAGGTATTCCACTCCGCCACCTGGAACCACGACTACTCCCTGGCCGGCAAGCGGGTCGCAGTGATCGGCACCGGGGCCTCGGCGATCCAGTTCGTGCCGCAGGTCGCCGCCCAGGTCGCGGCGCTGAAAGTCTTCCAGCGCTCGCCGGCCTACATCATGGCCAAGGCCGACCGTCCCTACAGTCCCCGGGAAAAACAGCGTTTCGCCCGCTACCCGCTGTGGATGAAGCTGGTGCGCGCCGGCCATTACCTGCACTTCGAGTCCCGCGCCCTGGGTTTCACCCGCTTGCGCGGCCTGATGCGCTGGGCCGTGGGCCGGCCTTTCCAGAAGTTGCTGGAGACTTCGGTGTCCAACCCGCGGCTACGCCGCCAGATGACCCCGGACTATCCCATCGGCTGTAAGCGCATCCTGCTGTCCAACGACTACCTGGCCACCTTCGACCAAGCCCATGTGCAATTGCTGACCCAGGGCATCAAGCGCATCACCGAGCACGGTATCCAGACTCAGGACGGCGAGCAGCACGAGGTGGATGCGATCATCTACGGCACCGGCTTCGCAGCCACCGAGTTTCTCTCGCCGATGCGCATCACCGGCCGCAACGGGCTCGACCTGAACCAGGCCTGGCAACAGGGCGCGGCCGCCTACCTGGGGCTCAGCGTGCCCGGCTTCCCGAACTTCTTCATGCTCTACGGCCCCAACACCAACCTGGGCCACAACTCCATCATCCATATGCTGGAAAGCCAGATCGCCCATGTGCTGAAGGCTCGCCAGGCCCTGCTGGCCAGCGGCGCCCGCACCGTGGAAGTGGATGAGCGCCCGCACCGGCGCTTCCAGCTGCGGATCCAGCAACGCCTGGCCAACTCGGTGTGGAGCGGCTGCAAGAGCTGGTATGTGGACGAGCAAGGTCACAACAGCACCAATTGGCCCGGCTTCACCTTCACCTATCGCTGGCTGGCGCGATACGCCGGGCTGGCGGCCTACCAACTCTCCAGCCCGCTGGACCCGGCCTCGCCGGCGAGCGGGCGCAGCATCGCCGCCCCCCGGGACTGGCTGGAGCGGGCCAACGCGGCCTTCCTCAGGCTGTTCCTGCGCTGCACCTTCAGGGCCCTGATCGGCCCGCCACGGGCCCTGGCCAGCCAGCGCAAGCTCGTCGCCGGCTTGTCCTGGCTGATGCCGCCAGCCCTGGGGGTCGCTCGGCGGCGCACGCACCTGGGCCGGGTACCGGTGCAGATCATCGAACCCAAGGCCACTGCCGCCAGGGGCACGATCCTCTACCTGCACGGCGGCGCGTTCTGCCTCGGCAGCCCGGATACCCACTACAGCGTCACCAGCCGCCTGGCCAAGGAAAGCGGCTGTGCCGTCTGGGTCCCCGACTATCGACTGGCCCCGGAGCACCCCTACCCGGCGGGGCTGGACGACTGCCTGGCCTGCTATGACGCGATCCGCGCCCAGGGTTGCCCGGCCGAACAACTGCTGATCGCCGGCGACTCCGCCGGGGGTGCGCTGGCGTTGGCCCTGGCCCTGGCCTTGAAGGAACGGGGCGACGGCATCGCCGCCGGGCTCATGCTGTTGTCGCCAGTCACCGACCCGACCCTGGCTGGCCCCAGCTTGCAGAGCCGCCACGGCGTGGACCCGATGATTCGCCGCGACTGGCTGGAACAGGCCCTGCAAGCCTATGGCGCGCCCGATCAAGGCCTGTTGCACCGCCCCCTGGAGGCCGAGCTGGACGGCCTGCCACCGATGCTGGTGCAGGTGGGTGACCAGGAGCTGCTGCTGTCCGACGCCTGCCGCCTGGCCGAGCACGCCCGGGCCTGCGGGGTGCCTTGCGAGCTGGAGATTCACCACGAGCGCTGGCATGTCTTCCAACTGCAGGCCTTCTACCTGCGCTCGGCCAGGAATGCCCTGCGCACCCTGGCGCGCTTCGCCGGCCAGTGCCTGGAGCAACCGCCCGCAGCCGATGCCCGCCGGTCACCTGCGACGGCAAAAGTGTCTACGCAAGCACAACCCGGTTGACCGCCAGCGGCCACGCCCTCGCCCAGGCGTGGCCCGCCACCCGGTTGCATGCCTGTCACCAAGTTCTGATGGCCAGGAACCGCTTCTGCGGGTAAAACAGAGCCCCTCGAAAGCGGCCGTCATGGCCGTGGATACCCCCAGTACCCAGCAGGCGACCTGAGCGGGCTATCCACGCGTCTTTCCATCAGACACCAAGGGAGCAGTACTCATGAGCAGCGAACACGAAACCTCCAGCGAACCCCTGCGTCTTGGCAGCACGGAAATCCGCATCCTGGGTTCGTTGATCGAAAAGCAGGCCACCAACCCGGAAACCTATCCCCTGACCCTCAACGCCCTGGTCATCGCCTGCAACCAGAAGACTAGCCGCGAGCCGGTGATGAACCTGACCCCGGGCCAGGTCGGCCAGAGCCTGCGCAGCCTGGAGGCCCAGGGTTTCACTCGCCTGCAGATGGGCAGCCGCGCCGACCGCTGGGAGCAGCGCCTGGAAAAAGCCCTGGAACTGGTACCGGCGCAGTTGATCCTCTGTGGCCTGATGTTCCTGCGTGGCCCACAGACCGTGAACGAACTGCTGAGCCGCAGCGGGCGCATGCACGACTTCGAAGACAGCGAGCAGGTCCTGCACCAGCTCGAGCGCCTGGTGGCCCGCGGCCTGGCCTTGCACCTGCCGCGCCAGGCCGGCCAGCGCGAAGACCGCTACACCCATGCCCTGGGTGACCCGGCGGACATCGAGGCGATCCTCGCCGCCCGTGGCAACCCGGTGGAGCGCAGCAGCGGCGCCAATGTGTCGCTGGAGCGCATCGAAGAACTGGAAGCGCGGGTCGCCGCCCTCGAAGAACGCCTGGCCCGCCTGGAAGGCTAGGCCTCGGCCACTGCCGAAGGTTGCGACCACTTCGCGCGCCTTCGGCTCACCGGCCCCTTCAAGCCCGGGCGAAGGCCACGGCCTGCTGGAACTGCTCTTCGCTCGGACGTACGCCGGTGTACAGCACGAACTGCTCCAGGGCCTGGATGGCAATCACTTCAAGCCCGGTGATGACCTGCTTGCCCGCAGCCCGGGCCTGTACGATCAACGGCGTCTCGGCCGGGACCGCCACCACATCGAACACGATATCCGCCGCGGCGATGGCCTCGGCCTCGAAGGCCAGTTGCTGCGCCTCGGGGCCGCCGCTCATGCCGATCGGCGTGACGTTGACCAGCATCCGCGGACGCAGGCTGCCCAGCTCCGCCTGCCACTGGTAGCCCAGGGAGCGGGCCAGGGCACGGCCGGCCACCTCGTTGCGGGCCACGATCACGCCATGGGCATGACCGCCGTCGCGCAAGGCACTGGCCACCGCCTTGGCCATGCCACCGCTGCCGCGCAGGACGAAGGTGCAGTCCTTGGGCACCGCATGGGCCGCCAGCAACTGCGCCACGGCAATGTAGTCGGTGTTATAGGCCTTCAAATGACCGTTGGTGTTGACGATGGTGTTGATCGAGGCAATGGCCCGGGCCGAGTCGTCCAGCTCGTCCACCAGGGCGATGCAGTCTTCCTTGAACGGCATGGATACACCGCAGCCACGGATACCCAGGGCCCGGATCCCACCGACCGCACCCGGCAGGTCCTGGCTGCTGAAGGCCTTGTAGTAGAAGTTCAGCCCCAGTTGCTCATACAGGTGATTGTGAAAGCGCAGGCCGAAGTTCCCCGGACGCCCGGACAACGACATGCACAACTGGGTGTCTTTATTGGGGTTCATTTGCATCTTCATCTCCTCGCCGGGCACTTTCGGATAGACGGGATTGGTCGGCCAGCCGCTTGTGCCCGATCATATCGGCGCTTGTTCAAAGGGCTCTAGCCGTCCAGGGATAACGGTAAAGAGACCGGTACAGACCTTACACAACATTTACTCAACGGCTGTGCAGATTTTGCGATAACCACTGTCTTAGAAGTATCCCCGCGTCAGTTCTCGAGTCTGGTGCAGACCATAAACGCAGGGGTTGAACCGAGGAAAAACCATGATCTCCAAAATCCCCAAGCTAGCCCTGCTCATTGGTGCACTCGCTGTCGCCGGCCAGGCATCCGCCCATGGCGGTGGCTGGGCCGGGCCCGCCGCGCTGGGTGCGGTCGTCGGCGCAGCCGTCGTGGGTTCGGTGGTCGCCAACCAGGATCGCCCGGTCTACGTGCAACAGGCCCCGGTGTATGTGCAACCAGCCCCGGTGTACGCCGCCCCACCGCCCCCTCCGGTCTACTACCAACCGGCACCGGTCTATGTGCAACAGCCGATCTACTATCGCCCGGCACCGGTCTACTACGGGCCACCCCGTGGCTACTACGGCCATCCTCATTACTACTACGGCCCTGGCCGCTGGTAAGGGGCAGCAGGATCAAACGACAGGCCCCGCCCTCCAAGGCGGGGCCTGTTGCATTCCGGCTCCGGCCGAATGTCTGAATAATTCTGCAGAATGTCGTGGCTGGAACAGTACTTGCGTTCAAATCCGGCAATAGTGTGCCGATCCCAAGGATGCCCCGGGCGACATGGGATGGTCATGTTTGTGTCATCCCAGGGCTGCAAGATCGATCCAGTCCGATCGCCCCACGCCCATAACAACAAGGACGCTCCCCATGCCTACGCAAAATCCGCACCGCGTTGCCGGCCTCTGCACCTCCAGCCGGGTGTATGACGCCCTGACCGAGCTCAAGCACCTGGAAGGCCATCGCAACGCCAAGTTCCTGTCCCTGCTGACCCAGAATCTGGTGCGCAAGGGCCTGCTCAACGAGCATGAGGTGCTGCAGATGCTCGACCAGGTCGTGGACTGATCCCGCGCGCGCCGTGGGTGAATATCCTGCCCAGCCATCGATGTCCATTATCGATCCGGGTGATTTTTCGTAGCACTGGGCACTTTGTAAGGTAACCGCTCCCATAAAGGAGCTTCCCATGCCCAAGGTTCAGATCATGTCCGTCGTCGGCAGCGCCGTCCCCGCCCCACTGCGGGAATCGGGCTTGCTCGCCTGCTGGTACCTGGTCCGCGATGGCGAGACCGTCAGCGGCCCCCTGGCTTCATTAACCGCCGCCCAGGCCCTTTCCCGGCAACTGGATCGCCAGCCAGTGCACGCCTAGCTGCCTGAACGTTGACTGCAAGAACGATGTCCCGCAGCCCCGGCACCAGGCCGTTCAGGGCAAGGGCAAGCGCGCCCGTGGCCGGGTCTCGACGAACAGGCCCCAGCTGGACAGGAACAACGCGGCGATCAAGGGGCCGATGACGAAACCATTGAGGCCGAAGATCGCCAGGCCGCCCAGGGTCGAGACCAGGATCAGGTAATCCGGCATCCGGGTATCCTTGCCCACCAGGATCGGTCGTAGCAGGTTGTCCACCAGGCCGATCACCAGCACCCCGAACAGGCCCAGCACCACGCCCTGCCAGATGGCCCCGCTGAGCAGGAAGTACACCGCCACCGGCCCCCAGACCAGCCCCGCGCCCACTGCCGGCAACAGCGACAGAAAGGCCATCAGCACCGCCCACAGCAACACGCTGGGAATATCGAGGAACCAGAAGATCAACCCGCCCAGGGCGCCCTGGGTCACCGCCACCAGCACATTGCCCTTGACCGTGGCCCGCACCACCCGGGTGAACTTCAATTGCAGGCGCCGCTTCTGGTATTCCGCCAGCGGTACCGCGGCGCGGATCTTGCGCACCAGCTCCGGGCCATCGCGCAGGAAGAAAAACAGCAGGTAGAGCATGACGGAGAAGCCCACCAGGAATTCGAAGGTGCCCTGGCCGAAGCTGAACGCCTGGGTCGCCAGGTAATGACTGCCCTGCATCGCCCCCTTGGCCACCTTTTCCTGCAAGCCCTGGAGCTCGCCGAGGCCGAAGCGGTCCAGCAAGCCCTGCACGGAGGGCGGCAAGCGATGTTTGAACAGCTCCAGGTAGCCGGCGATGTCCAGTTGCCCGCTCTCGATCTTGCGATACAACTCGGCGCCTTCCTGGACCAACAGCACGCTGATGGCGATCACCGGCAGGATGGCGATCACCAGGCAGATGCCCAGGGTGCACAGCGAGCACAGGTTGCGCCGGCCCCCGAGGCGCAGCAGCAGGCGGCGCTGCAACGGCGCGAAGAGAATGCCGAGGATCACCGCCCAGAACAGCGCACCGTAGAACGGCAGCAAGATCCAGATGAAGGCCACACTGACCAATGCCAGCAACAGCAGCAGGCTCTTGTTTTGCAGGTTGTTCTGATTCATGTCCGGTCCAGGTCGGTCAACGCCGGTTGGCGTCCTGGGATTTAGTCCGCCGCCAGGTCGCCAAGTGCCGTATTTTCTCTAGCGGATATAGACCCAGGTCAATGAATGCCCGCGGGCGCTGCCTTACCCTCGCGACCTTTTGCGACCGACAGCCCCATGACGCTCCTCGCCAAACCCGAACTCCTGGCCCCCGCCGGCACCCTCAAGAACATGCGCTATGCCTTCGCCTACGGCGCCGACGCGGTGTATGCCGGACAACCGCGCTACAGCCTGCGGGTGCGCAACAACGAATTCGACCACGCCAACCTGGCCCTCGGCATCCGCGAGGCCCAGGCCCAGGGCAAGCGCTTCTACGTGGTGGTCAACATCGCCCCGCACAATGCCAAGCTCAAGACCTTCCTCAAGGACCTGGCGCCGGTGATCGAAATGGCCCCCGACGCGCTGATCATGTCCGATCCGGGACTGATCATGCTGGTACGCCGGCACTTCCCGACCATGCCGATCCACCTGTCGGTGCAGGCCAACACGGTTAACTGGGCCAGCGTCGAGTTCTGGCAGCAGCAGGGCCTGAGCCGGATCATCCTGTCCCGGGAGCTGTCGCTGGAGGAAATCGAGGAAATCCGCCAGCAGGTGCCGGCCATGGAGCTGGAAGTCTTCGTCCACGGCGCCCTGTGCATGGCCTATTCCGGGCGCTGCCTGCTCTCGGGCTACATGAACAAGCGCGACGCCAACCAGGGCACCTGTACCAACGCCTGCCGCTGGAAATACAAGGCCGAGCAAGCCACCGAGAACGACCTCGGGGAAATCGTCCAGACCTTCGAGCCCGAACCGACCTTGGGCCTGGGCGCCCCTACCGACCAGGTGTTCCTGCTCCAGGAAGCCAATCGTCCGGACGAGCAGATGCCGGCCTTCGAGGACGAACACGGCACCTACATCATGAACGCCAAGGATCTGCGGGCGGTGCAACACGTGGAGCGCCTGACGCGCATGGGCGTGCACTCGCTGAAGATCGAGGGCCGGACCAAGTCCCACTTCTACTGCGCCCGTACCACCCAGGTCTATCGCCGGGCCATCGACGATGCCGCCGCCGGGCGCGAGTTCGACCGCAGCCTGATGAACGACCTGGAATCCCTGGCCCAGCGCGGCTACACCGAGGGTTTCCTGCGCCGTCATGTGCATGACGAATACCAGAACTACCAGAACGGCAGCTCGGTGTCGGAGCGCCAGCAGTTCGTCGGCGAGCTCACCGGACTGCGCCGCGACCGCCTGGCCGAGGTCAAGGTGAAGAACCGCTTCGCCCTGGGTGATCACATGGAACTGATGACGCCCAAGGGCAACTTCCACTTCGACTTGCATGAGCTGCAAGACGCCCAGGGCCAGGCCATCGCAGTGGCCCCGGGCGACGGCCATACCGTGTACCTGCCGATTCCCGACCAGGTGGACCTGCGCTTCGGCCTGTTGATGCGCGATATCGGCGCCTGAGGCGCAACGCCCTCACCTTCCACCGCCATCCCCTGTCCGAGCACCGCCCGGCGTGAACCACGCCGGCTGCGGGCATCCCCCGCGGTCCTGCCCAGGACCCGTCACGAAAGCCTGATAAGCATGATCGACAACGGTCTGCGGCCGCCGCCCGGATATCGTTGAATCAGGCCTGCCGCTGCCCGCAAACGCCCGCAGCAGCGGGCCTGGCTGCCCCGGCCCACGCGGCTGGGGACTATGCGGGACGTTATACTTTTCGGCCGCGAAAGCAGACCGCGTTCGCGAAAAAGCAGCTCCTGCAGTAGCAGAATTACAACGATAAATACAAAGGAATGTCTTGATTATGTCCGACTCCAATCTGCATCGGCTCGCCAGCCAATTCTCTCCCAGACCCATGGAACATCGCCTGGAACTTCGCCATCTGCGCTACTTCAAGGCGGTGGCCGAAGAGCTGAGTTTCACCCGTGCGGCGCAGAAGTTGCACATGGCGCAACCCCCGCTGAGCCAACAGATCAAGCAGCTGGAAGAAGATCTCGGCGCCCTGCTGTTCGAGCGCCAGAGCCGGCCACTGCGCCTGACCGAGGCCGGCGGCCAATTCCTGCTCAAGGTCCGGGCCATCCTCGACGCCGTGCAGTCCAGCGTCAGGGAGATCCGCGGCCTCGCCGAAGGCCACACCGGGCGCCTGTCCATCGGCTTCGCCGGCTCGGTGATGTACAACCGGCTGCCGGAAGTGCTGGGGCTGTTCCAGCAGTGCCACCCGGATGTGGAACTATCGTTCAAGGAACTGCTGGCGGCGGACATCGCCCCGGCGCTGCTGGAGCATCACATCGACATGGGTTTCGCCCGGCCCCCGATCGATGACGACCCGGCGATCGAGCAACGCTTGCTGCTCAAGGAACCGCTGGTGGTGGCGCTCCCGGCCAGGCATCGCCTGGCCGGGCACAAGCACCTGGAACTCAAGGACCTGGATAACGAGAAGACCGTGCTCTATCCGCGCTATCCGCTGCCGAGCCTGACCGACCGGATCCTGTCCCACCTCGAGCCGCTGGGGATCAAGTTGCGCATCGTGCAACAGATCGAGAACCTGCAAGCCGCCCTGGGCCTGACCAGGGCCGGGGTGGGGCTGACCTTCGTGCCCCAGAGCGTCGGCGCCGAGCAGCGCCAGGGCATCGTGTTCCTGCGAATTCGCGGCAATCCGCTGCACTCGCCCCTGAGCGCCGCCTGGCTGCCGAGCTCCAACTCGGTGGCCCTGCGCAATTTCCTGCCCCTGCTCAGCCTGTTGGGAGAAGACCCCCAGGCCCTACCTGCCCCCGGCAACCGGGATAACGGCTCCGGTGACATAGCTCGCCGCGGCTGAGGCCAACCAGCACACGCAGTCGGCCACCTCCTCCGGCAATCCTGCCCTGCCTGCGGGCACTCCCGTGGACATCTCAGCCAACCGCTCGGGTTTTCCGGCTGCGGCGTGCAACCCTGTCTCGATCAAACCCGGAGCCACGGCATTGACCCTGATGCCTTCATCGGCGACTTCCTTGGCCAAGCCGCGGGTCAAGCTGTCGATGGCCCCTTTCGTCGCCGCGTAGTGGATCCACTCCCCGCCCCCGCCCAGTTCGGCGGCCCGGGAGGACAGGTTGACGATGACCCCGCCCGCCCCGCCGTGGGAGCGCCCCATGCGCCGCACCGCTTCGCGGGCACACATGAAGGCGCCGAACACATTGACCTGGAAGACATGCTCCAGGCGCTCATAGGACAGCGCCTCGAGCCGGGAGAAACCTTCGGTGATCCCGGCATTGTTCACCAGCAACGCCAGGGGTAGCGGGCGTCGATCCAGGGCCTCGAACAACGCCATGACCGCCACCGGCGAAGCGATGTCCAGCTGCCAGCTCCAGGCCACGCCACCTGCGGCGCCGATCGCCTCCTCCACTTGCCGGGCCGCCTCGCCGTCGTGCTCGTAGGTCAGGCACACCTCATACCCCAGCAGCCCAAGCTGACGGGCCACCGCCGCGCCTATTCCACGACTGCCACCGGTTACCAATGCCAAGCCTTTCATAGTGATTTCCTTATCCGGTCTAGTTCAAGAAACCTTACAAGCCAAAGTTAAAAGAACAACTAATTTTTATAATCCCCACTTCCAAAAAGCGTCAACACCGAAGTTCACCAACGGCAACTTATATATAGCCCATATAAAAGCATACGCAGCCGATATTGGACGCAAGGTCCCGTGCTGCATAGCCTGCAGGCCAACTCGCTCATCTGTTGATGTTTTCCAGGCCGGCCACTTTGGCCACAAGGAAAGTTCTAATAACGGAGATGGAAATGGCTGAACTTCTAATAGAGCGGCTGACCGGATGGATGTCACGGTCGGCAGAACAAGTCGCACTCAGCGATGCCTCCCGGCAAATGACTTATTCAATGTTGGAACGAGATGCCCTGGACCTGGCCGGGCAAATCCGCGCACGCGGTATCGGCGCAGGACAACTGGTGGCGGTGGTCGGCCCCAGGTGCCTGGAAGTGGTGGTCGGGCTGGTGGCCGTGATGTTCAGCGGCGCCGCCTACACCATAGTCGAGGTCGCCTCCCTGGAAGAGGACGCCAGCCCGCGCCTGGAGCAGATCGGCGCCGACCTGGTGCTGGCCGTGGGCGGCTACGCCCTGATGCAGCGCGATGCGCAGAACGACGCGCTGCGCTATGCCTTCGATGCCAACTGCCGCGCCGCTGCCCCTGCACCGCAACCGACCGGTGCCGGAGGCGATGCAGCCGCCTACGTGCTCTATACCTCCGGCTCCACCGGTACGCCCAAGGGCGTCGCGGTATCGGCCCGCAACATCGCCCACTATTGCCAGGGCGTCGCCCAGGCGCTGGGCATCGTCGACGGCCTGCGCTATGCCCATGTCAGCACCCTGGCGGCCGACCTGGGCAACACCGGATTGTTCCTCGCGCTCTGGACCGGCGGCAGCCTGTACATCGCCGACGAATACGAACGCAAGGACCCCCGGGCCCTGTATCGGTTGCTGGGCGAACAGCGCATCGACGTGCTGAAGATCACCCCCACCCACTGGCGCACCCTGCTCGACCAGGCCGCGGCGGCCCCTGGGCCGCGTCCGGCCCTGGGCTGGCTGTTGCTCGGCGGCGAGGCCCTGGAGCCGCCACTGGCGCGCAGCACCCTGGCCAGCGGCTTGGTCGCCCGGCTGTTCAATCATTACGGCCCGACGGAAACCACGGTCGGCGTCACGGTCCAGCCAGTGCTGGCCGAACAGTTGGCGGCACTGGGCGACGCCAGCGTGCCCATTGGCCGGGCGCTGGGAGACAGCCAGCTGCGGGTGCTGGACGACCAGGGCAACCCGTGTCCGGTCGGAGCCATCGGCGAGCTGTTCATCGGTGGACCGCAAGTGGCCCTGGGCTACTGGCAGCGACCGGACCTGGATGCCGGGCGCTTCGTCGAATTCCAGGGCCACAGGTTCTACCGCTCCGGCGATCGGGTCCGGCTCGACGACCAGGGGCGCCTGCACTTCGCCGGGCGGGCCGACCGCCAGGTCAAGGTCAACGGCTACCGGGTCGAGTTGGGACATGTCGAAAGCGCGCTGCAAAGGCTGCTGGAACAGCGGGCGGTGGTGGTCCATCGCCGCTTCGCCGAGCGCGACTACCTGCTGTGCGCCTATGAAGGGCCGCCCAGGAGCGACGGCTGGCTGCGCGCCGGGCTCGCTCGGCAGGTGCCGGGCTACATGTTGCCGTTGCGCTTCGATAACCTTGCGCACCTGCCCATGAATGCCAACGGCAAGCTTGACCGCCAGGCCGTCGAGCGCCGGTTGCAGGAAGGTTTCGCCGCGACCATGGCCAGCGCCCTGGACGACCAGGTCCAGGCCGACGAACCCTACGCCAAGCTGGTGAACGCCTTCCGCCGCCACTGCCGGGCAACGAGCGTGGCGCCCGACAGCGACTTCTTCGACCTGGGCGGCGACTCCCTGGACGCCGTGCGCTTGATCTCCGAGCTGCAACTGGAGGGTTTCGACGTCAGCGCCCGGGCCTTTTTGGGCAGCCCCACCCTCGCCGGCCTGGTGGCCCAGTTGCAACAGGCCAGCGCCCCCGTCGAGCCCGGGCACAACCGTGCCGAGCAGGCCAGCCGGGGCATCGCCGGCCCGGCGCAACAGTGGTTCCTGCAACAGGATATGCGCGAGCCCGACCGCTGGACCCAATCGATGCTGGTGCAAGCCGAAGTGCGCCTGGATGCCGAGCGCCTGGGCCAGGCCTGCCTCCAGGTCTTGCAGGCCCACCAGATGCTGCGCTCGCGCTTCGCCTTCGACGGCCAGCGCCAGGCCTGGGTATCGGAAGCCGGCGCCGCCTATGCCGAGGTGTTCTCCGAACTGGATGCCGGGGCCGTCGACGCCAGCCTCGACGACCTGGTCAACCGTCGCTATGCCGTACTGGAAAGCCGCTTGAGCATCAGTGCCGGACGCTTGTTCTTCGTCGAGCTGATCACCCACCGGCACCAGCAGTACCTGTTGCTGGTGGCCCATCACCTGGCCGTGGACGTGGTGTCCTGGAGCCTGATCCTCGACGAGTTGATGATCCGCTACACCAGCGACAACCGCGCCACGCCCCTGCGCTGCGCCAGCTATGCCGACTGGGTCGGGCACCTGCAAGCCCACCACGAACTCCTGTCCCGGGACGCCGGCTACTGGCGCCAACGGCTCGCGAGCCCAGCGCAACAACCGTTCCCCGCCGGCCAGGAACAAGACGCCCAGACCGCCTGGATCGCCTTCGACGCCGAGCAGACCGCGCGCATCATGGCTGGCGCGGCGCGCAGCGGGGTGTCCATCGACCAGTACCTGCTGGGCCACTACCTGGCCCTGGCGAGCCGGCAATGGCCCGAGCCGGTGCTCAACGTGACCTTCGAGAGCCACGGGCGCCTCAGTCTCGACGACCAGACCGAGATCTCGCGTACCGTGGGCTGGTTCACCGCCGCCTTTCCCCTGGCCCTGGACGCCGCCGAGCTGGCCCGCGAGCCAATCGCCACGGTTCGCCAGGCCCTGGCCGCGGTTCCCCACCTCGGACACTCCTATGCCAGCAGCGGGCTGCCGGCGTTCGCCACACGCCACTGCTTCAACTACCTGGGCAAGACCCGCCTCGGCCTGCGCGATGACTGGAAACTGCGCCCGGCGGCCGTGACCTACGCCGGGCTGCGCGGTCGCGAGAACCCGCGGATCAACCAGTTCAAGCTCACCGGCCGGCTGGTGGGCGAGCAATTGATCCTGGACCTGAACTTCAACGCCCTGGCCACCCCGGCGGCGCTGATCGGCGAGTTCGCCCAGGCCCTGCGCGGGGCCTTGCTCGACGGCCAGGCCTCGGCGGGCGGCGTACAGCTGTCCGGCGGCAGCTCCAGCGGCGCCTTGTGGAACATCCCCGCAACGGTGATCGGCAGCCATGGCGTGGCACTGCCGGGCAAGGCGGCGCAGAACATCCTGCTGACCGGCGCCACCGGCTTCATCGGCATCCATGTGCTGCGCGAATTGCTGGAACAGAGCAGCGCGACCCTGCATTGCCTGGTCCGGGCGGACTCCCCGAGCGCAGCCCGGGCTCGCCTGGCTGCCGCCTGGAGCCACTTCTTCAGCGATGCCAGCGCCTTGCCCCGGGAACGGGTGCAGGTCTGCGTCGGCGACATGAGCCAGCCCGGTTTCGGCCTGTCCCAGGCCCAATGGGACAACCTGGCCGGGAGTATCGATGCGGTCTACCACTTCGCCGCCGATACCCGCCTGGTGGGCAGCCGCAGCGACATGCAGCGCAATATCGTGTTCCCCACCCATGAACTGGTGCGCTTCGTCGAAAGCGGCCACGCCAAGGCCCTGCACTTCATGTCGACCCTGGCCGTCAGCGGCTGCTACCGGGGCGCCGAGCCGGTGGTGTTCGACGAGGACGCGCTGGACGTGGGCCAGGACTTCCTCAACGAATACGAGCGCTGCAAGTTCCTCGCCGAAGGCATAGTCCGGGAACTGGCGTACCGCGGGCACAGCGCCTTCATCTACCGCTCGGGCAACGTCACCGGCCACTCCCAGACCGCGATGTTCCAGCGCAACGCCAATGCCAATCGCTGGGTACAGTGCATCAACGCCATCGCCCATGCCGGCTACGCACCGGCGCAGTACGACGAACCGCTGGTACTCAGCCCGGTGGACATCGTCGCCCGGGGCATCGTCAGCCTGTCCCTGGACCCGTCCCTGCGCAGCGGCACCTACCACGTCGACTCGCCCTACGCGATTTCCTCGGACCTGTTCGTCGCCTCGCTGCAAGACCTGGGCATCCCGATCAAGCGGGTCCACGCACACAGCCTCAAGGACGCCCTGGAACGCTCGGGCAAGACCACCCAGGCCGAAGTGGCGCTGGGCCTGTTCTGGGCCTCGCGCGAGGCACGCAACCTGACCTACGACCACTCACGGACCCTGTCGCGCCTGCAAGAACACCGGGTCGAGTTCTCCCAACTGTCCCGGGACTGGGTGTTCACGTTCGTCCGGCGCTTGAAGGATCTCGGATTGTTCGGGTACGCCCGGACCAACGGGTGACCACGGCCACCCCCACTTGAAGGAGCAAGCAATGAACAATCATTCGACCGTGGCGATCTCCGGCGGCACCTCGGGCATTGGCCGCGCCGTCGCCCAGGTGCTGGTGCAAGCCGGGGCCAACGTGGCCCTCAGCGGCCGCGACCAGGCCCGCCTGGAGCAGGTCTGCGCAGCGGCCAACGACAACGCCAGAAAGGCCGTCGGCATCGCCATGGATGCCTGCGACCCGGCCCATGTGCCGCAACTGTGGCGGGCCGGCGAGCAAGCCTTCGGCGAGCCGCCCAGCGCCTTCGTACTGTGCGCCGGGCGTGGCCTGCCGGGATCGCTGCTGGGCTCGGACAGCGCGCAGTGGCAAGAGCTGGTGGACGTCAACGTGCTGGGCGCCATGCATCAGCTGCGCGCCGCGGCCAAGGCCTTCCTCGAACGCCGGCGCAACAGCGAGCGGGTCCAGGACATCGTGGTCATCGGTTCCACCGTGGGGCGCCAACTGTCCGCCGGCAACCCGGTCTACGGCGCCACCAAGTTCGCCCTGCATTCGCTGGTGGAGTCCCTGCGCCAAGAGCTGGCCAGCAGCCTGGTCCGGGTGACCCTGATCGAGCCCGGGTTCGTGCGCACCGGCTTCCAGGAAACCGCCGGCTACGACATGCAAGGCTTCGCCGCCCTGGAACGCGACCAGGGTCCGTTCCTCGGCCCCGAGGACGTGGCCCGCGCCATCCGCTTCGTGCTCGAACAACCCGCACACGTGCACATCGACGACATCCGCATCCGCCCTTCGCGGCAACGCATCTGACCCGCAACGTCACTTCCCAAGAGGATCCATGCATGAACATGCTCGTAAAACCTGCAAGAAGAGAAACCGCGCCACCGGTGGTGGCCAGCGAACTGACCACCGACACCCTGCTGGCCCTGGCCGCCCGGGAGATCGGCGCGATCCACGTCAAGGGCTATTACCCGGTGGCGATCGCCGAGCGGGCCGCCGAGGCCGCCATCGAGCACCCCAAGCTGGGCTACTACAACAAGAAGTACACCAGCAGCGTCGGGCGCATCTGCACGCCGCACATCGATTCGGAATGGAACCAGGAAGCCGGTCGCAAGTACCACGCCGAGGCGGTGGAGAACATCCAGGACCTGCGCAACCTGTTCGAACCGCACCTGACCCCGGCCGACAAGATCCGCCTGCAATTGCAGGAATACTGGCCCGGTGGCGCCAACATCCAGCGGCTCTACGGCCATGCCTGCTTCGTCGGCGCGATCCGCGTGTTCAAGCCATCCTCATCGCGGTTCTACCCGCACAACGACACCATCATCGAGGAGTCGGATGCGCCGGAACTGGAGGGCATCGAAGAGCAACTGGTGGCCAACATGTACCTGCGCACCCCGCAACAGGGCGGCGACCTGCAGCTGTGGCTGCGTGACCCGAGCCCCGAGGAACTGGTGCTGATCCGCGATGTGGAGGGCCTGCTGCCGGAGAAGGTGGAGACGCCGCCGCTGGTGCTGCATCCGGATGCCGGCGACCTGATTATCTTCAGTTCGCGCATGCTGCATGCAGTGACTCCCAGCGAAGACAGCTATCGTATCGGTATGGCGGCCTTCATTGGCTGCTATGGCAGCGACCGGCCCCTGACCTACTGGAGCTGATCGTCCCATGGACGTGGCGCCGCTCCGAGGCGGCGCCACCTTGGCGACAGGTTATGACACGACACCTCATTCTGTTCGGCTTCACCCCGGCACGACAGGCGGCCCTGGCCAGCGACCTGCACCAGCTGGGTTTCGATTCCCCCCGGCACGACCACGGCGGCCTCAGGGTCCAGTGGCAACCGTGCCATGAAGCGCGGCGCGGGGAACTGTTCAACGGCCTGCGCGAGCTGGCCACGGATTTCGCGGTGCTGCCCCCGGGCCTGGCCCTGGCGGACTTTTGCCTGCTGGCCTGCGACATGGACTCGACCTTGATCGAAGTCGAGACCATCGTCGCCCTGGCAGGCCTCGTCGGCGCCGCCGGGGAAGTCGGGCGCCTCACCGAGCGGGCGATCAGCGACACCCGGGACGACTACGCCGCCAGCATGCGCTATCGCATCGGCTTGCTGCGCGGCCTGGCCGTGGCCGACCTGCATCGGCTGATCGAGCGCACCGTGCGGCTGTCCCCCGGCGCCGCCGAACTGATCGCCATCGCCACCCGGGCCGGCCTGCGGACCGCCATCGTCAGCGGCGGTTTCGACCTGGTGGCCCAGGGCATCAGGCAGCGCCTGGGCATGGACGAGGCGTTCGCCCACAAGCTGGAAGTGGTCGACGGGCGCCTGAGCGGCACCCTGCTCGGCGAGGTGATCGATGCCCCGGGCAAGGCCACCATCGTCCAGCGACTGTGCGCCCGCCATGGCATCGCCCCGCGGCAGGTGATCGCCGTCGGCGACGGTGCCAACGACCTGGACATGGCCCGCCAGGCCGGGTTGTTCGTCGGTTTCCGGCCCAAGCCGGTGCTGCTGCCGGCCTGCGACATCGTCCTCGACCATGGGGGCCTCGACAGCCTGTCCACGGCCCTGGCTCTGGCCCGAGACCGCCAAGCCGAGGGCCTGCGGGCCGGGGCGGTCCAGTGAAGAGCCTGCCGCCAACGTTGCGCCAGCGGCCGGACCTGTGGATCTCCGGCCTGTTCCTGCTGCTCTGGTCGTCGGGCTTCGCCATCGTCAAGGTCGGGCTGCAGTACTGCAGCCCGATGATGTTCCTCTGGCTGCGCTACGTGATCGTGGTGCTGGTGCTGCTGCCGGTGGTGCTGGTGCAGCGTCCGCCCCTGCCCCGAGGCCGGCCCCTGCTGGCGATGATCGCCAGTGGCGTGCTCATGCAGTGCGTGTATTTCGCCGGGACCTACCTGGCCATCGATGCCGGGATCAGCGCCGGACTGCTGGCACTGATCGTCTCGCTGCAACCGGTGGTGATCGGCGTCGCCTCGCCCTTGCTGCTGCGCGCGCCGGTGGCCGGCCGCCAATGGCTGGGGCTGTTGCTGGGGTTCCTCGGGGCGGCGGTGGTGATCCTGGCCAAGTCCGGCGTGGAACGCTTCACCGCGCTGGGCATGGGCCTGGCCTGGCTGTCGCTGCTGGGCCTGAGCGCCAGCGTGCTGCTGGAGAAGGCCTCGACCCCGCAGCCGATCATCCTTTCGCTGTTCAGCCAGTACCTGCTGGGCATGCTGCTGGTCTCGCCCCTGGCCTTCACCTTCGATGCCCAGCCGATCCAGTGGAACTGGGCCTTCGTCGGTTCCCTGGGCTACCTGTCGTTCTTCAATTCGCTGCTGGCGATCGCCTTGCTGATGCTGCTGGTACGGCGTAACGAGGCGGCCAGGGTGTCGGCGGTGTTTTTCCTGGTGCCGCCCTGCGCGGCCCTGGTGGCCTGGCTGCTGCTGGGCGAGCCGATGCCCTGGCTGGCCTGGGGGGGCGTGGTACTGGCCGCCATGGGCGTGCGCCTGTGCAGCGCGCCCGCGCCGGGCAAGCCATTGCTCAAGTGATCGGTAAGACGGCCTGAGGCCAAAGGGGAGCCGGCGGGGCTCCCCGGGCGGGGACGTTGCTCAGAGCACCATGGCCGCGACCCAGCCAAAGGCCAGCAGCGGCAGGTTGTAGTGCAGGAAGGTCGGGACCACGGTGTCCCAGATGTGGTGGTGCTGGCCGTCGATGTTCAGGCCCGAGGTCGGGCCCAGGGTCGAGTCCGAAGCTGGCGAGCCGGCGTCGCCCAGGGCCCCGGCGGTGCCGACGATGCAGACGATGGCCACCGGGCTGAAGCCCAGCTGCACGCATAACGGCACGAAGATCGCCGCCAGGATCGGCACGGTGGAGAACGACGAGCCGATGCCCATGGTCACCAACAGCCCCACCAGCAGCATCAGCAGCGCGCCCACGCCCTTGCTGTGGCCGATCCAGCTGGCCGACGCCTGGACCAGGCTGTTGACCTGGCCAGTGGCCTTCATCACCTCGGCGAAGCCTGAGGCGGTGATCATGATGAAGCCGATCATGGCCATCATCTTCATGCCTTCGGTGAACAGCTCGTCGGTCTCGCGCCAGCGCACGATGCCCGACATCGAGAAGATCAGGAAGCCGCACAAGGCGCCGATAATCATCGAGTCCAGCAACAGTTGGATGACGAACGCGGCGACGATGGCCAGCCCCGCCACCAGCAGGGTCCGCGGGTTGTACTGCACCTCGACCTGCTCGACCTTCTCGATCCGGCCCAGGTCGTAGACGCGCTTCTTGCGGTAGCTGACGAACGCCAGCAACAGGCCGCAGACCATGCCCAGGGCGGGAATGCCCATGGCGTGGGTGACGTTGACCTGGCTGATGTCGACACCGCTGCGGGCGACGTTGGCCAACAGGATCTCGTTGAGGAAGATGTTGCCGAAGCCCACCGGCAGGAACATGTAGGGGGTGATCAGGCCGAAGGTGATGACGCAGGCGATCAGGCGCCGGTCCAGCTGCAGCTTGGTCAGCACGTAGAGCAGCGGCGGCACCAGCAGCGGGATAAAGGCGATGTGGATCGGCAGGATGTTCTGCGAGGCGATGGCCACCCCCCACAAGAGGCCGATCAGCAACCATTTGACCTGGCCGCCGCCATTGGCGTCCTGGCGATCCACCAGCAGCAGGATCTTGTCCGCCAGGGCGTGGGCCAGGCCGGACTTGGCGATGGCCACGGCGAAGGCCCCGAGCAAGGCATAGGACAGGGCCACCGTGGCCCCGCCGCCCAGGCCGCTGTTGAAGGCCTTGAGCGTGGCCTCGATCCCCAGGCCGCCGGTGAGGCCGCCCACCAGCGCGCCCACGATCAGGGCGATCACTACATGCACGCGGGACAGGCTGAGCACCAGCATCACGCCTACCGCGGCAATTACTGCGTTAATCATCGTTACCTCATTACTGCGGGCAAAAGCCGCGCAAAAGCCAGTGACCGACCGGAGGGCAGCAGGCTGCCGACATCGGGATGAAAGAGCTTGTTGTTAGAGGGCGCGCACTTTGCAGCAGTGGGCCCGGCTTGTCAAAACCGCGGCCCGGCGCCCATCGGCACCCGGCCTCGTATGGCTCGCAGGGCCGCAATGGTCGCCAGGACGCTGAAGGTCCTGCGGACCTTGGCGCAGCCTCGCGGGCTCGGCAGCGGCGACACATATGGGGGGTGACGGATTTCGAACGCTCGTTTAAAGAAACCCGATCAACGGCCGCTACAGTGCAAAGTCTCAGATATTTATCGAATAAAGGACGTCTCCATGTCGCTCAGACAACTTTCCATCCAATGGAAGATCACCTTGCTGGCCGGACTCTGCCTGTTGGGCATCGTGTCGCTGTTGGTGGGGCTTTCGCTGTATCGCATGGAGCACAGCTCCGAGATGGTCAAGGCCTCGAGCATGGAGATGCTCAATGAAGCCGCCCAGGCCCGGATCGAGGCCCAGGGCGAAGTCCAGGCCCTGGGGATCCGCCAGCAGTTCATGGACGCCTATCAATACGGCCACGGTTTCTCGCGCCAGGTGCTGTTCCTGCGTGAACAGGCCGAGAAGCGCTTCCTCGATGCCTTCGACCTGCGCGAGGACTTGACCCGCCAGGTCAAGTCGGCACTGCAGGCCAATCCCGACCTGCTGGGCCTGTCCCTGGTGTTCGAGGCCAACGCCCTGGACGGCAAGGACAGCCTGTTCAACGGCCAGACCGAACTGGGCAGCAACGAGCAAGGCCGCTTCGCCCTGTACTGGTCGCAACCGACCCCGGGCCAGCTGACCGCCATGGCGCTGCCGGAAAGCGACATGAGCAATACCCGCACCGGCCCCAGCGGCCAGCCGGCCAATGCCTGGTTCACCTGCCCGCGCAGCACCCTCAAGCCCTGCGTGATCGAGCCCTACTTCTATGACATCGCCGGGCAGCAGGTGCTGATGACCAGCATCGTCTTCCCGCTGCTGGTGGACGGCAAGGTCATCGCCTCGCTGTCGGTGGACATCAACCTCAACAGCCTGCAGGCGGTCAGCCAGAACGCCAGCCGCAAGCTCTACGCCGGCCAGACCAATGTCAGCATCGTCAGCCCCGAAGGCCTGCTGGCCGGCTACAGCCCCGACGCCAGCAAGCTCAGCCAGCGCCTGGACAGCGTCGACAGCGCCAACGGCGCCGAGCTGATCCGCCAGCTGGCCAGCAGCACCCAGACCCGCAGCCTGCACAATAACCACGAGCTCAAGGTGCTGGCGCCGTTCACCCCGATTCCCGGCGGCAAACCCTGGGGCGTGCTGCTGGACGTGCCGGAAAAGGTCCTGGTGGGCCCGGCCGAGGCGCTGAAGACCGAACTGGATGCCAGCAACAGCAGCGGCACCCTGATGGAGCTGGGCCTGGGCCTGCTGGCCGCGGTGGTCGGCCTGCTGCTGGTATGGCTGATGGCCCGCGGCGTGACCCGGCCGATCCTCGGCGTGGCCGCGATGCTCCAGGACATCGCCAGCGGCGAAGGCGACCTGACCCGCCGCCTGGACTACGACAAGCAGGATGAACTGGGGCAACTGGCCGGCTGGTTCAACCGCTTCCTGGACAAACTGCAACCGATCATCGCCGAGGTCAAACGCTCGGTGCAGGACGCCCGGGGCACCGCCGACCAGTCGTCGGCCATCGCTACCCAGACCAGCGCCGGCATGGAACAGCAGTACCGCCAGGTGGACCAGGTGGCGACCGCCTCCCATGAGATGAGCGCCACCGCCCAGGACGTGGCCCGCAGCGCCGCCCAGGCCGCCCAGGCCGCCCGGGATGCCGACCAGGCGACCCAGCAGGGCCTGACCGTGATCGACCGCACCACCCGCGCCATCGACCTGCTGGCCACCGACATGAGCACCGCCATGGGCCAGGTCGAAGGCCTGGCCAGCGACAGCGAGCAGATCGGTTCGGTACTGGAAGTGATTCGCGCCATCGCCGAGCAGACCAACCTGCTGGCCCTCAACGCGGCCATCGAAGCGGCCCGAGCCGGGGAAGCCGGGCGTGGTTTCGCAGTGGTGGCCGATGAAGTGCGCAACCTGGCCCAGCGCACCCAGGAATCGGTGGAAGAAACCCGCCAGGTGATCGAACAGTTGCAGAACGGCACCCGCGACGTGGTGGCCTCCATGGGCAACAACCATCGCCAGGCCCAGGGCAGCGTCGAGCAGGTGGAACAGGCGGTGACCGCCCTGCGCCAGATCGGCGCTGCGGTGACGGTGATCAGCGACATGAACCTGCAGATCGCCAGCGCCGCCGAACAGCAGAGCGCCGTGGCCGAGGAGATCAACAGCAACGTGGCGACCATCCGCGACGTCACCGAATCGCTGTCGGAACAGGCCAACGAGTCGGCGCGGGTCAGCCAGTCGCTGAACAGCCTGGCCAACCAGCAGCAGGGCCTGATGGACCAGTTCCGCGTCTGACCCCGCAGCCGCTCCCGAGCCTGCGAGGCTGCGACAAGGCCCGCAGGGCCTTCGGTGCCATCGAAGGCGACGTCCTCTTCGGAGTCGATTGCCGCCTTCGACAGCGGCGACACCGCCAGCCCGGCCCCCGGCAGCAGCGCAAAGTGGCCCCTGGCAAGCTCAGCGCCGGGGCAGCTCGATCTCGACCCGCAAGCCGCCCAGGGGGCTTTGCCCAAGGCTCAGGCGGCCGCCCCAGGCCTCGACGATATCGCGCACGATGCCCAGGCCCAGGCCGTGGCCGTCGGTCTGTTCATCCAACCGGGCGCCACGGCTGAACACTTCATCCCGGCGCTGCTCCGGAATCCCCGGGCCATCGTCGTCTACCGCCAGGCAAAAGCCCGCGGCACCCTCCTCGACCTGCAGCCGCACTTGCGCATCCGCCCACTTGCAGGCGTTGTCCAGCAGGTTGCCCAACAGTTCCAGCAGGTCCTCGCGGTCCCAGGGCAGGCGCAGCCCCGGCGCCGCGTGGTAGCTGAGCTCCAGGTGCTCGCCGTGGATCATGTTCAAGGTCGCCAGCAGCCCCGGCAACTCGGCGTCGCACTCGAACAGCGCGCCGGGTAGCGCATCGCCGGCCAGGCGCGCCCGGTTCAATTCGCGGTTGAGCCGCGACTGCACCTGTTCCAGTTGCTCCAGGAGAATCCGCCGCACCTGCGGCTGGGCCGCCAGCTTCGGTCCCGAGGCCAGGCTCAGCAGCACCGCCAGGGGCGTCTTCAGGGCGTGCCCGAGGTTGCCCAGGGCATTGCGCGAACGCTTGAGACTGTCTTCGGTGTGCGCCAGCAAATGGTTGACCTGGGCCACCAGCGGCTCCAGCTCCACCGGCACCTGGGCATCGAGCTGGGAGCGCTGGCCCAGCTGCAGTTGGGCGATCTGCTCGCGGGCCGTCTCCAACGGACGCAAGGCCCGGCGCACGGTCAGGCGTTGCAGCAGCAGGATCAATAACAACCCCGCCAGGCCCAGCCCAAGGCCAATCTGGCGCATGCGCTGGAAGCTCTCGCGCACCGGGGTGTAGTCCTGGGCCACGCTGATGCTGATGGTCTGGCCGAAACGCTTGTAGTCGCTGCGCAGCACCAACAGTTGCTGGCCCTCGGGGCCCAGTTGCAGGTTGCCTTGCAACCCGGCCTGCTCCAGTTGCGGCAAGTCCTGGTCCCACAGCGAGCGGGAGCGCCAGTGCACATTGGCGAAGTCGATACGAAAGTAATGCCCGGAGAACGGCCGCTGATAGGCCGCCGAGAGCCGCCGCTCATCCAGCTGCAAACCTTGCGGACCGCGAACCAGGGCCAGCAGCAGGCTTTCGCTGGCGTTGCGCAGGCCAGCCTCCAGGTAGCGTTGCAGGCCCACCTCGAACAACCACAGGCTGGTCTGTGCCAGCGCCAGCCCGACCACCAGCATCACCCCCACCAGGCCCAGGCTCAGGCGGCGCTGGATCGACCTCACGAGGACGCCCCGCCGAACAGGTAGCCTTGGCCCCGACGGGTTTCGATGACGCTGCGCCCCAGTTTGCGGCGCAAATGGTTGACATGGACTTCCAGTACGTTGGAATCGCGCTCGGTCTCGCCGTCATAGAGGTGCTCGGCCAGGTGGCTTTTGGAAAGGATCTGCTGCGGATGCAGCATGAAGTAGCGCAGCAAGCGGAATTCCGCCGCAGTGAGTTGCACGTCCTGGCCATCGCGGACCACGCACTGGCGGCCTTCGTCCAGCTGCAGGCCGGCGGCCTGCAGGGTCTGCTGGTTGGCCTGGCCATGGGAACGGCGCAACAAGGCCTGGACCCGCAGGTGCAGTTCTTCGGGATGGAACGGCTTGCTCAGGTAATCGTCGGCGCCGGCCTTGAGCCCTTCGATACGCTCGGCCCAGGAGCCCCGGGCCGTGAGGACCAGCACCGGGGTGGCCAGGCCGTCGGCCCGCCATTGGCGCAGCACGTCCAGGCCCGGCACGCCGGGCAGGCCCAGGTCGAGGATGATCAGGTCATAGGGTTCGCTGGCCCCCTGGTACAGGGCGTCGCGCCCATCGGCCAGCCAGTCCACGGCATAGCCTTGGCGGTTCAGCCCTTCGAGCAACTCGTCGGCCAGGGATACATGGTCTTCCACCAGCAGCAAGCGCATCAGTCGTCTTCCTCGTCTTTCAACAGGCGCCCGGTGGCGGCCTCCAGGTCCAGCTCGCGAACCACGCCGTCCACGGTCAGCAACTCGACTTCATAGATGTACACGTCGTGTTTTTCTTCCAGTTCGGCCTCCAGCAACTTGGCCCCGGGATAACGGTCCATGGCTTGTTGCAGCAGCTGCTCCAGGGGCAGGATCACCCCTCGCTGGCGCAGGCGCAGGGCCTCGTCCTGGTCCAGGTCGCGGGCCACCGCCAGCGAGCAGAACAACAACAGCGCCAGGGCCAGCCGGCTGCCGAGGGGCAATCTCCGATTCATTAGGTGTCCTGATGATCCTTGAGTACCTGGCCGCTCACGGCGTCCAGTTCCAGGTCCCACTCCAGCCCCTGCGGGTCGCGCAGCTCGACCTGGTAGATGTACTTGCCGTACTCCTCTTCCAGCTCGGTTTCGCTGATGCTCGCCCCAGGATGCCGGGACAGGGCCATGGCATTGAGTTTTTCAAAGGAGGCAATGGTACCAGCGTCGCGCAGGCGCAGGGCTTCGTCGGGCCCCAGGTCGCGGGCCTGGGCCAGGCTCGCGGTGAGGGCGATCAGGGTGGTGGCGAACAGGGTGGTCAGGGTCTTCATGGCAGGTCTCCAAGGCAGTGGCCAATGGCCAATGCTGTCCACGATACCCGGGGCAACTTAATTGAAGCTGAATCTGCCGCAGCGCCCTGGCAGAACTTTCATTCGGCCCCAATGGCCATGCTTCTCTATACTCGACGGCTGATCCGCAAGCGAGCCCGGTATGCCTGCCATCCATATCAAGTTTCCCGCCCTGACCCTCAAGGCCGGCCCGCGCGCCTTGGCGCGCATCCGCCGCCAGGGCCTGCACGCCGGTGAAGTCGGCACCTTGCCCGGCGCTGCCGGCGGTCCCAAGGCCCTGGGCATCCAGGGGCTCGACCTGGCCCTGTTCGGCGAATGGTTGCCAGCGGTGCCCCGCGAACGTTCGCTGATCGGCGCCTCGGTGGGCTCCTGGCGGTTCGCCAGCGCCTGCCTGCCGGACGCCGCCGCAGGCATCCGCCGCCTGGGCCAGCTGTACAACGCCCAGAGTTTCGCCAAGGGCGTGACCATGGCGCAGATCAGCCAGAGCTCGCGGCAGATGCTCGACGACCTGCTCGAGGGCCGCGATGCCAGCATCCTCGACAATCCCCACTACCGACTGAACATCATGGTGGTCAAGAGCCACGGCCTGCTCGCCGATGACCATCGCGGGCGCCTGGGCCTGGGCTTGTCCTCGGTGATCGCCGATAACCTGCGCGGCCGCGCGCGGCTGTCGCGGCATTTCGAACGCCTGGTGCTGCACGACCCACGCCTGGCCCCGCCGCTGCATGCCCTGGAAGACTTCCCCTCGCGCTTCGTCCCCCTGGATCGCGGCAACCTGCGCCAGGCGCTGCTGGCCTCGGGCTCGATCCCCATGGTCATGCAGGGCGTGCGCGAGCTGCCCGGCGCCGGTGCCGGCACCTTCCGCGACGGCGGCCTGCTGGACTACCACCTGGACCTGCCCTACAGCGGCAGCGACATCGTGCTCTATCCCCACTTCACCGACCGGGTGATCCCCGGCTGGTTCGACAAGACCCTGCCCTGGCGCCGGGCCAGCCCCGAGCGCCTGCGCGATGTCCTGCTGCTGGCGCCATCGCGGGAATACCTGGCGCGCCTGCCCTACGGCAAGCTGCCGGACCGCAACGACTTCAAGCGCTTCATGGGCGACGATGCCAGCCGGCAGAAATACTGGCGCAGCGCCATGGATGAAAGCCGGCGCCTGGGCGACGAGTTCCTCGAACTGGCCAGCCAGGGTCGCCTGGGCGAGCGCCTGCAGCGCCTCTGATGCCCGACATCGCTGCGCAAGAACCCTTCGATCAGGTTTTTTCCGTAACCGGGGGCAAGCTGATAAACTCGCCGACTGCCTCAATTCGCCCCAGGGCGATGCCATCCGACAGAGCTGACCGATACCGTGGAAATCTTCAAAGAATTTACCTTCGAATCCGCCCACCGCCTGCCTTTCGTGCCTGAAGGCCACAAGTGCGGCCGCCTCCATGGCCACTCGTTCAAGGTGGCGATCCACTTGAGCGGCGAGGTCGATCCGCATACCGGCTGGATTCGCGACTTCTCGGAAATCAAGGCCATCTTCAAGCCGCTGTACGAGCGCCTGGACCACAACTACCTGAACGACATCCCGGGCCTGGAAAACCCCACCAGCGAGGTCCTCGCCAAATGGATCTGGAACGAGCTCAAGCCCCTGCTGCCGGAACTCAGCGCGATCCGCATCCACGAGACCTGCACCAGCGGTTGCATCTATCGCGGCGAATGAGTCGACCTGAAACCACCCCACGGGGTGGTTTTTTCATGCCTATGCTTGCCCCACTCCCGCCTCCCGAGCATTCGCGCCATGCCCTCGACCCCGCCACCGACCATCCGCCCCGCCGCGCCACCTGACCTGGCCGCCATCGAACGCATCGCCAAGAACGCCTATGCGCCCTATATCGCGCGGCTCGGCCGGGAACCGGCGCCCATGCTCGAGGACTATTCCTGCCTGGTACTGGCCCGGCAGGTCTGGGTCCTGGAGGAGCAAGATGCGATCGCCGGCTTCGTCGTCCTGCTCGATGCCCAGGAGGCCCTGCTGCTGGACAACCTGGCGGTCAGCCCCGGGGCCCAGGGCCGTGGTCATGGCCGCCAGCTGCTGGCCTTTGCCGAACGACAGGCCCTGGCCGCCGGTCACAGTTGCGTGCGCCTCTACACCAACCAGGCGATGACCGAGAACATCGCCCTGTACCGCCGCCATGGCTACGTGGAAACCCACCGCGCGGTGGAGAACGGACTGCACCGGGTGTACATGAGCAAACCGCTGGACTGAACCGCACAGGAGTTCCCATGCCGCCACGTATCTACCTTGCAGGCTTCGATGTGTTCCGCGCCGATGCGCAGGACCATGGCGAGTACCTCAAGCGGCTGTGCCAGGCCCAGGGCCTGCACGGGCTGTTTCCCCTGGATAACCAGGCGCCACCGGGCCTCGCGCCAGAGGCCACCGCGCAGTGGATCTGCCGGCAGAACCTGCAGATGATCCGCGACTGCACGGCGCTGCTGGCCAACCTCAACGATTTTCGCGGCCTGGAGCCGGATTCCGGCACCGCCTTCGAAGTGGGCGCGGCCATCGCCCTGGGCAAACCGGTGTGGGCCTACTTCGAAGGCCCCGCCACCCTGCGCCAGCAAGTGCCCCACGATGACGCCGGGCGCGACGCCCAGGGCTTGGCGGTGGAGGACTTCAACCTGCCGCGCAACCTGATGCTGGCCTGCAGCTGGAGCGGCCTGAGCCCCCGTGTGGAAGCCGCCATCTGCGACCTCGGGCGCTGGCTGGCGCGTACAACCCCGGCTTGATCCCTGGGCCATGGCGGTCTAAAACAACTCTCTTCGCCTTGAAGTCGCAGGAGCTCTCCCATGGAAAGCAGCTGGCTGACCCACGCCAAACGCCTGCAGGCCATCGCCTCCACCGGCCTGCATTTCTGCAAGGATGCCCACGATCGCGAGCGCTATCGGGAAGTCGCCGAGATCGCCCACCAGATGCTCGCGCAGTTGGGCAACGTGCCGCTGGAACGCATCACCGAACTGGTATCGGACTTCGCCCAGCGCTATTCGACGCCCATGGTGGAAGTGCGCGGCGCACTGATCGAGGACCACAAGATCCTCCTGGTACGGGAGACGACCGACGGTCTCTGGGCCTTGCCCGGCGGCTTTGCCGATGTCGGCCTGTCGGCCAGCGAGAACGTGATCAAGGAAATCCACGAAGAGGCCGGGATCGAGGTGGCCGTGCGCGGCCTGTACAGCATCCGGCACAAGGCCAAGGGCCCCTACAAGGCCGACCATCGCGATTTCTACAAGCTGTATTTCCTCTGTGACCGGCAACAGCGCCGGGCACCGGTGGCCGGTAGCGAGGCCAGCGAGGTCGGCTTCTTCGCCCTGGACCGACTGCCGCCGCTATCCCTGGGGCGCACCGTGGAGCGGGACATCCACGAAGCGTTCGACTTCCACCAGGGCAAGACCGCGCGGGTGCAATTCGACTGAGTACCAGCCGATGTAAAGCAAGCTTGACAGCGGCATGTCGCTCCACCTAATGTAAAGCGCACTTTACATAAGGAGATCGCTCATGGGCGCCAAGCGCTATATCGTGGAATTCACCCTGACCCTGCTGGCCTATATCGCCTGCGTGGCGTTCAGCAGCCATTGGCTGGAAGGCATGGCGTCGGGCCCGGGCAAGATCGCCCTGGCCCTGGTACCGGTAGTGCCGATGATCGCCATGGCCCTGGCGGTGGTCCGGCAATTGCGGCGCCTGGACGAAATGGTCCGGCGCGTCCAGCTCGAGGCCCTGGCCTTGTCCTTCGTCTGCACCGCGCTGATCACCTTCAGCTACGGCTTCCTGGAGACCGTCGGCCTGCCCAGGTTGTCGATGTTCTACGTGTGGCCGCTGATGGGCCTGATCTGGGCCCTGGCCACGGTGGTCGGCATGCGGCGCTACTCATGAATAACCAGGTACGCGAACTGCGCACCCGGCAAGGCTGGTCCCAGGCCGAGCTGGCCACCCGGCTCGAGGTGTCGCGCCAGACGGTGAACGCCATCGAGACCGGCCGCTACGACCCCAGCCTGCCCCTGGCCTTCAAGATCGCGCGGGCTTTCCAGATGCCCATCGAAGATATCTTCAGCCCGGACCCGGACTGACCTCTATCGGTGCGCCCTGGCCTGTTGCACCGGGCTGCGCACCGTTTTACCCCAGCGTGCTTCAACGTCTTGCCCCGGGGATTGGCTATAACTGCTGGAGCGCCCCGGCTCCAGCGGCGGCGTCCAGCCATGGCCGTCGAAAATGGCACGGCACCTGCAGCACCGCGTCGCGCCAATCGAACCAGGGACAGGCCATGACCCAGCACGCACCCGGCAACGACTACCCCTTGAGCGAAGTCCCGCAGCATGCCCGCAAGGGCCTGGCCTCGATGGCCATGGTGCTGCTGGGCTTCACCTTCTTCACCGCGACCATGTTCGCCGGCGGCAAGCTGGGCGTGGCCTACGACTTCCCCACCCTCTTGGCGGTGATCGTCCTCGGCAACCTGCTGCTGGGGCTGTACGCCGCGAGCCTGGGCTACATCGCTTTCAGCAGCGGGCTCAACTCGGCCTTGATGGGGCGCTTCTGCTTCGGCGAGCGAGGCAGCAAGCTCAGCGACCTGATCCTGGGCTTCACCCAGATCGGCTGGTATGCCTGGGGCACCGCCACCGCCGCCGTGGTACTGGGCAAGTACTTCCAGCTCGACCAGGGCGCGGTGCTGGGGTTGATGCTGCTGTTCGGCATGGGTTTCTGCGCCACGGCCTACATCGGTTATCGCGGGCTGGAGCTTTTGTCGTGGATCGCGGTCCCGGCCATGGGCCTGCTGCTGGTGCTCTCGATGTGGACCGCCACCGAGCAGGTCGGCGGGCTCGACGGCCTGCTGGCACGGCAACCCAGCGGCGCGCTGGACCTGTCCACCGCCATCACCCTGGTGTTCGGCACCTTCGTCAGCGGCGCGACCCAGGCCACCAACTGGAGCCGTTTTTCCCGTTCGGCACGGGTCGCGATAGCCGCCAGCCTGATCGGCTTCTTCATCGGCAACGGCCTGATGGTGCTGATCGGCGCCTACGGCGCCATCGTCTACCAACAACCGGACGTAGTCGAAGTCCTGCTGCTGCAAGGATTCGCCATGGCAGCCATGGCCATGCTCCTGCTGAATATCTGGAGCACCCAGGACAACACCATCTACAACTTCGCCGTGGCCGGCTGCAACCTGCTGCGCACCGACCGACGCAAGAGCGTGACCCTGGTGGGCGCGGTGATCGGCACACTACTGGCGATGCTCGGCATGTACGACCTGCTGGTGCCCTACCTGATCCTGCTGGGCACGGTGATCCCGCCGATTGGCGGAGTGATCATGGCCGACTTTTTCTATCGCTGGCGCGGTCGCTACCCGCGCCTGGCCGAGAGCCAGCTGCCGGCCTGGAACTGGCCGGGCCTGGGCGCCTACGGCCTCGGCACCCTGGCCGCGTTCTGCTCGCCCTGGGTCGCGCCGCTGGTGGGCATCGGCGTCGCCAGCCTGGGCTACATCCTGTTCAGGACGCTGCTGGGCGGGCGCGCGCCGATCGCCGCCGACACGGCTTGAGCCGACAGCCGCCCAGCGCTGTTGTCTATCCGCTGCGCCGCAGGTCTATCATGGCCCCATCCAGAACATGACCGCCGGGCCAAGGCCCGGATCCGGCGGCAACCTTTCCGACCGCCTGCCCGAGGAACCACCGCGATGCTGATCACCAACGCCCGCCTGCGCCACCGTGAAGGCCTGCACCAACTGCACCTGGAACACGGGCGCATCGCCCGCATCCTGCCCCAGGAACAGCAGCCCCCGGTGCCGGCCCACGGCCCGGAGCACCTGGATGCCGGCGGCAACCTGGTGGTACCGCCGTTCGTCGAGCCACATATCCACCTGGACGCCACCCTCACCGCCGGCGAGCCACGCTGGAACATGAGCGGCACGCTGTTCGAGGGCATCGAGTGCTGGGGTGAGCGCAAGGCCAGCATCACCGCCGAAGACACCCGCACCCGGGCCCACAAGACCCTGCGCGCCCTGGCCGCCCATGGCATCCAGCAGGTGCGTACCCATGTCGATGTCACCGACCCCGACCTGACCGCGCTCAAGGCCATGCTCGAGGTGCGCGAACAGGCCCGGCACCTGGTGGACTTGCAGATCGTCGCCTTTCCCCAAGAGGGGATCGAGTCGTTTCGCAATGGCCGCCAACTGATGGAGGAAGCGATTGGCCTGGGGGCCGACGTGGTGGGCGGCATCCCGCATTTCGAATACACCCGCGACCAGGGCGTGAGCTCGGTGAAGTTCCTCATGGACCTGGCCGAACGCACCGGTTGCCTGGTGGACGTGCATTGCGACGAGACCGATGACCCGCACTCGCGCTTTCTCGAAGTGCTGGCCGAAGAGGCCCGCAGCCGCGACATGGGCTCGCGGGTCACCGCCAGCCACACCACGGCCATGGGATCCTACGACAACGCCTACTGCGCCAAGCTGTTCCGCCTGCTGGGGCACTCCGGGATCAGCTTCGTCTCCTGTCCGACCGAAAGCATCCACCTGCAGGGCCGCTTCGATACCTTTCCCAAGCGCCGCGGGGTCACCCGGGTCAAGGAACTGCTGGAGGCGGGCATGAACGTCTGCTTCGGCCAGGATTCCATCGTCGACCCCTGGTATCCCCTGGGCAACGGCAACATCCTGCGGGTGCTGGAAGCCGGTTTGCACATCTGCCACATGCTCGGCTACAGCAACCTGCAAGGCGCCCTGGACCTGGTCACCGACAACAGCGCCAAGGCCCTGGCCCTGGGCGATGGCTACGGCCTGGAGGAAGGACGCCCGGCGAACCTGCTGATCCTGTCCGCCGACAGCGACTACGAAATGCTCCGCAGCCAGGGCCTGCCGCTGTATTCGATCCGCCACGGCAAGGTGCTGATGCAACGCCAGATGGCCCAGGTGCAGTTGCTGGACACCCCGCTGTAGCCCCAGGGCCGCGGCGCAGCCTCGCTTCCTGTAGCCGCTGCCGCAGGCTGCGCACGGCTCGGCACGAGCCGCAAGGCCGGCATCCATGGCCCGCCTGATGCACCGCGTCGCCCGTCTTCACGGCCGCTGCGCGCCCGTGCGCAGCCTCGCCAGCTCGGCAACGGCTACAGGGGCATGCGTTGGGCGGTGCCGAACAGGCTCACGCGGCGCAGCACTCCGTCGCGCTCTTCCAGGCGCAGCGGCGCGGTGCCGCCCGGCATCACCACCTGGACCTCGCCGGCCTTGACCCAACCCACCCGCCAGGCGGCGCAGGCCACCGCACTGGCACTGGTGCCGGAGGACGCCGTCGGCCCCTCGCCCCGCTCGAACACCCGGGCCACGATGCGTTGCCCCGATTCGCGCGCCGCCCATTGCAGGTTGACCCCGGCCGGGCACGGCTCGCCACTGCCCACCGGCAAGGCGAAGGCCGTGGCGGTCAGGCCCTCGGCCAGGGGCGGTTCCAACATCTGCCGGTTGTCCGGCAAGGCGCCGGCCTCATCCACCAGGGTCACGCAATGGGGATTGCCGACCCGCACGAACTGGCTGTATTCCCATTGCGGGTTCAAGGCCCGCAACGGGCCGACCTGGCTCAGTTGCCGTTCATTGAACGTCACTGCCTCGACGCCCAGGGCCGCCACCGCCTCGGGACCGAACGCCGGTTGCCCGAGATCCAGCCAGAAGCCCTGCACACCCGCCACCTGGGCCGGCTCCACGGCCGTGGTCACTGGCGAGAGGCCGGCGCCCTGGTCGTGATGGACCTGCAATAGGGTCTGCCCCGGGCCCTGCAGCAACCCTTGCTCGGTCAGCGCTTGGGAGAAGATCGTCAGGCCGTTGCCGCTGCGCTCGGCCAGGGTGCCGTCGGTGTTGACGATCAGCAGGTCGAACGGCGCCGCCTCCTGGAACGGCCCCACCAGCAGGCCATCGCTGCGATGGGCCTTGGCTCCGGCCGGGCGGCAGCCCGGCGTCCAATCGCACAAGGCGGCAATGGCCTGCTCGGCCCATAGCCGCCGATCCCGCGCCGCCTGGGCCGCAGTGCCCGGCAGGGCCACCCCCAGGCGCCGCAATGCCGCTGGCGAGACCACGCCATAGATATTGCCCCGTGCATCGTAGAACGCCGCCATCGCCCCATCTCCGGAAAAAAACCAGCCGCTGACATTACGGCCAATGCCGCGGCTGTACCAGAGGGGCGATCAGCGAATCGGCAGGGCCATCGGCCGGATCGGCGCCGCATCGGCACCCCGCAACTTGAGCGAGGCACCGATGAAGGCGAACTGGTAGACCTTGTCCCGGGCCAGGCCCTCGAGATTCACCAACTCCATGATCGGCGCGCCCTGCATCGCCAGCAGGTAGGTGTGCAGCGGCAGATAGTTGCCCTCGACCTCGGACGGGAAGGTCTCGAAGCTCAGGTTGTCGGCCCCCACCACCATGGCACCGCCCTCTTCCACCAGGAACTTGGCGGCATCCAGGCTCAGGCCCGGCGGGTTGGCCATGTACACCTGGGCGTTCTCGTAGTCACGCATGCGCCCGGTGCGGATCAACACCACATCGCCCTTCTCCAGGGCCACCTTCTGCCTGGCCAGGGCCTGCTTGAGATCGGCGCGGGTCACCCGGTAGCTGTCGGCCAGCTGGTCCAGGCCCTTGGCCGCGGCGACGTCGATCATCACCCCACGGGCAATGATCGGTGGCAGCTTCTCGGCCCCGGTGACATTCCAGCCCCGGTCGCCCAGGTGCTGGTCGGCGCGGAAGCCGTTCCAGATCTTGCCGTTGAGCCCAAAGTGGTTGAGGGCGTCGATGTGGGTGCCCATGTGGGCGTACATCGACACCGCCGAACCGCTGTAGCTGACGTGCTGGTTCATCGGCTCGCCGACCTGCATCGGGTCGGCGATCACATTGCCGTGGGGGGTGTGGGTCATCCACATCTGGTACGGCGGATCGCCGGCGGCCTGCCAGCTGGGCATGCCGACGAAGTAGTCCACCGCCAGGTCGTAGGCCTGCTCGCCGCTGACCCGGGACATGATTGCCGCCCGCGATGCGGGGGTGATCAGGTTCAGGCGGCCGATCTCGTCCTTCGGCCCCCAGGGGCTGATGCCCACGTCTGGCTGCTGCGCGGTGGCGGCGCTGCAAGCGGCGCTGACGAGCGACAGGGCCAGGACCCCGGGGAGGATTTTCGACATTGCGCGGATACCCATGACAATACTCCTTTGAAGTAGAAGTGGCCATGGTATTGGACGCTCATTCGGAGATAATCAGCCGATTGGTGAATAGATATTCAACCCAGGGGAAACAATATGGATGTACTGATGGCCATGCGCACCTTTCGCCGGGTGGTGGAGCGCGCCAGTTTCAGCCTCGCCGCCGCCGACCTCGGGCAGTCCACCGCCGCGGTGAGCAAGCAGGTCCGGCAGTTGGAGGAGCGCCTGGGCAGCTTATTGATTTTGCGTACCACCCGGCGCATGAGCCTGTCGGAAGCCGGACAGAGCTACTTCACCGAGTGCTGCCACCTGCTGGACGAACTGGACGCCCTGGAACGCGCCACCCAGGCCGGGTCGAGCGAGCCCGGCGGGCGCCTGCGGGTCAACGCGCCGCTGTCGTTCGGGCTCAAGGTGCTGTCGCCGATCCTGGTGGCCTTCATGGAGCGCTATCCGCAACTGCAAGTGGACCTGACCCTCAACGACCAGGTGCTGGATGTGGTGGGCGAGGGTTTCGACGTGTCGCTGCGGATCCGCCGCCAACTGGAAGACTCATCGCTGATCGCCCGCCACCTGGGCCAGGTCGAGCAGGTGATCTGCGCCGCGCCGGCCTACCTCCAGGCCCAGGGCACACCGGTGGGCATCGCCGACCTGCACTCGCATCGCTGGCTGGCCTATCGCCTGGCCGAGCACCCCGGGCGCTGGCAACTGGAAGGTCCTGAAGGCCACACCCGGCTGGAGCTGCCGGTGCACTTCGCGGTGGACAACAGCTTGATGCTGGCCGACATGCTGGTGGCCGGCCTGGGCATCGGCGCCCTGCCCGGCTTCGTCGCCCAACCGCTGCTCGACAGCGGCCAGTTGCAGCGGCTGTTGCCGGAGCAAAGCCTGCCCAGCCGGCATATCTACGCCCTGTATCCGAGCCAGCGGCACCTGTCGCAGAAGGTCCGGGTATTCGTCGACTTCCTGGTCCAGGCCCTGCAGCAAGGCTGAACCTCAGGCGGTGGGGACTTGCAGTCCGACCTTGACCCGGTTCATCGCCACCAGGGTCTTGAAGCGCTTGACGTTGGCGTTGTCGAAGAACAGCTCGCGGGCCAGCTGGTTGTACTGGGCCATGCTGCGCACGCAGAAGATCAGCACGAAGTCGCACTCGCCGGCCACGTAGTAGCACTGCTGGACCTGGGGGCAGGCCTGGAAGCTGCGCCTGAGCGCATCGAGCTGGTCGCCCCGCTCACTCTCGACTTCCACCTCGACGATGATGCTCAGCTCATGGCCCAGGGCATCGGGAGCGACCACCGCGGTATAGCGTTCGATCACCCCTTCCTCGGCCAGGCGCTTGAGGCGCCGGTTGACCGCCGCGGTCGAGAGGTTGACCCGCAACCCCAGTTCACTCTGCGCGGTGCTGGCATCGCGCTGCAGCTCGGCGAGCAGCTTGAGGTCGTAGGCATCGAGGCTGGTGGTCATGGGGGGGACTCCGGATACGGCAGGCGGCAGTGAAAGGATATGGCGCGACGGCTCGCGATTATGCGTAACCAACACCCGGCCCGCGCAAGTTATTCCGGCCCCGCGAGCTGATTCGATGACAGCCTCAAGCACTGCCGGCGCCTGCCCTGCACCCGGAGCAAGGGGGGCCCGGGCAGCACGGCACCTGTTCGACATCCATGGGCTGGTCGACCGCGACGCTCATCGCGGGCAGGACTTGCAGGGTGATTTCTGCAACCTTGGCTCGCCGGATTTGTCACAATCCCCGACTCGGCCGCATGGGATGCCCTGCGCTACCTGGCGGCCGGCAGCGAACGAATCGGCCACAGGTGACAGCGTCATCCGCCGCCATGGGCCGTTCAGGCAACGACCTCACGGGCCGGCCCTGGCTGTCCGTTCGCCCATGCTCCCGATCCATATTGAAGACGCCACCGACACCGCCCCCCACCCACTCCGGGTCGAGGAAACAGCACGACCGGCCTCCCGGCGCCAGCGGCGGTTACCGCCACTCGATGCCCGGCCAGCAAGGATTCTTATGACTGCCAGCAACACCCACTTCCAGGCCACTCCCGGCCGCCTCGAACAGATGTCCACCCGCGTGGCCTATTTCATCGCCGGGTTCGGCATCGCCGCCTGGGCTCCCCTGGTGCCCTACGCCAAGAGCCGGGCCGGACTCGACGAAGGCACCCTGGGCCTGTTGCTGTTGTGCCTGGGCGTGGGCTCGATCCTGGCGATGCCCATCGCCGGCGCCCTGGCCGCGCGCCATGGCTGCCGGCGGGTGATGGCCGCCGGCACCTTGCTGATCTGTATGGCCCTGCCCTTGCTGGCGATCCTGGCGTCGGCGCCGTCGCTGATGTTCGCCCTGTTCATGTTCGGCGCCGGGCTCGGCACCGTGGACTCCACGGTCAACCTGCAAGCGGTGATCGTCGAGCGAGCCAGCGGCAAGACCATGATGTCGGGGTTCCACGGCATGTTCAGCCTCGGCGGGATCGTCGGCGCCGCCGGCGTCAGCGCCCTGCTGGGCCTGGGCCTGTCGCCCCTGGGGGCGACCCTGGTAGCGGTGGCGCTGATGCTGCTGGCCCTGGCCAGGTCCGCGCCGCACATGCTGCCCTACGGCAGCCAGAGTTCGGGACCGGCCTTTGCCGTGCCCCACGGCGTGGTGCTGTTCATCGGGTGCCTGTGCTTCGTGGTGTTCCTGGCCGAAGGCGCGGTGCTGGACTGGAGCGCGGTGTTCCTCACCGCCGAGCGCGGCCTGGACACCGCCTACGCCGGCCTGGGTTATGCCGCCTTCGCCCTGACCATGACCGTCGGGCGCCTGACCGGCGACGCCATCGTCCATCGCCTGGGCGCCCGGCGGGTGATCGTCAGCGGTGGCGCCACCGCGGCGGCCGGCTTGCTGCTGGCCACCCTGGCCCCGGCCTGGGAAGCGGCGCTGCTGGGGTATGCCCTGGTGGGCGCGGGGTGCTCGAACATAGTGCCGGTGCTGTACACCGCGGTGGGCAAGCAGCAGGTCATGCCCGAGGCCATCGCCGTCCCGGCCATCACCACCCTGGGTTATGCCGGCATCCTCGCGGGGCCGGCGGTGATCGGCTTCATCGCCCATGGCAGCAGCCTGAGCGCGGCCTTCGGCCTGATCGCCGCGGCGCTCCTGGCAGTGGCCGCCAGCGGCAGGGTGCTCAAGGTCTGAGCACCCCGGCCAGGTAGCCGCTGTTGAGCCTGCGAAGCTGCGCACGGGGGCGCAGCACCCGGCGTGCCAGGCCCGACGCGCCGACAACACCAGCGTCTGCTGCGCAGCCGTACGCAGCCTGCGGCAGCGGCTACACGAAGCCAGCAGCGGCGGTACGTCTCAAAAACCGACGCTGGCCTGGACGAAGAAGGTCCGTGGCGCGCCCACGTAGATCCCCGAGTTGTTGTCGCTGGAGCGGGTGTAGTACTGGCGGTCGAAGACGTTCTTCACCCCGGCTCCCAGCTTGAGGTTCGACAGCTGCGGGCCGAAGTCATAGCCACCACGGATGTTCCACAGCACATAACCGGGCATGTCGCCGTACTGGCCGTCGGCGCTGCCCTCAGTGATGTAGTGGCCGGTGAAGCTGCCGTTGCTCTTCACCCCGGTGCCTGGCGAACGCTGCCCGGACTGGGCGAAGGCATCGATGTTGTAGGTCCAGTGGTCGATGTCGTAGCGCAGCCCGAGGGTGGCCACCTGGCGCGAATAGAACGGCAGGTCGCGGCCCTTGAAACCGGGGATCTGGCCTTCGTAGCTGGCCCGGGTATAGGTGAAGCCGGCGTTGGCGGTCAGGCCGTCCAGGCGCGGGTCCAGGGCAGCGAGATCGTAGTGCATGGAGGTTTCCAGACCCTGGTGCTTGGTGGCGCCGAGGTTGGTCCAGCCCACGTCGTTGCTGATGTATTGCAGTTCATCGTCGAAGTCGATGTAGAACAGCGTCACCTCGCCACCCCAGGCATCGTCGTTGTAGCGCGTGCCGATTTCGTAGGTCTTGGCCTTCTCCGGACTCAGGCCATTGGCGGTCTGGTCGCCCTTGCCACCCTGGCCCAGCTGGAAGTACTGCAGGCTGCCGAAGGAGGTCTCGTAGTTGGCGAACAGCTTCCAGGCATCGGACAGGTGGTACATCAGGCTCAGGGCCGGCAACGCCTCGTTGCTGTCGATGCTGCGGCGCTTCTCCTGGACCCGCGCGCCATCGGTGCCCGGCACCGGCCGGTCATGCCAGCGGGTGCTGATGTCCTCGAAGCGGATACCCGGGGTGATGGTCCAGTTGCCGACGTCGATCTTGTCGTCGATGTAGTAGGCATGGGCCTCGGTGCCGCCGGTGCGATCCTGGTAGACGTGGCCATCGGAATCCTTGGTCAGCACCGGCTGGTTGTTCACCAGGGCCACGCGACTGGCCTGCTCATGCATGCCTTCCTTCAGGTAGCGATAACCCACACTCACCTCCTGGGTGGTGGGCCCGAGGTCGAACACCTGGGACACCCGGGGCTCGATGCCGAAGGTGTAGTAGGTGCGCGGGTAGGACACCAGGGTCTTCTGGTCGCGGGCGGCGATGTTGCTGCCCCGGAAGCTGTCGGAGTAGTAGGTCAGCACCTCGAACTGGGTACGGTCGTCCACCTGGCGCAAGTACTTGAACGACACATCCTTGCGCCGGCCACTGAAATTGTCCCAATCCCGGTCGGAGTCGTAGGGGTGGGCGTCGTACTGCTTCTGGGTCAGGCCGCCGGGCATGTCGGCGGTGGCATCGTAGTAATGCAGGTTCAGCGAGAAATCGTCCTGGTCGGTGGGCGCCCAGTGGGTCTTGAGGATCACGTCGTCGATGTCGTTGCCGTTGTTGCGCTCGCGATAACCGTTGCCATTGACCCCGGAATACAGCAGCGCCACCCCCAGGCCGTTGTCGGCAGTGCCGCCGAGGAACGCCGTGTCGATATGCTTCCAACCACCGCGCCGCGAGGTTTCCAGGGTGGTGCCGATTTCCCCGGTGGCTTTCTCCGGAATGGCCCGGGTCACGAAGTTGATCACCCCGCCGACGTTCTGCGGCCCGTAGCGCACCGAACCGGCGCCGCGCACCACATCGATGCTGTCCAGGTTGCCCGAGGAAATCGGCGCCATGGACAACTGCGGCTGGCCGTAGGGGGCGAAGGCCGCCGGCACACCGTCGATCAGCACCGTGGAGCGCGGCGACAGGCGCGAGGTCAGGCCACGCACGCCGACGTTGAGGGCGATATCGCTGCCACCAGTACCGTTGGCGTCCTGCACCTGCACCCCCGGCACCCGGCGCAACACATCGCCGACGTTCATCGCGCCCTGCTCGACCATGGCCTCGCGGCGGATCACCGTGCGTGCCCCCGGATGGTTCCGGACTTTCTCGGCATCGGCATCGGCCAGCCAATCGCCCACCACGCTGATGCTGGTGGAGTCCAGTTGCAGGCTACCGGCGGCGGCAGTCGGGGCCGGGCTCAAGGTCACCGAGCTGCCGTCGATCCGGTACTGCAGGCCGCTACCCTGGAGCAACTGGCCCAGGGCCTGCTCCGGGGAGAGGTGGCCCTCCACCGCCGGGGCCTGCTTGCCGGCCACCAGCTCGGGGCTGAAGAACAGTTGCAGCGAAGTCTGCAAACCCAGCTGGCCCAGGGCCTGGCCCAAGGGCTGGGATTGGATGTGGATGGCATTGGTGCCCTGTGCGGCCTGAGCCTGGGGCCATGCGGCCGACACCGCCAGGGCCAGCGCCAGAGGCAGCCAGCGGCGGGTGGGCAAGGGTGATACGGCAGGAAGAACGGTTATTTTCGTCACGTCGGCGGCTGTCCCGTGGATCGCACCAGGGTGCGTCTGTTAATGCAAACCAGTTGCGTTGGACAAGAAGACGACGAACTGAAAAAAAACCTGAATCTAACGGGAAAAAATTTCCTGGCTGCCGTCGGCCCGGGTGCGTACCGCCACCGGCAGGATGCTCGGCAGGGCTTTGAGCAGGGCGTCGGTGTCATCGGACTTGAATACGCTGGTCAGGCGCAATTCACCCAGCGCCGGGCTGGCCAGGTGCAACGGCTGCTGGCGGTAGCGCGCGACCTCGGCCAGCACATCGGCCAGCCGGGCGTTGTCGAACACCAGCTTGCCGTGGCGCCAGGCCGTCGAATTCTCGGGATTCACCGCGTAGGCCGTGGCCACCCGGCCCTGGGCGTCGACATGGGTCCCAAGGCCCGGGGTCAGGGTGATGAAGTCATCGACGCCAGCCTGCCGGCCCTGGACCTTGACTCGCCCCTGGGCCACCACGACCCGAGTCTGTTGCGGATCGCGGCGCACGTCGAAACGGGTCCCGGTCACCGTGACCTTGCCCGGGCCGGCATTCACCACGAAGGGTCGGGCGCTGTCGTGCTCGACGCTGAACAGGGCCTCGCCCTCCTCCAGCTCCACCAGGCGCTGGTCCTGGGCATAACGGACCTCAAGCCGGCTGCGGCTGTTGAGTTCGACCTGCGAACCGTCGGGCAAGGCCACCAGGCGCCGCTCGCCCAGGGCGGTGGCGAAGCTGGCGCTATAGGACGTCGTCGGGCCCAGGCCGCTGAACGTACCCAGGGCCACCGCCACGGCCAGCACCGCAGCGGCCGCGGCGACGCGCCACCACGGGCGCCGCCTGCCGGTTGCCGCAGGCTCGGCGCACAGGGCCTGCAAGCGCGCCACCGGCACCAGCTCGGCAGCGGCCCACAACGACTGCAGCACTTGCCACTCATGGCGGTGTTGCGGGTGCTCGACCAACCAGTGGTTAAAATCCGCCTGTTGTTCCTGGCTCAGCCCGGGCTCTTGCAGGCGCACGAACCACTGCGCCGCCTCATCGCGAACCCTGGCCTGTCCACAGGCACAAGCGCGGCTGTCCATCATGCGGATTCCTGTTTGGCAGAGGGTGAAGAAGCCTTGGGATTCATGGCAGCGGCCCATCCAGGCGCTCGCGCAGGTGCCGCAGGGTGCGGATCATATACTTTTCCACCATGTTTTTTGACAGCCCCAGGCGCTCGGCGATCTCGGCCTGGGTCAGGCCCTCGATCTTCTGCCAGACGAACACCTTGCGGCAGTTCACCGGCAATTCGCCCAAGGCCCGTTCGACCGACGCGGCCAATTGCAACGCCTGCATGAAATGTTCGGGATCGCCGCTGGGCGACACGCCAAGCTGGGCCTGGTGTTCTTCCAGGCCGGCGCGCCGGTCTTCACGGCGAAAGGCATCCACGGCGATATTGCGCGCGGTCTGGTGCAGGTAGGCCCGCGGCTGTTGCACGCTGGCGGCGTCGGATTCCAGCACCCGGACGAAGGTGTCGTGGGCCAGGTCCTCGGCCTGCTGGCGATTGCGCAAGCGCCGGGTCCAGGTGCCGATCAACTCTTCGTAATGCTCGAAAAAGCCTGGTCTGCGGGGCGGCTTGGCTGTCATCGCGATGCGCTGGAAAGATGGGGCGGGAATAGTAATGCTTCGCATTAATGCCGGCAATGGACGTGCCGACCGCTCGCCTCCTAGCGGCTATAGAACCTTGGTGGTTCGACGAACAGGTGGGTCTGCCCGGCCACCAGCCAATCCCCCAGGCACGGTTGCAGGTGGGCCAGGCAATGCAGCAACTGCCACGCCTGGGCATACGGAAAGTCCAGCAGGCGCAGGCTCAGTCCCATGTCGCCCTACCCTGGCGGATGCTGCGCAGGCGCAGGTTCCAACCGAGATTGAGCCCGGCAGCGGCCAGCAGGATGGCCGCGCCGCCCAGGACCTGCAGCCAACCCAGTCGGTGGCCGAAAACCAGCCAGTCCACCAGCACCGCCACCAGCGGATAGATGAACGACAAGGCCCCCACCAGCACCGTGGACAGCCGCTGGATGGCGCCATAGAGCAAGGTCGACATCAAGCCGGTGTGGATCACGCCGATGGTCACCAGGTAGAACCAGGCCTCGCCGGCGGGCGCTGGCAGCGAAACCAGCGCGAAGGGCGCGCTGAGCAGTATGCCGAGCAGCATCTGCAGCAGCACGATCAAGGGCGCCGGGACTTCGCGCAGATGCTTGGTGGTGGCCGCGGCGATGGCATAGAAGAAGGCCGCGCCCAGGGCCAGCAGGACACCAAGCAGGTAGTCGCCGCCGACCATCCCCGAGGCAGGCCGGGCATAGACGATGGACAGCATCCCGGCGAAGGCCAGGGCCAGCCAGCCGAGCTTGCCCGGCGTCAGGCGCTCGCCGAACAGCAATGCCCCCAAGGCCACCAGCATGAACGGCTGGGTGTTGTAGACCACGGTGGCCACCGCGATCGACGCCTGGCTGTAGGCGCTGAACAACAACACCCAGTTGAGCATCAGCGCGCAGCCGCCCAGGGCGATCAGCGCCACTTGGCGCCCGCTCAGGCGCAAGCCACGCAACAGGCCCAGGCCGGCGCAAGCCAGCAGCATCGCCAGCGCCCCGAATACACAGCGCCAGAACACCACCACCCAGGGCGCCTGCCCCGAGCCCACCACCAGCCAGCCCACGGTGCCGGAAATAGCCATGGCCGCGAGCATTTCCAGGGTTCCGCGAGTCTTGGTCTGCATCCTGTGCTTCCTATTTGCTGGCGCCCGGGGGCGACCCGGTATGAGAAACTCCGGGACACGACGAGCGATATTCACTAAAACGAACGATAGATCAACATAATGAACAGAACGATTTATGCCCGTCAAGCACTTCAAGGATGATTTAATAGACGTTATGAACGATAAAACGAACGAAATGCACGAACTGTCCCCCATCGGCCTGCTGGCCCATGCCATCAAGCGCGAACGCCTGAACGCTGGATTGTCCGTCTCGGAGCTGGCCAAGCGGGCCGGGGTGGCGAAATCCACCCTGTCGCAACTGGAAGGCGGGGTGGGCAATCCCGGCATCGAGACACTGTGGGCTTTGGCCATGGCCATGGGCTTGCATGTCACCAAGTTCCTGGAGCAGCCCGCCCCGCAGTTGAAGGTGATCCGCGCGCACGAAGGCATGACCGTGCACGCCGAAGATGCACCCTATGCCGCCACGCTGCTGGACAACTGCCCGCCCGGGGCGCAGCGCAACCTGTACCGGGTGCTCGCCCAGCCCGGTCGGCCCCGACACTCCCGGGCCCACCCACCGGGTACGGTGGAGCATGTGCTGCTGTGCCGCGGCCGAGCCCTGGCCGGCCCGCTGGACCAGCCGCTGAGCCTGGAGCCCGGCGACTACATCAAGTACAGCGCCAGCAGCGCCCATCTGTTCGAGGCCCTGGAACCGGACACCCTGGCCCTGGTCGTGATGGAACATCCCTGATCAGCGCAGTGCCCTCGGACGGCACAGGTATTTATCTGTGCCGTCGAGTCTGGAATCATCCCCCTCTCCCCACAGGATCGAAGCCCGATGCCACTTCTACCGCGCCTGACCACCACGCTGCTCGGGGTGCTGCTGGGCAGCCTGGCCGCCCACGCCGCCCAGGCTCCCGAACCGCATATCTACTACAGCCTGGTGCCCGGGCATTACCTGTTCATCGGCAAGGAGCCCGACGGTGGCCCGACTTACTCCGGCACGGCGGTGATCCGCTTCGAGAACCAGGCCCTGACCCTGGTCAAGACCCTCAATGGCCAGACCACCACGGCCATCGGCAAGGTGGAGCGGGCCGTGATGGGCGAAGCCGAAGTGTTGCGCTTCAGCTGGCCGGGGCACAGTTCCACCTGCCTGGTGCGCGGCGACCTGGACAACTACTCGCGCCTGACCTGCTATTGGATCAAGGCCGGGATCGAGCACCTGGAACCGGGCCTGGAAGCCTACTTCCCCACGGAAACCTGGCCCGGCCACCAGCACGAGTGATGGCCGCCCCTACCAGTTGTGCTGGTTGTTACGTGACGGGGTGAGCAGGCGCTGGGCCAGGTGCGCCGCCGCCAATGGCGAGGCGCTGTGCAACAGCGGATACCCCCAGAACTTCTCGTAATTGCCGGCAAAGGCCTCGACCCCGGCCTGGGCCTCGGGCTCCGGGGCGACCACGATCATCGCCTTGATCCATCGCCGCAGCGCCGCCCTGTGGCGTTTCATCCACAACGATCCCTGCTTGAGCAAGGCCAGGCTCTGTTCGCTGGCGCGCTCTTGCGGATCGGGCATGCCCTCGCTCAACAGGACGAAGGCGTGGCCGCGCTCCATGAGTTGCTCGAGTTGCTGGAAGGGGTCGGTTTCAAGGTCCGGGCCGGGGGCGGCGTTACGCATCCAGACCAGGGGGAAATGCTGGTGATCGAAGTACATGGGACACCTCATGATGGCTTCCAAACAAGAATGCCTATCATCTTCGAGAGAAAAACTGTCCGCATCAGTCAAGATCGACAAGTTATTGATCAATCCAGCCAAAGATCCCCGCCAGGCCGCCGCGTCGTGTAGCCGCTGCCGCAGGCTGCGCACGGGCGCATAGCGCTTGCAGATCCCGGATGGTCGGTCGATCGCTGAAGGCCCTGCGGGCCTTGGCACAGCCTCGCAGGCTCGGCGGCTACAGGAATAGCTGTGAATCGGGGTTACAGGTCGCTGTCCAGGACTTGGCGGCGCTCGGCGAAAAAACGCCCGGGCGGCTGGCCCACGGCCTTCTTGAACATGCGGATGAAGGCGCTGGCACTGTCATAGCCCAGGTTCAGCGCCACCCGCTCCACCGAATCGCCGCGCCCCAGTTGCTTGAGCCCCAGCAGGATATGCAACTGGCGCTGCCAGCGCCCGAAACTCAGGCCGGTTTCGGCCAGGATCAAGCGGCTCAGGCTGCGCTCGCTGAGACCGATCAGCTCGCCCCACTGCTCCAGGCTCAGGCGCCGCTGCGGCTGTTCGAGGATCTGCTGGGCCAGGCGGCGCAGTTGCCCATGCCGGGGCATGGGCAGGTGGATCTGCTCCCGTGGGGCAACGGCCAGTTCGTCCAGGGCCACCGCCATCAATCGCCCCTGGGCGCCGTCCAGATCGTAGAGCTGCGGCAACTGCGCACAACGACGCAACAGCTCCTGCAACAAGGGTGAGACCGCCAGGGTACAGCAGACATCGGGCAGGTCCCGGGCCTGCTCCGGCTCGACGAACAGGCAGTAACCCTGGGCATGCTCGAGCCCCTGGACCCGGTGCGCGACCGTGCTGGGAATCCACACCGCGCATTGCGGCGGTGCCAGCCACAGGCCCTCGGCGCTTTCGCAGCTGAGTACCCCGGCCCGGGGAAACAACAACTGCGCCTTGCGGTGGCTGTGCCAGGGGCGCTCCCAGCGCTCCTCCTGGGCCGAGATGCGCAACACGCAAACCGGACGCGGGACGGCGTCCGGATCCTCAGTCTCGCGCGGTGGATCGAACCTCGACATGCCTGTCCTCGCGTCTTGTCTTCGAATAGCTCCAGCGATGCGGCGCTGCGCGGCAAGGCCGGTGATTGTGCCCAGGTCCCGGGACTTGGCCAAGCAACCTGAACCCGGAGTCACGTCCAGGGACAGCCGCAATCGACACTTCACGGGGCATGGCAAGCTACCTGCTCCAGCAGCCAGCCCTTGAAGGCGCTCATGGCCGCGGTTTCCGCCCGGGATTGCAGGCGGGTCAGCCAGTAGCTGCCGGTGACGATGCCTACCGCGAAGGGTCGCTGTATCACGCCGCTGGCCAGCTGCCGCTCGAACATCACCGGCGGCGCCAGGGCCACGCCCACGCCCTGCAGCGCCGCCTCGAGCATGCCCAGGGACGAATCGAAGACGATGCTTTGCGGCAACAATGTATTGGCCCCAAGGCCCGCGGCCTCGAACCACTGCGGCCATTCGTCGGTGCGATAGGAACGCAGCAGGGTCTGGCCCAGCAAGTCCGCCGGGGCCTGCAATTGGCGGGCGATCTGCGGCACGCACAACACCGACAGTGGCGCTTGCAGCAACTGCAACGCCTCGGTGCCGTGCCAGGCGCCGCTGCCGAAGCGGATGGCGTAGTCCAGGCCCTCGGCGGCCACGTCCACCCGGTTGTTGTGGGTGCTCAGGCGCAGATCGATAGAGGGAAAGCGCGCCTGGAAATCCCCCAGGCGCGGCAACAGCCAGCCCACGGCGAAGGTGCCCACCGCCCCCACCGTCAGCACCTCGCGGTAGTGGCCGCCCTCGAAGCGCCCCAGGGTCTGGGCGATGCGGTCGAAGCATTCGCGCAGTACCGGCAGCAGGGTCTCGCCCTCGCTGGTGAGCATCAGCCCCCGGGGCAGGCGCTTGAACAGGGTGACGTTGAGCTGGGTCTCCAGGCTCTTGACCTGGTGGCTGACGGCGGCCTGGGTCACGCACAGCTCGATGGCCGCGCGGGTGAAGCTCAAATGGCGCGCGGAAGCCTCGAAGGCGCGCAGGGCATTGAGGGGCAGATGAGGTCTGAGCATATGAAAGCCTTAGTTTTTCTAATGGCTAGTGCGAGATATCGTCGTTTGTCGATCCCCCGCAGACTGCCTAAATTTGGCGGCGCTCGTGCGACCTTCACGCTGTCCTTCCCTGCCAGGAAAGAACCAGGGCCTTGTGCCCCGGAGCACTCAAGCCGCTCGCGCGGGCTGCGGAGCCGCTGGAAGCCTGCGGCCAATACCACTAAAAAACATGGAAAACCCACAATCATGCGGCAAACAACCTTGACCGGATTGGCCATGATCAGCGCCTGCGCGCTGCTCGCCCTCTCGCCCCAGGCCCTGGCCGAAACCAGTCCCGAGCACGCGCTGAAAGCCACGGTGGATGCCACCATCCGTCCCCTCATGCACCAGCAGGGTATCCCCGGCATGGCGGTGGCGATCATCGTCGGCGGCCAGCGACATTACTTTAACTACGGCATCGCCTCCAAGGACAATCAGCGACCGGTGGACAACGACACCCTGTTCGAGGTGGGTTCGGTGAGCAAGACCTTCACCGCGACCCTCGGCGGTTATGCCCAGGCCAGCGGCAAGCTGGCCCTGCAAGACTCCGCCAGCCTGTACCTGCCAGCCCTGCACGGCAGCGTCTTCGACGGCGTCAGCCTGTTGCAGCTGGCCACCTACACCGCTGGCGGCCTGCCGCTGCAGTTCCCCGACGAGGTCCAGGGCGAAGCCAAGACCCTGGACTACTACACCACCTGGAAACCCCGCTTCGAACCCGGCACCCAGCGCCAGTATTCCAACCCCAGCATCGGCCTGTTCGGCTACCTGGCCGCCCGTAGCCTGGGCCAGCCATTCGACCAGTTGATGCAAGGCTTGCTGTTTCCCAAGCTGGCCCTCAAGCACAGCTACATCCATGTGCCCAAGGACCAGCTGGAGCACTACGCCCAGGGCTACGACAAGCAGAACCGGCCAGTGCGCGTCGGTCCCGGCCCCCTGGACGCCGAAGCCTACGGGGTCAAGACCAGCGCCCCGGACCTGCTGCAGTTCGTTGCCGACAACCTGCAACCGGGCCAGCTCGACGGCACTCTGCAAAAGGCCCTGGCCAGCACCCAAAGCGGCTACTACCAGGTGGGCGACATGACCCAGGGCCTGGGCTGGGAGCGTTATGCCTACCCCGTGCCCCTGGCGCGGCTGATGGCCGGCAACTCGACACCCATGGCCCTGGAGCCGCATCCGGTGCAATGGCTGACCCCGACCCAGCCGCCCAAGGCCGACGCGCTGTACAACAAGACCGGCTCCACCAACGGCTTCGGCGCCTACGTCCTGTTCGTACCGGGCCAGCAGGTGGGCATCGTGCTGCTGGCCAACAAGAACTACCCCAACGAGGAACGGATCAAGGCCGCCCACAGGATCCTCGAAGCCCTGGATAACGCACGCTAAGGGCGCTCCTCGACGGCCCCCCGAGCCAGGCGCCACGGGCCGGCAACGGCCAGGTGGCGCCTGGCTTGTCGCCTTGGCCAGGGCGCCTAGACTCAATCAATCCCCCTCGACCGTTTACCCAGGCAAGGTTGGCCAGCGGCGGATCGGCTGCGCCATGACCGGGTCCGGGAGCCCGCGGATTTGCAGGCGCAGGCTTGCACGCTGAACCTTCCGCGCCGCTTTCCGGTCGATAACTGCAACCGGGCCGGGGTTGCCAGCGTCTTGCAGGCAACCGGCCGGGTACCCAAGCCGCCGGAGAGACGCCCCGTGATCACGACAATGCAAATCGCCAGAATCAAAGCCTGGGGCGCCCATGGCTTCACCGCTACCGGAGTGCTCAGCGCCCTGATGGCGACCCTGGCGCTGTTCGACAACCAGCCCAAGGCCTGCCTGTTGTGGCTGGGCGTGGCGCTGCTGGTGGATGGCGTCGACGGTTCCCTGGCCCGCAAGGTCAAGACCAGTTCGGTGCTGCCCAACATCGACGGCTCGGTGCTGGACCTGGTGATCGACTACCTGACCTATGTGTTCATCCCGGCGCTGTTCATCTACCGCTACATTCCCCTGCCGGAATACAGCGCCTTGCTGGCGACCTCGCTGATCCTGCTGTCGTCGCTATTGTGTTTCTGCAACGTCAACATGAAGAGCCACGACAACTACTTCCAGGGCTTTCCCGCCGCCTGGAATGTGGTCGCGCTGTGCCTCTACCTGATCGAGCCGGGCCCCTGGACCACCCTCCTGGGCATCGTCGTCCTGGCCCTGCTGACGGCCACCCGGGTGCAGTTCCTGCATCCGTTCCGGGTCCGCAAGTGGATGCCGGTGAACATCATCGTGACCTTCGTCTGGCTGCTCAGCGGTGCCCTGCTGATCCTCGGCCACCCGCAGCACAACCCGGCGATCATGGGCCTGTGGCTGGCCGCTTCGGCCTATTTCCTCGGGATCTGCCTATGGCGCTCGGCGCAGGAATGGCTGGGCAAGGCTTCTTGAAGCGACGCCGGGCCTGCGCCCGGCGCGGATGATCGCCGGGCCCGAATGGCCCGGCGCGAAAACTCAGAACGCCAGCTTGTAGCCGATGGAGAACAGCATCACCGCCAGGCACGGGCGCAGCAGTTCGTCGGAGACCCGGCCCGTCATGTGGCTGCCCAGCCAGATGCCCGGCAGCGAGCCCATCAGCAGGAACCCCAGCAGCTGCCAGTCCATGTTGCCCATGCTGGCGTGGCCCAGGCCCGCCACCAGGGTCAGGGGCACGGCGTGGGCGATCTCGGTGCCCACCAGGCGCTTGGTGGCCAGGAACGGATAGAGCAGGAACAGCGCCACGGTGCCCAGGGCCCCGGCGCCGATGGAGGTCAGGGCGACCATGGTGCCCAGGAGCAACCCGGTGACCAGGGTCAGCAGATTCAGGCCGCCGGCGCTGGGGCGGTAGTCGCCGCCGTGGCGCTGGGCGAAGGCCATGAGTTTTTTCTTGAACACGATGGCCAGGGCAGTCAGCAGCAGGACCACGCCCAGGCCTTGCTTGATCACCGCGTTCAGCGACTGCGGATCGGCATGCAGGTTCTTCAGGAACCACAAGGTCAGCAGCACCGCCGGCACGCTGCCCAGGGTCAGCCAAGCGGTGATGCGCCAGTCGATATTGCGGTTCTTCTGGTGCACCAGCACCCCACCGGACTTGGTGATGGCGGCGTACAGCAGGTCGGTACCCACGGCGGTGGCCGGATTGATGCCGAACCACAGCAGGATCGGGGTCATCAACGACCCGCCGCCCACTCCGGTCATACCCACGATGAAGCCGACGATCAGGCCTGCGACGACAAAACCGAAATTACCTACATCCATCCAATAAAGCCCTGCAGATCATGCGGCCAGGTGAAAAACTGGCGGCAGCATAGCGGCTAAACCTTATGACCATTTATATGAATAAAATCTAACGTTATAACCACTTTTGAATTTCCCATGCGCCCGACGCATGACAACCCCACCCCGCTTGCATCCTGCGCACCACCGGACCTTGCGTCGCCCCACAGCCACGCGCGGTCCGGACCTGCTGTCGCCGGGCCCGGCTGCATACCCGGGCCCCGGCATCCGGTATTCTGCTCGGCGCTTGCCGGGGCGCCCGGCCCAGCGCTCCCTGCGTATCCAAGGAAGGCCCATGACACCCGCCGACACCCCCTACCAGATCGAACAGCAACGCATCCGCTTCAGGCGCCTGAACTTGCAACAATCCGCCACGCAGCAGCCACCCCTGGAGAACTGGGGCCTGGCGCTGTCCGGCGGCGGCATCCGCAGCGCCACCTTCGGCCTCGGGGTCCTGCAGGCTATGGCCCGGGCACCGGCCCCCGACACCCATCAGGCCAACCCCGAACAGCCTCCGGCCAACGCCGAGGAACGCAGCTTGCTGTCGCGGTTCGACTACCTGTCCACGGTCAGTGGCGGCGGTTATATCGGCAGTTTCTTCTCCAGCCTGTTCCTGCCCGGCCGCCTGCGCCCTGCGGATTCCCGCGACCCGGTGGGCCAGGCCGCCCGCGACGCCTACCAGGCCCTGCGCTTCGAACCACCGGGGCGCATCAGCACCGGCGTCGACTACGCCGAGCGCCCGGTGGGCCAGGGGCCTACGGCCTGGCTGCGGGAAAACGGTCGCTACCTGACCCCCACCGGCGCCGGCGACATGCTGTATGCCCTGGCCATGACCTGGCGCAACTGGTTGTCGCTGCACGCCATGCTCGGCCTGCCGATCGTGCTGGTGCTCAGCTTGCTCAGCCTGTTCCAGGTGCTGAGCCAAAGCAGCCTCTTGCTCTGGCCGCTGATGGCCGCCCTGCTCTTCGCCCTGCCCTGCGCCGTGGCTTATTGGCTGGTGATTCCCCGGGGCGACCTGGACCAGCCGCCGCGCCTGGACAACGCGGCCTACCGCAGCCTGCTGGCGCTGGTCGCCGGCCTGTGGCTGGCTGGCGGCCTGGCCGATAACGTAGCCCAGTGGCATGGCGTGGGCGTCCTGGCCCTGGCCGCCGCCCTGGTGGGCAGCAATGCACTGCTGATCACCCGCCAACTGGTGCGCAACCTGGCCAACAACCGCGATGCGGGCAAGGACAGTACCTGCCAGAACTGCGTGCGCAATTACCGGGTGCAGGTCACCCGGGCCTTGGGCCGGGCCATGGCCGCGGTGGCGTTGCTGGTGTTCCTCGCCCTGCTGGTGAGCGGCGCCGAGCTGCTGTACGGCTACTTGCAGACCTACCGGACCCTGGGCGCCCTGGCCTTGCTGGTGCTGGTGATGTGGCTGGTGCGGCGGCTGGTGCTGCTCAAGGACGAGAAACCGTTGCCGGGCTGGATGCGCAAGCTGCCGCTGGATGTATTGGCGCTGATCGCCGGTGGCCTGCTGCTGGCCCTGCTGTGCCTGGGCTGGGCCTTGCTGGTGCAGTGGGTGGCCCACGACGGTGGCAGGGTGGCCTACGACGCGGCGGCGGCCTGGCGCCTGCTGGGATTGAGCCTGCTGGCGGCGCTGCTGGTGTGCGTCAGCGGCCGCTTCATCGGTTTTCTCAATACCTCGTCGCTACAGGCCTTCTATAGCGCCCGGCTGACCCGGGCCTACCTCGGCGCCTCCAATGGCCGGCGCTTCAACGGCCCGGCGCAGCAGCGCCGGACCTACCTGAGCGTGGCCGAACCGATGTCCAGCGACGACCTGTCGTTGCAGCAGTACTACGCCACCCCCAGCGCCGGACCGGTGCACCTGATCAACGTCACCATGAACCTCACGGTGGACCCCGCCGAACAGCTGGTGCAGCGCGATCGCAAGGGCCAGCCGCTGTGCATCGCCCCGAACTGGGCGCCGGCCCTGGACGGTAGCTGCGCCCCCTGCGACGGCCCGGCCGAAGGCTACACCCTGGACGGCAAGCCCTACCGCCGCGACCTGCAACAGGCCCCGGCCTCGGAGATCATGCTGCCCTTGAGCCTGGGCGGATGGATCGGCGTGTCCGGCGCCGCCTTCAGTACCGGCCTGGGGCGAGCCACTAGCCTGGGCATGTCGCTGGTACTGGGCCTGGCCAACGTGCGCCTGGGCATCTGGTGGCCCAGCCGCTTCCTCGACCCCGGCCAACAGCACTGGGTGCGCCAGGACCTCAAGCCCTGGACCTACTTCAGCACCCAGGCCTACCTGTTCTACGAACTGACGGCGCGTTTCCACGGGCATCGCCGCGACTACCAATACCTGTCCGACGGCGGGCACTTTGAGAACACCGCCACCTACGAGCTGCTGCGCCAGGAGCGCCAGGTGCGGCTGATCGTGACCTGCGACAGCGGCTGCGATCCGGACTACCGCTTCGATGACCTGGCCAACCTGGTGCGCCTGGCGCGTATCGACCAGGCCCTGGAGATCCGCGAGGACCCGGGCGTGCTCCAGCACCCGCTGCTCAAGACGGTGTTCGCCAGCCAGGAGCAGTTCCGCCAGCCACCGGACGCCGACAGCCGCCAGTGCGCGCTGCTGCTCAATGTGCATGCCCATGCGCCGGGTTGCGAGAGCGGTATCGCCGCCCAGCCCCATTGCCGGATCCTGGTGCTCAAGCCGCGTCTGATCGCCGGGCTGGCCCCCGACGTGCGCAATTACGCCCGCAACAACCCGGGCTTTCCCAACCAGAGCACCGTGGACCAGTTCTTCGACCAAGCGCAGTTCGAGAGCTACCGGCAACTGGGCCTGGAGATCGGCCGGACGCTGTTCGGCCAGGAGGGACAAACCAACGACGTAGCCGAGGCCCTGTGGCGCTATCTCGAGGGTGAAGCAGCGCTCTAGCTCAGCGTGGCTGGTACGCCTTGACCGCTTCCAGCCATTGCGCCTGAAGGCGCTCCTGCTGCGGGTCGATGCCCTGTTCGGCCAGCAGCGCCAGGTGCCGCTCCACCTCGCCGAGCATCTGTCCATGGGCACTGGAGTTGGCATCGAGCTGGTGCATCTGGCCCAGCCCCAGGTGATAGAAACGCAGCAGCTTGAGGGCCGCCGGGTCACGGGCGGCCACCCCGGCGGTGACCTGGTGCATGACGTTGGTCACCCGCATCAGGCTGCGCTTGAGGCGCCAGCCATAGACCGCCGCCGCCATCCACGGCTGGTGCCAGAACACACTGCGTACCAGGGCTGCGCAGACCAGCAGGCCAACGCCCACCCCGGTGGCGTTCCAGACCAGGTTGTCGCCGCCCCCCTGGCCGAACAGCGCCACCGCGGCGCTGGAGAACAGCATGGCCAGGGCAATGAACACCAGGGCGATGATCAGGGTGCTGCGCCGGGTCTGCCGACGGTAGAGCTCAGGGTCCTGGGGGGTGATGACGAACATGGGGCGATGGGCTCCACTGGCAAGGAAATGGGCGGGCATTATCACCGCTGGCGGCCACGGCGGTGACGAAAATCGCCGCACAGGACGGAAATCTCCCCACGGCTTGATCCAGGTCGGTATTCACCGCTATCGCTCCCGGGGCCGGCGAGGACGCAATGCGCGCCCCAGCCGCCGCCAGCCCAGCACCACGCCACTGACGCTGATCAGCAAGCCACCAGCACTGAACAGCAACATCCACAGGTCCCACAGGGGTCGCTTGCCCAGCAGCGGCAGCCAGTCCCAACTGTGCAGCAGGGCGAACAACCAGCGCGAGGCACGCCGTGGCTGGTCGAGCTGGCCCACCACGGCGCCGGTGTAGAGATCCAGGTGCAACCAGGTCCGGGCCGGATCGTCGAAGCGCACCCGCAGTACCGGCAGGCGCTGCTGCAGATGGCCGAGCATGCTCTGGGGCTCCCGGGCGTAGTAGTAGAAGTCATAGGCTTGCAGTTGCTCGACCTGCAGCGGTTGGCCAGGGCTGATGGCCTGGGCCGCCTGTTGCAGGGTGCGGGGCTCGAACCGCGGCAGCACCCGGTCCGCGGCCATGTCCAGGATCCGCGTGCGCCCGCCGCCGTCGTAGCCGATCACGTAGCCCTGGCCGGCGATCATCCGCCACTCCAGCTCCCGGGCCCGCAGGCCGTCGCCGGCAAAGCGCTCCAGGACCTGGCGCGCATCCAGGGGAAAGGCCGCGGCCTCGAGCGCCGCGCCCTGGTACGCCGCCAGCGACAGCGGTCGGGTACTGCTGAAGACCTTCCACGGGTTCATCGACATCAAACCACTGAAGATCCAGGTGATGGCGAGCACCCCGAACAGCAAGCCGCCCAGGTGATGCCAACGGGCAAAGCCCTGGTAGGGCGAGCGCGAGCCATTGCGATAGGTGCGGCTGAAGCGCCAGCGCAACAGGCCTACCGCCAGGCCCAGGACCGCCATCAGCGTCGCCCCCAGGGACAGGTAGGTGACGATCGGCCCCCAGGCGTCATCGATGCCGATGCCGCGCAACGCATACAGCCAATGCAGCCAGGCACCGACCCAGTTCCAGGCCCGCTCGTTGGCGGTGGCATCGCGCACCACTTCGCCGGTGCTGGCGGAAACGTACAGCAGCCGGTCCTCGGCATCGGCCACCGCCACCCGATGCAACGGCCGGTCGCCATCCAGGGCCCGGGACAGGCTCCAGGTGTCCTGCTCGACCACGCCACGCTCGCTTGCGGCCACTCCCGGGGCGAACTGGCGGGCCGCCGCCAGCGCCTGGGGCCAGTCAGTGGGGGGCATGGGCCGGGCGCTGCGGGCGTCCACCGCCAGCTTGCGCGCCCGGGGATATTCCAGGACATAACGCGGGGTTCCGGCCACCGTGAGCAGGCGCAGGCTGGTCGGCGCTTGCCCGCTGTCGGCGGCCGCCAACACCCGCTCCAGGCTGGCGCCCTCCTGGTCCAGGACCAGCGGCGGCAGGTGAGCCAGGTGTTCGGCGGGGGTCAGCTTGGGATATCCGACATACAGCATCACGGCCCCGGAGATGAACCACAGGGCCATGAACAGGCAGGCGACGATCCCCAGCCAGCGGTGCCAGAGGTACAGGTAACGCTTCATCACATCGATCTCGCAGCGACGCGGGGCCCCTCGGGCGCCCCGCCGGTTCAGGTCAGAAGCGCGTTTGCAGCGCCAGCTCGAAGGTCCGCGGCGCCCCCAGGTACAGCTGGGTCGGCGCGGTACTACGGGCGTACACCCGGTCGGTGAGGTTGCGTACCCGGGCGGTGACCCGGGTATCGGCATCGACCCGATAGCCGACGAAGGCGCCGAAGATCGCGTAGCCCGGGGCATAGCGGGTGTTGGCCGCGTTGGCGTACATCGACGACACATAGCGGCTGTCGGCCCCCACCTGCCAGGACGGGTCCAGGTCGTAGGTCAACCACAGGTTGGCCACCTTCTCGGGAATGTTGGTGGGACGGTTGCCCTTGCGCGATACCGGCCGGCCGCCGACGTTTTCATAGAACTCGTCGTACTGCGCATCGACATAGGCGAAGTTGCCCTCGGCCAGAAGCTTGGGCGTGACCCGCAGCGACGCCGCCAGCTCGACCCCGCGGGAAGACTGCTGGCCCACCGGCTGGCTATTGCCCGGGTTGGCCGGGTCGGCGGTGGACAGGTTCTTGCGTTCGATGCGGTAGGCCGCCAGGGTGGCCGAGCCGCGCCCTTGGAGGAAGTCGAACTTGCTGCCGATTTCCCACTGGTTGCCGGTGCTCAGGTCGAAGTCGCGCACCTGGCCATAGCTGGCGGTGGTGAGGACCCCGGAGGGCGGATCGGCGGCAGTGCTGTATTGCACATAGACATTGGCCGTCGGGGTCAGCTCGTAGACCAGACCCAAGCGCCCGGTGGTAGGCCGGTACTTGCGCTGGAAGAACGCCGGGTTGGCCGCGTTGACGGCCCGGTAGTTGGTCACTTCCAGGTCGATCTGGTCATGGCGCAGGCCGCTGAGCAAGGACAAGCGCTCGCTGAGTTGCAGGCGGTTTTCCAGGAACAGCGCCCAGGTGTCCACCTGGTTGCGCCGGTTCTTGTCGAAGCTGCGGCGCACTCCGGGCAGTTTCCAGAAGCTGCCAGGCTCGAAGCGATCCGGATCGAGCTGGTCACCCGGGCCCGGCAGGGACAGCGGGTAGTTGCTCATGACGTTGTGGCTGTAGTCGATGCCCGCCGACCATTGGCTGTCCAGGCCGAACACATTGCCCTGATGCAGCAGTTCGAAGCGATTGCCGTTGAGCTCCTGGGCATGGCGCTGGAGCAAGGTGCCGGAACGGATCACCCGGGAGTTGTCGGCGTTGTAGGCGTAGTTCTCGACGTTGCGGTATTCGCGATCGGCGTTGTAGTGGTACAGGGTGTTGCGCAGCGAGGTGGCATCGTCGACCTGGTAGTCGATGATCGAGCGCAGCCAGCGCACCCGCTGCTCGTAGCGACCGTCGTCGACGTTGTAGTTCTCGAAGCGCCGGCTGCGCTGCACGTGCATCTTGCCCTCCAGCGGCGCCAGGGCCGGGGTTCCCCAGTAGGGACTGTCGACGCGCTCGTCCTGGTATTCGAAGGCCAGGGTGTGGGACAGCTGGTCGTTGATATCCGTCAGCAGGGAAAAGGCCAGGGTCCAGGCCTCGCGCTGCTCGCGATCGATGTAGCCGTTGCTGGTGCTGTGGTTGAAGTCCAGCCGCGCGTAGTGCCGGGGGCCCGGCCCGGCGTTGAGGGCGTGGTTGAAACCCAGGGACAGGTCGCGGCTGTCGTAGGAGCCGTAGCTGATCCGCCCTTCGTTGAACGACTCGCTGCGCGAGGCCAGCTTGGTGATGTAGTTGATGGAGCCGCCTACGGCCCCGGCGCCGTAGAGAAAACTCGAGGGCCCGCCCACCGCCTCGACCCGATCGTAGATCCAGCTGTCCACCGGCCGCGCGGCGATGGAGTCGTACTGCACGCTGATGCCATTGAACAACTGGGTGATTTGCGGCCCGGAGAAGCCGCGATAGGACACGAACCCCGGGATACCCGGCGACGAAGCGGCGTTCATGCCCGGCATGCCCAGCAATACATCCTGGGTCGTGGCAACGCCGCGCTGCTCGATCTGCTGGCGCTCGACCACGCTGATCGACGCCGGGGTCTGCCTGGGAGTCAGGCCCAGGCGCGAACCGGTGGTGCCCTGGGTATCGAGTTGCAGGCCGAACTTCTTCTGTTCATCGGCGCTGATGCGCATCTGCGGCAGTTCCAGCGTGCCCTCGGCCAGGGCATTGAAAGACAGGGCGCAGCACAGCGCCGCGCAGCTTGGAGAGCGATACAGGTACTTCATAGTCTCGGACTCGGAAAAGACCATCGGATGTCGCCCGCCCGTGGCCACGCGAACGCACGCACGGCAACAGGCCTGGGACGGCAAGGAGGCGACCGCGACCGGTCGCCGGGGAGCCAGGTCAGCTCAGAGGGGGAGCCCGAGGGTTGAGGGGCGGCCAGCCATAGCGTGGCGGCGCCTTGTCATGCTGCGCGACCTTGGGTCGTTGCGGGCGCTGGCGGCGCAACAGCCAGGCCAGGCAGAACAGCAGCCCCAGGCCCAGGGTGACGGCCGAGCACAGCGGGCAGACCAGGGTATTGAGCCAGCCGGCACCCGCCTGGTCGCTGAAGTCGGTGTCCACCGCCGGGCCCTGGTTGCCCATGGCAGAACAGAACTGCCCGCCTACGCCATTGAGCTCCAGCCCCGCCACCTGGCCATGGCCCAGACCGCAGACGAACACGTTGAACAGCACGCAGAAATACAGCGTCCAGGCAACGTGGCGGCGATAGGGCGAGGTGCGAGTCATGGGGCGCAAGGTTAACAGCGGGCAACGCCGTGGAAAATCACCGTTACATTTTTCCTGAGCACGCCCCCAGCGCTTCGTGTAGCCGCTGCCCCAGGCTGCGCACGGCTCGGCACGAGCCGCCGGGGCTTACGCGTTCAACCTGAAATACCGCGCTGGCGGGCGCTCATTCGCGGTCCAGGGATTTTACCGCCAGGATGCTGCCCGGCATCGAGTACAGCGCCCGCTCGGTGGTGCTGCCGATCAGCCGGCCGAAACCGCTGCGGTGCACGGTGCCCATGACCACGGTGTCCACCAGGTATTCATCGACGAACTGGGCGATGCCCGGGACCGGTGGCCCCATGATGAAGTGGCGGAACTCCTGGGGTACGTTGTGCGCATCCCCCAGGCGCTCGAACTCCTGGTGCAGGGAATCGCGCAACTCGTCCAGGCAATTGACGCTCCAGGCCGTGGAAGCCACCGGCGCCACGCCGTCGAGCATTGGCATCAGGTCGTAGGCATACAGCAGGTGCAACTGCGCGTCGCACTGCAAGGCCAGGGCATTGGCGGTGCGGATGATCTGGGCATTGAGGCCGCTGATCTGGGTATCGGACTGGGCCGGGTCCACCGCCGCGACGATCCGCCGTGGCAGGTTGTTCGGCGCATCGTTGACCAGGTGCACCGGCACCGGGGCGTCGCGCAGCAGGTGGCAGTCCAGTGGTGTGACGAAGACCCGCTTGAGCGCCGATTCCAGGGTCACGTCCTTGATCAGCAGGTCAGGCTGGAACTCGGCGATGCAGTCCAGCATGTCCTTGAGCACCTGGGTGCTCCAGATCACCTGGGTGCTGACTTCCACCCCCTGCTCGCGCATCCATTGCGCCTCCACCTGTAGCCAGCGCTCATGGCGCTGCAGGTAAGCCTGGCGCTCGCTGTCCTCCAGGTGTTCTTCCCACAGGTAGGTACGCGCTGGCGGTTCGACGAACACCAGGGCATGCAGCTTGGCGCCACTGGCCCGGGCCAGGGCGGCGGCCCGGCGGGCGGCGGGAGACTGGTGCTGCTGGGGATCGGCGATCAGCAGCAGACGCTGGTACTGGCTCATGGTGCACCTCCTTGTTGGGCAGTGGCCTCGAGTGTCGAGCCTGGCAGCCACGAACGCCTTGATACGCATCAACGGCGCCAGCGCTTCTCCATCAAGACTAGCGGCGCAAGCCCGGCAAGCACAGCAACAGGGCCATTGCGCCGCACAGGCACAGGCTCGCCCCCAGGGCCTGGCCCCAGCCCACCAGCAGCAATCCGGCACCGATCAACAAGTAATAGAACAGGCCGAACAAGGCCCCGGCACTGCCCAGCCGGTCACTGTAGGCCACCAATGCCGAGCCGAGGATATTCGGGATCGCCAGGCCGAAACCCAGCACCACACCGCCCATGGGCAACACCAGCCACAGGCTGTGTTGCAAAGCCAGTACTCCCAGCCCCCCGGCCAGCACCGCCAGGGCCGCCAGCACCAGCAGCCGGGCACTCTGCCAACCGCGCCCGAGCAGCCAGCGATTGCACCAGGCGCCACAACCGGAGCCCAGGGCCAGCAACGCGCCGCTGTAGCCGAACCATTGCTCGCCCTGGCCTAGTTGGCGGAACAGGAAGGGACCGAGGCTGTAGTAGCTGAGCAAGGCAATGTTGAACGCCGCCACCAGCAGCGCCGAGCGCCAGATACCAGGGTCGCGCAGCATCTGCCACAGGGTCCCGGCCAGGGGCGCCAGGGGCTGGGCCGGCGGCCGGGTTTCCGGCAGCGCCCGGGCACAACAGGCCAGCAGTATCAGGGCCAGTACCAACAGGGCCGCCAAAGCCCCGCGATACCCCAGGGCCTGGGTCAGGCCCGAACCGGCGAACAGGCCAATGGCCGGGCTGGCCGCCAGCACCATGCCGACCAGGGAGAACACCCGGGCCAGTTCACGCCCCTGGAACAGGTCCCGCAACAAGGTCTGGGTCACCACCGAGCCAGCTGCCACGCCCACGGCGGCCAGGGCCTGGCAGCACAAAAAGGCGGCGAAGGGGCTGGCCAGCAGCCCCAGGCACTGGGCCAGGGCATACAGGGCCAGGCCGCCCAGCAAGGCCGGGCGTCGGCCCCAGCGATCGCTCAGGCGGCCCCACAATACGACGCCCGGGGCAAATCCCAGGATGAATACCGAAAGGCTCTGGGCCGCCTGCTCCGGGGGCACGCCGAAGGCCTGGCCGACGTCGGCCAGGGCCGGGCTGTAGAGGGTCTGGGCGATCTGCGGGAACATCAGCAAGACCATGGCCAGGGGCAATAAGGTACGGGGATTCATCAGGGTGCTCGGCAAGAAAGACATGCCGGCGATTCTAGGCAGGCGACATTGGCGTATTATCGAAATCCTGCCAATAAACATCGGAAACCAGACAACCATGGCATGGCTCGAGCCCCAGGCCCGTTTCGACCCGGACGCCTTCACTGCCCCGGTGGTGGGCATTGCCGCGACCCTGGGCGATCACGACTCCGGCCTGCACCAGCACCAGCGCGGCCAGTTGCTGTACACCCGCCAGGGCTGCACGCGCATCACCCTGGCCGACCGCCTGTGCCTGCTGCCCCCCTCGCGAGCGGCATGGATACCCTGCGGCGTCCGCCATCGCGCCCAGATGCAGCAAAGCGTGGACTACCGCTCGCTGTACTTCTGCCGCGAACTGTCCCCGCGGCTGCCCGCGGAGGTGGCGGTGATCGAGGTCACCCCATTGCTGCACGCGGTGCTGGAGCCCATGGCCCAGGCCGCCTTCGATTGTGACTGGAGCCAGGGGCGCTATCCGCACCTGCTGGGCCTGTGTCTCGAGGAAATCGCTACGGCCGCGCGCCAGCCGCTGTCCTTGCCCCTGCCCCGGGACAAACGCCTGCAACCTCTGCTGGACGACCTGCAAAGCCTGCCACCGGAACTGCAGGTGCTAGCCACCCGGGTCGGTGCCAGCAGCCGGACCATCGGCCGCATTTTCCAGCGCGAGACTGGCCTGGGCTACCAGCAGTGGCGCCAGCAATGGCGGCTGATGCGCGCCATCGAATGGCTCGCCACCGGTCGCAGCATCAGCTATTGCGCCTTCGAGCTGGGCTTTGCCAGCGACAGCATCTTCATCGCCTTCTTCAAGGCCATGACCGGTACCACGCCCCGCGCCTATTTCAAATAAAGGGCTCTCATTCCTGGGGCAGTGTGCGAAACCGGACCGCCAGGCGATTCCAGCTATCGATGGCGCAGATCGCCATGCTCCCCCTGGTCGCGACCAATGCCCGGGGGCTTCGTGCAGCCGCTGCCGCAGGCTGCGCACGACCCGGCACGAGTCGCCGGACAGGCCGGGAGGACAGGCCTGCCGGTGCGCCTCAGGTGCGGCTACGCAGCCATTGCATGAAGCCCTTCTTCAATACCGGCTGGGGCTGGGCCTGGGTCAGGCTCCGGGCCATATGCCGACGGAAATCCAGCAGGTTCTTCATGGCTTCGTTGATATCGTGACGAGCATCCAGGCACGGCTTGAGGAACTCGTTGTCGATGCGGTACAGGCTGCAGAAGGTCTTGGCCGAGAACTGCGCCAGGGTGGCCTCCTCGGACACCACCCCAGCCTCGCCGATCACCTCGCCCGGCCCCATGCGCCCGGCCTCGAACGGCTGGCCTTCGCGCTGCATGGTCACCGACACCACCCCGGACTCGATGATGAACAGATGATCGCTGACCTCGCCGGCCGGCAGGATGACCTCGCCGGCACGGAAGGTCTGCAACTGCATGTTCTGGCTGAAGGTGTCCTTCTCCTCCTGGCGCAGGGTGGAAAAAATGCTCGAGGTGTCCAGCAGTGCCCGGGGCCGGGACAAGGCCAGTGGCTGGCTGGTTTCGGTACTGGACAACAACCTGATGCCACTGGCTTGCAGGTGACGGAACGCCAGGTCGAACAGCTGGTTACGCACTTCGCGCTTTTGCCCCATGCTGGCGACGAAACCGCTGATCTCGTACTCCGCGCCAGTGCTGCTGGTGCTTTTCATGGCGACGCTGGCAGCCGGGCTGGCCAACAGGAACCGGCAGCCCAGGGTCGCGCGCTCCAGGGCCTCGATGACCTTCTGCGGCCGGGCATGGGGGCTGACCTGCAGGCTCACCGCCACGCCATGGACATCGCTGGGCCGGCTGAAGTTGGTGATCTTGGCCTTGGAGGCCAGGGAGTTGGGAATCACCACCATGCTGCCCTGGGAGGTCTGCAGCCGGGTGGCGCGCCAGTCGATGTCCAGCACCCGTCCCTCGGTGCCGTCGATGGCGATCCAGTCATCGATCTGGTAGGGCTTGGTGGTGTTGAGCACGATCCCGGAAAACAGGTCGCTGAGGGTGCTTTGCAACGCCAGGCCGACGATGATCGCCAAGGCCCCGGAGGTCGCCAGCACGCCCTTGACCGGCAGCTCCAGCACATAGGCCAGGGCGGCGATGATGGCGACCAGGAAGATCAGCGCGCCCATCAAGTCCTGCAGCAGCCGTCCGGTATGACCGACCTGCTGCATCATCAGGGTGCCCAGCAATACGGTCAGGGTCCGCGCGCCGAACAGCCACCAGCCGATCTCCAGGCCGGTGGCGGCCAGGTGCAGCGGTACATCGTCCGGCCAGGGCGCGGCCTGCAAAGGGTTCATGCCCTGGTTGAACAGCATCAGGCTGTAGAGGCAGAAGATCAGCACCCGTACCGCCAGTTTCCAGTACTCGCCACGGGCGCCTATCACCCGCCAGAGCACGATATCCAGGAACAGCAGAAACAGCGCGGCCAACAGCGGGTGGTTGGTGAACAGGGACAACATCGAGGCGCTCCGGCAAGACGAGGACGGCAAGATCGCACGAAAGGGCTTGCAGCAGGTATAGCCGCAAAAGCCGGGCATGGTGGGAAAGAGGCAAGCCGCCGGGATACGACGGCTTCAGAGGCCGATCAGGTGTAGCCGCTGCCGCACGGCTCGGCACGAGCCGCCCAACCTGCCTGCGCGATGAACCGGCTACTGCGCATTGGCGGCGGGGGCTGCCAGCCTCGCGGGCTCGGCAGCGGCTACCAGGACCGGCTTACTTGCCCTGGGTCAGGGTGTTGTAGCTGGTCATCAGGTTGCGGTAGTCGGGGATGTGGTTGGAGAACAAGGTGCCCAGGCCCTCGATGTCGTTGCGCCAGTCACGATGCAGCTCGCAGGCCAGGCCGAACCAAGTCATCAGTTGGGCGCCGGCGGCGGACATGCGGTTCCAGGCCGAGTCGCGGGTCAGTTCGTTGAAGGTGCCGGAAGCATCGGTGACCACGAATACCTCGAACCCCTCTTCCAGGGCCGAGAGTGCCGGGAAGGCCACGCAGACTTCGGTCACCACGCCGGCGATGATCAGTTGCTTCTTGCCGGTGGCCTTGACCGCCTTGACGAAATCTTCGTTGTCCCAGGCATTGATCTGGCCAGGACGGGCGATGTACGGCGCGTCGGGGAACAGCGTCTTCAACTCGGGCACCAGCGGACCATTGGGACCGGTCTCGAAACTGGTGGTCAGGATGGTCGGCAACTTGAAGTACTTGGCCAGGTCGCCCAGGGCCAGGACGTTGTTCTTGAAGCGGTCGGGGTCGATATCGCGCACCAGCGACAGCAAGCCGGCCTGGTGGTCTACCAGCAGAACGGCAGCGTTGTCCTTGTCCAGGCGTTTGTAAGCAGTAGTCATGATGAAGTCCTCGCTAATGATCGATGCCGGGCAATCCGGCCTGAGTGAAACCCGTGCCACACCCCCCGAAGGTGGCGGGCGCCGGGGTGTAGCGCGACGGGCAGAGCCTAGTTGCCCCTGGCCATCGCGCAAGCGCTGCCGATCAGTGATCGGCGGCGTCCATCTGGCCGAAGCGTCCCGATTGAAAATCGACGAAGGCCTGGTGAATCTCCTCTTCGCTGTTCATCACGAACGGGCCGTGGCCGACGATGGGTTCGTCGATGGGCTCGCCGCTGAGCAGCAGTACGATCGCGTCGCTGTCGGCCTCCAGGCCGAGCAGGTCGCCATCGCGCTCCAGCAATACCCACTGGCCTTCGCGCACCCGCTCCTGGCCATTGACCTGCAAGGTGCCGCGCAACACGACCAAGGCCGTGTTACGCCCGGCCTGCAGCGCCAGGTCCAGGGGCTTGCCGGCCTGCAGGCGCAGGTCCCAGACGTCGATTGCGGTGAAGGTCCGGGCCGGACCCTGGCGACCGGCGAACTGGCCGGCGATCAGGCGCAGGCTGCCGGCATTGCCCGGCAACGGGATCTGCGGGATATCGCTGGCCAGGAGGGTCTGGTAGCCGGGCGCCGCGAGCTTGTCCCGGGCCGGCAGGTTGACCCACAGCTGGACCATCTCCAGGTTGCCGCCACGGCGGGCGAAATCGGCGGAGTGAAACTCCTCGTGGAGGATCCCCGAGGCCGCGGTCATCCATTGCACGTCGCCTGGGCCGATCTTGCCGCCGCTGCCGGTGGAGTCGCGGTGTTCGACTTCACCGTCGTAGACAATGGTCACCGTCTCGAACCCGCGATGGGGATGCTGCCCAACCCCGCGCCGGGCGCTGGTGGGGCTGAACTGCGCCGGGCCGGCGTGGTCGAGCAACAGGAACGGACTGATGTGCTGGCCCATCTGGTCGTAGGAAAACAATGTGCGGACCGGAAAACCGTCGCCGACCCAATGGGGCCTGGGACTGGTGTAGATACCGATGATGTTTTTCATGTAGTCCTCCAGAACTTTCTGATGGACACACCTTAAATCCCGCACCTTTGACCCGCTAGACTGCAAAAATCGCCCTTAGCGTTCTATTTGGAGAACGATCTTGGAAGATCTCAATACGCTCTATTACTTCACCCAGGTGGTGGAGCATCGCGGCTTCGCCGCCGCCGGAAGGGCCCTGGACATGCCCAAGTCCAAGCTCAGCCGGCGCATCGCCCAGTTGGAGGAACGCCTGGGCGTACGCCTGATCCAGCGTACCAGCCGGCACTGCTCGCTGACCGAGATCGGCCAGGAGTACTACCAGCGCTGCCTGGCCATGCGGGTCGAGGCCGAAGGCGCGGCGGAAGTCATCGAGCGCAATCGATCCGAACCCCAGGGGCTGGTACGGGTGGCTTGCCCCACCGCCCTGCTCAACTCCTGGGTCGGGCCGATGCTCACCCGCTTCATGCTCAAGTACCCGTTGGTGGAATTGTTCATCGAGAGCACCAACCGCCGGGTCGACCTGATCCACGAAGGGTTCGACATCGCCCTGCGGGTGCGCTTCCCGCCACTGGAAAGCACCGACCTGGTGATGAAAGTCCTGGGCAACAGCACCCAATGCCTGGTGGGGCACCCGGACTTTCTCCAACGGCTGTCGAGCCCACCCTCGCCGGCCGACCTCAGCGGCCTGCCGAGCCTGCACTGGGGCGCGGGACAGCGGGATTACCACTGGCAATTGCAGGGCCCGGACGAGGCCGAGGCCCTGATCCGCCATCACCCACGGCTGGTCACCGACGATTTGATCGCCCTGCGCCATGCCGTGCTGGCCGGGATCGGCATCGCCCATCTGCCCCGGGTGGTGGTGCGCGAGGACCTGGAGGCCGGACGCCTGCATGAACTGGTGCCCGGCTGGGCGCCGCGTTGCGGGATCGTCCATGCCATCTTCCCTTCGCGCCGCGGCCTGCTGCCATCGGTGCGCAGCCTGATCGATTTTCTCGGCGAGGAATTCAGCCACAGCGACATGGCATGAGCAAGACACGGCTGGAAACAGCCGTTCCATGGCGGAAATGCCCCTGTGCAGAAAAATATTTCAAACATAATATTTCTTCGAGACATCAGGATCCCACTCGAGGAAACGCCATGCAAAACCCATCACGCGACGCCCTGTTAGCCCAATGGCAAGCCCAGGAGCAGGCCATGCGCAGCCGCCTCGGCGGCCCTGGCAACCTGACCCTGGCCCAGGTCAGCGAGCTGACGCCACAAGAGTTCTTCGAGGGTATCGGTAACGGCGAACTTCCCTCGCCGCCCATCGGCCACCTGCTGGATTTCATCCCCATAGAGTGGAGCAGCGGCTTGTTCGTGTTCCAGGGCACCCCGGATAACCGTCACTACAACCCGCTGGGCACCGTCCATGGTGGCTATGCCGCCACCTTGCTGGACTCCTGCATGGGTTGTGCGATCCACACCCGCCTGCAAAAGGGCCAGGGCTACACCACCCTGGACTTGCGCATCAGCTACGTGCGGGCCCTGACCGCAGAAAGCGGCCCGGTGCGGGCCGAAGGCAAGATCGTGCACCTGGGCCGCAGCACGGCACTGGCCGAGGGACGGATCTATGACGTGGATGGCCGGCTGTACGCTACCGGCAGCACCACCTGCATGATTATCCAGCCGCGCGGCTAGGCTGGGGAGAACCGGGCCCCCGGAGGGTCGATGGACAACATTAGTTGCCTGATCGTCTCGCGATCTGGCAACTGGGCGTGGATGATCCGGATACGTTGCCGTCGATGGCTGGAGATCGGAGGGAAATGCGCGCAGTCGTAGATAAGCACCTGGTGCAGATGGGGGTTGTCCTGGCAGAACGCCAGGAGATCGAAGCCGCTGCGGGCCGCCAGGTTGCCGTTGACAATCACCAGGTCGAAAGGATCGCGGGCATAGTCCACCAGCGTCAGCAGCTCCTCCAGTCGATGCACGGGAACCACCCGGTAGTAGTCCAGCTGGTTGAGGGCTCGCTCGATCTGCATTCGGTGAAAATGCTGATCGTCGGCGATCAGTATGCGCAGCGCTCTGTTGGACATCGTCTGGTTCCTGCTGGTCAATGGCGACCCGCGAATGCGGATCTGCTCCTCCTGAATCGGTGGAAGGCTGGAGGAAACATCCGCAGGGGCTCCATCAGATTGTTCTGAAAGCCTTGCGATCAGCGACTCCGGGTTGACGTTGTGCAGGGCTTGCATGGCGAAGATCCTCTTGGCGACCAGCGGCACGCTAGCAACGGCAGGTGACAGCCAGCCCACCGCCCACTGAAGACCTGCCGCTGGCCCGTGCTGCCCGCTACTGCCAGCCGAAGCGCCGGATGTAGAAGCCCTTCACCGCCTGGGTCAGGGCCATGTAGGCCAGGAGGATCAGCGGCAGGAACAGGAAGTACAGCGGTGGCAAGGCCTGCAGCTTGAAGTAGTGGGCCAGCGGCCCCATCGGCAGGAAGATGCCCACGGCCATGATGATTCCGGTCATGACCATCAGCGGCGTGGCCGCCCGGCTTTGCAGGAACGGAATCTTCGGCGTGCGGATCATGTGCACGATCAGGGTCTGGGTCAGCAGCCCCACCACGAACCAGCCGGACTGGAACAACGTCTGGTGCTGCGCCGTGCTGGCGCCGAACACATGCCACATCAGGGCGAAGGTGGTGATATCGAAGATCGAGCTGATCGGCCCGAAGAACACCATGAAGCGCCCGACATCCGCCGGCTGCCAGCGTTGGGGCTTTTGCAGCATCTGGTCGTCGACGTTATCGAAGGGAATGGCGATCTGCGAGATGTCGTACAACAGGTTCTGCACCAGAAGATGCATGGGCAGCATCGGCAGGAACGGAATGAAGGCGCTGGCCACCAGCACCGAGAACACGTTGCCGAAGTTGGAACTGGCGGTCATCTTGATGTACTTGAGCATGTTGGCGAAGGTCCGGCGCCCTTCCAGCACGCCCTCCTCCAGCACCATCAGGCTCTTTTCCAGGAGGATGATGTCCGCCGCTTCCTTGGCGATATCCACCGCGCTATCCACCGAAATGCCGATGTCGGCGGTACGCAGCGCCGGCGCGTCGTTGATGCCGTCGCCCATGAACCCCACCACGTGCCCGTTGGCCTTGAGCAGGCGGACGATGCGCTCCTTGTGGGTCGGGGTCAGCTTGGCGAAGACATTGGTGGTTTCCACTGCCTTGGCCAGTTGCTCATCGCTCATGCGCTCGATGTCGTTGCCCATCAGCAGGCCCTGTTGCTCCAGGCCCACTTCACGGCAGATCTTGGCAGTCACCAGCTCGTTGTCGCCAGTCAGCACCTTGACCGCCACGCCGTGCTCGGCCAGGGCCTTGAGCGCCGGTGCGGTGCTGTCCTTGGGCGGATCGAGGAAGGCCACGTAGCCGATCAGGGTCAACTCACGCTCATCGGCCAGGCTGTAGGTGTCGCGTCCTTCGTGCATGGGCCGGGCCGCTACGGCCACCACCCGCAGGCCCTCTTCGTTGAGATCGGCAGTGACCCGGCGGATCCGCGCCAGCAGCTCCTCGCTCAAGACTTCCTCGGCCTCGCCATGGCGCACGCCGCGGCATACCGCCAGCACCTCTTCCACCGCCCCCTTGCAGATCAGCAGAGGCGGCTGGCCCTGCTCCGCCACCACCACCGACATCCGCCGGCGGGTGAAGTCGAAGGGGATCTCATCGACCTTGCGAAACGCCGTGCCGACCGCCAGTTCCCGCTGGATCTCGACATGCTCGAGCACCGCCACGTCCAGCAGGTTCTTCAGCCCGGTCTGGTAGTAGCTGTTGAGGTAGGCCATCTCCAGCACGTCGTCGGACTCCTCGCCCCACACGTCCACGTGGCGCGCCAGGAAAATCTTGTCCTGGGTCAGGGTGCCGGTCTTGTCGGTGCACAGCACGTCCATGGCGCCGAAGTTCTGGATCGCATCCAGGCGCTTGACGATGACTTTCTTGCGCGACAGGAACACCGCGCCCTTGGCCAGGGTCGAGGTGACGATCATCGGCAGCATTTCCGGGGTCAGGCCCACGGCGATGGACAGGGCGAACAGCAGCGCCTCCATCCAATCGCCCTTGGTGAAGCCGTTGATGAACAACACCAGCGGCGCCATGACGAACATGAAGCGGATCAGCAGCCAGCTGACCTTGTTGACCCCGTTCTGGAACGAGGTCGGCGCGCGGTCGGTGGCGCTCACCCGCTGGGCCAGGGCGCCGAAGTAGGTGCTGTTGCCGGTGGTCAGGATCACCGCCGTGGCGGAACCGGAGACCACGTTGGTGCCCATGAACAGGATGTTGTCCAGGTCCAGGGGGTTGCGGGTATCGGCGTCCTGCTGGCGCGGGAACTTCTCCACGGGCATGGATTCACCGGTCATCGCCGCCTGGCTGACGAACAGGTCCTTGGCACTGAGCACCCGGCAGTCGGCGGGAATCATGTCGCCGGCCGAGAGCACGATCAGGTCCCCCGGCACCAGCTGCTTGATGGGCAGCTCGATGCGCCGCGCGCCTGCGGCATCGACGGCTGCCGGCAAGCGCCCGGGCGTGGCCGGGGATGGCGAGTCCGGCCGCATCACGGTGGCGGTGTTGCTGACCATGGCCTTGAGGGCATCGGCGGCCTTGTTCGACTTGGCCTCCTGCCAGAAACGCAGCAGGGTCGAGAGCACCACCATGGAGAAAATCACCGTGGCCGCCTTCATGTCCTCGGTCAGCCAGGAGATCACCGCCAACAGGGTCAGCAGCAGGTTGAAGGGGTTCTTGTAGCAGTGCCACAGGTGGGTCCACCAGGACAGCGCCTGCTCGTGCTCGACTTCATTGAGGCCGTGGCGCTCACGCAGGGCCTCGGCTTCCTCGGTACTCAAGCCATCGGTATGGCTGCCGAGCTGGTCCAGCAGATGCGTCGCGTCGCTGTTGGCCGCCGCGACCAGGGTTTGTGCCAGGGTGGGCGGGACATCGCGGCTGACGCTGGCGTCGCTGAAGCTTTCCAACAGTGCCAGGCGCCGGAAATGCCGGGCGAAATGCCGGGTCCGCAGGAAACCGGCGAAAAACTCTTTCAACAGGGTGAGCTTCATGATGATGACTCCTGCACGACCGGTGCATGGCACAAGAACGGCCGCGTTGAAACGAAACAGTCAGGGAGATGGAACAAGGCAGGATCGGGCTCACGCCCGAGGCAATCGCCCCATCAGGGATGGGCGATGTTGCTGGCGATGCTGACGCTGACGGGTGTATCCCATGGCTGTTCCCCTGGACGGACACGCTGGAAACGCCACAGGCAGGTACCGCCGGATCTGTCACAGGACGCGTCGAACGTCCACCCAGGACCGGCCCGCAGGTCCATGGAACCTGCGCGTCGAAATGGCCGCGACACGGCAGCAGCCGGATCGGGCATCGATCGGAGTCATCAAGAAGGGAAATCGGGGCGACCAGGATGGTCACGACCGGGATGCCGCCTCTCGCTGGATGGCGAGACAACGGCAGGAACCAAGGCTGCGCGTTATCTTGCCGGGACCGCGCCGGTTATCGAGACCGGCTGACTCCTGTCACTCGAACAAGTACCCACACTGGGCCTCCATTGATTGAAAACGCGCGCAGCTTACGCCGCACTTTTTGCAGAGTAAACCTGGGGAAAACCTTGCCAGGGGGAATTGAAAAATTCTTCAGCGCAGGTTCAGGAAGAAACAGGACATGAAGCTTTCATGACCGCGGCGGCCGCTACCGCAGGGCTGCGGCAGCGGCCGGTGCATCAGCTGGCGGTGGCCAGCAGCATGTCGCGAACCGAGCGGCTGTGACCGCGGGTCTTGCCATGCTCGTACAGAGAATCGGCGATCTCCTGGGCGCGGATCGGCAGCACCGACAGGAGGGTATCGCTCAAGCCGTGGCTGGCCTGGCTGAAGCCCTGCAGGTAGACACCGGCCTTGCAGCGCTCGTCGGTGATCAGGCGGTAGTTGCGATCCACTTCGAAGTCACCCAGGTAGGCCTGCAGCGGCGCCAGGAGGTCGCGGTACAGGTTGCGCTCGTAGCCGGTGGCCAGGACCACGGCGTCGTAGTGGCGCACTTCACGTTCGCCGCTGGCGCCATGGCGCAGGATCAGTTCGATGCCCAGGTCGGTGGCGGTGGCCTTCTCGACGGTGGTCAGGGCACGGAACGCATGGCGCGGGACGCCGGAGACCTTCTGGCGGTAGAAGATCCCGTAGATGCGCTCGATCAGGTCGATATCCACCACCGAGTAGTTGGTGTTCTGGTACTCGCTGACCAGGCGCTCGCGCTCGCTGTCGTTCTGCTGGAACACCAGGTCGGTGAAGGCCGGGGAGAACACTTCGTTGACGAACGGGCTGTCGTCGGCCGGCTTGAGGGCCGAGCCGCGCATGATGATGTCGGCCTGCACCGAGGGGAAGCTGTCGTTGAGGTCGATGAAGGCTTCCGCGGCGCTTTGCCCGCCACCGATGATGGCGATGTTCATCGGCTTGCCGTTGACGCAAGGCTGTTGGGCCATGCGCTCCAGGTACTGGGAATGGTGGAAGACCCGCGCATCGCCCTTGAGCCCCTTGAACAGCTCCGGAACCCGTGGCGTGCCGCCGGTGCTGACCACCACCGAGCGGGTGGTGCGTACCTGCTCGGCGCCCTGGGCGTCACGGGAGATCACCCGCAGCGCCTCGACCTGCTGGTTGTGCAGCACAGGCTCGATGCCCAGCACTTCTTCGCCGTAGCGGCTGTGCGCCTGGAAATGCCCGGCCACCCAGCGCAGGTAGTCGTTGAACTCCATGCGGCACGGATAGAAGGTGCCCAGGTTGATGAAGTCCACCAGGCGCCCGTGGTGCTTGAGGTAATTGACGAAGGAATAGGGACTGGTGGGGTTGCGCAGGGTCACCAGGTCCTTGAGGAAGGAAATCTGCAGCTCGCTCTGGGTCACCAAGGTGTTGCCGTGCCAGCGATAGTCCGCTTGCTTGTCGAGGAACAGCGCGTCCAGCGGACCCTGTTCCTCGCCGCGCTCTTGCAGCGCAATGGCCAGCGCCAGGTTCGAGGGGCCGAAACCGATACCGATCAAATCGTGAACGTGGGCCGATGCAATTGCCTGTGTCATTTCCAGTGTCCTCTGGATAAACCGCCTCAACGCGGGGATAAAGTGTCACGGTGACCCGACTGGCCCGCGAAGGTCAGCAGATCGTCTGTTGAGTAGGGACGAGGACAGTGAAAAAAAATTTAACTAAACGAGACGCACTGCGCCTGGCCTATTGGGCCTCCCACTGGCGCAGGCGAACCCGGCAGTGCTTCATCGCATTGACGATGTGTTTTTCCACCAGGCTGCGGGAGATGCCCAATTGCTCGGCGATCTGTTGGTGGGACATGCCTTCGAGCTTGCGCAGCAGGAAACTCTCGCGACACAGGCGGGGCAGTTCCGCCAAGGCCCGCTGCAGCATGTCCAGGCGCTGGCCCTGGTCCAGGCTGGTTTGCGGCGATGGGTTGAAATAGCGCTCCTCGTTGTCCAGCACCTCCAGGGGCTCGGACTGGCGCAGGGCGTTGCGCCGATGGCCATCGATCACCAGGTTCAGCGCCGTGCGGTAGAGAAACGCCCGCGGCTGCTCGATGGGTATGTCGCTGGAACGCTCCAGCACCCGGACGTAAGCGTCGTGCACTACATCCTCGGCCACCTGGCGGTTACCCAGCTTGGCATGGAGGAAGCACATCAGCTCGCGATAGTAACTTTCCAACATGGCTCCCAACCGCCCCCATGACGGTTATTTCCTTGAGCAAGACCGACGCTAGCCGGTTGGCCCGGTGATTCAATGATGGCAGTTTTGACCCGGCGTAATTTATAGTAATTCTCATATAGATTTAAAGTACTCCAGGGTCGCAGTGGGTTTATTTCGCTGCCAGGGCAGCTGTAACTCCATATGTCGGCAGTTAAATTCGCCCTGCGGCCTCTCGTTTACCTGACAGCTCCCCGTCCCTGCCACTCTCCCGGCAGCCAGCAGCCAACCTGCATCCTGTGCCGGCGCTGGACCGACGGGCCGATACCTCTGGCCGGAACCCTGCATGAAACGTCCTCGAAATACCCGACGCGCCCTGCTTGCCGCACTCTGTGCGGCCCCCATCCTCGCCATCGCCGCCTGGAAGTTCATTCCGTCGGGACGCGACCAGTTCAGCACCGTGCAAGTGCGCCGCGGCGATATCGAAAGCAGCGTCACGGCCCTGGGCACCTTGCAACCGCGTCGCTATGTGGATGTCGGCGCCCAAGCCTCCGGGCAGATCCGCAAGATCCATGTGGAAGCCGGCGACGCGGTCAAGGAAGGCCAGCTACTGGTGGAAATAGACCCCTCCACCCAGCAAGCCAAGCTGGATGCCAGCCGCTTCGCCATCGAGAACCTACAGGCCCAGTTGCAAGAGCAGTACGCCCAGAACCAGCTGGCCCGGCAGAAGTACCAGCGCCAGCAGAACCTCGCCGCCGGCGGCGCCACCCGCGAAGAGGACGTACAAACCGCCCAGGCCGAGCTCAAGGCCACCCAGGCGCGGATCGACATGTACAAGGCGCAGATCCGCCAGGCCCAGGCCAAGTTGCGCAGCGACCAGGCCGAACTGGGCTATACCCGCATCTATGCGCCGATGTCCGGCACCGTGGTGGCGGTGGATGCCCGTGAAGGCCAGACTCTTAACGCCCAGCAACAGACCCCGCTGATCCTGCGGATCGCCAAGCTGTCGCCGATGACGGTCTGGGCCGAGGTGTCGGAGGCCGACATCGGCCACGTGAAGTCCGGCATGAGTGCCTACTTCACCACCCTGAGCGCCGGCGGCCGGCGCTGGACCAGCACCGTACGGCAGATCCTGCCGATCCCGCCCAAGCCGCTGAACGAGACCAGCCAGGGCGGCGGCAGCCCCAGCAGCACCAGCAAGAGCGGCAGCGGCCGGGTGGTGCTCTATACCGTGCTACTGGACGTGGACAACGCCGACAACGCACTGATGGCGGAGATGACCACCCAGGTGTTCTTCGTCGCCAGCTCGGTCAAGAACGTACTGACCGCCCCCATCGCCGCCCTGCAGGACGGCGCGGCGCCAGGCCAGCAGATCGCCCGGGTCGTGGCCGATAACGGCGCGGTCAGCGAGCGCCAGGTCCGGGTCGGCATCAGCGATCGCCTGCGAATCCAGATCCTCGACGGCTTGAGCGAGGGCGAGCACCTGCTGATCGGTCCCGCCAACGGCAACGGAGGCTGAATGCAAACGCCCCTGATCGACCTGCGCAACATCCGCAAATCCTATGGCGGCGGCGACAGCCCACAGGTCGATGTCCTGCGCGGCATCGATCTGTCGATCCATGCCGGGGAATTCGTGGCCATCGTCGGCGCCTCAGGCTCCGGCAAGTCGACCCTGATGAACATCCTCGGCTGCCTGGATCGACCCACCTCCGGCGAGTACCTGTTCGCCGGTGAGAACGTCGCCCACCTCGACAGCGATGAGCTGGCCTGGCTGCGCCGGGAAGCCTTCGGTTTCGTGTTCCAGGGCTACCACCTGATCCCCTCGGGCTCGGCCCAGGAAAACGTCGAGATGCCGGCCATCTATGCCGGCACCCCGGCCGCCGAACGTCATGCACGCGCCGCCGCCCTGCTGGAGCGCCTGGGCCTGGGCAGCCGTACCGGCAACCGCCCGCACCAGTTGTCCGGCGGCCAGCAGCAGCGGGTGTCCATCGCCCGCGCGCTGATGAACGGCGGCCATATCATCCTGGCCGACGAGCCCACCGGCGCCCTGGACAGCCACAGCGGCGCCGAGGTCATGGCCCTGCTGGACGAACTGGCCAGCCAGGGCCATGTGGTGATCCTCATCACCCACGACCGCGAAGTAGCAGCCCGGGCCAAGCGCATCATCGAGATCCGCGACGGCGAGATCATCAGCGACACCGCCGATACCGACCCTAGCGTGCAGGCCAGCGCCAACGCCGGCGCCCTGCAGGCCGTGGACCTGCGCCAGCGCCTGGCCCACGGCAGCGAACCCACCGGCGCCTGGAAAGGCGAGCTGGTGGAGGCGGTGCAGGCCGCCTGGCGAGTGATGTGGATCAACCGCTTCCGCACCGCCCTGACCCTGCTGGGGATCATCATCGGCGTGGCCTCGGTGGTGGTGATGCTGGCCGTGGGCGAAGGCAGCAAGCGCCAGGTGATGGCACAGATGGGCGCCTTTGGCTCCAACATCATCTACCTCAGCGGCTACTCGCCAAACCCGCGGACACCCGCCGGGATCATTACCCTGGACGATGTCGCCGCCGTAGGCGCCCTGCCCCAGGTCACACGCATCATGCCGGTCAATGGTTCAAAGGCCGGCGTGCGCTTCGGCAACCGTGACTACATGGCCTATGTAGGCGGCAACGACACCAACTTTCCGCATATCTTCAACTGGCCGGTGGCCGAAGGCAGTTACTTCAGCGACGCCGACGAGCATGCGGCCTCCGCCGTGGCCGTGATCGGCCACAAGGTGCGGGAAAAACTCTTGCAGGACGTCGCCAACCCCATCGGTCAATACATCCTGATCGAGAACATACCCTTCCAGGTAGTGGGCGTATTGGTGGGCAAGGGCGCCAGCTCGGGAGATAGCGACAGCGACGACCGCATCGCCGTGCCCTACTCCGCCGCCAGCACCCGGCTGTTCGGCAGCCGCAACCCGGAATACGTCGCCATTGCCGCTGCCGACGCCAGCAAGGTCAAGGAAACCGAACAAGCCATCGACCAACTGATGCTGCGCCTGCACAACGGCAAGCGCGACTACGAACTGACCAACAACGCCGCGATGATCCAGGCCGAGGCCCGGACCCAGAACACCTTGTCGCTGATGCTCGGCGCCATTGCCGCCATCTCCCTGTTGGTCGGTGGCATCGGCGTGATGAACATCATGCTCATGACCGTGCGCGAACGCACCCGCGAAATCGGCATCCGCATGGCCACCGGCGCCCGCCAGCGGGACATCCTGCGCCAGTTCCTCACCGAGGCGGTGATGCTCTCGGTAGTCGGCGGCCTGACCGGCATCGGCGTCGCGCTGATCATCGGCGGCGTGCTGATCCTCAGCGAAGTGGCGGTCGCGTTTTCCCTGGCCGCGGTCCTCGGCGCCTTCGCCTGCGCCCTGGTCACCGGCGTCGTCTTCGGCTTCATGCCGGCCCGCAAAGCTGCCCGGCTCGACCCGGTCACGGCCCTTACCAGTGAATGATCGATCGATGAAGACCACCCTGACCCTGATGGCCGCCAGCGTCTTGCTGGCGGCCTGCAGCAGCTCCACCCCACACCCGGATAGCGGCCTGCAAGCGCCAACGGCCTGGCACACCCCCAACAACCGCGAAGGCCAGCAACAGGACCCACGCTGGTGGGCCCGCTTCGGCAGCCCGGAACTGGACCGCCTGATCGCCGAAGCGCGAACCGGCAGCCATGACCTGGCAGCGGCGATGGCCCGGGTTCGCCAGGCCCAGGCCAGCGCCATCGTGGCCGGCGCCCCGCTCCTGCCCTCGGTCGAAGGCAGTTTCAATGCCAGCCGGCAAAAGCGCATGGGCGGCAAAGGCAGCAATCAGCAGGACGGCAGCAACAGCGACAGGACCGCGAATGCGTTCGATGCTGGACTCAGCGCCACCTACGAAGTCGACTTCTGGGGGGGCAGGCGCGCTGCACGCGATAGCGCCCTGCTCGGCGCCCAGGCCAGCGAATTCGACCGCGCCACCGTGGAGCTGACCCTGCTCAGCGGCGTGGCCAACAACTACGCCCAGCTACTGGCGCTACGGGAACAGGGCCGGATCGCCGAACTCAACCTGGCCAACGCCCAGCGCGTCCTGCGCCTGGTACAGACGCGCTACGACTCAGGCTCGGCCACGGCCCTTGAACTGGCGCAGCAAAAGAGCCTGGTGGCGAACCAGCAACGCCAGGTACCGCTGGTGCGGCAGCAGGCCGAAGAAGCCCTGATCACCCTCGCCACCTTGCTCGGCCGGCCAGTGCAGAGCCTGGCCCTGAACGAACGACCTTTCGCCGAGCTGACCTGGCCGGACATCGATGCCGGAGTCCCCAGCGAGCTGCTGGCCCGCCGCCCGGATATCGCCAGCGCCGAAGTCCGGCTCGCGGCAGCCCAGGCCGATGTCCGCGTGGCCCGGGCCGCCATGCTGCCCACCGTGACCCTGACGGCCAAGCTGGGCTCGAACGCCGACAAGTTCGACGACGTCCTGCGCAACCCCTTCTACAACCTGGCTTCCGGCCTGGTGGCACCGATCTTCAATGCCGGGCGCCTGAGCGCTGAGCGCGACCGGGCCACGGCGCGCCAGGAGGAACTGCTGGAGACCTATCGCGGGGCGATCATCAACGGCTTCGCCGATGTGGAAAAAGCCCTCAACAGCATTCGTGGCCTGGACCAGCAACGGCAATGGCAGAGCGAGGAGCTGGAACAGGCGCAACGGGCGTTCGATATCGCCCAGAGTCGCTACCAGGCCGGAGCCGAGGACCTGCTGTCGGTCCTGGACACCCAGCGCACCCTCTACGCCGCACAGGACCAGAATGTGCAACTGCGCCTGTCGCGACTGCAATCGAGCGTCGCGCTGTACAAGGCACTGGGAGGCGGCTGGCAGGTATCCACGGCACCGACGCGCTAGGCCTGCGGCAAGTCCCTGGACGGCTGGCCAAGCCTTGCGCATGGCCAGCCACGAGGACAGCCCGTCGGTTGTTCGCCTGGAACCGTGTCGCGCCAGGCTCCTGCGCCCCACTGGCCGTCCGGCATGAGCACTTTGCAGATCGCAACCTGGCACAAGCCGTTGCGCAGCGGGTCCAGCCGGCCCCGCGCTCGTGCTGAACGATATCCACCAGGCCGTGACCTTCGCGAAACCCAACCCGCAGGCGATCGCATCGCTGAACACCCACCTGCACCGCCACGCAATCGCCAAGCTCCTGGCTGACGCTTGAATACCCGGAACCGAGGCTGCTCGCGCCGCTAGAACAGCCGTTCCTTGACCTTCAAGTGTCGTGCATACCAGGGGCGGCGCGGCACCTTGCGGAACAGGTCGGCCAACTGCTTCTCATCATCGATAAAAGTGATGCGCAGGGCCAGCTTCATGGTTTCCGGGTCCATTTCCACACTCTTGCCCACCTGCAATCCCGGCGTGGTACTGCAACCATGGGTCACCGGCCCCAGCCATGGATCGCCTACCTCGACCCAACGCCCAGGCGCGAACCAGGGCACGCCGTTGACCTCCATGCGCTCGACCTCTCCGGGATGGAAGCGCTCGTGGGCACGGAACCAGTCCTCCAGGCGATCGTCGATCCAGCCATGGAAACGCCAGAACACCGGACTGACATGGGATGAGAAAGGGTCTCCCAGGAAGTCGTTTTCCGGCTGGTACCAGCGCGGGGAGAAGTCCGCCGGATCGCGGGCCATGGGCACCGGTACGCCACTGGAAGGATCACGCGGCACCGACGCCCAGCGCATGTGCAACCAATCGTGCAGCCCCAGCTCGATCTCCGAGCCGAACTGGCCGAGGGTCAGCTTCGCCAGGTAGCGCGGGTCGCGATATTGCGACTCCCAGACCAGGAAGTTGCCCTGGTAGGTCTCGGTGGCCTTGATATCGCTGACCCACTGGCTGTACTCGTCATCGTCCTGGGCCAGCCAGCAGGGTGGCAGGGAACCACCATCATGATTGTCGAAGTAACGGGCGAAGCCCAGGCGATCGCGCAGCAACTCCGGCTGCGGCAGGGGAAAGTGCTGCCAGGACGGCAAGTCCTGCATGGAGCGCGCGGTACCGAGCATGTGTCGGTGCATGAAGAAGAAATCGATACCCGAACCATTGCGATCCTTCTTCGGGCCACGGGCATCACGCTCCTTGTCCCTGGGACCTGGTTGCCAGCCGATGCCGCGCAGGGCCTCGCGTTTTTCCTCGGACAATCGGTGCCACTTGTCCCGGGTGGCATGCCATAGCTGGTGGAACAGCCGATGCTCGGGGGATATCAGCCAGGTCATCAGGGTCGAGTTGAGTGCGATACGTTGCCGGGCTTCGGGAAACAGGTGCTTGGTGGCCACGAAGCGATTGTCCTGGGCAGCCAGCATCAGCGGCCGGTCCAATCGCTCGACCCGTCCACTGAGGGTGCCGCTGCCGGCGTTGCCGAAGCCAGCCCAGACCTCATCCAGGGTCATGCTGAACTCGTAGCTGGCAGCGCCATCCGGCGCATCGGAGCGAACCAGGCGCCAGTACATTTGCCCGGGTTGCGGACTGACCAGGTCGCCCACCACTTGGTAGCGCGGCTCGCCCGGGCCCCGCAGGCCCTCGGCGGTATCCAGGTAGCCGCGCAGCCCACGCCCGCGCTGGGCGACGTCGATGAACAGCTCCAGCCCCTGGGATGGCAGGCCTTCCAGGCCAGCGTCAGCGCCCTCGAAGCGAATGCTCCAGATACCTCGCAGTTGGTCCGCCAGGCGCTGCCCGGCGGTATCCGCCAGCTCCACCGACGCTTCGCCGGGGGTGATCGGAAACTCTTCTTCACGCGTCAACTCACGATGCACGTAAAGCGCCGCCGGCACCGCGGCGCCAGTCAGCGCCAAGCCAGCCATGAACCCTCGTCGAGAAATCGTCATTGCCCTACCTGTGTCAGCCATGAAGCAGGCTTTATCCAAGCAAGGACGTTTGTTGCCGGGGGAAATTTACCGCTCGCGCCACCGCGCTAAATTTCCCCCGCCGCCGCTCGTTCCCCCCCCAGATAGCAAAGGCTACTGTGCCTGCACCCTGACGGCGAACCCGACTGAGATGGCAATGACTAAACCACGTTCGAAGAAGGCTCTCTACATTGGCCTGCCACTGGCCCTGGCGATTGGCGCCGGCGCCGGTTTCCTGGCCTGGGACTATTGGTTCAGGGACAATCCCGGCTATCCGGCCAAGGTGATGAAACAGGCAGAGGAGCTGCAAGAACGGATTATTTCCTTCGACAGCCACGTGACCGTACCACTGGATTTCGGCAGTACCGGCAACGAGGCGGACAAGGATGGCTCCGGCCAGTTCGACCTGGCCAAGGCCGGGCGCGGGCGACTCTCGGGCGCCGCCCTGACGATCTTCGGCTGGCCGGAAATCTGGAACGGCCCGAACGCACCGCATCGCCCCACCGACGGTTTCGTCGACGCCGCGCGCAACGAGCAGGAGGCCCGCTACAAGATCCTCACCGGCATGGTCCGCGACTTCCCCAACCAGGTCGCCATCGCCTATACCCCGGATGATTTCCGCCGGCTGCACGGCGAAGGCAAGTTCGCGGTATTCCTCAGCATGCTCAACGCCTACCCCCTGGGCAGCGACCTCGACCGGCTGGACCAGTGGACCGCTCGCGGCATGCGCATGTTCGGCTTCAGCTACGTGGGCAACAACGCCTGGTCGGACTCCTCCCGGCCGCTGCCGTTCTTCAACGACACCCCGGACGCCCTCGGCGGCCTGTCCGACCTCGGCAAGCAGGCGGTGCACCGGCTCAACGACCTGGGGGTGATCATCGATGTCTCGCAAATGTCGACCAAGGCCCTGGAGCAGGTCAGCCAGCTGAGCCGTGCGCCCTTCGTCGCCTCCCACTCCGCTCCCCGGGCCCTGGTGGACATCCCGCGCAACCTCAGCGACAGGGAAATGCAACTGATCAAGGACAGCGGCGGCGTGGTGCAGATCGTCGGTTTCGGCGCCTACATCCGCCCCCTGAGCCAGCCCACCCGGGACAAGCTCAATGCCCTGCGCGCGCGCTTCGACCTGCAGCCACTGACCGGCCTGGAGATGGCCCTGATGCCCGGCGATCCGATCATCACCGTCTGGCCCCCGCAACGCTTTGGCGAATATGCCAGCGCCCTGTACGGCATCCTCGAGGAAGAACCCAAGGCCACCCTCAAGGACTTCGGCGATGCCATCGACTACGCCGTGAAGAAGATCGGCATCGATCACGTCGGCATCAGCTCGGACTTCAACGACGGCGGCGGCCTGGACGGCTGGAAGGACGTCAGCGAGGGCCGCAACATCACCGCCGAACTGCTACAACGCGGGTACAGCGAGGCCGATATCGCCAAGCTCTGGGGCGGCAATTTCCTGCGGGTCTGGGACCAGGTGCAAAAGTCCGCCAAGCCCGTCGCCACCCGTTAAGCCCTTATCCGCCTAGAAGTGAATTGTCTTCATGACCGACCGTCGTAGTTTTCTCAAGCAGGCCGGGATCCTCGCCGTGGGCCTGCCCATGGCGGCAGGCGCCGCCGCCCAGCCTGCCCTGTCGAGCGCAACCAGAGCCGCTTCCTCGCAGCCCATCGCCTCCTGGCCCGAGCTGCGCCAGCTGTTCACCCAGGACCCGGACTACATCCACTTCTCCAACTTCCTGGTAACCACCCATCCCAGGCCGGTACAAGAGGCCATCGAGCGCTACCGCGCGCAGATCGACCGCAACCCGGGCCTGGCCATGGACTGGGACCTGCAGGAAACCTGGAAGCGCGAAGCCCAGGTACGCCTGTGGGCCGGCCGCTATCTGCAAGCCAAGCCCGAACAGATCGCCCTCACCGGCAGCACCAGCGAAGGCCTGGCAATGATCTACGGTGGCCTGCACGTCCGCCCGGACCAGGAAATCCTGACCACGGTGCATGAGCACTACGCCACCGAATTCAGCCTGGACTTCCGGATGCGCAAGCAAGGCACCCAGGTCCGCAAGATCAAGCTGTTCGAGAACGCCAGCCAGGTTTCCAGCGCCGAAGTGCTGGACGCCATCAAGCGCGCCATTCGCCCCAATACCCGAGTACTGGGCATGACCTGGGTGCAGTCGGGCAGCGGCGTGAAACTGCCGATCGGCGCCATCGGCCAGCTGGTGGACGAACTCAACCGCGACCGCGACGAGAAGGACCGGATCATCTACGTGGTCGACGGCGTGCACGGTTTCGGCGTGGACAACCTGGACTTCCCACAGATGCACTGCGACTACTTCATCGCCGGCACCCACAAGTGGATGTTCGGCCCTCGCGGCACCGGAATCATCTGCGCCCGCTCGGAAAAACTCCAGGACCTGACCCCGACCATCCCGACCTTCTCCGAGGACCGTAACTTCGCCACCTCGATGACCCCGGGCGGCTACCACGCCTTCGAGCATCGCTGGGCCGTGGACGAAGCCTTCAAACTGCACTTGCAACTGGGCAAGGCCAAGGTCGAGACGCGCATCCACCAGCTCAACAGCGAGCTCAAGCAGCGCCTGCTGGCCCATTCCGCGATCGAGCTGGTCACCCCGCTGGACCCGAGCCTGTCGGCAGGCTTCACCTTCTTCCGGGTCAAGGGCCAGGACTGCGACCAGGTGGCGGCCTACCTGATGCACAACCGGGTCGTGGTCGACGCCGTGGACCGCGATGTCGGCCCGGTGGTGCGCACGGCTCCCGGCCTGCTCAACAACGAAGGTGAAATCGACCGTTTCATGAACCTGCTGGCCAAGCGGCTCTGAGCCGCTGCGCCTCCTCCCACCCTGATCGAGAACATTCATGAATCCAGACCAGAGTTCCTCCCGTACGCCGCTCAAGGCACTCGCTACCCTGGCGCTGGGCGCGCTGCTGGCCGGCTTCCTGCCGGGCAGCGCCCAAGCCGCCGAACCGCAACCGGGCAAAGTCTTCAAGGACTGCAAGGACTGCCCGGAAATGGTGGTGCTGCCAGCCGGTAAATTCGTCATGGGCACCCCGGACGACGAGGTCGGGCGCGAACCCGATGAAGGCCCGATGCACGAAGTGACCTTCGCCAAGCCCTTTGCCATGAGCCGCTTCCAGATCACCGCCGCGGAATGGGACAGCTACATCCGCCAGACCGGGGTCAAGATCCCCGATGGCGACACCCGCCCCGGGCGTGAATGCATCGCCAGCAAGCCGCGCTACCCCCAAGGGCCGCGCCAACCAGCGGTGTGCATGAACTTTGCCGAGGTACAGGCCTACGTGGCCTGGCTGTCGAAGAAGACCGGCCACCAATACCAGATGGTCAGCGAAGCCCAGCGCGAATATGCGGCGCGCGCCGGCTCCACCGGCCCCTTCCCCTTCCCGTTCGACGAAGGCAAGCCATACAGCATCGCCAAGCATGCCAATACCTACGGCCCGGCGGACGGCTACAGCTACACCTCGCCAGCGGGCAGCTACCCGCCCAACGCCTTCGGCATGTACGACATGCACGGCAATGTCTATGAATGGATCGCCGATTGCGAACACCCCAACTACGTCGGCGCCCCCACCGACGGCAGTGCCTGGGTCGAGCCGGGCTGTGAATCGCTGCAGCTGCGCGGTAACGATTGGGGCGAAGCCCCGGTGTTCTCCCGTTCGGGCAACCGCAACAATATCTATCCGCAAACCCGCGGCGACTGGATCGGTTTTCGCGTAGTGCGCGTCCTCTAACCCCTCCCCTGCCGGCTACACCGCAACCGGTGTAGCCGCCACCGCAGGCTACGAAGCCCACCACAAAGGTCGTCAACCCTGGCGGCACCAATAGCCTGGCCCCACACCCTCTGCCTACGACTGCTGTGCAGCCGGTCGCAGCCTGCGGCAGCGACTACAGGGCAAGCCTGCCATGCCGCGCCGCAAGCCAGCTCAGGACTGCTTGGCCAACAGCGCCAAGCCTTCGTGCAAGGCCGGGAACAGGCTGTTGTTGAAGTTGTTCCAGCGCAGCTCGAGGATGGTGTCCTCGGGGGAAATCTCGGTATTGAGCACGTCGTGGAAGACCTCGCCGGAGTCGATACCGTTATCCACGTAGTGGAAGGAAGCCCCGGTCAGGTACAGCGGCTCGGTCGGCACGGTCTCCCGGGTCGCCCAATCCACCACCTTCTCGCCCCGGGCGCCATACAAGGCATTCCAGGTGGCGTAGGCACCGCGGCGCTCATAGGGCGACTCGATCCGGGTGATGCCCGGATGGATGTTCATGATCCGCCGGGCGAACGGCGCCCCCGGGCGCACCAGCTCGTCGAGGATCACCAGCAAGCCATCCAGCACCACGATATCGGCCTTGAGCTCCACCAGGGTGTCGTACAGGCGACGCTCGAAGTCCTGCTTGCCGGCGATGTGCTCTACGCTGCCGCGCGGATGGCGGCGATAGGTGGACGGCACGCTCAGCAGCAGGTCGTTGACCAAGCGCCCCTGCACGGCGAGGTCCGCCGGATACAGCCACTGGCGCCCCGGCTGGTAGGCGAAGCCGTAGTCGCTCACCAGCTTCTGGTCCCGCGGCGACTGCTCGTCATCGTCGTAGACCACGCCCACCAGGTTGTAGGCCTCGCCCAGGGGCGTCTGGTTCAACGCCTCCACCAGGGACTCCAGGACCGATTTCATGTAGCGCTCGTGGTCCTTGTAGGCCACCCACTGCCCCGCCTTGTCGGCCGCGGCGTTTCGCAAGGACCAGACATACACCAGATTCTTCTTCGTCATTCGTTCGCTCTCGCTCAATGGAACAGGCACTGCGTCGATACGCGTGCGCCCACAGAACAAGAACGAACCAGGCTCCGGGCAATTTATCCGGGACGCTGCCGCCCGGTGGTGGCCGGCAACGCTAAATAGTCGCCGCGACGCTTCGTTTGTTCAGGGGTAAGGGTCCGTGTGCCCCGACCCTCTATCCACTCTCTGGGAAGTACTTATGACCGACCCCAAGCGCGGCGCCTTCAAAGGCCTGCTCGCATTGCTCAGGCCCTTTCGCAGCATAGTGCTGGTTTCCGTGGCCCTGGGCATGGCCGGTGGCCTGGCCATCACCCTGCTGCTGGCCACCATCAACAACGCCCTGCACTCGGACGGCGGCATGACCCAGGGCGTGGTCCTGACCTTCGCCGCACTCTGTGCATTGGCCCTGGTCAGCTCGATCGTCTCGGACGTCGGCACCAACTACGTGGGCCAGCGGATCATCGCCGCCCTGCGCAAGGACCTGGGCGAGAAGGTGCTCTCGGCGCCCATCACCCAGATCGAGCGCTACCGCTCCCACCGGCTGATCCCGGTGCTGACCCACGACGTCGACACCATCAGTGACTTTTCCTTCGCCTTCACCCCCCTGGCCATTGCCGCCACGGTCACTCTGGGTTGCCTGGGCTACCTGGCGTACCTGTCGGTACCGATGTTCCTGATGATGGTGGTGGCCATCATCATCGGCACCAGCGTGCAACTGGTGGCCGGCGGCAAGGGCATCAAGGGCTTCGACGAAGCCCGCGACCACGAGGACGAACTGCAGCGCTACTACAACGCGATCGCTTCGGGCGCCAAGGAATTGCGCATCCACCGGCCGCGGCGTTTTCGCATGAACACCCACCGGATCCAGGAGACCGCGGACCGCATCAGCGATATCCAGGTGCGCTCGGTGAACATCTACATCCTGGCCAAGAGCTTCGGCTCGATGCTGTTCTTCGTGGTCATCGGCCTGGCCCTGGCCATGCAGGCCTACTACCCGAACCCGGACCCTACGGTAATCACCGGCTTCGTGCTGGTGCTGCTGTACATGAAGGGTCCGCTCGAACATGTGGTCGGCTACCTGCCCATCGTCGGCAAGGCGAAGATTGCCTTCGCCCGCATCAGCGAGTTGTCCGAGCGCTTCTCCTCCCCCGAGCCGCACCTGCTGATGGATGCCAGCGAAGCGCCCCAGCCAGTGGTGCACAGCCTGGAGCTGCGCGGGGTGAGCTACAGCCCTCCACCGGTAGAGGGCAGCGAACCGTTCCACCTGGGGCCGATCAACCTGAGCATCAAGCAGGGCGACATCGTCTTCATCGTCGGTGAGAACGGCTGCGGCAAGACCACCCTGATCAAGCTGCTGCTGGGCCTGTACCAGCCCCAGTCCGGGGAGATCCGCCTCAACGGCGAAACCGTGACCGACCAGGCCCGGGACGACTACCGGCAACTGTTCACCACGGTTTTTGCCGACTACTACCTGTTCGACGACCTGGTCCAGGGCAATGCCGGCAAAGCACTGGACGTCGCCACCCAGTACCTGGATCGCCTGGAGATCGCCCACAAGGTCAGCGTCAAGGATGGCGCGTTCACCACCACTGACCTGTCCACCGGCCAGCGCAAGCGCCTGGCCCTGGTCAACGCCTGGTTGGAAGAACGGCCGGTGCTGGTGTTCGACGAATGGGCCGCCGACCAGGACCCGGCCTTCCGGCGGATTTTCTATACCGAGCTGCTGCCCGACCTCAAGCGCCTGGGCAAGACCATCATCGTGATCAGCCACGACGACCGTTATTTCGACATCGCCGACCAATTGGTGCGCCTGCGCGCCGGCAAGGTCGTACATGAAATGGAACCGGCCTGAGTTTTTTTTCCGGTTTGTTCAAGGAGGAACGTCTTACCACTGGTAATGAGAATTAACCGCAATAAATGCCTAAAACTGCCCACTACACAGAAGAGAAATCATCCATGTCAGCACTACTCGGTCTCAGTTCCCTGAGTAAAGCGCGATCCATGCGACGAGCCTTGAACGTCAACCTCCTGCCCAGCGCCCTGGCCCTGGCAGTGTCGATGCCAATCGCCGGTTACGTTCAGGCCCAGGAAATCGAGATCGATGTTCCAGCGCAATCTCTGGGCAGTGCCCTGCAGGAATTCGGGCGGCAGACCAATTTGCAGGTGCTGTACAACCCGACGGATGTGCAGGGCAAGAGCAGCAAGGCGGTGAAGGGCAAATTGGAGCCAAGCCAAGCGATTGCGACACTGCTATCCGGTACGGGGACCCGCTTCCAGCTGCAGGGCAACTCCATCACGATCAACGCCAGCAACACCGCGGCAGGGCTTGAACTGGGTACCACTCAAGTCACTGCCAATCAGTTGGGGACGGTCACCGAAGGCACCGGTTCCTACACTCCGGGTACCATCGCCACCGCCACACGGCTGGTACTCACTCCACGGGAAACGCCGCAATCGATTTCCGTGATCACCCGTCAGGTCATGGATGATTTCGGGCTCAACGCCATCGACGACGTGATGCGCCATACCCCGGGCATCACGGTATCGTCCTATGACAGCGAACGGACCAATTACTATTCCCGCGGTTTCTCCATCGTCAACTTCCAGTACGACGGTATTCCCACCATGCGCAACGCAGCCTATTCAGCCGGTCAGACCTTGACCGACATGGCCATATATGATCGCGTGGAAGTCCTCAAGGGCGCTACCGGCCTGCTCACCGGCGCCGGTGGACCTGGCGGCACCATCAACCTGATCCGCAAGAAGCCCACCTCCGAATTCAAGAGCAGCATCGAACTGGGTGCCGGCTCCTGGGACAACTACCGCACACAGCTCGATGTCAGCGGCCCATTGACCGATACCGGCAACGTGCGTGGCCGGGCAGTGGCGGCCTATCAGGACAAGAAGTCGTTCCTGGACCATTACTCCCGCAAGACCAGCGTCTACTACGGCATTCTTGAGTTCGACCTGACGCCCGACACTTTGCTGACGGTGGGGGCCGACTATCAGGACAACGATCCAAAGGGCTCCAGCTGGACCGGCAGCCGCACCGTGTATGACGCGGACGGCAACTATCTGAACCTGCCACGCTCCTTCAACAACGGACCGAGATGGAGCGGGTGGGAACAGTACACCCGCACCGTATTCGCGACCCTGGAACACAGCTTCGCCAATGGCTGGACCGCCAAGGGCCAGTACAACCACCAGATCAACGGCTACAACGCGCCTCTGGGCTACATCTCCCAGGACACCGCCACTACCAGTTCCATCTGGGCCCAGAAATATACCGGCAAAACCACCAGCGACAGCTTCGATGCTTATGTTTCAGGGCCTTTCGACCTGTTCGGTCGTGAGCATCAGTTGGTTCTCGGCCAATCGCTGTCGATCGCCAAATGGAAAGCTAAGGATTACTCCAACCCGACGTATTTCGATAACTCCTACGACTTCTCCAAATGGGACGGCAAGGCCATTGAACCGCGATGGAACGAGCCCACCACCATCAATGACCAAACCACCCGCCAAAACGGTACCTACATGACCGGACGCTTCAGCCTGATGGACGATCTGTCGCTGATGCTGGGTGCGCGGGTCGCCAACTACCAGGTCACCGGCACCGCCGACGCCAAGGACAGTGGCAAGGTCCTGCCCTATGCCGGCCTGGTGTATGACCTCAACGACAACTTCTCCGCCTACGCCAGCTACACCGAGATCTTCCAGCCGCAAACCGATTACCGCGATCGCAACCGCAAGATGCTCGAGCCCAACGAGGGCAAGAACTATGAGCTGGGAATCAAGGGTGAATTCTTCGATGGCCGCCTGAACAGTAGCCTTGCCTATTTCGAGGTGCATGAAGAAAATCGGCCGATCGAAGACGCCGTCTACAACTCTCAACCTGGCACACAGCAATCCTGGATTGGGACCAAGACCAAGACCAAGGGTTACGAAGCGGAGATTTCCGGTGAACTTCGCCCGGGTTGGCAACTGCAGGCGGGTTATACCCACAAGATCAGCCGCGATGACAAGGGGAAGAAGATCTCCACATGGGAACCGGAAGACCAACTCAGCTTCTATACCAGCTACAAACTCACCGGCAGCCTCGACAAGCTCACCCTTGGCGGCGGTGCCCGCTGGCAGGGTGAAGCCTGGCAAACGCTGTACAATCGCCCCAAACAGCGCAACGAAAAGTTCTCCCAGGATCCGTTCTGGCTGGTGGACCTGATGGCGCGCTACCAGATCACCGACAACCTGTCGGCCACCCTGAACGTCAACAACCTGTTCGACAAGTCGTACTACACCAACGTCGGCTTCTATAACTCGGCCTACTACGGCGACCCGCGCAATGTGATGGTAACTACCCGCTGGGATTTCTAAGCTCGTCCTTTACCAGCCCCTGGATCAGTCGCTGACCAGGGGCTTTTTCATGCCTGTCTGATGGCCTTGATCAACCACCCTCAATACCTGGCGGTGACCTGTCCTCCCCTCACACCAGCGACTCGCCGGCATCGTTGTACGCCGCATAACATCATGAGCATCGATCATGGACCTTCCATGCCTGCCTGACGGTCTCGGCCAGCCAGGCCCCTGGCTCTGCAGTAGCCATGAAAGTCCCTTCTCAGCGACTCGCCAGGGTCTTTGCATGCCACACAACAAAACGCCCCTGACCATTCATCATGATCAGGGGCGTTTCTTTTGGCGTCGACTCCTTACTTCATGCTTGCAACAAAGAGGCTGATGAACTGCGGGTTATCGATAATTCGATCGTGGGTGGTATCGATGACCGTGGATGAGCGGATACCGTCCTGGCCGATAACCTGGGCCATGCTCGCCTCGATCAGATCACGATGCTGGCCACCGTTGCCTTGCGCGGCCCACCAGCAGTTCACCGGGGCCTGGATCGCCTGGTAGTCGGCACCCTGCAGACGCAGGTCCAGATCCTGCTTGATCGTCCAGGATACCTGCGCCTCGCTAACGTCGAGCAACTGCTCCCTGATAGCCGCATATGCGCTTCCGACATGCTCTGCCGCCCAGGCGTTCAGCTGTTGCCAGGCCTTCACCTCATCCAACCCCTCATTCACGGCTGCCTGCCACTGGCCGCCTATCTGCTCGGCGAACTCGGGGAACATCACGGCCAGCAATTCGGCTTGCCGCTGCTGCGTGGAGAACACTTGCGGTTCAGCAACCAGGTCTTCTTTCCAGAAGTCCTCGACATGTGCAGGAGGAGGTGCATCGATCCAATCCACCGACTCCACATGTCGCCCGGCCCGTTCCAGACGATAAGCGACCTCCATCGCCAGGTTGCCTCCCAACGACCAACCAGCCAATCGGTAATTGCCTTGTGGATAGGCGACGAGCAATTGCCCGACGTAGTCATCGACCATGTCCGTCCAGGAAGGCACTTGATGTTCGGCATCGAGCAGGGCCCGACAGATCACACCAATGACCGGACGTTGTTCCCTGAGCGCCAAGGCTATTGCCCTGTAGCAATGCACCGAGCCGAAGCTTGGGTGGAACAGGAACAACGGCGTGCCCTGGGACTGGGCGTTGAGCCTGACCAGCAGCGAACCCTGCTCTTGTCCTTGGATACAGCCGACCTGGCCCCGCACCGTAGGGTGCAACATCAGTTGGCTGACGCTGAGATCGACACCTGTGATTTTCTTGATACGGTCGCGGAGCATCAGGATCAGTAATGAATGTCCTCCCAGTTCGAAGAAGTTGTCGTTCAGGCTGATCTGCTCGACCTCCAGAACCTCGCTCCAGGCGGCAGCGACCTGCTGCTCCAGTGGGCTCTGCGGTGCCACGTACTCCCGTGCCTGCAAGCTGGCATCGGGCTTGGGCAGGGCCTTGCGGTCCAACTTGCCGTTGGGGCTCAGCGGCATCTGTTCCAGCACCACCCACTGCGCCGGCACCATGTAGTCCGGCAGGTGCGCGGCCAGGTGGGCGCTCAGCGCTTCGCGCCAGTCTTCGCCCGCGCCTTCCAGCACCAGGTAACCCACCAGGTGCTGGTTATCCACCGCCAGTACCGCGGCCTCGCGTACCCGCCCGTGCTCCAGCAGTCGCGCCTCGATCTCGCCCAATTCGATGCGCAGGCCCCGCAGCTTGACCTGATGGTCGATACGCCCGGCGTATTCGATCACCCCGTCTTCGCGATAACGCGCCAGGTCGCCGGTACGGTACAGGCGCTCGCCGGCCACGAACGGATGGGCCACGAAGCGTTCGGCGCTCAAGGCCGGGCGACGGTGGTAACCACGGGCCAGGCCCACGCCACCCAGGTACAGCTCGCCCAGCACACCCACCGGCACCGGCTCGAAGTTGCTGTCCAGGATGTAGCAGCCCAGGTTGGCGATCGGCCGGCCGATCGGCACGCCATCGCGGCCTTCATCGACGCAGGTCCAGTGGGTCACGTCGATCGCGGCCTCGGTCGGGCCATACAGGTTGTACAACCCGGCCCGGGGTAGCTTGGCGAACACTTGCTGCTGGGCATCCACCGGCAACGCCTCGCCGCTGCACACGATGCGTTGCAGGCTGGTGCACGAACCCACATCACGATCCTGCAGGAAGGCCTGCAGCATCGACGGCACGAAGTGCAGGGTCGTGACCTGCTCACTGTTGATCAGGCTGACCAAGCGGGCCGGATCGCGATGATCCCCCGGCGCCGCCACCACCAGCCGCGCGCCCGTCATCAGTGGCCAGAAGAACTCCCACACCGAGACGTCGAAGCTGAACGGGGTCTTTTGCAAGACCGTGTCGCCAGCCCCTAGGCCGTAGGCCTCTTGCATCCAGCACAGGCGGTTGAGCAGCGCCGAATGCCGGTTGCCGGCGCCCTTGGGCTGGCCGGTGGAGCCCGAGGTGTAGATCGCGTAGGCGAGGTTCTCGCCGTCCAGGGCGATCTGCGGGTTCTCTTCGCTGTAACCCGCCAGGCTGGCTTCGAGCTGATCCAGGGCCAGGCATTCCACCTCACCGCCAAGCGGCAACTGCTGCAGCAGATGCGCCTGGGTCAGCAGCAACTTCACGCCGCTGTCCTCGAGCATGTAGGCCAGGCGCTCGCGTGGGTATTCCGGGTCCAGCGGCACATAGGCGCCACCGGCCTTGAGCACCGCCAGCAGGCCCACCACCATCTCGATCGAGCGTTCCACCGCCAGCCCCACCAGTACATCCGGGCCGACCCCGGCCTGGATCAGGCGATGGGCCAGGCGGTTGGCCCGGCGGTTGAGTTCGGCATAGCTCAGGCGCTGCTGACCAAAGACCAGGGCCGGGGCTTCGGGAGCCAGGGCTACCTGTTCCTCGATCAACTGGTGCACCTGGCGTTGCAGCGAGTAGTCGCGCTCGGTGGCGTTCCATTGCCGGACTATCGCCTGTCGCTCATTGTCATCCAATATCGCCAACCGGCTCACCTGCTGTTGCGGGTTCGCAAGCATTTCCAGCAGCAACTTCTCCCAATGCCGAGCCATTCGCTCGATAGTGGTCGCGTCGAACAGATCACTGGCATAGGTCAACGAAGCCCAAAGCCCATCGTCCGAATCGCGGGTATCCAGGCTCAAGTCAAACTGCGCAGATTGGCCGGCCCACGGCAACTCGCTGACCTGCAATGACAGTTGGTCCGACTGGACCTGTACTCCTCGCACTTCGCTCTGGTGGTTGAACATCACCTGGAACAACGGGTTGTGACTCAGGCTGCGCTCCGGCTGCAGCGCCTCGACCAACTGCTCGAACGGCAGGTCCTGATGACTCTGAGCCTCCAGGGCCCGCTGCTTGACTTGGGCCAGCAGCTGGCTGACGGTCATTTGCTCGTCGATATCGGCCTTGAGCACCTGGGTGTTGACGAAGAAGCCGATCAGGCGCTCGGTCTCCACCCGGTTGCGGTTGGCGACCGGCACCCCGACACGGATGTCATGCTGACCACTGTAGCGATGCAGCAGCGCCTGGAAGGACGCCAGCAGCACCATGAACAAGGTCACCCCTTCGCTCTGGGCAAATACCCGGAGCGCCGCGATCGATTCCGGCTCGAAGTCGATATCAAGATGGGCGCCACGATAGCTTTGCAAGGCCGGACGCGCATGATCAAGCGGCAATTGCAGCACCGGCTGGGAGTCGCCGAGCAGACCACGCCAGTAATTGAGTTGACGTGCCTTCTCACCGGCCTCCATCCAACTACGCTGCCAAACCGCATAGTCGGCATATTGCACCGGCAATATCGGCAACTGCAGAGTCGAGCCAAGACTATGGGCGACATACAACTGCACCAGTTCGTCGACCATCACCTGCATCGACCAGCCATCGGAAATGATGTGGTGCTGGACCAATACCAGTACGTGATCGTCTTCGGCCAGACGCAGTAGCTTGACTCGCAACAGCGGTCCCTGTTGCAAGTCGAACGGCTGTTGCACCTCAGACTCGATAAGCGCTTGCAGACCTTCTTCTTGAGCATCGCCCAAGAGCATTTCGATCCGTGCCTGCGGAGCTATTACCTGCACCACTGCGCTATCGGTCTGGCGCATAAGGGTGCGCAGGCTTTCATGACGCGCCACCAGGCTGTCGAAACTGCGCTGCAAGGCGTCTACATCCAACTGCCCCTTCAAGCGCAATGCACTGGGCACATGGTATGCCGAGCCTTGCGGATCCAGCTGCCAGAGGAACCACTGGCGTTCCTGGGCATAGGAGAGCGGCAATGGCTGGTCGCGCCTTACTGGCACAAGGGCGGGCATACCGGCATCCACATTCCCCTCCAACGCCTCCAGGGCAAGGACGAAGGTCTGCAAGCGCGGATGCTCGAACACTACCTTGAGCGGCACCTCCAGGCCCTGGACTTGGCGCAAGCGCGAAACCACCTGCATCGCCAACAATGAATGACCGCCCAACTCGAAGAAGTGATCGGTCAAGCCAACCCTCTCGACTCCCAGTACATCCGCCCAGATAGCTGCCACCTGCTGCTGGAGCAGGCTCTGCGGGGCCACCCATTGTCCCTGGAGCAAGCTGGCGTCCGGACGCGGAAGCGCCTGGCGGTCAAGCTTGCCGTTAGGATTCAGCGGCATGCGTTCCAGGAAAATCAGGTGCGCAGGCACCATGTAGTCCGGCAATTGCGCCTGCAGGGCATCCTTGAACTGCTCGCTCAGCAGTTGCCGGGCCTGCGGCGAATCCACCGCTTGTTCGACTACCAGATAGGCCAGCAACTGATTATCCGCTGCCAGTACAAGGGCCTCGCGTACACCGTCCTGGGCCAGCAACAGGGTTTCGATTTCGCCCAGTTCGATGCGGAAACCACGAATCTTCACCTGATGGTCGACCCGTCCTACATACTCGACCACGCCATCGGCACGGTAGCGCGCCAGGTCGCCAGTGCGATACAGGCGCTCGCCACCATTCCCGAACGGATTGGCCACGAACCGCTCGGCAGTCAATGACGGCCGTTGCAGATAGGAGCGGGCCAGGCCGCAAGCACTGCCAATATAGAGTTCACCCACGGCACCAAACGGTGCCAGGTTCAGGTTCTGGTCCAACACGTACAGGGCCCTGCCCGACAGCGCCCGACCGATCGGACTGGCACTGGCGCCAACGACGCTTGGGTCGCTGGAGCAATCCAGCACACTGGAAACGACTGTCGCTTCGGTCGGTCCATAGGTATTGAGCAGCCGTACATGGCCCAGCCCTGCCCGACGCCATTGCACCGGACCGTCCAGGGGCATCGCTTCACCACCGATATGTATCTGGCGCAACGCACCATAGGTGCGAGGCCCGGCGGCAAGGCAATCGAGCAGGAACAGGTTCCAGTAGGCTGTCGGCAGGTCAGCCAGGGTGATCCCCTGGTCGATGATCTCGCGGTACAGGCGGCCACTGTCCCACAGCTGCGGACCACGCAGGACCACCGTGGCGCCGTGGGTCAACGCCGGGTAAAGCTGTTCGACGAAACCGTCGAAGTTGAGGGTGGCGAATTGCAGGACCCGATCATCCTCGTTCAAGCGTGAATAATCGGCAGCGATAGTGGAAAACTCGCTCAACGCGGCGTGATTGATCGCCACGCCCTTGGGCTTGCCTGTAGAACCGGAGGTGTAGATCACATAAGCCAGGTTCTGCAGCTCTGCCTTGCCCCCGGGATTTTCCGCAGGATATTGCGCAAGCTGCGGGCCCACCAGGTCAAGGGCCAGAGTGGCAATATCATCGGGCAAGGCCAGTGGTACATGGGAATGCGTCAGGACCAGGCGCACATCACTGTCCTCGAGCATATGCGCCAGGCGTTCGCGGGGATACTGCGGGTCCAGCGGCACATAGGCACCTCCGGCCTTGAGGATCGCCAACAGGCTGACCACCATGGCGCAGGAGCGCTCCAATGCAACTCCTACCAACACTTCGGGGCCGACACCCAGTGCGATCAACTGGTGCGCCAAGCGGTTGGCCTGGCGGTTCAGTTCGGCGTAACTCAAGCGCTCCTGGTCCAGCTGCAACGCCACCGCCTCGGGACGCCTGCGCGCCTGGGCCTCGAACAACTGATGAACCAATTGCAGCGGCGACGCCGCCGGGCGGTCATCGTTCCAGCGCAAGATATCCAGCTCTTCGGCATCGGTCAGCGATGGCAGATCGGCCAGGTAGCGCGGCTTGGCGTTGATGAAAGCCTCGAGCAGTTGCTTGAAATGCTCGCCCAGACGCCGCACCTGTGCGGCAGTGAATGACCGGGAATCGTAGTTGAACTCGATACCCAGGATTTCACCGATACCCAGGGCAACGGTCATTGGATAGTTGGTCTGCTCGATGCTATCGACCTGGCTGAAGACCAATCCCGAAGGGGCTCCCTGCTCTAGCGCTTCGGAAACCGGGTAGTTCTCGAATACCAGGATCGAGTCGAACAGCGCTTCTCCTCCCATTCCGGCCCAACGCTGGATCTCGAACAGCGGCGAATGCTCTTGCTCACGCAAACGCAGGTTCTGCTCCTGCAATTGCTGCAACCACTGGTTGATCTCGAGCTCGGGGGTCGGACTGGCCACTACCGGCAAGGTATTGATGAATAGGCCGACCTGTTGCTCGATACCCCGCAGTTCGGCCGGACGTCCGGATACCGTGGCCCCGAAGGCTACCGTGTCCTGGCCAGTATGGCGTTGCAGCAACAGCAGCCAGGCTGCTTGTACCAAGGTATTGAGGGTGACCTTGATGCCCTGGGCAAAGGACTTCAGGCGCTGGGTATCTTCTGCCCCCAGGCTGAGGCGGTAATCGCCAAAGACCTGGGGCTGGTCGACATCCTGGCCCAATGGACGCGCCAGGCGAGTAGGTTCTTTGAGCGAGGCCAATTGTTCCTTCCAGAACGCTTCGCTAAGCACCGCATCCTGTCGCTGCAACCAGGCGATGTAGTCGCGATAACGTCCGGTCGAAGCCCGGGACGATACGCCTGCGTAGTCCTGCAGCACCTCTCCGAACAACTGTGAGCTGCTCCAGCCATCCATCAGGATATGGTGATTGGTATAGATCAGGTGATGACGGTTAGTAGCGGTACGCACCAACACCAGATTCAACAACGGCGCCTGCTGGAGTGCAAAACCTTGCTGGCGCATGTCCTGTGCCAGTGACTCCAGGGCCTGTTGCAGCTCTTCACGATCCTGCCAGTCATATTGCACAACGGGCAATTGCACCTGCTTGTAGACCACCTGCAATGGAGCCTCGGCATCGGTCTGCCAGAGGAACCCGCTGCGCAGTACATCGTGATGCTGCAAGGCGGCCTGCCATGCGGCACAGAAACGCTCTACATCCAGCCCTTCGACATCGACTCGCATCTGGTTGACATAATCGCCGGATGCCTGGCCATACAATGAATGAAACAGCATGCCCTGCTGCATGGGCGACAGCGGATAGAGGTCTTCCACCTGGTCCATGGTCAACGGCAGTCGGTCCAGCTGCTCCTGGTCCAGGCGAGCCAGCGGGAAATCGGACGGCGTCACACCACGAGTTTCCGACTTGCAGCAATGCTCGATCAACGCCTTGAGTTCCTCGGCGTACTCATCGGCTAAATGCTGGATGTTCGCCTCGTCGAACATCTGCTGGCTGAAGCTCCAGTTCAGGTTCAACTCGCCGTTATAGACCTGGCCATTGATCTCCAGCCAGTTGCCCAGGCAGGCATCCGGCCCTTGGTCCGCACCACAGGAGTCTCCCGAAGGTGCAAACAGCCCCTCCTGTTCGGCATCATCAAAACTGCTATCGAACTGCCCCAGATAGTTGAAGGTGATACGTGGCTGTGGCAACTGGCGCAGCGCTTCCCTGACCGAATCACGTCCCAGGTAGCGCAAGGCCCCGAAACCGATACCCTTGTCCGGAATGGCCCGCAGTTGCTCCTTGATGCCCTTGATGGAATCGGCAATGCCCGTAGCTGGGCGCAACCGAACCGGATAGATACTGGTGAACCAGCCGACGGTGCGCGTCAGGTCCACGTTCTCGAAAAGATCCTCACGCCCGTGCCCCTCCAATCGGATCAGGGTCGAGTCCTGGCCTGTCCAGCGTCCAATCACCCTGGCAAGGGCCGTCAGCAGCAGATCGTTGATCTGCGTGCGATAGGCCGCAGGAGCATCCTGCAGCAACCGGCGGGTGAACGCCTGGTCCAGATGGGTGGTGACCCCCAAGGCATGTCGGTTGCTCAGGCTGGCCCGAGCGTCAGCGCCTGGCAGGTCGGTTAGCCCGTCCTGCAATTGTGCTTGCCACCACTGGAATTCCCGCTCAAGCGCGGAATCCTCAGCGTAGGCTTGCAAACGCTGAGCCCAGGCATGAGTCGAACTGGTCTTGGACGGCAGCACCACTGGCTGCCCTTCAACCAGTTGGCGATAAGCCGTCTGCAGATCCTCGAGCAAGATACGCCACGACACCCCGTCCACCACCAAGTGATGAACCACCAGCAACAACCTCTGGGTTCCCTCGGCCAGGTCCACGAGCACCGCTCGTAGCAGTGGCCCTTCGCCCAGGTCAAGACTCCTCTGTGCCTGATCGGCAAGTGCGGTGAGATCGTCGAGCCCCTCTGCGCTACGGCACCACAATACTTGTTCGGCCTGGTGCCGATCGGCAGCGCGGTAGCTCGCTTGCCACCCCTTATCCGTCTTGATGAACTGCGAGCGCAACGCATCGTGGTGCATCAGGAGGGATTGCAAGGCCTGGATCAACAACTCCGGCTGCAGGCGACCATGGGCCTGGAGCGCCACGGATTGGTTCCAGTGATGGCGATCGACGACCTCGTCATCGAAGAAGGCTTTCTGGATCGGCAACAGCAACAAGTCGCCACTCAGTGGCCCCTGGTCGATGACCAGGCCTTCACCCCCTTCCCTGGCGACCGAGGCCAGGCTTTGCACGGTCTGGTGCTGGAACAGGTCCTTGGGCGTAAAGCGCACGCCGGCTTGCCGCGCACGGCTCACCACCTGGATCGAGATGATCGAATCACCGCCCAGCTCGAAGAAATTGTCGTTGATCCCCACCCGTGGCAGGCGCAGGACCTCGGCCCAGATCGCCGCGATTTTCCCTTCCAGTTCACTCTGCGGAGCCACATAGGCTTGCTGCAACTGGCTGGCGTCCGGCTGTGGCAGCCCTTTGCGATCCAGCTTGCCGTTAGGAGTCAGCGGCATGCGTTCGAGGAACATCAGGTGCGCCGGCACCATGTAGTCCGGCAGGCGCGCCTTGAGCGCCTGGCGCAGCGCCTCGCGGCATTGCGCTTGCGCCACGGCGTCGCTCACCAGCTCTGGGTCCACCGGTACCACATAGGCCACCAACTGCTTGCCGCTGAGGCCACTTTGCGCCACCACCACGGTTTCCCGCACGGCCTCCTGCTCACGCAAGCGCGCCTCGATCTCGCCCAGTTCGATACGGAAGCCGCGGATCTTCACCTGGTGGTCGACCCGACCCAGGTAGTCCACTACCCCATCGGGACGGCCACGGGTCAGGTCGCCACTGCGGTACACCCGGCTGCCCGGCGCGCCGAACGGATCGGGCACGAAGCGTTCGGCCGTCAGTGCCGGACGCTCCAGGTAACCCCGGGCCACGCCCTCGCCGCCCAGGTACAACTCACCGGCCACGCCGATCGGTTGCAGGTTCAGCTCGGCGTCCAGCACATAACCGCTGCGGTTGCCCAGCAGCGTGCCGATCGGGGCGTAGGCCGCGCCGCATGGATCGTCCTTGCTCGCCTTCCACAGTAGCGGCGTGACCACGGTTTCGGTGGGGCCATAGCCGTTGAACAGGTAGGTCGGACGCAGTGCCCGCCAGGCCAGGTCGTAGCTGGCCTGGGCCACCGCATCACCACCGAAGCAGTACACCCGCACCGCCGGTGGGTTGCCGTCGCGCTCGGCGTGTTCGGCCAGCTGTTGCAGGTACACCGGTGGGAACACCCCCACGGTCACGCCGTGGCGATGCATCTGGGCGTAGGTCTGCTCCGGCAGCCACAGGTTGTCGTCGCGGATCAGTACCCGGGCACCGTTGATCAGCGGGTGCATCCAGCCTTCATGGGAGCCGTCGAAGGCGAACGACATGAAGTGCAGTTCGCAATCGGCCGCGGTCATTTCGTAGCGCTCGCCGGTGGCGATGATGTGCGCCACCAACGGCCCGTGGGCCACCGCCACGCCCTTGGGCAGGCCGGTGGAGCCGGAGGTGTAGATCACATACGCCAGGTTGTCGCCGTCCAGCGTCACGTGCGGGGCGCTGTCGTCGGCGCCACTCCACTGCTCGGTACGGTCCACCGCCAGGCTCTCCAGGCCTTCTGGCACCGGTAGGCGCTGTTGCACTGCCGAGTGGGTCAGCAGCAGCCGGGCGCGGCTGTCCTGCATCATGTACAGCAGCCGGTCCTCGGGGTATTCCACGTCCAGCGGCACGTACACGCCACCGGATTTCAGCACCGCCAGGAACGCCACCATGATCTCCGCGCTGCGCGGCATGGCGATCGCCACCCGCACTTCCGGGCCCACGCCACGGGCGATCAAGGCCCGGGCCAGGCGGTTGGCGCTGCGCTCCAGCTCGCCGTAGGTCAGCTGTTGCTCACCGAAGATCACCGCCACCGCCTCGGGGGTTTCCCGGGCACGGTCGGCCACCAGCTCATGCACCAAGCGCGTGGCCGGGAAGCCCGAATCGGTCCGATCCCAGAGCTGGATGATCTGCCGCTGCTCCGCTTCGTCCAGCAGGTTCAACTGGCCGATGGCTTGTTGCTGGTCGGCGACCATCGCCTGCAGCAGGTTCTGCCAGTGGCGGGCCATGCGCTCGATCGTCGAGGCTTCGAACAGGTCGGTGGCGTAGCCAAACGATGCCCAGATGTCATCGGCTGCCTCATTGATGTCCAGGTCCAGGTCGAAGTGCGCGGTCTGGCTATCCCATTCCAGTGCTTCCAAGCGCAGCCCGGACGCCTGGCGCCTGGCACTGGCCAGGCGCGCCTGGGCCTGGTGGTTGAACATCACCTGGAACAGCGGGTTGAGGCTCAGGCTGCGCTCCGGCTGCAGCGCCTCCACCAGTTGCTCGAACGGCAGGTCCTGGTGGGCCTGGGCCTCCAGGGCCCGCTGCTTGACCTGCGCCAGCAACTGGTCGACGGTCATCTGCCCATCGATATCGGCCTTGAGCACCTGGGTGTTGACGAAGAAACCGATCAGGCGCTCGGTCTCTACCCGGTTACGGTTGGCGATCGGCACCCCGACACGGATGTCCTGCTGGCCGCTGTAGCGGTGCAACAACGTCTGGAACGAGGCCAGCAACAGCATGAACATCGTTACGCCTTCGCGCTGGGCCAAGGCTCGCAAGCTGCAGACCAAACGAGTATCCAGCGCCAGCTCCAGCCGCGCGCCACGATGGCTCTGTACCGCCGGACGCTGATGATCGGTGGGCAGTTCCAACACGGGTTGTTCACCACCCAGCAGCCCACGCCAGTAGTCCAACTGGCGAGTCTTTTCCCCGGCCTCCATCCAGTCGCGCTGCCAGGCGGCATAGTCGGCGTACTGGATCGGCAAGGCCGGCAGTTGCGCCTCCTCGCCCAGGCTGTAGGCCGAATACAACTGCACCAACTCATCGACCATCACCTGCATCGACCAACCATCGGAGACGATGTGGTGTTGGACCATGACCAGCACATGGTCATCCTCGGCCAGGCGCAGCAACTGGACTCGCAACAAGGGCCCCTGTTGCAGATCGAAGGGACGCGCGATCAGGGCCTGAACCCGGGACTTGAGATTGTCTTCATCAGTATCGGCGCAAGCGATCTCGACCGAGGCCTGGGCACCAATGACCTGGACAGCTCGCTCACCGTCCTGGTGCAGATGGGTGCGCAGGCTCTCATGGCGCGTCACCAGGGTGTCGAAACTGCGCTGCAACGCAGCCATATCCAGCAGGCCCTTCAAGCGCAGCGCGCTGGGCACATGGTAGGCGGCGCTGGTCGGGTCCAGCTGCCAGAGGAACCACTGGCGCTCCTGGGCATAGGACAGCGCCAACGGACGATCCCGATCGACTACGACCATCGCCGGAGCGGTGGACGCCACCCCGGCTCTCGGCAAGGCCCCCACGAAGGCGTCCAAGCGTGGCTGTTCGAACAACGTCCTGAGAGGCACCTCAAGCCCAAGAACCTGGCGCAAGCGCGAGACCACCTGCATGGCCAGCAAGGAATGCCCGCCCAGTTCGAAGAAGTGATCGGTCAAGCCAACGCGCTCGACATCCAGGATCTGCGCCCAGATCGCCGCGACCTGCCGCTCGGTCTCACTCTGCGGAGCCACCCAGGCCTTATGTGCCTGGCTCATATCCGGGCGTGGCAATGCCGCACGATCCAGCTTGCCGTTGGGGTTCAACGGCATCCGCTCGAGGAATACCCAGTGCGCCGGCACCATGTAGTCCGGCAACTGCTCGCGCAATGCAACCTTCAGCTTCTCGCCCAACGCCTGTTGCGCTGCGGACGAATCATGGACCTGGCTCGCCACCAGGTAGGCGACCAACTGGCCATCTGCAGCCAATACCACCGTTTCACGTACAGAGTCCTGGGCCAGCAACAGTGCCTCGATCTCTCCCAGCTCGATGCGGAAGCCACGGATCTTCACCTGGTGGTCGATCCGCCCGGCATATTCGATCACCCCATCGGCGCGGTAACGCGCCAGGTCGCCCGTACGGTACAAGCGCTCGCCAACTTCACCGAAGGGATCGGGAACGAAGCGCTCTGCCGTCAACAGTGGCCGTTGCAGGTAGGCCCGTGCCAACCCCCTGGCACTGCCGATGTACAGCTCGCCCACCGCCCCCAGTGGGGCCAGGTTCAGGTCGCGGTCCAGGACATACAGGGCCCGGCCGGGAAGCGAACGGCCAATGGGGCTAGCGGTGGCGCCAGTGATTTCATCGAGAGAAGAGCAATCGAGCACACTGGAAACCACAGTGGCCTCGGTCGGGCCATAGGTATTCAACAACCGCACATGCCCTGCGCCACTGCGAAGCCATTGGGCCGGGCCATCCAGCGGCATCGCCTCGCCACCGATGTGGATCTGCCGCAGGTTGCCGTAGGAACGCGCACCGGCCGCCTGGCAATCGAGCAGGAACAGGTTCCAGTAGGCTGTCGGCAGGTCCGCCAAGGTAATGCCCTGGGTCATGATTTCCTGGTACAGCCGGGCGCTGTCCCACAGCTCGGGACCACGCAACACCACACTCGCACCCCGGGTCAGGGCTGGATACAGCTGCTCGACGAAACCGTCGAAGTTCAATGTCGCGAACTGCAACACACGATCGTCGCAGGTCAAGAGTGAATAGTCCGCGGCGATCTGCGCGAACTGGCTCAGGGCAGCGTGGTTGATGGCCACGCCCTTGGGCTTGCCAGTCGATCCCGAGGTGTAGATCACATAGGCCAGGCTGAGAGGATCGACCACCACTTGCGGATCGTTCACCGGACACTGCTGCAGATGCTGCCGGGCCAGATCCAGGTCCAGCACCGCCAGCTCCAGTGGCAACGGCAAGCGCTGGCGCAAGTGGGACTGGGTCAGGACCAGGCGCAGCTGGCTATCCTTGAGCATGTGCACCAGGCGCTCGCGCGGGTATTCCGGATCGAGAGGGACATAGGCACCACCGGCCTTGAGCACTGCCAACAGGCTGATCACCATGGAGAAGGAGCGCTCCACCGCCACGCCGACCAGCACTTCCGGGCCAACGCCCTGTTCGATCAGACAATGCGCCAGGCGGTTGGCCTCCTGGTTCAACTCGGCGTAGCTCATGGACTGCCCATCGAGCATCAGGGCCAAGGCTGCGGGGCGCAGCCCGGCCTGGACCTCGAACAGCCCATGGACACTGTCAGTGACCTGCAAAGCGCCATCAGCGGTATTCCACTGCTCAAGCATGCGCTGCCGATCAGCGCCACCGACCAACTCCAATTCGCCGACCAGGCTCGCCGGGGCACTGGCCAAGGCTTGCAACAAAGCTTGCCAATCCTGGGCCAGGCGCTGCACGGTCGCGGCATCGAACAAGTCCGTGGCATAGGTCAGGGAAGCCCAGATGCCTTCGGCGGACTCAGAGGTATCCAGGCTCAGGTCGAAGTGGGCCGTGTGGCTGTCCCACCCCAGGCCCTCCACTCGCAGCCCGGGCAACTGCTGCGGCCCAGCGGCGCCAGAAGCCTCGCTCTGATGGTTGTACATCACCTGGAACAGCGGGTTATGGCTCAGGCTGCGCTCCGGCTGCAGCGCTTCCACCAGTTGCTCGAACGGCAGGTCCTGGTGGGCCTGGGCCTCCAGGGCCCGCTGCTTGACCTGCGCCAGCAACTGGTCGACGGTCATCTGCCCATCGATATCGGCCTTGAGCACCTGGGTGTTGACGAAGAAGCCGATCAAGCCCTCGGTCTCGACTCGGTTGCGGTTGGCGATCGGCACCCCGATGCGGATATCGGCCTGGCCACTGTAGCGATACAACAAGGCCTGGAACGAGGCCAGCAACACCATGAACAGCGTCACGCCTTCACGTTGGGCCACGCCCTTGAGCTCCACGACCAAAAGCGCATCCAGCGCCAGGTCCAGGCGCGCGCCACGATGGCTTTGCGTAGCCGGCCGCGGATGATCCAGAGGCAGTTCCAGCACCGGCTGCACCTGGCCCAATTGGCCACGCCAGTACTCAAGTTGCCGCTGCTTCTCCCCGGCCTCCATCCAGTTGCGTTGCCAGGCCGCGTAATCGGCGTACTGGATCGGCAGCTCCGGCAGCTGCAACTCCTGCCCCTGGCTGTAGGCGGCATACAGCCGAACCAGCTCATCGACCATCACCTGCATCGACCAGGCATCGGCAACGATATGGTGCAACACCAGCACCAGGACATGCTCATCTTCGGCCAGGCGCAACAGCTTGACCCGCAGCAGCGGGCCTTCGCGCAGGTCGAACGGTCGGGCGATCTCGGCCTCGACCCGCTCCTGCAACCGGGCGGCATCGACCGCTGGCAAGACCTCGTACTCGACAGGTTGGGCGCTATTTTCCCCGACCACCTGGACGGCATGCAGGCCATCGATGGCGAATCGAGTGCGCAGGGTTTCATGACGTGCCACCAGAGCATCGAAAGCTCGCTGCAAGGCGGTACGATCCAGCTGTCCCGTCAGGCGCAGCGCACCGGGAATATGGTAGGCAGCGCTTTGTGGCTCCAACTGCCAGAGGAACCACTGGCGTTCCTGGGCATAGGACAAGGCCGGAGGCTGATCGCGATCGATCCTGGCGATGGCCGCCATTTGCACCCCGCCCTGCCCCAGCGCCTGGACAAAGTCGCCCAGTACCGGTTGTTCGAACAGCGCCTTGAGGGCCACTTCGATACCCAGTGCCTGGCGCACCCGCGAGACCACGCGGGTGGCCAGCAGCGAGTGGCCGCCCAACTCAAAAAAGTGGTCTTCGAGCCCGACCTGCTGCGCCCCGAGTACATCGGCCCAGATCGCCGCGACTTGCTGCTCTCTTTCGCTGACCGGAGCCACGTGGCGTTTCTGCAGCAGGCTCGCATCGGGTTTGGGCAGGGCCTTGCGGTCCAGCTTGCCATTGGGAGTCAGCGGCATGCGCTCGAGGAAGATCAGGTAGGCCGGTACCATGTAGTCCGGCAAGGCCTCACGCATGGCCGCCTTGAACTGTTCGCGCAATGTCGCCTGGTCGGCTTCGGCGGTGACCGGGTGAGTCACCAGGTAGGCAATCAGCCGTTCATTGTCAGCCAACACTGCGGCTTCGCGCACAGCGGGCTGGTCACGCAAGCACGCCTCGATCTCGCCCAGTTCGATACGGAAACCGCGTACCTTGACCTGGTGGTCGACCCGGCCGATGTACTCCACGATCCCCTCGGCGCGATAACGCGACAGGTCGCCAGTGCGATAGACGCGCTCGCCGCTGGTGGAAAACGGATGGGGAACGAAGCGCTCGGCGGTCATCGCTGGCCGCTCGTGGTAGCCCCGGGCCAGGCCGACGCCACCGATCAGCAGCTCGCCAGCCGCGCCCTGCGGGCAAGGAGTCAATCCACCGTCGAGGATGAACAGCGAGGTGTTGGCGATCGGACGGCCAACGAAGGGCTGCGCCTCGACCAGCCGGTGGGCCGCCGACCAGATAGTGGTCTCGGTAGGCCCATACAGGTTCCAGACCGTGCCCTGCAGTTCGAGCATGCGCTTGGCCAGGTCGGCCGGCAGCGCCTCACCGCCACACAGGCACTTGATGCCCCGCAGCATTGCGCTGGCACGCGGACTGTCCAGCAACATGCGCCAGGTCGATGGAGTCGCCTGCAAGACGCTGGCGCTGCGAGCTTGCAGCAGATCGAGAATGGCCTCCGGGTCCAGGGCCAGCTCCTTGTCCCCCAGGATCACGGTAGCGCCCGTAGTCAGCGGTACATAGAGCTCAAGGGCAAAAATATCGAAGGAGAAGGTGGTCAGCGACAACACCCGCGCATCGGCGCCAATCTCCAGGGTCGTGGCCATGCCACTGGTGAAACTGCTCAGTGCCTGGTGCCGCACCATCACACCCTTGGGCTTGCCAGTGGAACCGGAGGTGTAGATCACATAGGCCAGGTGCTCGGGTGAAAGGCTTACCTGTGGATTATCCACCGAGCAGGTGGCATCGGCCTCAGCCTCCTCCACCAGCAATACCTGCAGTTGCGCTGGCTGAGGCAGACGCTGGCGCAGGTGCTGCTGGGTCAGCAACACCCGGGCCTTGCTGTCCTCGAGCATGTAGGCCAGGCGATCGGCCGGGTATTGCGGGTCCAGCGGCACATAGGCGCCACCGGCCTTGAGCGTGGCCAACAGGCTGATGACCATTTGCGCGGAACGCTCCACGCTCACCGCCACCAGCACATCCGGGCCGACGCCCATGGTGATCAGGCGATGGGCCACGCGGTTGGCGCGCTGGTTGAGCTCGGCATAGGTCAGGGACTGGTCGTCGAACTGCAGGGCCAGCGCCCCGGGACGTGCCAGGGCCAGGGCTTCGAAAAGCTGGTGCACCCCTTGCTCACACGGATAGTCGAATTCGGTGGCATTCCATCCATGCACGATCCGCTGCCATTGCGCGTCGTCCAGCATGGGCAACTCATCGACGCGCAAAGAGGCGTTGCCCGCGACCGCCTGCAGGAGGTTCTGCCAGTGTTGCAACAGGCGTTGCGCGGTTTCGCTGTGGAACAGGTCGCTGGCGTAGGTCAAGGACGCCAGCAGGCCCTCGGCGGACTCCTGGGTATCCAGGTTGAGGTCGAATTGCGCGGTCTGGCTTTCCCACTCCAGGCTCTGCACCTGCAGCCCGGACACCGGACCGGCACCCTTGCCCCCACGGGCATCGGTCTGGTGGTTGAACATCACCTGGAACAACGGGTTGTGGCTCAGGCTACGCTCCGGCTGCAGGGCCTCCACCAACTGTTCGAACGGCAAGTCCTGGTGGGCCTGGGCCTCTATCGCGCGCTGCTTGACTTGCTGTAGCAACTGGACAAAGGACATCTGGCCATCGATATCGGCTTTGAGCACCTGGGTGTTGACGAAGAAGCCGATCAGGCGCTCGGTTTCCACCCGGTTGCGGTTGGCCGTCGGTACGCCGACACGGATATCGGACTGGCCACTGTAGCGATACAGCAAGGTCTGGAACGAAGCCAACAGCAACATGAACAGCGTCACGCCTTCGCGCTGGGCGACGGCCTTGAGCCTGGCGAACAACTCGCCCTCCAGCGTCATGTCCACTCGAGCGCCACGATGGCTCTGGATAGCGGGACGCGGATAGTCCAGGGGCAGTTCCAGAACCGGTTGCGTGCCACCCAACCGATCCAGCCAATACCCCAGCTGGCGCTCCTTCTCGCCAGCCTCCATCCAACTGCGTTGCCACAGCGCGTAGTCGGCGTACTGGATCGGCAACTCCGGCAGTTGCAGCTCGCGCCCCTGGGTGCAGGCGGCATACAGCTGCACCAGCTCGTCGACCATCACCTGCATCGACCAGCCATCGGAGACGATATGGTGCTGGACCAGCACCAGGACATGCTCATCCTCGGCCAGGCGCAGCAGGCTCACGCGCAGCAAAGGCCCCTGCTGCAGGTCGAAGGGACGGGCGATCTGTGCTTCCACCAGGCCCTGCAACCGTGCTTCGTCGGCATCGACCACCAGGATCTCGATGGGCATTTGCGGCCGGATGACCTGCAAGGTGTTATCGCCATCCTGCTGCAGGCAAGTACGCAGGCTTTCATGGCGCGCCACCAGGGTATCGAAGCTGCGCTGCAGCGCTGCCAGATCCAGCGGTCCATTCAGACGCAGCGCCCGAGGCACATGATAGGCCGTACTCTCGGGCTCCAATTGCCAGAGAAACCACTGCCGCTCCTGGGCATAAGAGAGTCGCAGCGGTTCATCCTGCTGGCGCTTGAAAACCGGGGCGATCTCGAACAGGTTGATGCCTTGCTGTTTGAGCAGTACCGCCAACGCTTTCTTTTCTTGCGCAGAAAGAGAACCCACCGACTCGATTAATGCTTGCACGCCACGCCCCTCAGGAAGTCAATTTATCCAAATCTTCTGCTGATAGACGTTTGAGGGCCTCCAGGGATTTAGCCAATGCATCCTGCACCGGCGAAATATTTGTCTGCTGCGCTGCGACATGGGCACAGAACTCGGCCAGGGTCGGCGTGGTGAAGATCGACTTGACGTCGATCTCGCTGTGCAGCTGCTCGCGCAATCGCACCACCACTTGGGTAGCCAGCAACGAGTGCCCGCCCAACTCGAAGAAGTTGTCCTTCAAACCGACGCGCTGCACTTCCAGTACCTGCGCCCAGATCTGCGCGACCTGTTGCTCCAGCGGACTCTGCGGTGCCACGTACTCCCGCGCCTGCAAGTTGGCATCGGGCTTGGGCAGGGCCTTGCGGTCCAACTTGCCGTTGGGGCTCAGCGGCATCTGTTCCAG
>NZ_JACKZK010000006.1:0-307342 GCF_014230245.1 Pseudomonas sp. MSSRFD41 | reverse complement strand
CCAGGCCTTGAGGGTGCACAGCACCTGGGCGGCGAAGGCTTCGTGGATCTCATAGAAGTCGAAATCGCCAAGCCCCAGCCCCTCCCGGGCCAGCATGCGTGGTACCGCGTAGGCCGGCGCCATCAGCAGGCCCTCGGTGCCATCGACGAAGTTCACCGCCGCGGTCTCCCCGGTGCGCAGGTAGGCCAGCACCGGCAGGTTGTTGGCCGCGGCCCACTCCTCGCTGGCCAGCAGCACCACCGAGGCGCCGTCGGTCAAGGGTGTCGAATTGCCGGCCGTCAGGGTGCCGTTGTTGCGGTCATAGGCCGGCCCCAGCCCGGCGAGCTTTTCCAGGCTGGCGTCGGCGCGCAGGTTGTTGTCCCGCGCAAGGCCGCGATACGGCGTCATCAGGTCGTCGAAAAAGCCCCGCTGGTAGGCCGCATTCAACCGTTGGTGGCTGGCCAGGGCCAGTTCGTCCTGGGCCAGGCGCTTGATCTGCCAGCGCTTGGCCATTTCTTCGCAGTGCTCGCCCATGGACAGGCCGGTGCGCGGCTCGCCGTTACGCGGCAGCAACGGCTTGAAGAACATCCCCGGGCGCACCTTGAGCAAGCTGCGCAACTTGTTACCGGTGCCCTTGGCGCGATTGGCCGCGAGCAGGGTGCGACGCAAGCCCTCGTTGATGCCGATGGGCGCGTCGGAGGTGGTGTCGGAGCCCCCGGCGATCCCCACCTCGATCTGCCCCACGGCGATCTTGTTGGCCACCAGCAGCGCCGCCTCCAGCCCGGTACCACAGGCCTGCTGGATGTCATAGGCCGGGGTCTGCGGCGACAGCGTGGTGGACATCACGCACTCGCGGGCCAGGTTGAAGTCCCGCGAATGCTTGATCACCGCCCCCGCGGCGAACTCCCCCAGGCGTTGTCCGGCAAGACCGTACCTGTCTACCAGGCCTTGCAGGGCCGCCACCAGCAGGTCCTGGTTGCTGTCGTTGGCGTACACCGTGTTGGAACGGGCGAACGGAATCCGGTTGCCACCGATGATCGCCACCCGGCGCACCGGCGCCGGATTGAAACTGTACTCAGTCATTACCGAGCTCCCCAGGTCAGTAGGCCGCGCATGTGGGGCTTGTCGCCCGCGCTGTTGCGCACTTCGAATTCATGGCGCGGGCCGTCGGGCACGCGACTCCACAGGCTCACCGAGGCCGGCAGGAAGATGGGCAGCTTGAACTCGCAATCCAGCTGCGCCGCAACCAGTGGATGCGGTGGTTGTTGTGCCGCCAGGGCCCGGCCCAGGGTCCACATGCCATGGGCGATGGGCCGGCGGAAACCGAACAGCCGCGCCCCCAGCCAGGAGGTGTGGATCGGATTGAAGTCGCCGCTGACCTTGGCGAAACGCCGGCCCAGGTCCCCGGCCAGGCTCCAGCGTTGGGTGCGTACCAGGGCCTGTTCGTCCAGCTCCAGCGCGCCCGCCCAGGGTTCGCCCACAGGGCCGGAGACGCCCCGGCGCAGGTACAGGCTGTCGCCCTCCCAGACCAGACCGCCGCCACTGAAGGCACGAGTGGCGATGGACAGGGCCTGGCCCTTGGGATGAGCCACCCAGCGTTCGGCAAAGACTTCCAGGCGCAGGGCCTGGCCCTCCTCCAGGCGCTGATGCTGGCGAATGCGGTTGGCCAGGTGGACCATGCCACTGGCCGGATAGGGAAAGGTCCGGCTGGTGAGCAGCAACAGATGCAGGGGAAACGCCAGGGTATGGGGGAACGACAGCGGCACCCCATGTTCGCGGCGGAACCCGCAGGCCTGGGCATAACGGGCGACCTGCGTCGCCTGCAGCTCCACCGCCGGGCGCACCAGGCGCTCGGTAGGAAGCTGCGGTGCAGTCTCCAGCTTGGGCTTGCGCAAACCGCGCAGGCCGTCGTAGAGCAACTGGCCACGGGACGGTGGCGGCTCGATGATGCGAATCGCGGAATCGGCGCTCATGGCTCAGGCTCCCAGCAGGCTTTGCCCGCAGACGCGGACCACCTGTCCATTGATCCCGCCGGAAGCCGGATGGGCCAGCCAAGCGATGGTCTCGGCCACATCCACCGCCTGCCCGCCCTGGGACATGGAGTTCATCCGCCGTCCCGCCTCGCGGATCATCAACGGGATCTTCGCGGTCATCTGGGTTTCGATGAATCCCGGAGCCACGCCGTTGACCGTGATCTGCTGGCGGGCCGCCAGGGGCGCCAGGGCCTGGACCAGGCCGATGACCCCGGCCTTGGAGGTGGCGTAGTTGCTCTGGCCGAGATTGCCGGCGATACCGGAGATCGACGACACGCAGACAATCCGCCCGCCTGGATTGAGCCCCTGCCCCTCCAACAGCGCCTGGCTGAGCAGCAACGGCGCTTGCAGGTTGACGGCCATGACCTTGCGCCAGGCGGCCTCGGTCATCTTCGCCAGGGTCTTGTCCAGGGTGATGCCGGCGTTATGCACCACGATATCGAAAGCGCCCTGCTCAGCGACGAACGCCAGCAGGCGCTGGCCGGCATCGGCCGCGGTGATGTCCAGGGCCAGGGCGCTGCCACCCAGGCTGGCGGCGGCCTGTTGCAGCTCGGCCTCGCTCTGCGGGATGTCCAGGCACACCACCTGGGCGCCTTCGCGCGCCAGGACCTTGGCGATGGCCAGGCCGATGCCGCGACAGGCGCCGGTAACCAGGGCCCGGCGCCCTCCCAGGGGGCGCTCCCAATCCAGCTGCCGAGGCACATCCACCGGTTCGCCGATGCGCACCACCTGGCCCGAGACATAGGCCGAGCGCCGGGACAGGAAGAAACGCAGGCTGCTGTCCAGCTCGGCTTCGGCACCGGGCTCGACATACAGCAGTTGTACGGTGATGGCCCGGCGCAGTTCCTTGCCCAGGGAGCGCACGAAACCTTCCAGCGCGCGCTGGGCCACGGCCTGGGCCAGTTCCGTACAACGCTCCGGCGGCGTCCCCAGGATCAGCACCCGGCCATGGGCGGTCAGGCGCCGGACGTTGGCATGGAAGACGCGATACAGCTCATCGAGCTGGGCGACGTCGCCCAGCCCGGTGGCATCGAACACCACGCCCTGGACCTTCACGGTCGAGGGCGCGTTGATGCTTGCGGCCTGCGCCGCCACGATATCGGTGGCGGCGAAGATCCGTTGCAGCTCGCCCAGCAGGCGCCCCTCGGGCGCCGCAGCGAGGATCACCGGGTTGATCAGGTTGCCGCCCTGCCCCTCGCGGTTGCGCTGCAGCGGCACCGGTTGTGGCAGGCCGGTGCGCTGGGCCAGCCAACGGCCCCACCCGGAATTGACGAACGAAAGATAACCGTCGGACATATAAGGATTCCAATCAAAACCAGTAGAAGATCAATAGGCCGAATCGCTGGCCGTCACCGCGTCTTCGCTGCTGGCGCTGCGCTTGCGCGAGGCCGGCTTGGCGCTTTGTTCGAAATGCGCCTGGCGTTGTTGCAAGGCCTCCAACAGACCGAAATCCTGCGGGAAGTCGTCTACCTGGATCGCGTGGTCGCCGTATTCCACGTAGCGGTCGAGCAACTCGTCCTCGTCCTGGCTGATCAATTGCAGTTCCCGGGCCTTGAGCCGCCATACCTCGAAGGCGTCGCGGGAGATCGGCAGCGGCCCCAGGGTGCCCTGCTTGATCGCCGGCTTGAGTCGCGCCTCGATCAGCTCGACCTGCGGTTGCAGGCGGAACGCCAGTTCGCCGTAGGCCAGCTTGTCGATATCTGGTTGCGGGATGTAGGAGTCGGCCAGCAGGCGGTCGCGGGTCGCGCCCGGGGTCTGCACCAGTTCCGCCACCTGTGCCAGCAGATGATCGCTGGGCTTGCGCTGAGGGATGCCCAACGGGAAGCTCAGGCCACGAATGATCCGCGCCGCCGCCTTGGACGGGTAGTTTTCCAGCACCTCGGCCAGGGCCTCGTGAGCTCGCAGCAGTGCATCCTGGGCAGCCCAGTGCACCAGGGGCAGGTCGGCCTGGGGCCGGCCGTCGTCCTCGAAGCGTTTGAACACGCAGGACAGGATGTACAGCTGGGAGAGGATGTCGCCCAAGCGCCCGGTGATGCTTTCCTTACGCTTGAGCGCGCCGCCCAGCACGCCCATGGAGATGTCCGAGGCCAGGGCCAGTACCACCGACAGGCGCTCGACCTGGCGGTAGTAAGGCGCCAGGGCCTTGTCGGTGTTGCCCGGGGCCTTGATCAGGCGCCCGCCGGTAACCGCATGCACGGCCGCGCGCACGGTGTTGGCAAAGACGAAGCTGATGTGGCCGAACATGGCGCTATCGAACGCTTCCAGGCCCTTGCGCCCGGCCTCGCGAGCCGCCTCCATCTCGCGGAACACATAAGGATGGCAACGGATCAGCCCCTGGCCGTAGATGATCAGGCAGCGGGTCATGATGTTCGCGCCTTCCACGGTGATGGCGATCGGGCTCTGCTGGTAGGCGCGGGCCAGGAAGTTGTTGGGCCCCATGCAGATGCCCTTGCCGGCGACGATATCCATGCCGTCGTTGACGATGATCCGCGCGCGCTCGGTGACGTGGTACTTGGCGATGGCCGAGATCACCGAGGGTTTCTCGCCGGCATCCAGGGAGGCCACCGACACCCGGCGCACCGAATCACAGGCGTACAGGTGCCCGGACATGCGCGCCAGGGGCGCCTGGACGCCCTCGAACTTGCCGATGGGCAGGCCGAACTGCTTGCGCATCGCCGCATAGGCGGTGGTGCCACGGACCGCGACCTTGCCCAGGCCGACGTTGGACGACGGCAGGGAAATCGCCCGACCGGCGGCCAGGCACTCCATCAGCATGCGCCAGCCGTTGCCCACCTGCGCCGCGCCGCCAATCACCCACTCCAGGGGAATGAATACATCCTTGCCGGTGGTCGGGCCGTTCTGGAACACCGCGTTCAGCGGCCAATGCCGACGTCCGGTATTCACTCCCGGATGGGTGGTGGGAATCAGTGCGCAGGTGATGCCCAGGCTGCCCTTCTTGCCCAGCAGGCCGTCCGGGTCTTCGGCGCGAAAGGCCAGGCCCAGCACGGTGGCGATCGGCCCCAGGGTGATGTAGCGCTTGTCCCAGGTGACACGAAAGCCCAGGACCTCCTGGCCCTCGAACTGGCCCTTGCAGACCACGCCAGTATCGGGAATGGCCCCGGCGTCGGAACCGGCATAGGGGCTGGTCAGGGCAAAGCATGGAATGTCTTCGCCACGGGCCAGGCGCGGCAGGTAGTACTGGCGCTGGGCCTCGGTGCCGTAGTGCAGCAGCAGCTCGGCCGGGCCCAGGGAGTTGGGCACCATGACCGAGATCGCCGCCGCCGAGCAGCGGGTGGAGAGCTTCATCACCACCTGGGAATGGGCATAGTGGGAGAAACCCTTACCGCCGTACTGCTTGGGAATGATCATCCCCAGGAAGCCGGCATCCTTGGTGTACTGCCAGGCCTTGGGCGACAGGTCCTGCCAGACCTGGGTGGTTTCCCAGTCGTTGGCCATGTCGCACAGGGTTTCCACTTCGTTGTCCATGAACGCCTGTTCCTCGGCGCTCAGGCTGGCCGGCGCGGCGCCCAGCAGGCGCTTCCAGTCGGGCTTGCCGCTGAACAGCTCGGCATCCCACCACACGGTGCCGGACTCGATGGCCGCGCGTTCGGTATCGGACATGGCCGGCATGATCTTGCGAAACATCGCCAGGGCCTTGCTGGTGAGCAAGACACGGCGCAGGGGCTTGACCGTCATCAGGGCCGCTGGCAGCACCACCAGCAACACGCCCAGGACCAGCCCCAGGGTGCCCACCAGGCCCAGCAGATGACCAGCCGCCAGCCACACCAGGCCGGCGCCCAGCCACAGGGCCGCGCTCGCCTGTCGATACGCCAGGGCCAGCGCCGCGGCAACTCCCACCAATAACCAGACAATCATGGAATACCTCTCTTGTTCTAACGAGACAGCTCCTTGGAGCCCGGGCGTTGTGCCGGCCCCTCGGAAACCACACTACAAAGGAACCAAGCGCGTTTCAAATTTTATTTTGAAATTTTTATTTAACGAATTTCAGCAAAACGAAATGGCCGAACGGAGTCAGCCTGGGGGTTGGAAAAATGAATGAAAACGGGCCCTGGAACGGCCCGTTCAGCCAACGACAGCAGCGCAATCCTTTGGCGCTGCCGTTGTGTCTTGCAAGGTTCAGCCCTTAGAAGTGATAAGTCGCGGAAAGGCTGACCACCTCGCCCTTGGCGTTGACCTTGCCGTCCAATCGCGAGGCACCGAGACGATCTACGTTCTGGGTCTTGATCTTGGCTTCCTTGACGAATTGCCGCGAGTAGGCGCCGTCGATGGTCAGGCCGGGAATGGCCTTGATGTCGTAACCAAAACCCAGGGAAGTGAACCAGCGGTCGTTGTCCGGAATACGCGGGTCACGCGTCTCGTTCCGGGTAGGAGTCTGGTCATAGGCCACACCGGCACGCAGGGTCAACTGGTCGGTAAACCGGTAATCGCCACCCAGGGAGTACATCATGATGTTCTTGTACTTATAGGGGATCGACACCAGGGTATTGCCCTGGGACTTCAGGGTCAGGTCCTCGAATGACGACCACTCGGTCCAGAGCATGCTGGCACCCAGGGTGAAGCGATCATCGAAGACATGTACCCAATCCAGGCCGATGGTGGCCGGGATGTCCAGCTTGGCCGAGGCTTTGGCACCATCCGGGTTCAGCGTCAGGCCAGGATAAGCTGCTTCCACCAGCGGTTTCCCGTTAATCACGGGCGCTGTCATAGCATTGCGCCCATACCCATCGGCATAGATGTTGTAGTTCCCTTTCATATTATTCTTGATCTTGGCGTGATAACTCAGGCCAAGAGTGTCGCGATCCGTGGGTTTCCATACCACACCCGTGAACCAGCCCACCGAGGTGTTATCCACCTTGACGCGCATCAGGTTCGACCCGACTCCTGACGGCAAGAGGGCTCCTCCTAGTCCCGGGGAAACTGCGGCTGCGCCGGTAAGGTTGAGGTTCTGGCTGACGAAGCCCTTGCTGTGCTGGACGATGACACCGGCACCCAGGGAGAAATCGTCGCGAACCTTGAAAGACAGCGAGCCGGTCAGGCCCACCGTCTCGATCTTGGTATCGACCGCGAAATCGCGGATCTTGGAATTGTTCTGATCCCAGGTGCTACGCATGCCCATGGGCACCACTTGGCTGAGACCGAAGGCGAACCGATCATTGATCGGCATCACCATAAAACCTGTTGGCAACCAGGCGGTGAAGCCACCCTGGCCACCGTTGCCATCCAGGGGCACCGGGCCACTGGTGGGAACACCATTGTTATCAACCGGCAAGATAGTTGCGGGGTTGCCCTGATAGTCGTAGGCATCGCCCTTGTATTTCATCTTGATGCGGGCATAGTCGACCGTCATCTGGGCCACGTTCTGATCGATGAACGCCATGGCCGCCGGGTTGTTGAACGCCGCACTGGGATCATTCTTGAACAGCGAGCCACCACCAAAAGCCCGGCCCCATCCAGGAGCACCATAGGTGGGCGTGGAGAAGCCGCCTGCCTGCACGGTCTCGATAGCGCCAAAACTCCCCAATATGGCCAGTGCTACTGCGGCCCGCAGCTGTTGTTTCTTATTATCCATGCCCCACTCCTTATTATTATCGATAGCAACCGACGCTGCAGGGCAGCCCTTGTCTGCAGATCACCGCCTCTTGCGAGGCGGTGTCCTTCAGCGGGTGATCAGCCCTTGGTTCCAGAGAATGCTTAAATCACTTTCGCTTTTGGCGATGGCTTGGCGTTCAGGACATCAACGGTGCAACCACCGGCCAGAGACTGAGGCGAGCTCAGGCTGATGGAATTGGTGGAGTTGCTCCAGGCCACGTTGATAGTGGTCGGACCGCAGTTGGTGGCTGGGAAGAACGAAATGCTGTAGCCGACGTTGGTCACAGTACCGGCGGTAGTAGAGGAGGCGCTCAGGAGCCATGGCAAGCCGGTGATCTTGGGCAAGTTGCACAGCGCATTGCTGCCACTGACAGTCGCCCCCGTGATGCTGGCCACGCCGTTGTTGATGGTGCCGCTGAAGTTGATATCGCAGGTTACTGCTGCACCAAACGACGAAGGCGAACGTACGGTGATGCTGCCGCCCGGAGTGGTGAAGTTGCCGCTCGTAGCTCCGCTATCGAAAACGATGCTGGCAGCGTTCGCCATGGAGGCAGCGCCCAGGCAGGTGAAAAGAGCAGTAGCGGACACGAGAGTTTTGATGCCTTTCATTGTTGTTTTTCCTCACATGTATGGCGATTTATTCGCCGGGGGTTAATGGCCCTGAACGAGACGACGCGGAGAACAACGACCGAGCTTCCCTTTCCAGCCAAATCTTCAATTCGTTTTATAGGTACACCGTCGATTCAGGGCGCCACCCGGAACGTGGGTGGCATCTGGATCGATACGGTCTTGATGGTGCAGCCGCCGTCGAGGCTGACCTGGGCCGCTTCGAGCTTGCCGGTGCTGTTGTTCCAGCTGCCTTCGGCGGTGCTCGGCCCGCACTCGCCCCCCACCAGGGGTGCGTGCACCGTGACTCGGATACCGGACATGGCGCCGCTGGTTTCATCCTTGGCGACCAGCTTCCAGGGCAAGTGCGTGGCTTCGACCTGGCCACACTTGAGCCCGCCGCTGAAATCGACTTTCTCGACACTGGCATAGCTGCCGTCGGCGCTGACCTTGCCGCTGACCTGGATGGTGCAGTCGGCGTTGATGATGCTCTTGGCGAAACTGATGGGGCCCTTGGCGGTGAACGGCGTATTGGCTGGCTCGATACGCGCGGCCTCGGCCGCGCCCATCAGCGACACCCCCACCAGGACCACGAACAGACGGGCTGCGAATAGCGGTGAGATAGACATCCGTGACTTCCTTACAGTTGCTTATTGTTGTTGTCGGTCAACGTGTTCAAGGACTTCTGTCTTGCTTTGCTCACCGCTCAAGGGGCGAATCACAGGCGAACACAACCTGTTCACGAGCACTTGAGGCGGTGAGCAGTAAAGCTAAAAGCGGTATCTCAATCGGTTGCGTTGAAGCCGTAACGCTTGAGGATCTCGGCGCGCTTGGCCGGGTGGATATTGGCCAGCCGCACGTCACCCGAGTAGTGGGCCAGCACCCGGTGATCCATCAGCCGGCGCCAGAGGAACGGGACGTAGGCCCAGACGATCATGGTGGCGTAGCCGTAGGGCAGTTGCGGGGACTCGTCGAAGTGGCGCAAGGCCTGGTACGCACGGGTCGGGTTGGCATGGTGGTCCGAATGCCGCTGTAGTTGGAACAGGAAGATGTTGGTGACGATCCGGTTGCTGTTCCAGGAGTGACGTGGCGAGCAGCGCTCGTAGCGACCGTTGGCCTGTTTCTGACGCAGCAGGCCGTAGTGCTCCACGTAGTTCACTACCTCCAGCAGGGAGAAACCGTAGATGCCCTGGATCACCAGGAACGGGATCACCGCAGCGCCCAGCCAGGCGATCAGCACGCCCCACAGCACCGCGCTGTAGGCCCAGGAGCTGAGCACGGTGTTTTTCCAGTGCAGGGTTGGCAGACCCTGCTTGCGCAACCGCTCGCTCTCCAGGTGCCAGGCCGAACGCAGGCTGAACCAGACGGTGCGAGGCAGGAAGCTCCAGAACGACTCGCCGAGACGCGAACTGGCGGGGTCTTCCGGTGTGGCCACGCGGACATGGTGCCCGCGGTTGTGCTCGACGAAGAAGTGTCCATAGAAGGTCGAGGCCAGGGCAAGCTTGGCCAGGAACTTGGCCATCGGCAGGTTCTTGTGCCCCAGCTCATGGGCGATGTTGATGGCGATGCCAGTGGCCGCCCCGGTGGACATGGCCATGCCCAGGTAGGTGAACCAGGTCACGCTGCCGTGCAATTGCGAACGTTCGGTAACGAATGCCGCGAAGTTCGCCAGGCCGCCCTGCAGGTGCAGCTGTTCGCTCAGCTGGACCAGGCCCCCGGCCATGATCCAGTCCACCCCATGGACCGCCATCCAGGCGGTGACTATCAGGGACAACACCGAGAGCACGGCGCAGCTGTAGACGATGAAACGGTAGTAGGGTTGTTTTTCCAGGTCTGGAACGGCGGATTCAGGCGGGTTGCTGGTGTCTTCGCCAATCAGACCGTCGATCAAGGGGATCAGGCCGAAGATCACCAATACTCCGATCCACCAGGACAGCTGGATTCCGGTAAGGAGCGCGAACACTCCAGACAACAAGGGGGTGATCATGGGCAAGGTACCCAGCCACCACAAGTGACGCTTGCCATCGGTCCAGACTTGAGGTGCCGCCACTGAAATACTCATGGCAGCCTCCGCAGGATGGCAGTGGACAAGGATGCTATAAAGGAAAGCGCATCAGCGCTGTCCGAAGCGTGAATGAATGAAGATGAAGCGTGAAATGGCGGTATTTTCATTATTTTAACCACTCAATTGCACTTTCAAAAAAAACATTCAAAACATTTTTTTAAAAGAAATAGCGCGGATTCGATAGCTCGTCAACTATTTTTTCAGTCTGTTCTGAATGTCGCCCATAAAGCAGTTACAGCTGCTGCCAAAGTCGTCGCCGGGCCCCCGAAAGCACCCCGCACCACGCCCCTAGCCTGCTCGTGATGCCGCGAACGGCGGATGCAGTATGGTCGCGCTACGCTGCGGCCCGGCCTGCCCGGCAACGTGCCGGATCATGGCGACCACCCGTTCGACCGCGGTAATGGGCAACATGTGCCCGCGACCTTGAACGATCTCCAGCGCCAGGCCCGGCACTTTGCCGACCATTGACTCGCCATGCCTGCGGTAGCTCAGGACCGGGTCCCTGGAGCCGTAGATCAGGCCCACCGGCAGCTTCAGGCTCGGGTAATGCTTGACCATGTCGATCAAGGCCCGGTTGACCACGGCAATCTCGCTGGAGGCGTTATAGAAGTTGCTCGTACGCATGCCCAGCAAGCCACCGCCACGCACGTCGAAGTCCTCTGGCACCGGGTCCGGGGCGAATACCGCCTTGACCAGCTTGTGGCGCCCGAGCATGGCCATGGGCGCGGCCAACGTCAGTGACATCCAGCGGCGCAGCAAGGCCGGCCGCACGCCAAGGGACAGGAACACCAAGGGCAACATTCGTTGCGGGTGGGTCAGGGGCGCCACCAGGACCAACCCCGACACAGACTGCGGGTGATTCAGCGCCAGCGACAAGGCAATGGCGCCGCCCAGGGAATGGCCAAGCACCAGAGGTTGCCCAAGATCCAGGGTCCGGATGAATCTGGCGATCAGACTGGCCTGGGCCGGCAAATCCGCTGGCGCCCCACGACGGCGGGTGGAATAACCGGAGCCGGGGCGATCAAGAGTGATGACGCGGAACTGCTCGCGCAGCTGTGGCGCCAGGGAATGGGTCAGGTTGCGTGCGCAGCCGGACAGGCCATGAATCATCAGCAGTACCGGCCCCCTGCCCTCATCGGTGTAATGCAAGCGCTCGCCGCCGACCTCAAGGAAGCGTCCGTTGATCGGTACCTGGCTTTCTATCTTGCGGTCGATACGAAAACTCACGAGCCAGAGCACCACACTGACCACCAGGAACACCGTCGCCGCTACCAGCCATTCCATACCATGCCCCCTTGAGCTGACCTGTCTTGCGCGGCAACCGGATCAATGATCCGGCCCGGCTTGTCGCCCTGGCCTGGTAGCGGCTGTGGAATCCCATCCGCGTCAGCTCGGATGGGCCCGCAAATCCACAGGCGACGGGCACAGGTGACATTTCCAGGCGATTTATTTAAATTAATTTTTAAAACATTATTTTAAATTGTGCAATCCTGAGTTTTCAGCCACCGACGAAAGTCACCCAAGCGTCACTACAATCGAGGTACACACCATGAATGCGTACTCGCCACCCGACGGCCCCGAGGTCGTCGACATCGCCATCATCGGCGCCGGCTTTGCCGGCTTGTGCATGGCGATCAAGCTCAAGCAGAGCGGAATCACGGATTTCTTCGTCGCCGAACAGGCCGCCACCCTGGGGGGGACATGGCGCGACAACCACTACCCGGGCTGCGCCTGCGACGTGCAATCCCATGTCTATTCCTTTTCTTTCGCCCCCAACCCGAACTGGACCCGGCAATTCGCCCCGCAACCGGAAATCCGCGAATACCTGGAGACCTGCGCCCAGGATTTCGCCCTGGCGCCCTACCTGCGCTTCAACATGGGCCTGGAACAGGCCGTGTTCGATGAGGACCGCGAGCGTTGGCAACTGCGCTTCAACAATGGCCGCCGGGTCAGCGCGCGGGTCCTGGTGTCCGGCATGGGCGGCCTGTCGCGCCCGGCGATCCCGGACATCCCTGGGCTGGAGGACTTCACCGGCAAGCGCTTCCACTCCCAGCAGTGGGACCATCGCTATTCGCTGCAAGGCAAGCGGGTGGCCGTGATCGGCACCGGGGCCAGCGCGATCCAGTTCGTGCCCAAGATCGCCCCGCGGGTGGCCCAGCTCAAGCTGTTCCAGCGCACCCCGCCGTGGATCATGCCCAAGCCCGACCGGGAGCTCGGCACCCTGGAGCGCTGGGCCTTCAAGCACCTGCCCTTCACCCAGCGCCTGGCCCGTTCGGCGCTGTATTGGGTCCTGGAAAGCCGGGTGATCGCCTTTGCCCAGCGGCCAAAACTGATGAAGGTGGTGCAGCGCGTGGCCCTGCGCCATTTGCGCAAACAGGTGCCCGACCCTCTGCTGCGCCAGCGCCTGACCCCCGACTACACCATCGGTTGCAAGCGCATCCTGATTTCCAACGACTACTACCCGGCGTTGTCCCGGGGCAACGTCGGCGTGGTCAGCGAAGCCATCGAGCGGATCGAGGCCGATGCCGTGGTCACCGCCGACGGTAATCGCCATCCAGTGGACTGCATCATCTTCGGCACCGGCTTCCAGGCCACCGACCCGCTGCCCCACGGCCTGCTCTTCGGCCGGCGTGGCCAGGACCTGATGGACTACTGGTCCCGCGGTGCCCACGCCTACCTGGGCACCTGCCTGCCGGGCTTCCCCAACCTGTTCATGATCATCGGTCCCAACACCGGGCTGGGGCACAACTCGATGATCCTGATGATCGAGGCCCAGGTGGACTACATCCTCAAGGCCCTGGAACGGATGCGCCAGGAGGGCATCGGCACCCTGGAGGTCAAGGCCGACGTCGAGCGCCAGTACAACCAGCGCCTGCAACAACGCCTGGCCGGGGCCATCTGGTCCACCGGCGGTTGCCGCAGCTGGTACCTGGATCCGCGCAGCGGGCAGAACACCACGCTCTGGCCCGGCTCCACCTTGAGCTTTCGCAAGGCCGTGCAGCACTTTGAGCTGCAGGACTACCTGGCCAGCCGCCTCCCGGCTGCCGCTGTCGCCAGCGCGCCGGTCATCGCGCGCCCACTGAACCTGCAAGAGGCCGCCACCCATGAAGAACTTTAACGGTAAAGTCGCCGCCATCACCGGCGCCGCCTCGGGCATGGGCCGCGCCCTGGCCGTAGCCCTGGCCCGGGAGGGCTGCCACCTGGCCCTGGCCGACAAGAACCCCCAGGGCCTGGCCCAGACCGTGGCCCAGGCCCGCGCCGCCACCTTGTTGCCGTTGCGCATCAGCAGCCAGGAACTGGACGTCGGCGACCGTGACGCGATGTTCGCCTGGGCCGCCGCCAGCGCCGCCGAGCATGGCCAGATCAACCTGATCTTCAACAACGCCGGCGTGGCCCTGTCGAGCACCGTCGAAGGCTCGAGCCTGGCGGACCTGGAGTGGATCGTCGACGTCAACTTCTGGGGCGTGGTGCACGGCACCCAGGCCTTCCTGCCCTACCTCAAGCAGGCGGGCGAAGGCCACGTCATCAATACCTCCAGCGTGTTCGGGTTGTTCTCGCAACCGGGCATGAGCGGCTACAACGCCACCAAGTTCGCCGTGCGCGGCTTTACCGAATCCCTGCGCCAGGAACTGGACCTGCAAGGCAACGGGGTCTCGGCCACCTGCGTGCATCCGGGCGGTATCCGTACCGAGATCGCTCGCACCAGCCGCATCAGCGACAACGTCAAGGGTTTCCTGATCGACAACGAACAACAGGCCCGCGACGACTTCGAGAAACTGTTCATCACCTCGGCAGAAACCGCGGCCAAGGTGATCCTGCTGGGCGTGCGCAAGAACAAGCGGCGGGTGCTGATCGGCCGCGACGCGCATGTTCTCGACCTGTTCATCCGCCTGTTGCCCAGCGCCTACCAGGCGCTGGTGGTGTGGGCCAGCCGGCGCATGGCGCCCAAGCCTGGCAAGCAACGCGCACCCGTCTACGAACCCCAGGACGAGCGCGGCCTCTAGGCCGCCTTGCCCTGTCTAGAGGAGCGACAGCCATGCTGCCCATCCGCCGCGACATCCAGGTCGAACTGCCTGCCGAACGCATTTGCGACTGGCACGAACAAGGCAGCCACGTGACCCATTTCTTCAATGCCCTGTCCCTGCTGTTTCCTTCCGGCGAGCTGTTCTTCATGGACAGCGTGCGCCACTACCGCGAGCGCATCCACGACCCCGAGCTCAAGCGCCAGATCCATGGCTTCATCGGCCAGGAAGCCATGCACAGCCGCGAACACCAGCACTACAACGACCTGCTGCAGGACGCCGGCTTGCCGGCCCACCTGCTGGACCGACGGTTGCGGATGATCCTCGACTTCCAGAAGAAGCATTTCGCACCGGCGTTCAACCTGGCCCTGACCATCGCCCTGGAGCACTACACGGCGATTCTCGCCGACCTGCTGCTGCGCGACCCCAGCCGTTTCGGCGCTTCGGTCGAAGGCTACCGGCAGATGTGGCAATGGCACGCCCTGGAGGAAACCGAGCACAAGGCGGTGGCCTATGACGTGTGGAACACCGTGCTCAAGCCAGGGCCCAAGCGCTACCTGATCCGTACCGGCACCATGCTGTTCACCACCCTGACCTTCTGGCTGGTGGTGTTCGATTTCCATGTGCGCATGTTGATCGCCGATCGCAAGCGCGGCGGCCACTGGCGCGGAATGTGGCAGGTGATCAAGTACCTGTACGGCCCCAAGGGGGTGTTCCCACGGATCGCCCTGCCCTGGCTGCAGTACTTCAAGCCGGGCTTTCACCCCTGGGACCATGACAACCGCCACCAACTGCAACGCATCGATGGCCTGGTGCAGGACATCCAGCAGACTCGCGCCGCAGCGACCAAGTGACGTGGACCGACCACCCTCGATCGACCATCCGCCGGCAGCGCCCCTGGCTGCCGGTACTCATCCGGCCAGCCGCCGGACAACCTTGATGCAAGGCAGCCGCCGGCATCCAGCTACGCCCCGCCAGCCGCCTGCTAATCTGCAGCGGACCTTGTGTGCCGCGAGCCTGCGCCATGTTCTTGATCCTGCTGCCCCACTTGGGTTACGACCCCACCGAAAGCAGCCTGCCCTGGCAGGCCGCCCGCGCCGCCGGCTTCGAGGCCTGCTTCGCCACGCCGCTGGGAATGCCAGCCTATGCCGATGCGCGGCTGGTGAGTATAGGTTTCGGCCCGCTCGACCCCGTGCTGATGACCCGCGCGGCAGATCTCCAGCACTACCGGCAGATGACCCGCGACCCGGCCTTTCGCAACCCCCTGGGGTATGCCGAGGTCGACCCGCAGGCGTTCGAAGGGCTGCTGATCCCCGGCGGTCATGCCCGGGGCATGCGCAGCCTGCTGGAATCGGCGCAGGTACGGCGAATCATCCTGGCGTTCTTCCAGACCGACAGACCGGTGGCAGCGGTCTGCCATGGGCCCCTGGCCCTGGCCCGCTGCATCGATCCGCAAAGCGGACGCTCGGTGCTCTACGGACGCAAGGTCACCGCCTTGCTGGCCGGCCCCATGGAGCTGCTGGCCTGGATCGTCACCGCGCCATGGCTGGGCCGCTACTACCGCACCTACGACCACTGCGTCGAGCACGAAATCAAGGCGGTGCTGGCCAGCCCGGCGGACTTCCTGCGCGGCCCGCTGCTGCCCCGGCGCGACTCGGCGGAGCATCCCGAGCGCGGTTTCGTGGTCCGTGACGGCAACCTGCTGACCGCCCGCTGGCCCGGGGATTGCCATCGTTTCGCCAACGAGTGGGTGACGCTGTTGCAGCAAGCGCGCGCGACCGCGCCTCAGCCGCTGCAGGCCAGCCGCTGACCGGGCTTGAAGGCATGCCGGTGGGCGCTCCAGACCAGCACCAGCCCCACCACGGCCAGCGCCGCCATCGTCCAGGGGAACGACCCTGCGCCATGGCGTTGCAGCAGCAGGCCGCCCACCACACCGCCGCCGGCGATCCCCAGGTTGAAGAGGGTCACCAGCATCGACTGGGCGACCTCGGCACCCTCCCCGGCAGCATCCGCCACCGCTGTCTGTAGCAGGGTCGGCGCGCCCCCGAAGGTCAGGCCCCAGGCGACGATGGCCGGCCATACCAACCACGGCTGTTCGGCGCCGATCCCCAGGAGCAACGACGCCAGGGCGAAGCCGGCCAGGCTGCACAGGGTCAGCCCGCGCAACCAGCGGTCCACCAGCAGCCCGGTGCCCCAGATGCCCAGCAGCGAGGCCAGGCCGAACAGCAGCAAGGCCCGGTCCAGGGCGCCGGACAGCCCCAGGAACTCGAGGAATGGGGCGATGTAGGTGTAGAGAATGTTGTGCGCCAGGATCCAGGCGAAGATCACCAGCAGCGCCTGGGCAATCCCCGGCGTGAGGAAAATCTCCAGCACCGGTTGGCGTCGCTCGGCCCGCTGGCCTGGATGGTCGGGCACCGCCAGGCGCACCCAGATCCACAGTCCCAGGGCCAACAGCGACAGGCCCCAGAACACCCGTTGCCAATCCATCCAGCTGCCCAGCCAGGTGCCCAGGGGTACGCCCAGGCACAGGGCCAGCGGCTGGCCCACCCCGACCACCGCCAGGGCCCGCCCCTGCAACGCCGGGACCACCAGGCGCCGAGCGTAGCCGGCCAGCAAGCCCCAGATCAGCCCTGCAGCCATGCCGGCGGCGAACCGCACGACCAGGGTCAAGCCGTAATCAGTCGAAAGCGCCGTGAGGCTGTTGCACAGCAGCAAGCCGCCGATGGCCAGCAGTAGCAATGGGCGGCGCCGCCAGCTGCGGGTCGCGGCGATCAACGGAATGGCCGCCACCACCGAGCCCAGGGCATAGACGCTGATCAACTGCCCGGCCATGGCCGGGTCGATGGCCAGGCCAGTGCTGATCTGGGGCAGCAGCCCGGCAGGCAGGGTCTCGGTAACGATGGCGATGAAGCCGGCCAGGGTCAGGGCCAGCAGGCGCCAGACCGGCAGCCGGCTGGCAACGGCCGGTACAGGTGGGTGGATAGTCATCCGCAAGGTACTCACGCAAGAAGAGAACAAAGCGCCGCCAGGCACGGTCGGACCGCGCCTGTACACGCTCAGGATCGATTGGAACAGCAGGCTCAGGCCAGGTAGGAGGCGGCCATGTCCTTGTCGCCGTGGCCCAGGTCCAGTGCACGCTGGAAACGCTGGATGCCGGCCTCGGCCAGGTCCACCCTGACCCCGGCCTGCTGCGCCGCGGCCACCATCAATTGGGCGTCCTTCAGGGCGTTGGCCAGGGTGAAGCTCGGACGGTAGTCGTCATTGAGCATGGCGGCGGTCTTGGCCTGGAAATAACCGCTGTCCAGCGGCCCCCCCGTCACCAGCTCCACCACCAGCGCCGGATCCACGCCCAGCCCCTTGGCCAGGGCCAGGCTTTCCGCCGCACCGTGGGTCAAGGCCAGGACCCAGCTGTTGAGGGCCAACTTCAAGCGGCTGGCGCCGCCGGGCTGCTCACTGGCCCACAGCACCCGCTTGGCAATGGCATCGAACAGTGGCTGCAGCGCGATCCGGTGCGCCTCGGGCCCCGCCCCCAGCACCAGCAGTTGTCCCTGCTCCGCCGGTTGCCGGGTACCCAGTACCGGTGCGTCGTAGAACACCAGCTCCCGGGCCCGGGCAAACGCCTCCAGCTCGGCGCAGGCCTGGACGCCGACCGTGGCCATCTGCAGCCACAACGTGCCCGGTTGCAAGCCACTGGCGGCCTGCTCCATGGCTGCCAGCACCGCCGGCCCGTCCTTGTGCAGGGTGATGATCACCTCGGCCCCGCCTACGGCTTCGCTCGCCTGCGTGCAAAACCGGACCCCATCGGCTGCCAGCGCCTGGGCCTTGTGCGGCGTGCGGTTCCAGGCCCGCACGGCGAACCCCTGGCGTTGCAGGTTGCGCGCCACCGCGGCGCCCATGATGCCGATACCCAGTACAGCCACGGAACGCAATTGCTTGGTCATCTTCGATTTCTCCGGTCTCAGCAATTAATGGAATGATCATTCCAATACAGGGTAAAAAAACCGGCCATTCCAGCGGATGGCCGATCAGTCTTGCCCATGGTTCGCAGCCTGGGGAGCTAGTCCAGGCTGGCCAGGGCGACTTCCACCACATCCAGCAAACGCCGGCGGCGCTCCTGCGGCAAACTGCCCTTGCCCAGTACCCGCAGGCCCTGGACGGTGCATACCACGAAGCTGGCCAGGGCCCGGGGATCCTTGTGCGCGGCGACCTGCCCCTGCTCCTGGCCGCGGCGCAACAGCCGCTCCAGGGCGGCCTCGATACGCTGGAAGTTCTGCGCCACCAGTTGCGCCACCAGCGGATCCTGCCCGGCGACCTCCAGCGCGGCATTGGCCGCCAGGCAGCCCAGGCGCTGGGCGTCTTGCAGTTCGTTGTCGACGATCTTCATCAACAGGCGCCGGACCAGCTCCGGGGCCGGAGCGTCTTCGGCCAGCAGCTCGACGTTAGCCGTGGTCAGTTGCTGGTAGCGCTTGAGCGCGCAGGTGTACAGCCCGTGCTTGCTGTCGAAGGCGTTGTACAGGCTGCTGCGGCTCAGGCCAGTGCCCTCCACCAGGTCCTGGATCGAGGTGGCGGCATACCCGCGCTGCCAGAACACCTGCATGGCCGCATCGGCGATCTGGTCGGGGTCGAACTCCTTGGGACGCACGGCAAGTACCTTTTCTGGAATGAACGTTCCACAATTTAGAGGTACAAGCGCTGTTCGTCAACCGCCCCGGAGGGGGACTCCAGGGCGGCGAGCTGGTTTCAAGCGTGGACCCAGCGCCGATGCAGGTTCCGGGCCAGGGCATCGAGGACAAAGCCGAGGACGCCGATCAACAGCACCATGGCCATCAGTTCCGAGTAGGCCAGGCGATCGCGGGTATCGAGGATGAAATATCCCAGGCCGGCGCTGACCCCGAGCATCTCGCACGGCACCAGCACGATCCACAGGATGCCGATGGCCAGGCGCACGCCGGTCAGTACATGCCCCAGCACCCCCGGCAGGATCACCTTGTGCAGGGTTTCCCAGCGCGTGGCACTCAGGCTGCGGCTCAGTTGCAGCCAGCGCGGGTCCAGTTGCCGTACTCCGGCCGCGGTGTTGAGCAGGATCGGCCACAGGGCGGCGAACGCCAGCAGGAAATAGATCGGCTGGTCGCCCACGCCCATCAGCATCACCACCACCGGCATCCAGGACAGCGGCGAGATCATCCGCAGGAACTGGAACGCCGGGGTGGTGGCCGCCTCCAGGTGCCGATAGCTGCCCACCAGCAAGCCCAGGGGCACGCCGATCAACAGGGCCAGCAGCAGCCCCACCAGGATCCGCTTGAGGCTCACCCAGGCATGCTCGTACACCTGGGGTTGCCCCAGCAGCTCGAACAGGCTGGCGAACGTCGCCTCGGGAGAGAAGCGTGCCGCCAGTCCATCGTCACCCGCCAGGTGCACGCCCAGCCACCAGCCCAGCAACAGGCTCGCCAGCCCGGCCAGCCCCAGGCCCCAATGCCCCAGGGAGGAAGGTCGCTTGTCCATCAAGGGGCGAACTCCTCACTGCGCTCGAAGCTATCGGCCAGGCCGAAAGCCTTGAGCCCGCCGACGCTGGCGATGGCGTTGCGCACGAAGCGATCGTCCACCAGGTCCCGGGCGGTGTGCTGGGGGTCGAGAGCGGCAAGGAAACCCTTGTCGCCTTCGATCAAGGTGTCCTTCAGGCGCTTGACCAGTTCCTCGGTGTAGCTGGGGAACGGATACGGCTGGAAATCGATGCGCTGCTCATCCCATTGGCCATTGCGGATCGCTCCACTGGCCAGGTAAGCCTCGCGGTCCGTGGCGGCTGGCGCCAACACCCGGTCCAGCACCTGGGGCGCGTGGGGGGTGTAGCGGTTGCTGCCGTCCTTGGACAGCAATCGGGCGGCTTCGGCGCGGTGCTCGCGGGTCCAGAGCTGGGCCTTGACGATGGCGTTGACCACCTTCTGCGACCACTCGGGACGGTGGTTCAAGTCTTGCTCGTGCATGAACACCACGCAGCAGGCGTGGTTGCGCCAGACATCGCCGGTGAAGCGTTGTACCCGGCCGACCTTGAGTTCCTCGGCCAGGGCATTGAAGGGCTCGGCGACGATGTAGCCGGCAATGCGCTTGCTGGCCAGGGCCGGCGGCATGTCCGACGGCGGCAGCACCACCAGGTTGACCTCATTGGCGCCCAGGGCGCTGCCCGCGGCCTTGCTCACCGGCACCAGGCCGTTGTCGCGCAGCAGCTGCTGCAGCACCACGTTGTGGATCGAGTACCAGAACGGAATCGCCAGGGACTGCCCCGCCAACTGCCGGACCTCGGTGATGCCGGGAGCCACGGTCAGGCCGGAACCGCCGACATGGTTCCAGGCCACCACCTTGGCCGGCACCTGACTGCCGTAGCGGGCCCAGACGGTCATCGGCGACAGCAGGTGGATGACGTTGACCTGCCCGGAAATGAACGCCTCGATCACTTGGGCCCAGCTGCGTAACAGCACCGGGCGTTCGGCCTTGATGCCCTCGGCCTCGAACAGGCCGTTGTTGTGGGCGACCAACAAGGGCGTGGCATCGGTGATCGGCAGGTAACCGATGCGCACCGGCGCATCCGGCTCCAGGGCCGCGCGAGCCTGCAGGCTGTTGAGCAGCGGCAAGGCACCACCGGCGGTCAGCAGCGCGCTGAGTTTGAGGAAGTCACGACGCGTGTGGGTGAAGTCGTCCAGGCACATGGTCAATCTCCGACGGTGCAGGCAAAGGGGAATTGAGGGGGGTGCGGCTCGCCCGCCGAAGGGTCTTGAGAATCTCGATGCGCAAGGCGCCCAGTTCCTCGATCCGTTCGGCGCGCGGAGCCGGCAGGTCGATGCGCCACTGGCCGAGGATGTGCGCCGGGCTGTTACCCAGTAGCAGCACCCGGTCGGACAGCAGCAGGGCCTCGTCGATATCGTGGGTGATCAGCAGCGCCGCAGTGCGGTGCTGGCCGATCACCTGGAGCAGCAGTTGCTGCATGTCGGCCCGGGTCACCTCGTCCAGGGCGCCGAAGGGCTCGTCCAGCAACAGCACCTGGGGTTGACGGGCCAGGCAGCGGGCCAGCGCGGTACGCTGGGCCATGCCGCCCGACAACTGCGCCGGGTAGCGCTGGCGCGCATGTTCCAGGCCGACATCGGCGATGGCCTGGTCGATGCGCTCCTGGCGCTGGCGGGCACTCAGGTGCGGCTGGCGGGCGAAGTCCAGGCCAAAGGCGACGTTGTGCTCGAGGTTCAGCCAGGGCAGCAGGCTCGGGTCCTGGAACGCCACCGCAACCCGTGGATGGGGGCCTTCCAGCGCCTCGCCGGCCAGGCTCACCTGGCCCTTGTGCGGTGCCTGCAAACCGGCCAGGACCCGCAGCAGGCTGGATTTGCCGACGCCGCTGGGCCCCAGTACCGAGACCACTTCCCCGGCTTGCAACTGCAGGTCGAAGTCTTCCAGTACCGAGTGCCAGCCATCCGGCCCGTGGTACCCCAGGCTCACCTGCCGGGCGTTCAACAGGCCGCTCATGCAACGTTCCGCGCCTGGCGTTGCAGCTCGGCGCGCAATTGCACCAGGCTCGGGGTGACGATGGGCACGAACGCCGACTCGCGCCAGCGCCGGGCGAAGCCACTGCCGTGCTCGCACAGATAGGCCTTGCCGCCACTGGCCTGCAACTCCAGCTGCACGGCACTGGCAGTGGCTTCGGCCAGGGCGATGCGCACCCGGAACAGCGCCGCAGGCTGGCCGAGGAAGCGACCATCGAGCAGGCCGGCCTTGAGCTGCGTGACGCTCTGCTCCAGCGCCTGGCGTTGCTGCTGCAGAGGCTCCTGGAGTATCGAGCGCTGCCCCAGGTGGCTCTCGACTTCGGCCAGGGCCCGGCGCGCCAGGCCAATGGACAAGGCGCATTGCAAGCCGAGGAACCCCGGGCGCAGCGCCGGCAGGAACACCCGGGCATCGTCGTGCAGCAGCCAGTCGCGGGTGAGCTGCACCTGCTCCAGGTCCAGGGCCGCGGTGTTGCTCGATTGCAGGCCCATCAGTTGCAGGTCGTCGGAACGTTGCAGGCCCGGCAAGGCATCGGGGATCGCCAGGATCAAGGGCGCACCACCCTCCTCGCGTTCCACCGCTGCGGCCACCACGAACCCGCTCCTGCGCAGGTTGGTGACCCAGTGCAGGCGCCCGTTCAGGCTCCAGCCGTGTTCCTGGTCACGGGCGCGGACCTGCAGGGCCTCGATTCCGGAGAGGTACTTCATGGCGTTGGACAGCCCGGTGGCACCGGCCAGCTCGCCACTGAGCAGCGCTGGCAACAGGCGCTCGCGCAGGGCCTGGTTGGGGCTGTGCAGCAAGTACTCGATGAAGGCCCGCTGGCCCCAGCAGACGAACGCTGCCGCCAGGGAATGACTGGCCACTTCGGCCATGGCCTCCAGGGTATCGGTCAGGTCGCCGCCGCTTCCCCCCAGTTCCTGGTCGATGCCGATCCGTAGCACGCCACCGGCCGCCAGCTGGGCGAGCACCGACTGCGGGTCGCATTGCCCCAGGTCCAGTGCCTGGGCCTGGGCATCCAGCCATTGACTCAATTGCGTATCGAGCATGTGATTTCTCCTTGAAAAAGGCGCCGCCAACCTGCCGGCGCCCTGGCTCATTGACCTTGCGCGGACCAGCGATACTTGGCCAGCTCGGGGTTCAGTTCAGTACCGGCGAACACGTTGGCGAAGTTGCACAGGGTCGCCAGGCTGATGCCCAGGATCACCTCCAGGGCATTGCCTTCGCTGTATCCTGCGGCCTTGAATTCGGCGTAACGCTGGTCGCTGACCTTGCCCCGGGTGGCGATGACTTCCCGGGCGAAGGCCGCCAGGGCCTCCAGCCGGGCCTCGGGCAAGGTGCTCTGCTCACGCAGGGCGCTGATCACCGGATCGGCGAGTTTGGCCTTGTTCAGGGCCACGGCGGTATGACCTGCGACACAAAAATCGCAACCATGGGTGGTCGCGGCAATCAATTGCACCACTTCACGCTCGGCCAGGCTCAGTTCGGACTTGGCGTTGAGTCCCGAGACCGTGACATAGGTTTCCAGGGCAGCCGGGGCATTGGCCAGGATGCCCAGCAGGTTGGGAATGTAGCCTGAGTTCTTCTGGGCGTTTTCCAGGAATGGCCGGGCCGCTTCTGGAGCGCTGGACAAGGTGTGTAGAGTGACGCGGGACATGGAGTGGACTCCTGCTGTGTAGGTGTGCGTCAAGTCTGTTGGTTATAAGAATTCCGATCCATATTCTAAAGTAGCGATTACTTGCTCCTGAGTATTTCCCTTAGATGATTTCGTCGAACCCAATGGTTGATTGGTTATTAGAAGGCCTGGAGCTGGACGCCAGCCTGTTCCACGTCGGACGCTACTGCGGCGGCTGGCATGCCAGTACCCAGGGCCTGGCCCGGGCCAGTTTCCACCTGATCGTGCAGGGGCACTGCTGGCTGCATATCGACGGGCTGTCCCAGGCGGAGCGCCTGGAAGCTGGTGATGCGGTGTTCCTGTTGCAGGACCTGGACTACCGGTTGTCCAGCGCGCAGCAAGCCTCCCAGGCGCAGCAGTTGCCACGCCTGCCCATGGCCGCCCTGGACCTGGGCGCCCAGGATGGGGTCGGACTGGTGTGCGGTTTCTTCCACTTCAAGTCCGGGCTGTCGTCGCTGATCATCGAGGGCTTGCCCGGCTGGATCGTGCTGCGCGCCGGCGATCCATCGCTCGCCGCGGCCCGGGCCCTGTTCCAGCTGATTCTCGAGGAATGCCGGCGCGACCCCGCACCATCCGCCGCCCTGCTGGAGCGCCTGAGCCACTTGCTGTTCCTGTATGTGCTGCGCCAGCAAGTCAATGATCGCCAGGACCTGGGTGGCCTGGTGGCGCTGGCCCGGCACCCGGCCTTCGCGTCGTTGCTCGAGCAGTTGATCCAGCATCCCGGCCAGCCCTGGCCCCTGGAAAGCATGGCGGCCCTCACCGGCCTGTCGCGCTCGGCGTTCTTCAAGCGCTTCAACGAACTGGCCGGGCAATCACCGGGGCAGGTCCTGCTGGCCTTGCGCATGCGCCATGCCTGCCAACTGCTCAAGGCCAACCAGACCGTTGAACAAGCCGGCGCCGCCGTCGGTTACCAGTCCATCGCCGCCTTCACCCGAGCCTTCACCAAGGCCGTGGGCCTGCAACCGGGGGCCTATCGCAAGCAGCATGAAGGACGTTGAGCCTCAGGAGCGGCTCGGGCAACCCAGCGACCGTGGCTGGCGCAAGGCCAGGGCGCAACAGCACGCCGCGACCAGGGTGATGGCGGCCATTACCTGCAGCAACTGGGCGAAAGCCTGGCTATAGAGCTGCCACAGCAAGGGCTGCGACAACGCATCGGCCAGCGCCGGCAGCACGGCCCCATCCCCCATGGCCAGGGCGGTGGCCGCAGCCGCCACGGCACTTGGGTCATATCCCGGCAAGCCGTTGGCCAATCCGCCGACGAGCAGGGCCTTGAGCAAGGCCAGGCCGGCCGCCACGCAGATCGCTTCACCGCAGGCGCGCAGGGTGGTGAAGATGCCCGTAGCCATCCCGGCCCGCTCCACCGGCACCACACTGACCGACAGATCATCCATCAGCCCCCAGGGCAGGCCGGTGCCGATGCCGATCACCAGCAGCGGCCAGAGCAGCGCCATGGCCGGCTGCCCCACAGGCACTTGGCTCAACCAGAGCAGGCCGCCGGCAGCGATCACCAGGCCCAGGCACGACAGGCTGGCCGCGCTGCACCAGCGAACCAGCAGGCCCGCCACGAACGGCACCAGCGCCATCGGCGCCGACAGGGCGATCATCATCGCCCCGGCACGCCAGGGGCCCAGGCCTTCGATGCCGATCAGGCGCAATGGCAGGAGAATCAGCAGGACGATGAAGCACACGGCGGTCGCCACCGGCAACAGCTGGATCCCGATGAACCGTCGGTAACCGAACAGGCTCAGGTCCAGCATTGGCCGCCGGTGCCGCAACTCGATGTGGATGAACACCCCCAGGCTCAGTGCTGCGCCCACCAACAGGCCCAGGACCCGCAGGCTACCGAGGCCATCCTGGGGGATCTGCATGATGGCGAACGTGAGCGATACCAGGAAGGTGCTGAAGGTGAAGATGCCTGACTTGTCCAGTGCCTGGGCTCCGGGGTCGCGGCTCTCTTGCATACGCGGTACACCGAAGATCAGCACCGCGCCACCTATCACCGCCCCCAGCAGGAAGATCGATTGCCAGCCCGCTAGCTGTACCAGGGCCCCGGCAATTACCGGCCCGGAGGCCAGGCCCAGGCCGAAGGCGCTGCCCAGCAGGCTGAAGGCCCGGGTCCGGGCCCGACCTTCGAACGCCTGGGCCAGGGCCGCAGCGCCGGCGGCCATGGCCAGGGCCGCCGCGAATCCTTGCAAGCCCCGCAACAGATCCAGCAGCCAGACCTCGCGGCAGAAGCCGATCAGCAGCGACAACGCGGTGAAACCGGCCATGCCCAGGACGAAGACGCGCTTGCGCCCGTAGCGATCGGCCAGGGTTCCGGCCAGCATCACCGAACTGCCGAAGCTCAGGGCGAAGGCGTTGATCACCCAGGCCAGGGCCACCGGGCCGCCGCCTAGGGCTTGCTCGATGGCGGGCAAGGCCATGGCCGGGCCGGTGTACTCCAGGGGCAGGATCAGACCGGCGGCGCAGACCGCGAACAAGATCCAGTAACGATCGGTAGCTGAGGGAGAAGACATGGGACCAGGCTCGAAATCCAGTGAGCCTGTGATGCTATTACTGCGTTTTATGCATTGACATGACCGCCACGTCAAAATCAAATTGCGCCATGCGCAAGAATCCAGACAACGCCGCATGGCGGATATTTTTCCGGGTAGTGGAGCGCGGCAGCCTGACCCTGGCCGCCGAGGACCTGGCCCTGGAGCCCTCTTCGGTCAGCCGCCAGCTCACCGCCCTGGAGCACCGGCTCAATACCCAGTTGCTCAATCGGAGCACCCGCAAGGTCAGCCTGACACCGGCCGGCACCCGGGCCTATGAACAGATGCGCCCGTTGCTGGAGGAGATGGACGCCTTGCTGGCCAGCCTCGACCAGGGCACTCCCGAGCTCTCTGGACGCCTGCGAGTCAGCGCCCCGGTGGCCCTGGGCGAACGTCATGTCAGCACCTGGCTCGCCGGTTTCCAGCGCCAGCATCCGGCCCTGGTCCTGGACCTGGTGCTGTCCGACCGGGCGCTGGACCTGATGGCCGAAGGCATCGATGTCGCGCTGCGGGTGGGCCACCTGCGGGCCTCGTCCCTGGTGGCCCGCCCCCTGGGACAGTTATCCCATGGCCTGTACGCCAGCCCTGACTATCTGCGAGTCCATGGCGCCCCACTCCAGCCAGCGGATCTGGGCGAACATCGGGCGCTGGTCTACTCCTGGATGACCGAGCAGAACCCGAGCCAGCTGCTGCTCAGCCAAGCCGGCGAGGTGGCGAAAGTCGAGCTCAAGGCCAGCTTCTTCCTCAACAGCCTCGGCGCTATCCATAGCGCCCTGCTGGCCGGCGCCGGACTGCACGCCGGGCCGGACTGGCTGCTGGCGCCGTCGGCACGCCGTGGAGAACTGGTGAAACTCCTGCCCAACTGGCAACTACCCGCCCTGCCGGTGCACCTGATGCGCCTGCACAGCCGTTTCGTGCCCCAGCGCATCAGCGCCCTGTGCGATTGGCTGGAGCAGTGCTGGCAGCAGCTGGAAGACTTGCGCTGAGCGTCAGTTCAGCGCCGATGGGCCAGGGACCTGACCAGGCGATCGCCGGCACTCTGCACCCCCTGGACCAGCAGCACCAGGATCACCACAGTGGCCACCATGACCTGGTTGTTGAAGCGCTGGTAACCGTAGCGGATCGCCAGGTCCCCCAGGCCCCCGCCACCAATGACCCCGGCCATGGAAGAAAAGCCGATCAGCAGCACCAGGGTCAGGGTCAACCCGGCCAGCAGCGCCGGCAGCGCCTCGGGCAGCAGCACCTTGCCGATCACATGGCCGACATGCCCACCCATGGCCAGCACCGCCTCGATCCGGCCCTTGTCCACCTCGTCCAGGGCGTTCTCGACGATCCGGGCGAAGAACGGGAAGGCGCCGATGCTGATCGGCACCACGGCGGCGGTGCTGCCCAAGGTGGTCCCCACCACCAGCCGGGTCAGGGGGATCAGGGCGATCAGCAGCACCACGAAGGGCAGTGAGCGCCCCAGGTTGACCAACATCCCCAGCAAGCGGTTGAGTCGCACCATGGGGAGCAGCCCGTCCTGGCGGCTGACGAACAGCAAGATGCCCAGGGGCAGGCCGATCAGCACAGTGAACAGCGCGGCCAGCAGCACCATGTACAGGGTTTCGCCGGTGGCGTTGAGCAGCAGTTGCGCCAGTTCGGGCCCATCCAGTGCCAGGCTCATAGCCGCTCACTCCGCACACCGCGCTGGGCCAGGGCGCCCAACAGCTGCTCGAAGCGGCCTGGGTCCGCCGCGCCGGCAGCGATACGCAAGCGCCCTACCCGCTGGCCGGCCACGGTCTCCACGCCGGCGGCCAGGACCTGCAGCTTCAGCGCCTGCTGCTGGCTCAACTGTTCCAGTAGCGGCGCGGCGCGCTGGTTATCGAAAAAGGTCAATTCGGCCTGCAGTTGCTCGCCTGCCACGGGCAGGTTGTAGCCCGGCAGCAGTGCCCGCCCGAGCGCGGACTGCGGGTCCGCCAGCAGGCGCTCGATCGGCCCGCACTCGAGCAACTGCCCGGCAGCCAGCGAGGCCGCGTGGCTGCAGATCGCGCGCACCACCTCCAGTTCATGGGTGATCAGCACTATGGTCAGCCCCAGCTCACGGTTGATCCGTTGCAGCAGTTGCAGGATCGAGGCCGTGGTGTCCGGATCCAGGGCACTGGTGGCCTCGTCCGAGAGCAGGTAGCGCGGACTGGCCGCCAGGGCGCGGGCGATGCCTACTCGTTGCTTCTGGCCACCGGACAACTGTGTGGGAAACGCCTGGGCCTTGTCGCCCAGCCCCACCAGTTCCAGCAACTCCAGGACTCGGGCGCGGCGTTGCGTCTTGGCCAGGCCGGCGATTTCCAGCGGTACCGCGACGTTATCCAGCACCGTGCGTGAATGCAGCAGGTTGAAGCCCTGGAAGATCATGCCGATGCGCTGGCGCTGGCGACGCAACGCGGCTCCGGACAGGCGGCCCAGGTCCTGGCCATCCACCAGTACCCGCCCGCTGCTGGGGCGCTCCAGCAGGTTCAGGCAGCGCAACAGGGTGGACTTGCCGGCACCACTGCGGCCGAGGATGCCGTAGATCGCTCCGTCGGGAATCTCCAGCGATACCTGCTGCAAGGCCGCCGGCTGGCCGTCACCGTAGCTCTTGCCCAGTTGCTGGACCTGGATCATGGCTGCTGGCTCGCGACCGGGAGTACCGAGCCGGCGAAGGTCCGGGTGATGAAACCGGCCACTTCAGGCGATGCCAGGTCCTTGGCCAGTTGGCGAATACGGGGATCGTCCTTGAGCTCGGGCGTGGTCACCAGGATATTGGCATAGGGGTTGTGCTCGGCCTGCTCCAGGCCCAGGGCATCCTTGGCCGGCACCAGCCCGGCCTCCAGGGCGTAGTTGCCGTTGATCACCGCCAGGTCCACGTCCTCCAGGGCCCGGGGAATCTGCGGCGACTCGATCTCGAGGATCTTCAGGTGCCGTGGGTTCTCGGCAATGTCCTTGGCAGTCGCCTGGTCGCGGGCCGGATCGCTGAAACCGGGCTTGAGGCGGATCAACCCATGGTCCTGCAACAGGTAAAGGGCGCGGCTGAGGTTGGTGACGTTGTTGGGCACCGCCACCGTACCGCCCTGGGGCACCTGGTCGAAAGCCTGATGCCGCCGGGAATAGATGCCCAAGGGTTCGATATGTACGCTGGCCGCCACCGCGAACGGTTGCCCGAGGGCCTGCTCCTGGGACTTGAGGTATGGCAGGTGCTGGAAGTAGTTGGCGTCCACATCGCCATGGGCCAGCAGCTCATTGGAGTTCACACCGTTGGGAATCTCGATCACCTTGAGCTCCAACTGGGGGTCGAGCTTTTGCACATAGGCGAGGATCTGGGCGTGGGGCACCGGGTCGGCGGCGACTCGCAGCGGTTGCGCGGCGGCGCCCAAGGGGCCGAGCCCGATCAGCAACGCCAGGGCGGACAGATAGGTCTTCTGCATGGGCAATGTCCTTGATCGACGAAAAGGTCAGGCACTCACGGCCTTGGGCACCAGGGCATCGGCATAGAAGCGCCGGGCCACATCCGGATGCGAACGCAGGCGGCCCTTGAGGTAGTTCCAGCCAACGTCTCGAAACAGCGGGTTGTGCGGGTCGCTGGCCGGGCCGCGGGCTTCGTCTCGCAACGCTGCGGGCAATGGATACAGCGGCACTCGGGCATCCAGCTGGGCGCCGAGGAAAAACGCCAGGGACAGCCGCTCGCGCCCCGCCGGTGGCGACAGGACCCGGTGCACGGTAGCCCGCAGGTAGCCATGGGTGGCCAGCTCCAGCAGCTCGCCGATGTTCACCACCAGGGTGCCGTCCCGTGGCGGGGCATCGATCCAGCGGTCCTCCTCAACTTGCACTTGCAAGCCCGCCTGCTGGTCTTGCAACAGGAAGCTGAGGAACCCCGAGTCCTTGTGCGCCCCGACGCCCTGGTTGCTCTGCCCGGGCACCTGGCCCGGATAGCGGATCAGCTTGATATGTTCGTTGGGACGCTCACCGTACAGCTCATCGAATGCGGTCTCCGGCAACGACAATGCCAGGGCGAAGGCGCGCAGCAGGCGCAGGGACATGCCGGTCATCGCCTGCTGCCACTGAAGCAGCAACGGCTTGAATTCAGGCAACTGCGCGGGCCACTGATTGGGTCCTTGCAGGCGAACCCAGGGTGGGCTGTGCGGCTCCAGGTCCAGGGCCGGGCGCTCGGCTCCCAGGTCGAACTGTTCGCGCAGGTCCGGCTGGCCACGGGTGATTTCCGAGGCCGCGCGGGTGTAGCCACGAAAGTGCGGCGAGTGGATCATGTCCACCGCAGCCTTGTCGGCCTCGGGCAAGGCAAAGAAGGCCCTGGCCTGGTCCTGCACTCGACGCAACAGCTGGCTGTCGAGGCCATGTCCTTTGAGGTAGAAGAAACCGACATCCCGCGCCGCCTGGCGCAGGTCGTCGAGAAAGGCCTGGCGCGGTTCGGGCGCGGCGTCCAGCTGGGCCAGATCCAGGACAGGTAATGCAGTGATATCCAGCGAATGCGGCATGTTTCACTCCCCTGTGAATGATCATCTCCGAAGAGCGGTGCCTCAGAGCTTGGCGAGGGACACCTCGGTGGACTTGACGAAGGCGATCACCTCGCTGCCGACCTTGAGCTCCAGGTCGCGCACCGAACGCGTGGTGATCACCGAAGTGACGATGCCCGAAGCGGTCTGTACATCGATCTCCGAAACTACCTGGCCCTGGTGGATCTCCTTGATCACGCCCTTGAACTGATTGCGTACGTTGATCGCTTGAATGGTCATGCGGGCACATCCTCTGTTGGCACCGGACTCAGGAGTTGAGCGGCTGGCGATTAACATGCACCTTCGCTCAAATCCTTAAAAGGAATAAATAATTAGAACTTTATTCTTTTTAGAGATATTCAAGATTCCACCGTCTTGCTTTCATTCCCACGCCTTCGGTGCTTGACCGGCACTGGACGCTTTGTTTCCCTGTGCCCTTCCCTCATCGATCCACAGATGCCAGGAGATAGTCATGCGCAGGTTGCAGCTCGCCGGTATGCAGGTTCCAGTCATTGGCCAAGGCACCTGGCGAATGGGCGAGGATCCTCGGCAACGAGACCGGGAAGTCGCGGCATTGCGCGGCGGCCTCGACCTCGGGCTGAGCTTGATCGACACCGCCGAGATGTACGGCGAAGGCGGCGCCGAGGAAGTGGTCGGCCAAGCCATTGCCGGGCGGCGCGACGAAGTCTTCCTGGTCAGCAAGGCCTATCCCCACAACGCCGGCCGCAAGAGCCTGCCCCAAGCCTGCGAGCGCAGCTTGAAGCGCCTGGGCACCGAGGTCATCGACCTGTACCTGCTGCACTGGCGTGGCCAGTATCCGCTGGAGGAAACGGTCGCGGCCTTCGAGCGCTTGCGCCAGGACGGCAAGATCCGCCGCTGGGGCGTCTCCAACTTCGACGTGGCGGACCTGGACGAGCTCGATACGCCGGCCTGCACCACCAACCAGGTGCTGTACAACCTGGAATCCAGGGGGATCGAGTTCGACCTGTTGCCAACCTGCCAGCGACTGGGAATGCCCCTCATGGCCTACTGCCCGATCGGCCAAGGTGGCGCCTTGCTGGCCGAACCAGTGCTGCAACAGGTGGCACGGCGCCACGGCGTTACACCGGCCCAGGTGGCCCTGGCCTGGCTGTTGCGCCAGGACGGCGTACTGGTCATTCCCAAGGCCGTGCATCCCGAACACGTGCGCCTCAATGCCGAGGCTGGCGAGGTGCAGTTACAACCCCAGGATCTGCAGGAGCTGGACCAGGTGTTTCCGCCCCCTGCTCGCAAGCAGCGCCTGGGAATGGTCTGAGCCAAGTCCGCACTACGCACAGGCAATGCTCCTGGTGAACGAACAACACTCGCCATGACACCAGGCAGGCCGTGGCCTTGTACTCAGACAAATCTAATTTGCCGTCGATGATTTAAGAATTGTCTGATGCCGGCCTGTCATGCCCACAATTACAGTTGGCGCATGAGATTAAAAAGCTATCTACATCAGATCAATCCTCTATTTTCCTCTCCCGAAGCAGCCCGCCGGCTGCTTCGTGTCGTTGCGCTGATCTTTCTCATCGTCCTGCTGGGCGCCGTCTACAACTTCCTGCGCTCGACCCTCAACAATGAACTGTCCCAGCGACGCAGCTACATGAGCAGCGCCATCACCGAAGCCCAGGCATTCTTCACCACCCGTAAAGCCCTGCTGGAAAGCCTCAGCCTGGCCGCCGTGTACCAGCCCCAGCCGATCACCGACGACCTCGCGCCAAGCAACGACGCCTCCGAAGAGATCCACCTGCGCCTGGGCTCGCCCGGCGAACACCAGTGGGGCCTCTGGCTCACCCAGCGCATGCGCGACTATCTCGAGCACAAGCAACTGACGCTGTTGTACGTCCACGCCGGGCCACAATACGAAGTCCAGCAGCTATTCAGCCCCCATCCGGAAACCACCATCCTGCCCCGGCCCCTGCTCACCAGGCTGTCCAGCCTGACACCCGGCGAAGTGCCCATGGGCGATGAGCTATGGCTGACGGATCATTCTTCCGGAGCGGCTCGGCTGTACATCTTCACCCGCCTCGACGAACGCTTCGCCGACTCCGGCTGGCTGGGCCTGGAGATGGACGGTAGCAGCGTCTCCGAAGCCCTGCAGAACCAGGACGCCGGTGACTTCATGATGTTCAGTTCCCTGGGCGGACTGCTCCTGAGCAGCACCCCCAACCTCCAACTGATCGAAGCCGTGCAGCGGGTCAAGGGTGAGAGCTTCTTCGGTTTCCTGGGCAGCCGCTGGTGGCCCGACCATGTAGTGATCCGCAAACAACTCGGGACTTCCGACTGGCAGTTGGTGTACTCCTTCGACCTGTATGCCCTGCTTAGGACTCTCTTCCCCCAGTTGCTCGCCGCGTTGTTCATCAGTCTCTTCGGCATGGCCCTGATCGGCCTGCTGACCCACTGGATCGAGGTGCGCCTGATCGCTCCGGCACTGCATCGGATCCAGGCCCTGATCGAAAGCGAGGCGTTCAGCCGCGATGTGATCCAGATCGCTCCCGTGGCCCTATGCGTACTGCGCCGCAGCGATGGCCAGGTGGTGTTGGAAAATGCCCTGTCCCAGCAATGGCTGGGCAATGGCAGCGAACGCCAGCAGTTGTGCACCGGCTGGATCGCTCGGGCATTCGAAGCCAATCGCTCCGACGGCTCGGACTATTTCGAGACCGCTGGTGGCCGCCACCTCTATCTCAGCTCGGCACCCACCCGCTACAAGGGCGAAGACGTGCTGTTCTGCGCGTTCAGCGACATCACGGCACGCAAGCAGATCGAGGCCACCCTGGAAGAAGCCAGGCGCCTGGCCGATACCGCCAATGAAGCCAAGACGCTGTTCCTGGCCACCATGAGCCACGAGATCCGCACGCCTCTGTACGGAGTCCTCGGAACCCTTGAGCTGCTGGCGCGCACCCACCTTGACGAGCAACAACGGGATTACCTGCGGGCCATCGAAGGCTCCTCCGGCACCCTGCTGCAACTGATCTGCGACGTGCTCGACGTATCCAAGATCGAGGCCGGGCAACTGGCCCTGGAGCTCAGCGAGTTCAACACCCTGGAGCTGGTGTACGAACTCGTCCAAAGCTATGCCGCAGCTGCCCGGGCCAAGGGCCTGCAACTCTATGCCTGTATCGATCCGCAATTGCCGGAGATGCTGCTGGGCGATGTCACGCGAATCCGCCAGATCCTCAGTAACCTGTTGAATAACGCGGTCAAGTTCACCGACTCGGGACGCATCGTGCTACGAGTCGGGGGTGGCCACCGCGATGGCTCGCACAGCGACTTGGTCTGGCAAGTATCCGATACCGGCCGGGGCATCTCCCGGGACGATCAGGCAATGATCTTCGAGCCTTTCTACCAGACCGGAGGCAACACCAACGTCGTCGCTGGCACCGGCCTGGGCCTACCGATTTGCCAGCGCCTGACCCTGTTGATGGGGGGCTCACTGCGCATGGTGAGCGAGCCGGGACTGGGCAGCAGCTTCAGCCTCACCCTACCGCTGGAAGCTGGCACCGCCTCGCCACGACTCATGCCCGCCAGCCCGTTGCCTGCGCGGATGATCCACGTGATATCGCCGGTCCGCGAACTGGCCGAGTCGGTGACCGGCTGGCTACGTCGTTGGGGCGCGCGGGCCCAGGTCGGCCTGTCGGGTTGCAGCGGCCATGACAGTGACAGCGTCCTGATCGAAGTACACCCCGGTATCCTGGAGCAAAGGCTGGAACCCGGCTGGACCGGGCCGCTGGTACTGGCCTGCGGTGACGGTCACCACGCGACACCCACCCACGAAGGCGCCTGGCAGGTCAACAGCAACGATCTGCGGGGGATCCACCAGGCCGTCAGCCAGGCCCTGGGAGTCTGGGTCAACCACGACGAACACCACCACGACAGTCGCGACCTGAAGAAACTCAGCCTGCATGTGCTGGTGGTCGAGGACAACCTGATCAACCAGTTGATCCTCAAGGACCAGCTGGAAGAACTGGGCTGCAGCGTGGAGCAGGCGGCCAACGGTGAAGAAGCGCTAGGCATCTGGGAGAACGGGGATTTCGACGTGGTGCTGACCGATGTGAACATGCCCAGGCTCAACGGCTACCAGCTAGCCAGGGAGCTGCGTCGTCGCGGCTGCTCGGCCCCCATCATCGGGGCGACGGCCAATGCCATGCGCGGAGAAGAACAATTGTGCTTCGACGCCGGGATGAATCATTGCCTGGTCAAACCCTTTGTATTGAGGGCGTTGTTCAACTACCTGGCACTGTATGAAAAAACCGCCCATGAAGCTGCGAAACACTTCGAGCGCCGAAAGATCGCGGCTCCCGGAACTCGACATTCTGGCGCCCCGCCACCTGGCGGCGAACCTCGGCGCAGCAAGCCGCCACCGGCCTGGACGGTAGCCCCACGACCGGGCACCGGCTGACTCGCAGGGAACTGGCCTGCGGTATGGCCCATCCGGCACTGATCTCCTCCCACCCTCTGTCCCGGCCCTCTTCGGGACCTAGAACCGTATTCAAAGAAACAGCCCCGTCAGCGGGTCTTAGCCATGTGTTCGGTATATCAGTGATGAAGTCCCCCACTCTCTTTCCAGATTGCCTGGTTCGCTGCCAGCCACGGCTAAACCTGGGCTTGTTGATCCTGCTCGGGCTGGCCCTGCTGTGCACCAGCCTGGGCTGGACAACGGTGTGCTTGGTGGAACGTCAGTCCGATACGCTGCGGGTGCACTTCATCCGGTTGATGGAGAACATCCAGGAGCAGGAACTGTTCCTCAAGCGTGCGGCGAGCCTCGCTCTGGCCAGTTCGTACCAGGCCAATACCCGCTATCCGCTGCGATTACCTACCGCCTTCGCGCCTCTGGTCCATGGCAGCTGCGCTGATCGGCCCCGGTCGGGCTCCATGGTCCCGCACCGCCCACTGGTTACCAACGACCTGCCGCGACTGCTCATGGTGGGCATGCATTTGTCGACGTTCTATCGAAGTTTCTGGTCCGGGTCCCACTACAGCCCACCCAAGGTGCTGCTGCTCAATGCCTGCAGCGGTTTCGACCTGGCTACCCTCGCGCCTCGTGTCCGCTCTGAAAAGCTGGACGCCCGTGCTGATACAGACGCTCCGTCGGTGCCGGAGCTGCGCCTGGCGCTACTGAAGCAGCGACGCCTCGTCGCGCAACCGGTTGACTGGCAACCGTATTCCCAATCCGGCTCGACCGGCAGCGGCGCCCAACTGCTGGCCCACATCACCCTGCAGCTGGCTCCGACACAGCTACAGGTAATGGGAGCCGACGGCTGGATGAAGATGGTCTCGCTGCTGGCACTGGACCAAGCCGGCAAGCTGGAGGGTCTCCTGAGCGCGCCGGTCTATGACGACTTCACCCTGATCGACCCGGCAGGCACCGTGCTGGCCGGTTCCCTGGGCTCGACCACGACCCTGCACGATGGCGCGAATTTCGACCGCCAGGGCGTCATCCTGAAGTTCACCAGTCACACTCCTCCATGGACCGGTCTCTACCGCATCAGCTACCGCAACCTCTACGGGCAAGCACCACGGGCCATGACCTGTCTGCTGGGGTTGGTATTGGGAGCGGTCGCCTGGGGCTGGGGAGCCAGCCACTGGCAACGCAATCGCAAGCCAGTCGCGCTACACCCACACCATGAGCAAGTGGTGGAAAGCGAAGCCTTCAGCCACACCCTCATCGAGAGCGCCCTCACGGGCCTGTGCGTAGTTCGCCGAGAAGACTTCAAGCTCCTGCTGGAAAATCCCTACGCTCGGCAAGGAGCAGGCAGCAGCGGCCTGCTATCGGTGCTGGCACAGGACCCGCAGCGTATCGACGACGGCGAGACCTGCCTGGTCGTCGGAGGGCGCCACTTGCAGGTGAAGTTCGTCGCGACGCGCTACCAGAACCAGGACGCGGTGCTCTGCACCTTCAATGACATCAGCCAGCAAGTTGAAAGCAGCCTGGCGCTGAAGCTGGCCACGCAGGCGGCGGACCAGGCCAGCGAAATCAAGGCCCGGTTCCTGACGATCATGAGCCAAAGACTGCGGACACCGCTGTACGCAGCACTGGGGACCCTCGAACTGCTCGGCCTGACGCCACTGGATCCGCGCCAGACCAACTACCTGCACACCAGCCAGCGCTGCTCGAATGCCCTGCTCCAATTGATCAGCAATGTTCTCGACATCTCTCGGATCGAGGCCGGGCATATCGGCATCGCTCCCGTGGAGTTCTGTCCGCTGGACGTGGCGGAGGCAGCCCTGCAGGAGTTCGCGGCCGCGGCCCAGCAGCGAGGGCTGCAACTCTACGCCTCCATCGATCCCCAACTGCCAGACCTGTTATGGGGAGACGCCCGGCGGATTCGCCAGGTACTCGACAACCTGCTGGGCAATGCCATCAAGTTCACCGACAACGGCCGGGTGGTGTTGCGCCTCCGGCTGCTGGGATCGATCGGACAGCAAGCCTGCATCGAATGGCAGGTCACCGATACCGGCATCGGCATCCCCGCGGCAAAGCAGGCGCATCTGTTCGACCTGCATCAGCAGTTGAACGATGTCTCCAGTCGTGCCGGCTTTGGCCTGCCCCTGTGCCATCGGCTCTGCACCCTGATGGGTGGACAATTGCAGGTCACCAGCGAACCTGGATTGGGCAGCAGTTTTTCCGTGCGCCTGGAGATGCCGCGCCTGCCCGGCTCCTTGCCAGGCCTGACGCCCCTTCCGGACGGGCCTCCCGTGCACGTCCGGGCACCAGTACCGGAATTGACGAAAAATATCTGCGACTGGCTCAACCGCCTGGGCATCCAGGCCTCGCCCGCGCCTGCCGAATGGAGCCAGCAGCCGCAACACCGGGTCCTGGTCGACCTGCTACCCCGGACAGCCCTGTACTCCTGGCCAGGACCGCGGGTCAGCGCGCTGTGCGACCCATCCCAGGAACGACAATCCCGGGACCAGGAGTGGATAGTCAGCGCATACGATATCCGGGCCATCGCCAAGGCGGCCTCCCGGGCCCGCCAGGGACAACTCTCTGCCCAAGCCCCGGCGGTCGATGGCACCAGGAACCCGTTGTGCCTGCATGTACTGGTGGCCGAGGACAACCCCCTCAATCAGGCGATCATCCAGGAACAACTCCAGGCGCTGGGCTGCCGGTCAACCCTGGCGGACAATGGCGAGCAGGCCCTGCAGTACTGGCAACCACGGCTGTTCGACCTGGTGCTGGCAGACCTCGACATGCCGCTCATGGACGGCTATGAGCTGGCCCGGCAATTGCGCCGGCGCGACCCGCAACTACCGATCATCGGCATCACCGCCCATGCCCTGGGCGAAGAGCGCAGCCGTTGCCTCGCCGCCGGGATGAACGCCTGGATCGTCAAGCCCATGGACCTGCAGCACCTGTGGCGGCAACTGTCGCTACTCTGCCCACCCACGGCCGATGCACTTGCGCCCCAGGCATCGCCCCCCCGACCCGGTGACCTGGAGTTCCCGCAGCTCTCTGCAAGGATGCGCCCGTTGTTCGTCGAGACCCTGAACCACGACCTGCGACGCCTGGATCACACACTCGCCAGCGTCGACCTGCAAGCTGCCGCGGAACGCCTGCACAGCATCGCCGGCGCCCTGGGGGCCGTGCAGGCTCGAGCCCTGGCCAGGGCCTGCGCCGAACTGGAGTGCCGACTGCAGGACGAGCCATGGAGCCCATCCCTGGAGCAGCAGGTCCGGCAGCTGATGCAGCGGTTGTCCGAGCTGCTGGCGTTTCTTGAATAACCAGGGGCGGTGATTGCATATGCCGCCCGTCCTACGTTCACCCAGCCGATTGGCGTACTAAACGGATTGTCTCTGTCATGGAAAAACTCAAAGTAATCATTGCCGATGATCACCCCATCGTGCTGCTAGGCATCCGCGAACTGATGGAGCGCGACGAACGCTTCGAGATCGTCGGCGAGGCAATGAGCTCAGGGGAGTTGGTTCAACTGCTGGAGAGCCGGCGCGTGGACCTGGTGATCACCGACTACAACATGCCCGGGAACTCGCCCTACGGCGACGGCCTGAAGCTGGTGGAGTTCATCACCCGTCACTTCGAACGCGTGCAGATTCTGGTCCTGACCATGATCTCCAATCCGCTGATCCTCAGCCGCCTGCAGGAATTGGGGGTCATGGGGATCATCCAGAAAAACCAGTTGCACGAGGAAATCCAGCTGGCTCTCAAGGCCGTCGCCCAGAAAGGCATCTACCGCAGCCCAATGCCCAGCAGCCACTCGGTGGTGGAGTCGAACGTGGCGCTCAACGAGCGGATCTCGGCCTTGTCGCCCAAGGAATATGAGATATTGCGCCTGTTCGTATCCGGCAAGAGCGTCAGCGAAATCGCCCGCAGCCAGAACCGCAGCTCCAAGACCATCAGTGCCCAGAAGATCTCCGCCATGCGCAAACTGGAGGTCCAGAGCGACCTGGACCTCTTGACCTATTGCATTGGCCGCAATCTCTTCAATTGAACCCCGCCCGCAAAAGGAATCGCCCCAACATGCCCCCTTCAACGGCCCGTGACACCGACCTGCTGGATCTGGAACGCCTGCAAGGCGCCTGGGAGCAGACCGGGATGGAAGACAGCGGCATCCTCAACCCGCCCGACGAGCACAGCGCCCCGGGCGCCCTGACCTGGATCGAGGGCGAACGCTTTCGCGTGGTGACCGTGGATGGCCAGCTGCTGCTGGCCGGAAGCTTCACCCTCGATAGCAGCACCACGCCCAAGTCCATTACCTGGGTCGACTGGATCGGCGCCGATGCCGGCCAGCCCCGGCCTACCCGCTTCCACACCGCCCCCGGGCAAACCCTGCGGCGCTTCGCCCGGGTTCGTCCGGGCCGCTGAAGACCTCCAAGCCTGCACGCCCCATCGACGGCGCAGCGGTTGCTACTGGCAGTCCCGCGCCGTTTCTTCCTTGGCGATAGCCCACCAGCGCGGCAACAACCGGCGTACCCGCGGCTCGGCAAAACGATCGTCGATCAGCATCAGCACCCCTCGATCGGCCTGGCTGCGGATCACCCGCCCTGCCGCCTGCACCACCTTCTGCAAGCCGGGGTAGAGGTAGGTGTAGTCATAACCGGCGCCGAACAGCGCGCCCATGCGCTGCTTCATCTGCTCGTTCAAGGGATTGAGCTGGGGCAGGCCCAGGGTGGCGACAAAAGCCCCGATCAAGCGCGAACCCGGCAGGTCGATGCCTTCGCCGAACGCCCCGCCGAGTACGGCGAAACCTATGCCCTGCCCCTCGGCCTGGAACCGCAGCAGGAATTCCTCCCGCGAGCTTTCGTCCATGCCCCGCGACTGCAACCAGATGGGAATTGCCGGATGCTCGCGGGCCAAAAGCTCAGCCACCTGTTGCAGGTAGTCGAAACTGCTGAAGAACGCCAGGTAGTTGCCAGGGCGGGCCGCGAACTGGCCGGCCATCAGCTCGACGATGGGCGCCAGCGAGGCCTGGCGCCGGGCATAACGGGTCGAGATCTGGCTGACGATGCGTACATCCAGTTGCGTGGCCACGAACGGCGACTCGACATCCAGCCACACGGCGCTATCGGGCAAGCCCAACAGGTCGCGATAGTAACGCTGGGGTTCGAGGGTCGCGGAAAACAGCACCACGCTGCGGGCCGCCTCCAGGCGCGGGCGCAGCAGCGCCGCCGGCACCACGTTGCGCAGGCTCAGGCGCGACAGGCTGCGCCGGGCACTCAAGGTGCGCTTGCTGACATCGAAGATGAAGGGCTGCTCGTCGAACAGCTCCGCCACCCGGGCAAACTGCAGCAGCTCGAAATACAACCCCTGCACTGCCGCGTCCAGGCCCTGGGGGTGTTCATTGAAGTAGTCGCCGATGGCTGCCACGCACAACCCCAGGGCCTTGAGCCAGGCGCCGGGCAAGCATGCATGGGCCTGGTACGGCGCGACCTGGTCCTTGTGCAGGGCGTTCCACTCGCGGTTCAGGCGCTGCAAGGAGCTCTTCAGGGCCTGTGGTGCCTGCTTGCGCACCTGGGCCAGTTGCTGCTGGTCGAGGCTGGCGCTGTACATGCCGCGACCGCGTTCCACCAGGTTATGGGCTTCGTCCACCAACACCGCCAGTCGCCACTGGTCGGCCTGGGCCAGGCCGAACAACAAGGCCGTGAAATCGAAGTAGTAGTTGTAGTCGGCCACCACCAGGTCGCTCCAGCGGGCCATCTCCTGGCTCAGGTAATAGGGGCAGACCTGATGCTCCAGGGCCAGCTGGCGCAACGCCTGGCGATCCAGCAATGGCACCTGGCTGGCCGCCTGGCGGGCCGCCGGCAGACGCTGGTAGAAACCCTTGGCCAATGGACAGGACTCGCCATGGCAGGCGTTGTCCGGGTACTCGCAGGCCTTGTCCCGGGCCACCAGCTCCAGCACCCGCAGCGGCAACCCGCGATGCTCGGCGAACAGTACCCTGGCGGCATCCAGGGCCAGTTGCCGGCCCGGGGTCTTGGCGGTGAGGAACAGCACCTTGTCCAGTTGCTGCGGGGCCATGGCCTTGAGCATGGGAAACAGCGTGCCCAGGGTCTTGCCGATACCGGTGGGAGCCTGGGCCAACAGGCAGCGACCGGTGCTGACCGCCTTGTACACCGACTCGGCCAAATGGCGCTGGCCGGGACGGAACTGGCCATGGGGAAAGGCCAGCTCGCGGCAGGCCCGGTCCCGGTCTGCGCGGTGCCGCAGTTCCTGTCGCGCCCACTTCAGGAAGATCGCGCATTGGCGCTCGAAGAACGCCTGCAACTGCCCGGCGCTGTACTCCTGTACCAGGGCGGTTTCCTCTTCGCTGTGGATGTCGAAATACACCAGCGCCACGCGAATGCCCGGCAACTGCCGGCTCTGGCACAGCAGCCAGCCATAGACCTTGGCCTGGGCCCAATGCAGTTGCCGATGGTTGTCGGGCATGCGCGACAAGTCGCCGCGAAAGGTCTTGATCTCCTCCAGCAGGTTCTGCCGGGGGTCGTAGCCATCGGCCCGGCCCTTGACCCGCAACGGGCCGTGATGGCCCTCCAGGGACACTTCGCTCTGGTACTCGGGGTTGCGCCGGGCGGCCACCGTGCGATGGCCCTGCATGCCTTCCTGGGCGGTGGGCGATGGGGTGAAGCGCAGGTCAAGGTCCCCGTGCTTGGCGCTGAACTCGCACAAGGCGCGCACCGCGATGCGATAACTCACGCCGGGGCGTCCTGCCATTGCACGTAGCACACCGCCACCGGCATGCCGTGCTCCTGGCAGAAGTCCAGCCAGCGCAACTGGTTGTCCTGCAAGCGGTCGCCCGGGCCCTTGACCTCGATCATGCGGTAGCGCTTGTCCTCGGGCCAGAACTGGATCAGGTCCGGCATGCCGGCGCGGTTGGCCTTGATATCCAGCAGCAGGCGCTCGAACCAGTGCTTGAGGTGCGCGGCCGGCAGGCAGTCCAGGGCCTGCTCCAGCAATTCCTCGCTCAAGGCGCTCCAGAACACGAAGGGCGACTGCAAGCCCCACTTGGCCACGAAACGCTGGCGGATGCTGTCGCGGTAGCGACCATCGTCCAGCTCCTCCAGGCAGGCCTGGAACAGCTCGCGGCGGCGCTCATGGAAGTCCTCGCTGAGCAGATCCACCGGGCCGCGCTGGAACGGGTGGAAGAACGCGCCAGGCAACGGCGCGAAGATCGCCGGCCAGCAGAGCAATCCGAACAATGAATTGACCAGGCTGTTCTCCACATAGTGCACCGGGGCCAGGGGCCGGTGCAGATGAGCCTGGACCACCTGCTCCACCGCCAGGCCCTCGCCATCGCGCGGCAAGCACAGCTCCAGGCGGGACACCTCACGGCTCGCCACCCGGGCCACCGGCGGGCCGCCCAGCTTGCGTCGCAAGCGCGGCAACATGCGCAGCAATTGCTGGGCCTCGGCCGCGCTTTGCGGCGCCGAAGCGGCCTGCTCGGCCAGTGCCAGGGCGGCGGGATAGTCGGCGCTGCGCTCCAGGACCCGGATCAGGCGCAAACGGGCCCCGGGATAGGGGCAGCGCTGGTAGATCAGCCTGGCCTGCTCCCAATCCGCCAGGCGCTCGCAGTGCTGGCCCAGCAGGAACAGCAGCTTGTCGCGACGCTTGTGCAGCCAGGGGTTGTCGCTGTCGAAGGCGCTGAGGCGGGCCAGCAGCCCAGGCAGCGACGCACCGGCCTCGAACGCTTCCTGGCACTGGTGCAGGTAGAAAAAGCCATCCACATCGGCACGGCTGCGCAGGCCCCGGGCATCGGCGCTGATCTCCACGGTCTCGTAGCTGTAGACCCCAAGATCCGCCAGGACGAACTCCGACCAGTCCTGGTAGAGGTTGCCGAAGAACATCAGGCGCAGGCGATCGCACAGGTCCATGACCGTCAGGCTCAGCAATCGATCCTCCAGTTGCGGGCACCACTGGCCGAATGCCCGGGCCTGGGGATAGGCCTCCTGCAGCACCTGCAGCCACTGCTCCTTCCTGGCCTTGGCCGGCAAGGCCTGGTCCTTGAAGCACAACTGGATCTCGGGCTTGCTCAGCAGGCCGAACAGTTCTTCCAGGGGCAGTGGCGCCTGGTCGTCGATCCAGCCCAGGTCGAGCAATGGCGCCAGGGCCCGGGCCGTATCGCCGATCTCCGGATAGCTCAGCCGGGCCTGGCGAAAATGCCGCCCCTTGCGCATCACCATGCGCACCAGCAGTGCCTGTGCCGGTTGCCCGAGCGAGGCGAAATCGACGATGAAGCGCTGCTCTTCGCCGCTCAACACATCGGCATAGCGTTGCTCCAGCCAGCCCAGCACTTGCCGGAAGTTATGCAGGTAGTAAAGGGGGTTCTCGAGGGGGTTGGAAGTCACGGAAGAAAGGCGCCACGGCAGGTCAGTACTGGTTATGCGTACAGATAGCAGCCGCTACCCCTGCCTGGCAAACGTTATTGGATAAATGGTGGAGAGAAGATTTTTTCCATGGACCAGCGAACTTTCGTCGTCTTCACTACACCAAGGGCCAGGACTTATAGTGCCCGCGCAACGCGGATACCCCATCGATATCGAGGTCTGTATGAACCTGAAGAACCTGGGCCTGCCCCTGGCCATCCTCGCCACCCTGGCCCTGGCAGGCTGCTCCACCCCCACCGTGGTAACCCTGCAGAACGGTACCCAGTACCTGACCCGCGACCAACCCAAGACCAAGACCGCCGACGGTTTCTATGAGTTCCAGGACATCTCCGGCAAGACCATCCGGGTCAAGGCCGACGATGTCGCCACCGTCCGCAAGGAAAAATGACCCGCCCGGCTCAGGGCGACCAGGGTGACCCGGGCAAACCGCCCTGCCCCGGTTCACAGAACACCCCGGCGGCCTTGCCACGCTTGACCAGTTCATCCCTTACCTGTCGGCAGCGCTGACGCTCCCGGGCGTTGGCATGGTCGATGCTGATGTTGCCGGTAGTGTCCGGAACCTTGTTGTCGCCCAGGCGCAGATTCACCACTGGCTGCTCGGGCTCCAGCCGGAAGCGGCTGCTGGTGGCCGGTTGGCTGTCCACGGGCGCCGGCTGGCCGGCTGGTAGTTGATCAGGGCTGACCCCGTAGCGTTTCAGGATCGAACCGGGAGGCAGCTCCCCGGCCGATGCCCACGTGGCCCACAGGGCCAGCACCAGGCCGCTCGCATACCTCTTGCTGCTACTCACTGTCAAAACGCTCCACTACCTTGAATCGATTGCACCGCGTGTCATGTGCCTGAAGTAACGCATCGGCGCCACGACACTTTAAGAGTATTGGAGTCATTGGTTGACCAATCGGTCACTCGATTGCCCAAAAACAGCGCGAGTCCTGTCGAAGTCGCGCTGCTCGCCTGTCAGGCGATGGTGATGCCGGAACCGTTGAGCTGCGTGAGGCTGACGCCCACCAGGGTCACCGAATCCTGGCCGAAGGTCAGTACCGTATCATGGCCGCTGCTGCTGGCATGGGCCCGGTAGTCCTGCCCCGGCAGTACGCCGCTGACGCCCATGAACACCAGCTTGTCGCCGCCTTGGTAACCGACGATACGGTCCTGGCCGAAGTGGCCGGTGAACAGGAAGGTATTGTCGCCGCCCCCCGACTCCATCAGGTCGTTGCCGGTCCCGCCGACGAATACATCGTTGCCCTGGCCACCGATCAGGTGGTCGTTGCCATCCAGGCCGAACAGCCAATCCCCGCCGGCATGGGCCTTGAGCACGTTGTCGCCGGCATCGCCGCGCACCGACGAGGCGTAGCGGGTCAGTTCGTCACCAGCCTTCAGGCCCTGGTCGGTGACCTGGTGCAGCACCTCGTCCTTGAACAAGCCCCAGAGGAACCCCGGTTCCTTGCTCTGGATCGCGCCAATGTCGCGGGTGAGGCTGATTCCGCCGTTGGCATCGCGCACATACAGGGTGCCGGCACCGTCGCTGGCGAAACGGTAGTCGTTCACCGAGTGCTGCAGGTCGAGGACGTTGCTGCCCTTGCCGCCGAGGATGATGTTGTAGCCGCCGGCATCACGGAAGGTGTCGTTGCCATCGCGACCCTCCAGGTAATCGTTGCCGCTGCCACCCTGGATCAGGTCGTTGCCGTCGGTGCCGATGATGAAGGTGCTGCCCTTGTGGGTCTCGGCATTGCGGTTCAGGTCCTGGACCCAGGTGGTGGCCCGGGCCGGGTCCGACAGGTTGGCCACCACGATGGTGGAGTCCTTGCTGGTGTACTCATAGAACTTTGAATCCAGCACCCGGGTCAGGCCATCGCCATAGCCGGTGGGCAGGTGGGAGATCCAGGTGGAGATCTTGAGGATCGAGAACGGCACCACGTTCCATAGGGTCGAGGCGTAGTGGTCGTTGAAGTTGACGATGTTGTTGGTGGCCGACGCCTGATGGGTATCGTGGATGCCCACCGAGGCCAGGTTGAAGCTCGAGCCGTCGAGGGCACGGAACACCGGGTCATTCTCGTAGCCGATGTTCAGCACCTTGTCGCTGGCGCTCTGGGTCGGCGAGGCGTAGGCGATGTAGTGGGCGTCCTTGAAGAAGCCCGACCAGCGTCCACCACTCAGGTCGGCCAGGCTGTTGACCGCCAGGCCGCCCAGGCTGTGGCCACTGACCAGGATGTCCTTGCCGGACAGGCCGTTGGCCTGGGCGAAGGCCGCGACATCCCCCAGCAGCTTGCCAAAGGCCTCGCCGGCGTAGTTCTTGGCGTAGTCCTTGGGCCCCAGGGCTGCCAGCAGGTCGCTGATCAGGTCGCCGATGGTGTCGCTGATCAACGACTCCCGTGGCCCGCTGGTACCGCGGAAGGCGATGCCGATGGAGCTCAAGTGTCCTTGTGCATCGTACTTGCCGAGGATCTCCACCTGGGCCGTCTCATAGCCGTTCTTTTCGCCGAAGAACGTCCCCCGGGCATCGACCTTGCCGGTATAGCCCAGTTGCTGGGCGCTGATGGTGGACCAGCCCGCCTTGTTCAGCGCCTCCTTGGCGGCCCTCTCCGAGTCCGGGTTCCAGGGGATGCCGGGGATCACCCCCTGGGAATCGCTGCTGCCGATCAGCGCGGTGATCAGGGTCGCCGGCAGGCCGAGGCCGAAGCCATTGTGCTGGTAACCCACGGCAAAGCCGTTGTCGAGGTTGTGGTAGGAATACAGCGTGATGGCCATGGCATCGGTGAACAGCGCCTTGGATTCAGCCGTACTGAGGTTTTTGTAGTCATAGACACCCATGGTATTGCCTCTCTTTTGTTAGAGTTTTCAGAGATAGCTCGTGCCCCGCGAACCCATTGCCAGGGTCCGCGGGGCTGGTACAACACCTTGCATATCCGTTGCCGGGGCCTCAGAACGCCCAATCCAGGGTCAGGCCGACCCCATGGCTCTTGTCACGACTCCCCAGCAGTGCGTTGTAGTCCAGGTTGACCCGGGCCTGGCGACCCAGGGCGATCCCCGCCCGTGCGCCGACCACCGCCGCATCACGGTCCAGGGACAGCGCCTGGACCTTGTAGCTGTCGCCCTGGCCAGCGAAGGCCAAGTGCTGGTCGGACCCGGTGGAACTCAGGTTGTGCTGCCAGCCCAGGGTGGCGGACAGCTCCAGCGCCTGGCCGCTGGACAATTGCAGTTGTTTGCCGGCACGCAGGCCCAGGGTCGAGAGCCAGGCATCGCGATTGTCCTGTCCACCCTTGAGCGCGGCGGCGCCGCCATGCTCCTTGAAGCTGTCGCTGGCGATATGCACATAGGCCAGGTTGGCGAACGGCTCCAGCGCCATGCTCGGCAGCGCGACCTTCCACGCGGCCTCGCCGAACACCTGGGTGCTCTGGGCATCGCGCTTGCTCTTCTGGCGATCGGAGACCTCGTTGTACTGCAGCTCGCGCTTGGTCTCGATGCGGTGCCAGCTGTGGCTGCCACCCAGGCTCAGGCGCAGTTGCTCCAGCTCCTTGCCGGCATAGGCACCCAGGTGGTAGCTGTCGACACTGGCCGAAGAGTGACGGTCATCGCCCATGCTCAGCGAGCTGTCGCTGTAGCCGGTGAAGACCCCGAGGCGGGTGTCCTCGCTCATCTGCCCGTCGATCCCCAGCAACATGCCGCCAATCGAACGGCTATAGCGCGCATGTCCGGAGTCACCGTCGGCCTTGCCCCAGGCTCCCAGGGCCTTGACCCACAGGCCGTTGCCCTGGCCTTCCAGCGCCGGAGCGGCGGCGCTGCCCTGCTGACGGGTACGCTCGCCCACGGCATCGCGCAGTTGGCGGCTGTCGTTGAGCAGCAGGTTACCCACCGCCGGATGGATTTCCCCGGACAGTTGATCGAAAGCCTGCTGCGCGCTGCTGGCATTGGCCGACAACAGCAGGCTCTCGTAGACCGGATTGCCCGCACCAAGCCGGTCGGCCGCCGCGGCCACCGAACGCTGGTTGGCGGTCAAGCCGACACTGGCGAAGGACGTGGCGTTGCGCTGCACGGCCAGTTGGACCGCGCTGCCGGTATAGGCCAGGCCACCCCCGAGGAACAGCGAATTGGACTGCACATTGGCGAAACCGCCCTGCACCCCTCCTGCGGCATCCAGGATGTCGAATTGCCGTCCCACCAGGCTCGTCGCCCGCTGCGATTGCAGCGAAACCCCGGGGTTCTGCAGATCCAGGGCCAGGTTCGCACCGCCCAGGCTGACCTGGCCATCACTGACCAGGCGGTCGCTGCCCGCAGCGCCCACCTCCACGGCATAGGTCGAGCCCGGTTGGAAGGTCACGTCGTTACTGACGTGCAAGGTGCCGATGGAATTGCCCGGGGCCACCACGCCGCCGGCATTGGCCACCAGCGCGCCGATCCGGCCATTGCCGCCCAACACGCCGCCGTCGTTGACCGTCACCGTCGATTGCAGCGAACCATTGACCGCCAAGCGCCCCTGGTTGACCAGGGTTGGACCTGTGTAGCTGTTGTTACCGGTCAGCACCAGGGTGCCGATGCCCTGCTTGGTCAGGCCACCGTGGCCGGAGATATCGTTGCTCCACAGGTCCAGCACGCAGCTCAGGTCATTGCAACGCCGCTGGGTCGGCTTGCCGGCGTCCACCAGGGCGCCGATGCCCGGCAGGTCGACCACGAACTGGCTCGGGCCGTAGCCGCCGGCGATGCGGAACTCCTCGGGAATGTCCTGCTCGGTGACCAACATGCCCGGGCCACGGATGCCCTTGTCCAGGTTGATCATGCCCCAGCCGTACAGGGCATCGATGCCCGGCGCGCCCATGTCGGTGGCGGTGGTGCGCAGCACGCTGGCGATCTGTGCGCCGCTCATGTAGGGGAAGCGCTCCATCAGCACTGCCGCCGCGCCAGCGGCATGGGGCGCGGCCATGGACGTGCCGTTCTTGTTGGCGTAGCCCAGGGTCAGGTTTTCCAGGCTGGTGCCGCCAATCACCGCGCTGTAGATCCGGGTGCCCGGGGCCGATACGCAGAAACTCGCGGTGTAGCCACAGCGCGACGAGAACGTGCTGATCAGGTACGGGTTGGTGCTGCTGGTGTCGGGGTTCTGCTGCAACGCCGCCACGGTCATCCAGTTGGGAGCTATTTCCGGGACGAAAAAGCCCAGCCCGGCAATCGCATCGGGGTTGTTCAGGTTGTAGTCGTTGCCGGCGGCGAAGATGGTCAGGACTCCGCTACGGGCCGCAGCGATGGCGCCGTCATAGGCGCCACCGGGCAAGGTGCCCAACAGCGGCTGGATCTGCGCGAACTGCGCCCGGGCGTCGTCCACGGTGAAGTGCGGGAAATCCGGATTGCGCCCGCCCTTGGCAAAACGATCGGTGATGCCGATGCCCCAACTGTTGTTGATGATCCGCGCACCGCTGGCCACCAGGCTGTCCCAGCCGGCCTTGTACACCGCGCCATCGTTGCCCAGGACGATGCCATCCTCGGGGCCGGGGTCGCCGTTGTCGGCACTGATGATCTGCGCATCGAAGGCCACGCCGTGCATCGACACACCGTCGCGGTTGCCGGCGGCGATGCCGCCGACGTGGGTGCCGTGGGAACCGAGCTTGCCGTCCGAGCCCACCGACGGGCTGCCGTCATAGCGGAAGGCATCGCCGGCCTTCACCGGAATATAGGGGTCGGTGTACTGGCGGATCCCGCTGGTGATAAGGGTCACGATCTTGTCCTTGCCGGCGAACTCCGGGTGCTTGGCATACACCGGTTGGTCGAAGATCCCCAGCTTGACGTCCTTGCCGCTGTAGCCGGCGGCATAGGCGCTGTCGGCGTTGATCGCCCCCAACCCCCAGTCGGCCTTGAATTCGCTGCTGCGCCAGCTGCTGGCATCACCCAGGCGCCCAGTCTCCACGTAGGGCGCGGCCTGGGTCGTGCCCATCAGCGCTGCCCAGCCCACCAGCACCCGCCCCAGTGGGGCCAGGGCCCAGCCCTGCCCGAGCGCGCGGCCATCCTTTCTGACTTGCTTCACTACGACCTTCCTTAGTTGCATTGATGAAAAACTGCGTTGGTCAAACTCCGTATGGCAACGCCTGGCTGGCAAGCCCATGGGCTCGCCAGCGCCACGGCGTTTCAGAAACGCCACTGCAGGTTGAGTCCTGCACCATGCTGTTGCTCACGACTGGCCAGGCGCCCCTGATAGTCCAGGCTCAGGTCCAGGTCGCGGGTCAGCCCGACCCGGGCCTGGAGGCCCACCAGCGCGGCATCGCGCAAGGCCGGTGCCGTCTGCACCCGGAACGGCAAGTCGCTGCCGGCAAAGGCCAGGTGCTCGCGATCCTGGGTCCCGCTCAGGCGGTGCTGCCAGCCCAGGCTCGCCGCCAACTGCAGGTCCTGTTGCGAACCCAGTTGCCATTGCTGGCGTGCGCGCAAGCCCAAGGTGCCGAGCCAGGCATCACGCTGCTCGTCACCGGCCTGCAGGGCCGCGGCGTCGCCCTTCTCATGGAAGGCATCGCGATCCAGGTGCTGGTAGGTCAGGTTGGCGAAGGGTTCCAACTGCGCCGCCGACACCGCCAGGCGATAGGCCGCCTCGGCGAACAGCTGCTGGCTGCGGGCATCGAGCCGTGCGCGCTGGCGGCCGGACACCTGGCCATAGGCCAGGTCACGCCGGACCTCGGCGCGGTGCCAGCTGTAGCTGCCGCCCAGGCTCAAGCGCCACTGCTCCAGGTCATGGCGGGCATAGGCGCCAAGGTGGTAGCTGTCGACCGTGGCCCGGGAGTGGCTGCCGCCCATGCCCAGGGAGCTGTCGCTGTAGCCGGCGGCCAGGCCGGCCCGGGTCTGCTCGTCGACGTCACGGTCCAGGCCCAGCAGCAGGCCGCCCAGGGAACTGGTATAGGACTCGCTGCCCTGCACACCCTCGATCCGCCCCCAACTGCCCAGGCCCTTGAGCCAGAGCTGGGACGCACCCGCCTCACCCGCTGTGGTACCAGCGGCGTCGGTCTGCAGGGCCCCACCTTGCGCACGCTCGCCCAGGGCATCGCGCACCAGCGCGCCCTGGCTGAGCAGCATCGAATCCAGCGCCGGGTAGATCTCCCCGGCCAACTGCCGCAGGCCATCCCGGGCCTGCTCCGCCGAGGTCGAGAGCAACAGGCTTTCATACACGGGGTTGCCCGGCCCCAGCCGCTCCACGGCGCCACCACTGGCGCGCTGGTTGGCCGTGGCCCCGACACTGTCGAAGGTCGCGGCGCTGCGGCTCACCTCCAGCTGCACGCCGCTGGCCGAATAGTCGAGCAGGGTCCCGAGGAACAGGTAGCCGGGCTGGACCTGGGCGAAGCGTCCGTTGACCCCGCCCGCGGCCTGCAGGATGTCGAACTGGCGCCCCACCAGGCTCGCCACCGGGCCGCCGGCCAGCAGGTTCGGCTGGGGCTCGGGCACCAGGCTGAGATTGGCGCCAGCGACACTGGCCTGGCCGCCCACCACGAGCCGGTCGCTGGCCGTGGGCGACAGCTCCACCCGATAGGTCGAGCCCGGCTGCAAATCCAGGTTACCGGCGACATTCAAGGTACCGATGGAGTTGCCCGGCGCCACCACGCCCCCGGCCCTGGCGGTCAGGGCAGCGATCCGGCCGTTGCCGCCCAGGGTGCCGCCGGCATTGACCGTCACCGCCGATTGCAGGTTGCCGTTGACCGCCAGCAACCCGCCATCGACCCGGGTCGGGCCGCGGTAGCTGTTGTCCCCCGCAAGCACCAGCCAACCGGCACCGGACTTGACCAGGCTGCCCTGGTAGACCCGCTGCGCGGCGGCCGCGTCCCGGGCCATGCCCAGGGCGTAGTCAGTGCGATCCTGCTGGCTGGCTCCCGCCGCCAGGCCATTTTCCCAGCCGCGATCCTTGAGGGTCTGCTGCCAGGCTTGGCGTTCCGCGGCATCCTCGGCTTGGCGCTGCACCAGGGCCTGGTCGGAGATACCGTTGCTCCAGATATCGCCCTGCCCGCGCCCCAGGTTGACGTCGAACTCCCCCAGCAACTGCCCGGGGCCGTGCAACGCCCGATCCAGGTCCGGCACGCCCCAGCCCACCAGGTTGCTCGGTCCCTGGGTCGGCGAGCCATCGAGCTGGCGCGAGGTGGTCAGCAGCACTTGCAGGGCCTGCTGGTTGTTCAGGTAGGGATAACGCTCCATCACCAGGGCCAAGGCCCCGGTGGCGTGGGGTGCGGCCATCGAGGTGCCGTTGTAGGTGGCATAACCGCCACCCGGCACGGTACTGCTGATCGCCGCGCCCGGGGCGGCCAGGCACCAGTACTTGGCGATGCCGCACTGGTTGTATTTCTGCTGGTTGTTCTTGTCCAGGCCCGACACCGCCAGCCAGTGGCCTTCCAGCTCCGGTTGGAAGTACGGCAGCGCCGAGCGCACGCTGGCGTTGGCATAACCGCTGTTGCCGGCGCTGAACACGTTGATCACGCCGCGACGCGCCACGTCCCCGGCGGCGTCGAGCCAGGTGTCCTGCTGGAAATGCTGGGCATAGGCCGCACGCAAATCACCCAGGGTCTGGTAGCTGACATCCTTGGGCTGGCTGCCCCAGCTGTTGTTGATGGCCCGCACCCCGGCATCCACCAGGGCACCGTAGACCGCCTTGAAATACCGTGGATCGGGGTCGGTGCCGAACAGCAGCTTGTCGTTCTTGTTGGTGTTGCCCACATACACCTGGGCATTGAAGGCCACGCCATGCATGCCCACGCCATCCCGGGCCGCGCCCATGGTGCCGGTGACATGGGTGCCGTGGCTGTCGTTGGCGCCATTGAGCACCCCGGACACGCTGAACGGGGTGCCGTCCAGATACTGGCCGGTGGCGGTAACCGCGTGAAAACGTCCGGGACTGGCCTCGGGGTGGGCGGCATCGAACCCCGAGTCCAGGGCACCGATGCTGACCCCGGCGCCGGTGATCCCGGCGGCGTAGGCCTGGCTCGCCTGCATGCGCTCCAGGCCCCAATCCTGCCGGTATTCGGCCGAGCGCCAACTGGCGGGGTCGCCCAGGCGGCCAGTCTCCTGATAGGCCGCCACGGCCGACAGCGGCAACGCGGTGGCGAACGCCAGGCACAGGGTGCCTGTCAGCGTCTTGAGCTGATCACATCTCACATCCATGTCGATGACTTCTCTTGTTTTTGTTGTCGGACCGCCCGTTCCGGGTCGATCGGTGTGTCGCTGCATTGCCTGGCCGCAAGCCCGCGGCCCTATCGAGCCGGAGGCGGTCGCCCGCCCCTGGCCTGTGACTTGGATTTCAGGCGAAAACCAAGCTCGAGCCGTTGACTCCCTCCATGCCGACGCCCAGCAGCGTCACCGAGTAGTCGCCCACCTTGAGCAAGGTGTCGCCACCGCTCTGGGACAGGTGCTGGCTGTAGTCGAAATGGGCATCGACCCCCGGCACGCCCATGAACACCAGCTTGTCGCTGGCCTGGTAACCGTGGATCAGGTCATCGCCGAAGTTGCCGCTGAACAAAAAGGTGTTCACTCCGCCACCGCCGGACTGCATCACATCGTTGCCGCTGCCACCGACGAAGGTCACGTTGGGCCTGTCGCTACCCAGGAAGTCGTTGCCATCATGACCGAACAACCAGTCGCCATCGACGCCGGCCAACAGGGTGTTGCCACCGCCATCGCCATTGAGGGAATGGTTGTAGGCATACCACGCATGGCCGTCGAACATGCCGTCGGTGCTGAGGCTGTAGGTGACGTCCCGACCGCCCCACTGCCAGAAGCTGCCCTGCTCGTGGCTGACCAGCGCGCCGATATCGCGGGTCATGCTGATACCGCCGTAGGCATCGCGGATGTACAAGGTGCCGTCGCCGTCGTTGGCGATGGAGAAGTTCTGCAAGGGTTGGCGCAGCTCCAGCACGTTATGGCCCTGGCCACCGTGGATGATGTTGTAGCCGCCATCATCGCGGAACCGATCGTCGCCGGCGCCGCCATCCAGGTAGTCGTTGCCCTTGCCGCCGTGCAGCAGGTCCTTGCCTTCGGTGCCGATGATGAAGGTGCTGCCGCTGTGCTGCTCAGAGTAGAGGTTGAGGTCCTTGACCCAGACCTGGTCGCGCTTGCCCTCGGACAGGTTGGAGATCACCACCGTGGAATCGCGACTGGTCAGGTCATAGAAATCCGAGGCGATCAGGCGATTCAGCCCCGCGGCGTAGTCCACCGCGCTATGGGCCGACCAGGACGCGGGGTTGAGGATGCTCCGGGGCACCAGCTTGCCCAGCAGCGACGAATAGTGATCGGTGAAACTGACGATGTTGTTGGTCGCCGAGTCCTGGGGCCGGTCATGGGTACCCAGGGACGAGGCGTTGAAGTGGGTACCGTCCAACACCCGGAATACCGGATCGTTCTCATAACCGATGTTCAGCACCTGATGACTGTCGGCGCTCTGGGTCGGCGAGGCGAAGGCCACATAGTTGGCATCCTTGAAAAAACCGCCCCAGTGCTCACCGCTCATGGCCGCCAGGCTGTTGACCCCCAGGCCGCCCAGGCTATGCCCAGTGACCAGCACGTCCTTGCCGGCCAGGCCCTGGGCGGCGGCGAAGGCGGCGACCTTGCCCAGCAGGTTGTCGAAGGCCAGGCGGCTGTAGTTGTCGGCAAAACCCGGGGAAAACGCCGCCTGCAGGTCGTTCACCGCATCGGCCAGGCTGTCGGTGCCGCGAAAACTGATGCCGATGGACAGCAACTGCCCACTGGCGTCGTACTTGCCGAGGATCTCCACCTGGGCATCGCTGACCGAGGCTTGCTCGCCGGATATGGTGCCCTGGGCGCTGACGTTGCCCTCATAGCCCAGCTGTGTCGCGCTGATCGGTCGCCAGGACGTGCCCGGCAAGGGCTGTCCCGTGGGGGACGAGGCGTACAGGGCCAGGTTGATGGCGTCGCTGTACTGGGCTTTACCGGCACTGCCAAGGGCGTTCTTGTAATCGAAGATGCTCATCCGCTTTCTCCTTTTTTATCCCTGTGCCCGCGTCCTTCGGCAAAGGCCTAGGGCACCGTGCGTTGACCGAAGGCCTCGTCGACCCTGGCCAGGTCAGTTTCACGCAGGGTTCCTGCGTAGTAGTGCAGCTTGGTCCAGGCCATCAGGTAGTCGTAGCGGGCCTGGGCCAGGTCGCGTCGGGTGGTGTACAGCTGCTGCTCGGCGTTCAACGCGTCGAGGTTGACCCGCTCGCCGCCCAGGATGCTCTGCTTGGTGGAGACCACCAGCGCCTCGGCCGAGGTCAGGGCCTTCTGATAGGCGCGCAGCTTGTTCACCCCTGATAGACAGGCACTGAATTGCCGGCGCAGTTCAATCAGGGTTTCCCGGGTCCTGCCGTCCAGCTCGTACTCGGCCTGTTCCATATTGCGACTGGCCTGGCGCGTCGAGGCCGAGACCCCACCGCCAGCGTAGAGCGGCATGCTGATCTCGATACCGATGGTGTTGGTGTCGTAGCGCTGGTTATAGGTGTTGCCACTCTCGGACTCGTTCTGGCGCGAGGTGGCATAGGCGCTGAGCCTGGGCAGGTGCCCGGCGCGATTGCGCTCCACCTCGTAGCGGGCCACCTCCACCCGCTGGCGCTGGGAGGCCAGCATCGGGTTGTTGCTCAGGGCCATTTCGTGCCAGCTGTCGTAGTTGGCCGGGCTCAAGGCGAACGACTGGAAGCCCTCCTGCAGCGGATCCAGGTCACGCACGTCGATGGCCGGTTCGCCAATCAGCGCCGCCAGCTCACGCAGGGCCGCGTCTTGTTCGTCCCGGGCCTGGATCTCCTCGGCGGTGGCCAGCTCGTAGCGCGACTCGGCCTCGAGGATGTCGGTGCGGGTGCCCTCGCCTTGTTCGAACAGGTGGCGGTTCTGCTGGAATTGCTGGTCGAAGGCCTTTTTCTTGGCCAGGGCGATATCGATCTGGTCCTGGGCGAACAAGGCCTTGGTGTAGTAGTCCAGGACGCGCACCAGCAACTCCTGGCTCTTGCTGCGAAAGTTCTCGTCGGCGAACAGCGCCTGGGCCACGCCCTTGCGGTAGTTGGCGTAGGCCTCGTAGTCCAGCAAGGGCTGCTGCAAGGTCAGGGACGAGCCATAGCTGTCGTAGTTGCGTTTGTCGGTCTGGCTACCGCCCCGGGGAGCTGGATAGGTGGCCTTGGAATTGTTGTGGCCCTTGTTGTAGCTGTAGCTCAACTTGGGCAGCAATCCTGCCCGGCCGATGATGCGGTTCTCGAGGCCGGCGTCGCGTTCCTTGATGGCGGCCAGGAACACCGGGTCGTTGCGCAGCGCCAGCTCGTAGACCTGGAACGGCCCCATGGCCTGGGCCCCCTGGCACACCAGCAAGGACAGGGTTGCAGCGAGGATGGAAAACTTACTCATGCGACGCGACATCCTTATTCTTCGGTCAGGGCGGAACCAGCCCGGTCGATCAGGGGCTTGAACAGGTAGTTGAGCAATGAGCGCTCGCCGGTACGCACGAACATTTCCGCCGGCATCCCGGGCTTGATCACCAGGCCGTCGAGCTTTTCCATGGCCTGGTCGCTGACACTGCTGCGCAGCACGTAGTACGGCATGCCGGTGCGCTCATCGATCAGCTGGTCGGCGGAGACCAGGCTGACCTCGCCGGAGACCCGGGGGGTGCGGCTCTGGTTGAAGGCCGTGAACAGGATGTCCACCGGCAGCTGGGTGCCGACCTTGTCCACCAGGTTCACCGGCAATCGCCCTTCCACTTCCAGGTGGGTGCCCTGGGGCACGATTTCCAGCAGGGTGTCGCCCTGACGCACCACCGCACCCTCGGTATGCACCCCAAGGTTGACCGCGATGCCGTCGGCGGTGGCGATGATCTCGCTGTGCTGCAGGTCGAAACCGGCGGATGTCAGCTGCTGCTCCAGGGTCTGGGTCTTGAGCTGGGCTTCGGCCAGTTGGCTGCGCACTTCCTTCTGGTATTCCTCGCTGTGCTGCTGCAACTTGAGCCGGGATTCGAGAATGCCCTGCTCCACCCGACCACTCTCACCGGTGTTCTGCGCCAGCTCCTGCTGGACCTGGGACAACTGGCGCTGGTACTCCAGCAGGCGGTTGCGCGGTATATAGCCGTTGTCGGCCAAGGGTTGCAGGTTAGCCAGCTGCTGGCGCAAGGAACCGGCCTGGTTGTCCAGGTCGTTGCGGGCTCGACGCATGCCCGCCAACTGCGCGGTGGCGCCTTCGATATTGGCGCGGATCCCCGCCTGTTCGCGCATGAAGGCCTCGCGCCGACTGCTGAACAGCTGCCGCTGGCCCTCGAGCACCAGGGCCAGGCGCGGGTCGTCGCTGCTGGTCAGTTGCGCCGGGAAGTCCACCTGCTTGAGGTTGTCGCGTTCGCTGCGCCAGCGCGCCAGGCTGGCCATGGCCATGCGGTACTGGGCCTGCAACGACTGCACGTCCGCCGCCACCTGGGTCTGGTCCAGGCGGAACAGCGGCTGGCCCTGCTTCACGCTTTCGCCTTCACGCACCAGGATCCGGCTGACCACACCGCTGCTCATGGATTGCACGGCCTTGCGCTTGCCGGACACCACCACCGTGCCCTGCACCGGGATCCCCTGGTCCAGGGGCGCCAGGGCGGCCCAGAGGAAGAAGCTGCCGGCGCCGGCCAGTGCCAGGAACCAGCCCAGGCGGGCAAAGAAACCGGCGTCGCGTTCGACCCGTTCGGGCACGTAGTCCTGTTCGATCATCATGTTGCTGTCCTTGCTCATGCGCCTTGATTCCGCGTCGGGACCTGGTACTGGCGGCTCATGCTCAAGCCGCCGGGAGCCGCTGCGGCAGGTCGCTCCCGAGGTGCTTCCTGGGCCTGGGCTTGCTGTGCGCCGGCCAGGGCCTTGAGCACTTCCTGGCTGGGGCCGAAGGCCTGCAGGCGCCCTTCATTGAGCACCAGCAGCTTGTCGGCCAGGGCCAGCACCGAAGACCTGTGGGTCACCAGTACCACACTGGTTCCCCGGGCCTTGAGCTGGGCGATCGCCGCGGCCAGGGCGCTTTCGCCCACGGTGTCGAGGTTGGAGTTGGGTTCGTCGAGCACCACCAGGCTCGGGCTGCCATACAGCGCCCGGGCCAGGGCCACCCGCTGCTTCTGGCCGCCGGACAGGCCGCTGCCATCATCACCCAGGATCGTGTCGTAGCCCTGGGGCAGACGCAGGATCAGCTCATGCACCCCGGCCATCTGCGCGGCCTGGACCACCTGTTCCGGATCGGCCTGGCGAAACCGCGCGATGTTCTCGGCGACGCTGCCGGTGAACAGTTCGATGTCCTGGGGCAAGTAGCCGATGTAGGGGCCCAGCTCATCGCGGTTCCAGCGGTGGATATCGGCGCCATCCAGGCGCACCGTGCCAGCCAGGGTCGGCCACACGCCCACCAGCACTCGCGCCAGGGTCGACTTGCCGGAGCCGGAAGCGCCCAGCACCCCCAGTACTTCACCGGCCTGGAGGCTGAAGTTCACCTGCTGCAGGGTCGCCATGCGCCGCCCGGGCGGGCCGGCGCTGACCTGTTCGAAGCTCACCTGGCCCTTGGGCGCGGGCAGCGACATGGCGCTGTCACCCGGAGGAAACTCGCGCAGCAGCGAATCCAGCCGGTTGTAGGCCAGCTTGGCGGCGCTCCACTGTTTCCACACCGCGATCAGTTGGTCGATGGGACTCAGGGCCCGGCCCATGAGGATCGAGCCGGCGATCATCATCCCGGCGGTCATGTCGCCCTTGATCACCAGCCAGGCGCCCAGCCCCAGCACCAAGGATTGCAGGCACAGGCGCAAGGTCTTGCTCAGGGAGCTGATGACCGCGCCGGTGTCGCTGGCCTGGTTCTGCAGGCCGAGAAAGCGCGAGTGCACGCCGAACCAGCGCTTGCGCAAGGCACCTAGCATGCCCATGGCCTGGATGGTCTCGGCATTGTGCAAGTGGCTGGTGGCCAACTGCGTGGACCGCTGCGAATACCCGCTGGCCTCGCTCAAGGGCTTCTTGGTCATGGCCTCGTTGAGGAATGCCAGGGCGATCAGCAGGGCCGCGCCCGCGGTGGCCATGACCCCGAGCCAGACGTTGAAGGCGAAGATCACCAGCAGGTAGATGGGGAACCAGGGGGCGTCGAAGAACGCGAACAGCGCCGGCCCGGTGAGGAACTGGCGAATCTGGGTCAAGTCGCCCAGGGACTGTCCGGCATACCCCTCGCCGCGGGCGAGGTTGCGCTCGAACGCGGCCTGGTAGACCCGCAGGTTGAAGCGCCGCTCCAGTTGGCTGCCGATGCGGATGACGATGAAGCTGCGCAGCACTTCCAGCAGGCCGATGAAGACGAAGAAGCCCACCACCATCAGCGACAGCATCGCCAGGGTGGTCTCGTTCTGCGAAGACAGCACCCGGTCATAGACTTGCAGCATATAGATAGAAGGAACCAGCATAAGCAAGTTGATCAGCGCGGTAAAACAGCCAACGCTGATCAAGATGCCTTTATATTCGCCCAGTGCCTTGAACAGTGGTGCGGGATGAGTGTTCTTCACCATTTTTTAACCATATCCCTGAGCTGTTAATCCGCGTTCGATGGCGAGGAGACAATGTAGTACATCACTAACAAAGTGCTCTTCTTAGTTCATAAAGCCTGCGGACACAGACAATTCGGACAGCTGTTTGCAACAGCAGCCCGAACATACTCCTGTCGGTCAAGCGAAAGACAATATAGTGGCCGTCGAATATTGAACTAGACGAACATCACCGACCGTTAATTAGCGGCACGCTGCAGGACTATCAGGCCGTCACTTTTCAGGCGTGCTTCATACCGGCCTTCCTGCTGGCGACTGAAAAAGATCACCCTGGACCCTTCGCGCCCGGTGATGGAAATACCGTCGGGCTCGGGGAACCAGCCCACGGCGGTTTCACCGATCCATCTGGACAGGCACTCGACGCCATCGCCCAGGGCCGAACCCTGCAGCAAGTCCAGGGTGCAGGATTCGCCCGGCTGGGCCGCCTGCTGCAATTGCCAGTGTCCAACCAGCTCCGAGGGGTCCGCCAAACGCAGGCTGCTTGCCATGGTCATCGCTCCATAAAACATCGTCAGCATCGCCAGCAGCCGCAAGGCCGCCTGGCAACACAAGGTGTGAGGGTTCATAGGGTCCTCCGTCAGCGCAGTAGAATCGCTCAGCCCCAGGGCTGATACAACCAAGGAAGGCGACGCATGCGCGCCGCCCTCCGCCTACTTCACTCAGGCGACAATGTCGCTGACCGCTGCCTGGCCCACGGTGGTGACCAGGAAGTCCGCCACGCCGTGCCCGGAGAAGTCCACCGACAGGGTGCTGACACCACCGGAGGTGGTGAGGATGGCATCACCCGCCGCGCCGCTGAAGGCGTTGACGAAGTGCAGGCCGGCGCCCTTGGTGATACCGGTCAGATCGATCTTGTCCTGGCCGCTGACGAAATCCATGATCTGGTCGGCCGCACCCGGCTTGGAGTCGGTACTGGCACCGAACACGAAGGTGTCCGCGCCGGAACCGCCCCACAGCTTATCGGCACCGCCACCACCGTAGATGATGTCGTTGCCGGCACCGCCCTTGAGTTCGTTGGCGACATTGTTACCGATCAGCAGGTCGTTGCCCGAACCACCGATGGCGTTCTCCACGGTCACACCCTTGGCAATGGAAACGTTGCCGATCAGGCCACCAACGTCGGAGAACGAAGTCTCGTTGAGGTTGATTTTCTGATTCTGGGTAAAACCGGAGAAGTCCAGGGTGTCGTTGCCGCCACCGTCCCACACCGAGAACACCAGCTTGTCGGCCGACGAGGTCGCGCTGTAGAAGTCGCGCCCGGTGTTGGAGTTGAAGCCGTAGGTGGTGTCGCCGGCACGGGTGGCGTAGTTGGCACCGTAGAGCTTCTGGATCGCCGCGATGTCATCGATCAGCGGAGCGGACGCATAGGCTTCGACCCCGCCCTTGCTGAAGTTCTGGCTGGTGTTGCTTTCACTCCAGTAGCTCATGACGCTGTAGCCGCGGGTGTCCTGCCCGTAGGTCGCATCGTTGTAGGTCGGGTTGCCATTCCCGGCGTTGTAGTCGCCAGGGTGGGCCAGGCCCAGGGTGTGGCCGATCTCGTGGGTCAGGGTCTGGCGACCGTAGTTGTTCAGGTCCGGGGTCTTGTTCGGGGTATAGCTGCTGTTGATCAGGTACCACGAAGTCCCGTCATAACCCGCGCCAGTGCCCGGCAGGTAGGCGAACGCCGCAGCACCATCCTGGCCGCTGCTGTAGTTGCCGAAGGTCATGTGGCCATCACCACCGGAAGCCTTCTCGGTGAAGACCACATTGGCCACATCGGCCCAGGATTGCATGGCGAGCACGGCCTGGGCTTTCTGCTGGGCATTGAACTGGCTGAACCCGGCGATACCATGCTTGTTCATGGTGCTCTGGGAGGCCGAGGTCAGGAAGGTATAGGTCAGATCGATCTTGCCATTGCCGTTCAGGTCCTTGTACGAAGCACCGTCGCGCAGGATCTGCGTGGCGGCCTGGTCGACCGAGAACGAAGGTTTGCCATTGACCGTGAGATTGCCGCCACGATCGTACTGGTGGCTGAAGCTATTGACCTGGTTATACGCCGAACTTGCTGCTGCCAAAGGCACCAGTTGTTGTTCGGCGGCATCAATAGCGTCATTCACTTTTACTTTCGACATAAACACACTTCCTTGTAATCAATGGAACAGTTTTTGTCCGATAGCGACAATCCCTGGCGAGATCGTCCTATCACTCGCCTTAAGTAGGCGCAAGGAAACTGACACAATTTGAAATCGGACGTCCACTACTTTTTTGACGTCAAATTCCACTGTTCCGGGAAACTCCAGCAAACAATGACTGCCCAGTCCAGATATTCCCTTTTCAATTGCTGGGCAGCACTCATTGTCTGACAATCTACAATTTAATTATTAAATATCGCTCCTGTTGAATTATGCCGACTGTGTCTCAGTTTTTTTGTACTTACTTAATGTTCCAACCACTGAGTTGCAGTGCATTCCTCAATATCTGCGGAGTCAGGGCCGGTACTTGCACGCCGTCGGCTCTGGTCATCGGCTCGCCAGCCAGCAAGGCATTGATGATCGCCTCTTCCACGGCCTCGGCGGCAGCGCTGAACAGCGGAGAAATGTGATCGTTGTTGAGCATTGCCAGCGCAGAAGTGAAGCCCTGGTCCTTGCGCGCGTAGTCCGCCGTCGGCAGGTCCCGGTTTCCCGTGGCAAAGGCCAGGAAGATATCGCCGCTGGAATCCTCGGTCCCCCCACCGGTCCGGGCGATACCGACGGATGCCCGCTGGGCCAGTCGCTGGCACTGGTGCGGCAACAGCGGTGCATCGGTGGCCAGGATCACCACGATCGAGCCCATGCCCGGGGTACCGCGCTCGGCGAAGGGCGAGACGATATCGCGTAGCTGGCGCCCCACCGGATAACCATCGACTCGCAACTCCTCGCGCTTGCCATGGTTGGCCTGGACCAGCGCGCCGACGGTATAGCCACCCTGCTCCGCCGCCAGACGCCGGGACGCGGTGCCGATCCCGCCCTTGAACTCATGGCAGATCATCCCCGTGCCACCACCGACCGCACCCTCGGCCACCGGTCCGGATTCAGCCTGGGCCAATGCCTCGCGCACCTGCTGCGGTCCCACATGCTGGCCCCAGATATCGTTCAGCAGGCCGTCGAAGGTTTCCATCACCACCGGCATGCACCAGTACACCGCAGGATCGGCCAGTTCCTCACGCTCCAGGGCAATCAGCGCATCACGCACCACGCCCACGCTGTGGGTGTTGGTGATGGCGATCGGCGTGGTCAGGGTGCCGGCCTCGCGGATCCATTCCAGGCCCGTGGCATCCCCATTGCCATTGAGTACATGGCAGCCGGCGAAACACGGCTGCAGGCGCGCATGCCCGGCACGCGGCTGGATCAGCGTAACCCCGGTGCGCACCTGCTTGCCGTCGATCTCGGTCTTGAGGGTGCAGTGGCCGACCCGCACCCCCGGAACATCGGTGATCGCATTGAACGGGCCAGGTGTTCCCAGCCCCAGGCTGATGCCCGCTTGACGTGCTCGCATAACCACTCCTTACAGTTTCTGGAACGCCGGGCTGTACCGGCCATTGGTGCCATAGAGAATCACCGACAGCGCCAGCAAGCCGACGATCACCATGATGTCGCGCAGGGACGCTGCAAGGAACAGGTTGACCAGCAGGTAGCCGGCACCGATCACCGCCAGCAGCGCCGGCAACGGCCACAGCGGCATGCGATAGGGATGCTCGCGATCGCGCAGCAACACGCGGCTCATCAACGCACTGAAGGCCACCACCAGGTACACCAGCATGATCAGCAGCACGCTGAAGGACGTCAGGTCCGCCAGGTTCGAGCTGAAGCTGAGCAGCGCCGAAGGCATCGCCAGGAACAGCGTGGCCAGCCAGGGCGAATCCCAGCGCGGATGGATGCGAGTGAACAGGCGGTTGATGCCTGGCGTCCACAGGGCATCGCGACCGCTGCTGAACACCACCCGGCCGATCTGGATGACGATGGCGACGATGGCGTTGAACACCGAGAGGAAGATCCCGGCGCTGACCACCCGGGCCAGGGTTTCGTTGCCGTGGCTGGTGAGCAGGTAGCCGATCGGGTCGGGGCTGGCGAGCATTTCGCTCAAGGACGGCGCACCGATGAGCAACGCGGTGAGCGGCACCAACTCGATGATCACCACCAGCGCCAGGGACCAGAGCACCGCCTTGTGCACCCCGCGTCCGCCGCACTTCATGTCTTCGGCCAGCAACACCGCCGGACCGAAGCCGTTATAGGAAAACAGGCCGATGCCCACCGCGCCGATCACCAGGGCCCAGGGCGCCAGTTGCAGCACTCCATGGTCGACGATCTGCGGCTGCAGCAGGATGCTCACCGGCTGGCTGGCGTTGCCGAACCCCAGCCAGACGATCACCAGCAACGCCGCCACTTCCAGCAACAGGCAGGTGCCGGTGATCCAGGCATTGAGCTTGATGTTGAGAATCCCCAGCAGGTAGCTGCAGGTGACGATCACCAGGGCCACGGTCTGGGAGTCGTACTGGGTGCCCAGGGCATTGTTCAGGTAAGTGGCGGCCCCCGTGGCCAGTACCGGCGGGATGAACAGCAACATCACCAGCACGGTGAGGAAGGTCGCGTAGCCGGCCAGGCCGCCGAACACCCGCTTGGCATACACATACTCGCCGCCGGCGCTGTTGTGGGCCCGGCCCAGCTCGGCGTAGCAGAAGGCGAACATCAGCGCCAACAGGCCTGCCATGACAAAGGCCAGGAACACCCCGCTGCCGGCCTGGTGGATAGCGAAGGGGGCAATCACGAACACCGAGCTGGCGGGGGTCACGCCAGACACGGTGATGGCCACCACATCGAACACGCTCAAGGTGGGTTTCAGCGCGCCATCGGGCGCGGAGGGAGAGCTCATATCGTTATCCTCGTGCTTATTGTTGGTCTGAGGCAGGAACGAGATTCATCGGGTGGGTGCGCTCTGGGTCGCACTTGACCGCAGCTACTCTAGGCAGTGGGGCGATGGCGACCAATTCCCCTATTGGAGTACTCCCCCTTGACGGCACCCGGTAAATCGACGAAACCGTGCCAGGACACTTGCAACAGACCCGTGGAGTAAAACCTTTGAGTAACCTGTTCAGGGAAGTCGGCCTGCATGCCAGCCTGGGGCGCACCCTCTCGCTGATCGGCCACCCACGCCTGTGGAAGCAGTTGATCCTGCTGTTGCACCAGGCCACGCCGTTCGACAACGCCCTGGCGATCTTCTACCCGGTGGACGGCCCGCCCCGGGCCTTGGAGGAGTACGACGCCGAACCCAGCAGCAAGCCGGCGTCGATGCTCACCTACCTTAATGGCCTGTATCTGCTGGACCCGTTTTTCCAGGCCTGTCGCGAGGGCTATCCCAGCGGCCTGTACCGTCTCGAAGAGGTGGCGCCGGACCACTTTCGCCAGAGCGAGTACTTTCTCAACTACTTTCACGACAACGTGCTGGAGGACGAAGTGCAGTTCATTCTGCAACTGCCTGGGGCCGGCACCCTGTCGCTGTCGCTGGGCAGCCAGCGGTTGTTCAGCAGCGAGGCCATCGGCCAGCTCACCACCTTCGCCGCCTGGGTGCTGCCCCTCATGGAACAGCACTGGCAGCACAGCCAGGCCCGCCCGCAGCTGCCGGCCGCCGAGGAAATGGCCAGCCAGATCCGCGATGCCCTGAGTCATTTCGGCAGTGGCGTGCTGTCGGAGCGGGAACTGGAAATCGCCCGGCTGATCCTGCGCGGGTTTTCCTCCAAGGCCATGGCCGAGCGCCTGAAGATCTCCCCGGACACCATCAAGGTCCACCGCCGGCACCTGTACGCCAAGCTGGACATCTCCAGCCAGCCGGAGCTGTTCTCGCTGTTCATCCAGTCCCTGGGGCACGACCTGGAAAACCCCTGAGCCCGTGCGCGACCTGCGACAGCGGCTACACGCAGCACGAACCTGTAGCCATCGCGAAGCTGCGACAAGGCCCGCAGGGCCTTCAACGATCACGCCACCCCACCAACCTCACGGCGGCTAAACGCTCTCAGGCATTCAATGAACGCGCACGGAAATCCCGGGGCGACTGTTCGAAGTGTTTCTTGAAGGTGCGGCTGAAATGCGCCGAATCGGTAAAGCCCCATTTGAAGGCGATATCGGTGATCGATTCGTTGCGCAGGTGTGGGTTGCTCAAATCCGCCGCACTGCGCTTGAGCCGTGAACGCTGGATGAAACGACAGACGCTGTCGCCCTGCTCCTCGAACAGCCGGTACAACTGGCGTACCGAAATGTTCAACTGGCCGGCCAGGGCCACCGGGGTCAGCCCCGGCTCGTTGAGCGATTGCTGGATCAGTTGCCGGGCCTGGTCGCGCAGGCACTGGCCATGCAGGACTTCATCGTGGCCGGCAAGGCTGTCGGCGGTCTGGCGCAGGGTCGGGCCGAGCAAGGCGATCAGCGCTTCCTGCAAGGCCTGGCCCTCCTGTTGCGCCGCACAGCCGTGCAGGTCGCCTGCGCAGATCTGCTCCACCAGCAAGCGCATCAGGCGGCCGCTGGCGCAATGCTGCGACAACTTGCCGAATTTGCGTTGCTGGGCCGGCAGGTGGCGATAGACCTCCTCCCGGCTCAAGTGGAACGAGGCATGCTCGATCAAGCCATGGGGCACGATTTCACAGGCGCCGGCGGAATCCAGCAAGGCCATGTCGCCAGGCGCCAGTTCGATGCTCTGGCCATCCTGGCTCAGGCGCGCATGGCCGCTGCGCTGGACGATCAGGAAGCAGTGCCGATCGTCGGCCTGGTCGGCGCGGGTGTCTTGCCGGGAAATCAGCCCGGCGTTGGTGCGGATCTGCGCCACCTCCAGCCCGGCATAGTCCCGCAAGCCCACTTCGCCGATGAACAGCGCGGGGTTGTGCGCCGGGCGGGCATCGAAACGGCCGCAAATGCCCTGCAGGGCGCCCAGCCAGGAACTGAAACTTTGGGAAGCAAGCACTGTGCACCTCCAGGAGCCGGTTCGGGCCGCCATTGTTTTTATGGCGATATCATTAACATGTTATCTATTTACCAGGCAAGGCGCCTGGCAGCAGGGATAACCTGTCACGGCTCAAGCAGAAGCTGGGCCAGCGGACGCCTCAGTAATCCGCCAGCAAGCGCTGCAGATGAGCGAAGCTGTCCAGCAGCGCCTCTCGTTGCACAGCATTCAAGCGGATATAGCGACGCATGCCCGGCAGGCGATTGACCACCTCGCTGGCGCCGAAGTGCTCCAGGCGTACCTGCCAGCCCTGGTCATCGCGGTGCAGCTCCAAGCGCTTGAAATCCAGGGGCAGCAACTCGGCCAGCAGCTGGGGGTCCTGGCACAGGCGCTGGATCAAGGGCGCCCAGTCGGCCTGCTCGCCGTCACGCACGCGAGCAGTGAGCCCCTGGCGGCGGATCGCCCCGGTATGGCGCAAGCTGATGCGCGCGCGCCCCGGGCCGGCAGCGGGCACCCGCAGCTGCCATTGGCACACCACGATATGCATCAGGAACTGCGCCTGGGCGCACTCGGCCACGTCGAACTCCAGGCCGCGCCGGGGGCAATGAAAACGCCCCCGGGCTGCGTCCTGGCCGACATAGCCGAGCCCCACCAAGTCCCGGCGCAACTGACCCAGGGTCAGCCCCGGGCGGTAACCCGAGGGCGGCCGGTGCCACAGTTCAAAGAGGTTTTGTCGCCAGCTTGAAAGGTTCATCGGCCACTTCCTGCCGAGAGTTCGGGAGATCTTCCGGGGCCAGGCCCAAGGCCTGTTCCAGCACCTCTTCCACCGGTACCGGGCGAAACGGATTGACCTTCTGCACCACCAGGGTCCAGACCAGCGCATACGCCGCGGTCAGGCCCAGCATGCTGCCGAACGGCACGTAGATGTCCCTCGGGTTCATCCCCGGTGGAGTGATGAACCACATGCCCAGCAGGATGCCTACCGAAGAGAGGATCTGCGGCAGCGGGAACCAGGGCGACTTGTAGGGCCGTGGCAGGTCCGGCCGGCGAATGCGCAGCATCACCACCGCCAGTGTGACCAACAGATACGCCGTGCTCCAGGCGCAGACCGCCGCCAGCACCAGGTGCATGATGCTGTCGGTGCTGCCGCCCAGCCACCAGGCGTGCAGGCAAGGAATCAGCACCGCCACGGCGATGCACAGCAGCGGCGTCTTGAAGCGCGGGTGCAGGTAGGTGAAGACCTTCGGCAAGGCGCCGTCCTGGGCCATGCCATAGAGGATGCGCGGCAACCCGGCCATCAGCGTATTGATGGTGGCGGCACCGGCGAACAGCAGGCCGATCCCCAGCCAGATACGCCCGAACGGGCCCATGACCTGCTCGGCGAAATGCGGGATGGCCATGGGTGTCTCCAGCAGGTGGACGCTGCCATCCTCGCTCAGGGCGACGTTGGCCACCTGGCGCTTCATCGCCGCGCCATAGATGAACATGCACACCGCCACCCCCACCAACCCCAGGGCCATGGCCCGGGGAATGGTCCGCGCGGCCTGGCGTACGTCCGGGGTCAGGGGCGTGACGAACTCGCAGCCGACGAACATGAACATCGCCATGCCCACCAGGGACAGGATAGTGGGCAGGTCGGTGCCCACCGTGGAAGCCCCGAACCAGCCATCGAGCTGCACCGCCGGGGCCTTGAGCACGCCCAGTACGCCGAAGATGATCAGGGTGCTCCACATGCCGAAGGTCAGGATCACCTCGGCACGGCTGAAGGCCGTGATCCCCACGGCGTTGAGCAGGCCGAAGAACAGCACCAGCCCCACCCCCACCAGCCAGGCGCTTCCGCTCTGCTCCAGCAGGGTATTGAGGGACTCGAAGTTGACCAGGGCCATGACCCCGCTGAGGATGGTTTCCGCGGTGCCGGCGAACACGTGGACGATCAGGTAGGCCGACAAGGTGCCGGTGATGGCGAAGAATCGCCCCAGGCCGCAGGCCAGGTAGTCATAGACCGAACCGTTGGTGGGCAACAGGCAGGCCGCCTCGGCGAAGGTGGTGGACTGCGCCAGCATCATCAGCAGGGCGATCGCCATGGCCGCGGCGAAGGCCCCGCCGCCGATGCCGAAACCGGTGGTGGCGGTGAGGATCACCGGGCTGGCCATGATCAGGCCCACGGCACTGGCCAGGGCCGTGGGAAAACCGACGACACCCTGGTGCAGGTGCCGGTTGAGTCTGTCGTTGAGCGACATGCTGGTAAACCTCGAAAGCAGGGATTGATGATTGTTGTTCTAGGCATTTCAAGGACACGCGTGGCCGCCATGCTCGGCTGTCTGGCGCAGCCTGGAGTCGTCCCGCAGGGCTGGCCTGCGGGACCTGGCTCAATAGGCGATGCACACCGACTTGTTCTCGGTATAGGCCTCGATGGCCGCATGGCCCATCTCGCGGCCGAGGCCGGACTGCTTGTAGCCACCGAAGGGCATCGAGGGGTCGAGCATGTTGTGGGTGTTGACCCAGACGGTGCCGGCCTTGATCTGCGGGATCAATTGCATGACCTGCCCCAGGTCGTTGGACCAGATGCTCGCGCCCAGGCCGTACGGGTTGTCGTTGGCCAGCGCCACCACCTCTTCCAGGGTGTCGAAAGGCATGGCGACCACCACCGGACCGAAGATTTCCTCGCGCACCAACTGCTGCCCGGCCTGCACATCGGCCACCACCGTGGGCCGCACGTAGAAGCCACGCTCGCCGAAGGCCACGCCGCCGCACAGCAGCCGCGCGCCCTCCTCGACTCCGCGCTCGACCATCTGCAGCACCCGGCGCTGCTGCTTGGCCGAGATCAACGGGTTGATCTGCGCTTGCTCGTCCAGGCCCGGGCCGATGCTCAGCGAGCCGGCAATCGCCACCAGCCGGTCGAGCACCTGCTGATAGATGCCGCGCTGGATGTACAGCCGCGAACCGGCGGTGCACACCTGGCCCTGGTTGAAGAAGATCGCCGCGCTGGCGCCAGCGGCGGCGGTGTCCGGATCGCAATCATCGAGCACGATCACCGGCGATTTTCCGCCTAGCTCCAGGGAAAATCGGGTCATGTTGTCCACCGCCGCATGACCGATCAGCTTGCCCACCTGGGTCGAGCCGGTGAAGGCCAGCTTGTCGATGCCCGGATGGGCCGCCAAGGCCGCCCCGGCCCCGGCACCACTGCCGGTCACCACGTTGACCACCCCGGGGGCGATGCCCGCCTCCAGGCACAGCTGGCCCAGGCGCAGCGCGGTGAGCGGGGTCTCGTCCGCCGGCTTGAGCACCACGGTGCAACCGCAGGCCAGGGCCGGGACGATCTTCCAGATGGCCATCAACAGCGGGAAGTTCCACGGCACGATGGCCCCCACTACGCCCACCGGCTCCGGCACCGTGTAGGCCCGGTACTGCGCGCCGGGCACCGCGGCGATGGACACATCCAGGCTCTTGCCCTCGATCTTGGTCGCCCAACCGGCCATGTAGCGGGTGAACTCCGCCGCCGCGCCCACTTCCAGGGCCCGGGCCAGGTGGATCGACTGGCCGTTGTTGAGGGTTTCCAGTTGCGCCAGCTCCTCGCCATTGGCTTCCAGCACATCCGCCAGCTTCAACAACAGGCGTTCGCGATCGGCCGGGCGCAGCGTCTTCCATTCTCCCTCGAAGGCCCGGCGCGCGGCCCCCACCGCCAGGTCGATGTCGGCCTGGGCGGCCATGGCCACTTCGGTCAATTGCTCGCCGGTGGCCGGGTTATGGACCGGCATCCGCGCCCCGGAGAGCGCCGGGCGGTTCTGGCCGTCGATCAGCAGGCCGTGCTGGCTGTCTATGAATGCGGCGACACGTGGGTCGATGGCAACGCTCATCGTCAATCCTCCTGGTTGTACCTGTCGACCGAGACTCTGAGCCCAAAGCCCGATGCCGTCTTGATCCTGGCTGCCGCAAAACTTGGCGCTGGCTGCCAGGCTCGGCAGCCTCGACAAACACCTGGCAGCCTGGATCAAATTGCCTGGCACACAGAGGCAAGCAACACGTCGGCCAATCGCGCCCTAATGGCCCCACGCTGTTCGAGCCCTATCAGGAGATCCAACGTGAGCCAAGCAAGCCATTTCTGGCATCCCATGCTGCACCCCAACGAGATGAAGCAACGCGAACCGATCCGCATCGTGCGCGGCGATGGCTGCTATGTGTACGACGACCAGGGCCGTCAACTGGTGGATGGCGTGGCCGGGTTGTGGAACGTCAACGTTGGCCACAACCGCAAGGAAGTGAAGGCGGCCATCACCGCCCAGCTCGATGAGCTGGAGTACTTCCAGCTGTTCGACGGGGTCAGCCATCCCCGCGCCGAGGAACTGTCGCGGGTCTTGATGAACCTGCTGGAGCCTGAAGACATGCGCCGCGTGGCCTTCAGCTCGGGCGGCTCGGACGCCATCGAAAGCGCCCTGAAGCTGGCTCGCCAGTACTGGAAGCTGGAGGGCCAGGCCGATCGCACCAAGTTCATTTCCCTGCGCCAGGGCTACCACGGCACCCACTTCGGTGGCGCCTCGGTCAACGGCAATACGGTGTTCCGGCGCAACTACGAGCCGCTGCTGCCCGGCTGCTACCACATCGACACTCCGTGGCTGTACCGCAACCCCTACAGCCAGGACCCAGAGGAGCTGGGCAAGATCTGCGCCGACCTGCTGGAGCGGGAAATCCAGTTCCAGAGCCCGGACACCGTGGCGGCCTTCATCGCCGAGCCGATCCAGGGCGCGGGCGGGGTCATCGTGCCGCCGGCCAACTACTGGCCATTGATCCGCGAGGTTTGCGACAAGTACGGCGTGCTGTTGATCGCCGACGAAGTGGTCACCGGCTTCGGCCGCAGCGGTTCGATGTTCGGTAGCCGCTTGTGGGGGGTCAAGCCCGACATCATGTGCCTGGCCAAGGGCATCACCTCGGGCTACATCCCCCTGGGCGCCACCGTGGTCAACCGGCGGATCGAGGAAGCGTTCGAGAAGAACGGCAACTTCACCGGCGCCATCATGCACGGCTACACCTACGCCGGGCATCCGGTGGCCTGCGCCGCGGCCCTGGCCTGCCTGGACATCGTGGTCAAGGAAGACCTGCCGGCCAACGCGGCGAAGATGGGCGACTACCTGCTGGCCAAGCTGCAGCCGTTCGTCGAACGCTTCGACAGCGTTGGCGAAGTGCGTGGCCAGGGCCTGATGGTGGCCCTGGACCTGGTGGCCGACAAGAGCACCCGCGAGCCCATCGACCCCACCAGCGGCTACGCCAACCAGGTGGCGCAGATCGCCCGGGAGCACGGGGTCATGGTGCGCCCGGTGGGCACCAAGATCATTCTCTCGCCGCCGCTGGTGATCCAGCCGGCGCAGGTGGATGTCATCGTCGACGCCCTCGCCCAGGGCCTGAGCCAGGCCCGGCGCTGACCGGCCCACCGGTACTGCCCGCATTCGCAGCGGGCAGGGCCGGCACTCTCCAATGGCCGGCCGCCATCGCGCGGCCCGCTACCTGCGCCAGCCCCGAGCCCCTGCCCAGCGGGCAGCCAGGAGTCTTCCATGAACGCAGTCGCCATGCCCCATGAACTGGGCCAACGCTGCATCGCCGCCTTCACCCGGGTAGTGCCCGCCACCCTCTGCGCCTTCTACCGCATCGACCCACAACTGCAAGCACAAGACTTCGCGCTGTACCGCATGCCCGAGCAAATGCACCAGGCCTACTTGCAACGCTATCGGCGCTACGACCCGCTGCAACCACAGCTGTGCGCGGCCGCCGGGCGCCCGGTGCTGTCGCTGCACATGGGCATGGCCCGCCAGGATCGTCACGACACCCTGGTGTACCAGGGCTTCCTGCAGCGCCACGGAGTGCTGGATGTGGTGGAGATCCTGGCCTGCGACAAACAGCGGCCTATCGCCGGGCTTTCGCTGCTACGCGACGCCAGCCTGGGGCGCTTCAGCAACGATGAGCTGACCACCCTGCAAGCCTTGCAGGGGCTGCTGGAAATCGCCGCCCGGGCCCCCTGCCCCGAGGCCGACCCGCGCTTGGCCGGGCTGACGCCCCGCGAGCGGGAAATCGCCTGGCTGCTGCGCGATGGCGCGGACAACAAGACCATCGCCCGGCGCCTGGACCTGGGCCTGCCCACGGTCAAGACCCACCTGATCAACCTGTTCCGCAAGGTCGGCGCGGGCAACCGCACCGAACTGGTAAGCACGCTGTTCCTCTGAAACAGCCAGGACTCAACCATCCGGTTGATGGGCAGGCACCGCACCAGGCCCGAACATGCAGCTCTACGACAACGCACAAGAGCCTTGCCATGAACCTGCAACCTGAATGGATCACCGTCGGCGCCCTGGCCGACGGGTTTGCCGGCGACAACCATATCCTCCCCGCCCGCGACGACTTGGCCGGGCGCCACCTGACCCTGCACTTCGACAACGGCTGGCAGATCGAGCACCGCTTCGGCGCCGCCACCCTGAGCTGGAACAACATCGGCGAAACCGCCAGCGAGGCACTGGCCTACCGCGCCACCTCCGTGCGCCCCGGCCTGTACCTGGTGGACTTTCTCAAGCAGGACCAGGGCACCACCCATTCGGTGAGCCTGGTCCTGGACCTGGAGCGCCAGTGCTTCACCGCCGTCCTCGGGCAGATGCCCAGCCGTGAAGAATCCCGTACCGATCTGTTCAGCCGGGCCCTGGCCGGCGGCGAGCTGACCAGCGTCAAGGCGCAGTTCCTGCACGGCGCCATCGACCGCCCGTGCACTGCCGACACGCCACGGCACGCCCCCACCCAGGAACTGGTCGGCCTGCGCAACCAGTACGTCTACAGCGCCAGCGAGGCCTACGAACACGTCTACCTCAATGCCGATTTCTACAGCTGGCAGTGCCTCAAGGGCGTCGAGCAAGGGCTGGCGGACACCGACCGTTGCCACTACTACAAGGTCGCCGAGCAGCTGTACCTGTTCGTCTGGCGGGAAAAGATCGTCCCGACCCTGGGCCTGGTGCTGATCGACCTCGCAGCCGGGCGCAGTGACGGCAAGATCTTCGGCTACCAGGGCGCGGACTTCGAAAGCTTCGCCAATTTCCCGGTGGGCGCCCTGGCCCGGGTGCTCAATCGCACCAGCCATTGCTGAGCCTTTGCCACCGCACACTTTTTACAGGACCTTGCCATGACCCTGGGACTCGACCTGCAACGCGTCGCCGACTGCTACCAGAGCGAACTGCAACTGTTTGCCGAGCGCCATCCGCGCTCCGGCGCCTTCTACCGCCAGAACCTCGAGCACTGGCTCTACGGTGCCCCGTTGCACTGGATGCAGCAATGGCCCGGCTCGTATCCGATCATGGTGGCCGATGCCCAGGGCGCGACCCTGACCGACTGCGACGGCCAGCAGTACGCCGACTTCGCCCTGGGCGACACCGGGGCCATGTTCGGCCATGCCCAACCCGCGGTGGCCGCAGCCATCGCCGAGCAAGCGCGGCATGGCTCGACCCTGATGCTGCCCACCGCCGACAGCCTGTGGGTCGGCCAGGAGCTGAGCCGGCGCTTCAAGCTGCCCTATTGGCAGGTCACCACCTCGGCCACCGATGCCAATCGCTTCGTCTTGCGCCTGTGCCGGATGATCACCGGCCGGCAGAAAGTGCTGGTGTTCAACTGCAACTATCACGGCAGCGTCGACGAGTCCCAGGTGGAGTTCGATGCCGGCGGCCAGATGATTCCCCGCGAAGGCGTGCATGCCAACGGCCTGCATCACCAGGCCACCACCCGCCTGGTGGAGTTCAACGACCTGCCGGCCCTGGAGGCGGCCCTGGCCCATGGCGACGTGGCCGCGGTCCTCACCGAACCCTTCATGACCAACGTCGGCATGGTGCCGCCGGCGCCGGGCTTCCATGACGGCCTGCGGCAACTGACCCGGCGCTACGACGTGCCGCTGATCATCGACGAAACCCATACCCTGTCCTGCGGACCTGGCGGCTACTGCGGCGAGCATGGCCTGGAAGCGGACTTTTTCGTCCTCGGCAAGTGCATCGCCGGGGGCATTCCCACCGCGGTCTGGGGCGCCAGCCAGGCCATGGCCGAACGAATCTGGCAGGTACTGCCGCACTTTGCGCCGGGCCAGGCGATCAACCACTTCGGCTTCGGCGGTACCCTGGCCGGCAACGCCCTGCAGATGGCCGCCATGCGCGCCACCTTCAGCGAGGTGATGAACGAGGCCAACTACCAACGCATGTTCCAGCTGGCCGAACGCCTGCGGGCCGGGGTCGAGGCGATCATCCAGCGCCACCGCCTGCCCTGGCACGTGACCCGCATCGGCGCCCGGGTCGAGTACCTGTTCATGCCCCATGCCCCGCGCAATGGCGGCGAAGCCCACCATGCGCGGCACGGGCTGATCGAGGCCTACCTGCACCTGTACCTGCTCAATCGCGGGGTGCTGCTGACGCCGTTCCACAACATGGCCCTGCTGTGTCCCAGCGCCAGCGAGGAGCAGGTGGACCTGCACAACCGCCTGCTGGACCAGTGCCTGGCCCAGGTGCTGCCGGGAGCAGGTTCATGAACGGCGAACAGGCAGGACGCATCGCCCTGGTCACCGGCTCCGGCCAGGGCATCGGCCGGGCCATCGCCCAGCTGTTCGCCGCCCAGGGCGCCAGGGTGATGCTGGCCACCCGCGGCGCCGCCGCCGGCGCCGAGACCCTGCGCCTGATCCGCGAGGCCGGCGGCTGCGCCGAGCTGCTGGCCATCGACCTGGGTACCCGAGCCGCCGCCGAGCAGGCCGTGGCCGCTACCGAACAGGCCTTCGGCGGCCTCGACCTGCTGCTGCACAACGCCGGGATCTTCCCCCTGCAGCGGCTCGCCGAACTGGAGGACGCGACCCTGGACAGCACCCTGGCGGTCAATCTCAAGAGCTGCTTCTGGCTGGCCCGGGCCGCCCTGCCGGCGCTGCGCCGGGCCCAGGACCCGCGGATCGTCGTGACCTCCTCGGTCACCGGGCCGCGCACGGCGATTCCCGGGCTGGCCCACTACGCGGCGTCCAAGGCCGGGGTCAACGGGTTCATCCGCGCTGCGGCGCTGGAACTGGCGGAATACGGGATCACGGTCAATGGCGTCGAGCCGGGGTTGATCGCCACCCAGGCCACCGACAACCTGGGCGATGCCGGTGCCCTGGCTAGGCACATTCCGCTCAAGCGCCTGGGCGCGCCCCAGGACATCGCCTGGGCCATGGCTTTCCTGGCCTCCCGGCAGGCCGGCTACATCACCGGGCAGACCCTGGTGGTGGATGGCGGTGCCGTGCTTGCGGAGAACACCCAGATCTAGCAGGACGTTGAACAACTACCTGCGTGGCCATCGCGGCGTTAAAAACAAGCCGGTGCGCCAGCCCGGTCAAAATGCTCATTTAGCACGCGTAAACTGCGCTTTTTCGCCTGTTTTGCCTTGCGTTGGCTGACTCGCCTAGGTTTTTTCAACGGCCTGTTAGCGGCTTGGGTTGTCAGTTGCCGCTGCGGACCTTGTTCCACAAACGGGTGCGGAGCCGGTCGATATCCAGCGGCATGGCCTGCAAGGCGAACAGCTTGTCCATCATCGCCGGGCTCGGGTAGATCTTGGGGTCGCCCTTGATCGCCGGATCGACCCGGCTGTCAGCCTGCTGGTTGCCATTGGCGTAGTGCACATGGTTGCTGATATCGGCCATCACCTCGGGACGCAGTAGGTAGTCCATGTAGGCGTAGCCGGCCTGCTCGTCCGGGGCGTCCACCGGCATGGCCACCATGTCGAACCACAGCGGCGAGCCCTCCCGGGGAATCGAGTAACCGATCTGGATACCGTTGCCGGCCTCCTTGGCGCGGCTTTCGGCCTGCAGGATGTCACCGGAAAAGCCCACTGCCACGCAGATGTTGCCGTTGGCCAGGTCGCTGGTGTACTTCGAGGAATGGAAATAGCTCACATAAGGCCGGACCTTCATCAACAAGGCTTCGGCTTTTTTGTAGTCCGCCGGATTCTTGCTGTGGTGCGCCAGCCCCAGGTAGTTCAGGGCTGCCGGTATCAGTTCCGGGCCGTTATCCAGGATCGCCACCCCGCACTTCTGCAACTGCTGCATGTACTCGGGCTTGAAGATCAGGTCCCAGGAATCCAATGGTGCATCGTCCCCGAGCACTGCCTTGACCTTGGCCACGTTGTAGCCGATGCCGGTGGTGCCCCACAGGTAGGGGAAGCCGTACTGGTTGCCCGGGTCATTGACCTCAAGGGCCTTGAGCAGCACCGGGTTGAGGTTCTGCCAGTTGGACAATCGGGTCTTGTCGAGCTTCTTCAGGGCCCCGCCCTGGATCTGCCGGGCCATGAAGTGGTTGGAAGGAAAGACCACGTCGTAACCGGATTTTCCGGTCATCAACTTTCCGTCCAGGGTTTCGTTGCTGTCATAGACGTCGTAGGTGAAACCGATCCCGGTTGCCTTCTGGAACTGGCGGTTGGTGTCCGGTGCGATGTAGTCGGACCAGTTGTAGATCTTCACCGTATCGGCGGCCTGGGCCAGGGCGGCGGCCAGGCACAACGGGCTCAGTAGCAAAGCGCGAGTCTTGCGGGTCATGGAGCGATACCTGTGGTTGGTTTTGTTATTGGCAGGCAGTTGGCGATCAGAAGATCAGCACGTAGGTCTTGCGCACGGTCTCGAGGATGTCCCAGGTCCCGGTGCTGTTGGCCGGCAACATCAAGGCATCGCCGGCCTGGATGTGCACGGTTGCGCCATTGTCGGGGGTGAAGCTGCAGCGGCCCTGGATGAAGTGGCAGAACTCCTGGGCGACGATCTGCCGCCGCCAGCGTCCTGGCGTGCACTCCCAGATGCCGGTCTCGACCCCGTCGCTGCGCTCCACGGCGGTGACCGAGGTCACGGCCAACGGCTCGCCCAGGGGCACGGCGACCGGAGCCGATTGCTCGAGGATGGCCGTGGCGGTGTTCTTCAATTGCGTGATGCTCATGGTGCTACCTCTGGCTGGAAGCGCCGAGCGCACAGCGCCCGGCAGGTGAAGCCGGGTCAGTGCATGAAGCCTTCCATGAACCCGGCGATCCGGCTGGCCATCCTGCGCCGCCAGGGAGCCGTGGCCGGATTGGCCAGGGTCTGGTCTTCGTGAACGAAGCTTTGAATGATGGCGTTGTAGCCCAGCCAGCGGCAGGGCTCGGGTTCCCAGGCCCGCAGTCGCTCCAGGCCGCCTTCGGGCAGGACCCAGGGCTGGCGTACCAACGGGCTGTCGCGCTCAAGGATCAGCTCGGCCAGGGTCCGGCCGCCCAGGTTGCTGGCCCCTACGCCCTCGCCACCGTAGCCGCCGGCCAGCGCGATGCCCTTGCGGCGGTCGCAGAGCATGTGCGGATGGAACTGGCGCGACATGCCCAGGTTGCCGCCCCAGGCATGGGTGATGCGCACGTTCTTGAGTTGTGGAAACAGCTCGCCGAACAGGTAGCGGCGCAGGTGCACTTCGTCCTCGCTCAGGCTGAAGTCGTGGCGCAGCTTGCCAGCGAACCGATAACCGCCCCGGGCGCCGAACACCAGGCGGTCGTCCAGGGTGCGCTGGCCGTAGGTGACCTGGCGACTGCCCTCGCTGAAGGCCTGGCCCTGGCTCAGGCCGATCTCGTCCCAGGTGGACTGGGGCAGCGGCTCGGTGGCCACCAGCAGGCTCTGCACCGGCAGTTGGTAGCGCCCCAGGGGCGCCAGGGTCACCGAATAGCCCTCCACCGCCGGTACTATCCAGCGGCTGCGCACCGCCGCCCGTGGAGTCTGCAGGCTGCCGGACTGCCAATGGGTCACCGGGCTGTTCTCGTAGAGCGCCACACCCAGGCGCTCCACTGCCCGGGCCAGGCCGCGCACCAGCCTGGCCGGCTGGATGGTGGCGCAATGGGCTGCCTGGATCGCCCCATAGGCATTGGCCACGCGCAATTGCCCGGCCAGTTGCTCGGGGGTCAGCCAACGGTAGTCGGCCTCACCCAGGCCCTGGTCATGCAGATGCGCCAGGTACTGGCGCAGGCTGGCGTGCTGCTCTGGATAACGGGCCGCGCAATACAGCACGCCACCCTTGCGGTAGTCGCAGACGATGCCCTCACGTTCGATGACGTTGGCCACCTCATCGGGGATGCCATGCAGCAGTTCATAAGAAGCCCGGCGCTGCTCGGCCGGTAGCGGCGCCAGCAGGCGGTCCTCGCCCAGGAGGTTGCCCATCAGCCAGCCGCCATTGCGCCCGGAGGCACCGAAACCGGCGATCTGCGCCTCGAACACGGCGATCTTCAACCCCGGTTCCAGGCGCTTGAGGTAATAGGCGGTCCACAGGCCGGTGTAGCCGGCGCCGATGATCGCCACGTCCAGGTCCTGGTCCCGCTCCAGGGCCGGCCGGGGGGTTAGCGGCTCGTCGAGCTGATCCATCCACAAACTGATATTGCGCCACCCAGGCATGCCAACACTCCGCTAACCGAACCTTCGATGAGCCGATCCTAGTGCCTGGCCTCAGGCGCTGTCTTGTGCCCGTGCACGCAAGGAAATTTCCCGGGCATAGGCCTTGGGGGTCTGGCCGGTGTGCTGGCGAAAGCAGTTGTAGAACGCCGACAGTGAATTGAAACCCGCGGCGAAGGCCAACTCATCGATCCGCACCGGCGGCACGGCCCGCTCCAGGACCACCAGCACATGTTGCAGGCGCGCCTGGTTCACATAGCGGTAGAAGCTCTGGCCCAGCATCTGGTTGAGCAGGTAGGAAATCTGGTTACGGCTGTAGCCACACTCGCTGGCGACACGTTGCAGGTCCAGCTCCGGGTCCAGGTAAGGCTGCTGGTGCTGGAAATACTGCTCCAGGTCGTCGGCCATGCGCCCCAGCTGGCGCGGCGATAACCCCAGGCGGCTGGCTGCCGGGCGCGGACCGCCGGCAGCCTGGCCCGAGGAAGCTTCGCGCACCAGGGCCGCATATTCGTTGACCCGCCAGATCAGGCCGTCGCGTACGGTGATCGCTTCGCTGGCCCGGAACGACACCAGCCCCTGGCCGCCCCTCAGGGTCACCTGGTACTGGATGAAGGCCGTGTCGCCATCCAGGCGGATGCGGTCGCAGTGCTCCAGGGTCTCGTCCGGTGCCCGCGGCATGCTGGCCTGCACGTATTCGCGCAGGTCGGCCAGGGCCAGCGTGCGATTCTGGAAGAAATCGTTGTATTGGACCTGCGGGTGGTACAGCGCCAGCACCCCATCCAGGTCGCGGTGTTTCCAACAAAGGTGGTAGCGCGTCACGGTGTCGCCGGTGGCCCGGGTCTGCGACGATGGGTCGTCAGCAACAGACATACATTTCTCGGACAGGAAAAAACGCAGCTTGCCGAACTTGCCCACAGGCGGCAATCGCCACCCCGATAACCGGGACAATCGGTGCGCATGATCATCCAGCACAGACAGGACTGGCATCAAACTTTCATGAACGAACCGCCGAACGGTGGCCAAAAAAACTGCAGGCGGCCATGACCCGGTGCTATTTTCAATACCTCACCCGAGCGGCTCAGCGACGAGCCCTCGTCCTCCCGCGAGCACAAGGAAGCGCTCAATGAATCAAGGTGGGCCACCGATGAACACAGTCTGGGCCAGCAAAGTCACCTTTCCCAACGCCTGCCAGCTGATGCGCTGGCATTTTCATCCCATGGGTTTCGAAGCCAGCATGGATGCGCCTGGCAGCATGATCGCCCGGCTGTTCGACCGCGCCAGCGGCGAAACCATGATCGCCATCGCCGGCATTCCCTGCGCGACGGTGATGAGCGCCGCGGATGTCGAACGAATAATCGAGGCGGTGGAGGATGAGCTGCAGGCCCTCTCGCCCTCCCTGGCCTTCAAGGCCTGACCCCTTCACCCAGGCCCGCCCAACCGGCGGGCTTTTTCATGGCCGCTGTCGCAGATCCTGGAAGTACGGCTTGTCCTTCGGCACCCGGTCCGAGGCCCTCGGAGCATTGCCCGCACTGGAGTCCTGGCGCTCGACATACCAGTAGCAATGCTTGACCGCGCGGGTGATGCCCACGTAGGCCAGGCGCAGGATCTCGTCTTTCTGGGCACTGTCGTAGGGCGTGGCGTCGCCGTCCTTGCCCAGCCCGGCCATGCGATACACCTGGTTCTTGTAGGGTGAGCTGCTCAGGTGCTGGCAATCGCCCAGCAGGAACACCACGTCCGCCTGCAGCCCCTTGGCGCTGTGATAGGTCAGTTGCTTGAGCCGGCGCGCCGCCAACGGCAAGCTAGAATCAACATTAACTATTTGTGAAATACTGTTTTCAATCAATAACTTATCGATACTTTTTCGAAACAACATCAAGATCGAATCGCCCTGCCGATAGTGCTCCGCCAAACGCTGGGCCAAGCCCTCGTCGTCCCGGTCCAGCACCTGCACCGGCCATGACTCGCGGGCCTCGCCGCTGGCCTTGGCCTTTTTCCCGGCGATGGCCGGGGCCGCGCGGACGATGTGCTCGGCGGCATCGATCACATGCTGATGGCTGCGGTAGTTCTCGCTGAGCATGACCCGGGTGGTGCTCGGCGAAACGAACTCCTTGTTGAACTCGATGAAGTAGCGCGGCGAGCTGCCACGCCAACCATAGATCGACTGCCAGTCATCACCCACGCACAACAGCGAGGAATGCTGCGCCCCTCGCCCCAGGTGCAGCGCTGAGCCTCGGCGGCGGATCTCGCCGAGGCTGGCCTTGATCCAGGAGACGATCTGCGGCGAAACGTCCTGGAACTCGTCGATCATCAGGTGCGACATCGGTCTCAGGCAGGCGTCGGCCAACAGCTTGAAGTTTTCCGGCGAACGCTCGCTGAACAGGGCGAACATGCGGTTGTAGGTCATGATCGGTGGCGACTGGTCCAGCAGATGGTCTTCCAGGGCGCGCCAGAACAGGCTCAGGGCCTCGAAGAAATACCGATCCGGGTCGTCCTGGGCGAAGCTCATGCGGCCCACGGCGTCGCCCACATCCAGCCCCAGGTTCTCGATGAACCCGGCGGCGGCGACGAAACAATCCAGCAACGGCGCCGAGGCCAGCTCGCCCTTGACCCGATAATCGAAGCCAGGGCCGGCACTGGCCTGGGCCGAAAAAGCGCCGAGGGCGCGCTTTGAATCTTCGTAACTATCAAGCCAAATCAATGGTTTACGGAAGAAAGCTTGAAACAGGGTGCGCTTTACCGCCCACTCCGCGCGGACGCTCAGCTTGGCCCCGGGACGGGTGATCTGCGGGTTTTCCCGTGGGTCGAAACCCAGCACCACCCAAGCATCGAGCTCGGCGCAGTAACCGTGGCAATGGAACTGCGCGCCGTTGATCTCGAAGCGCTGGCGCTTGGGTTCGATGCCCTTGATCGGCCAGGCCCCGGCCCTGAACCACAGGTCCTCGAGGGTGTCACACAGTTCTTCGTCGCGCTTGGCCGCCAGTTCGGTAACGGCCATGCGCTTTTGCACATCCGGATGGTCACGCTCCAGCTCCTTGAGTTGCAGGGCGTGGCGCACCAGCGGTTTCAAGGCCAGGCGAAAGCGCTCGTCGCTGTTGTACAGCGCCTGGTAGCAGGCGTTGAGGTGCTGGCGCTGGGCATCGTTGATGCGCAGGTCGAAGGGGTTGCTGTCCACCTCGGCATCGAGGCCCGGCTGCCGTTCGCTGAGGTTCTCGAACGCCTGCAGCCGTTCGAACCCCGGCAAACTGCGGACCATGGGCAGGATTCGCGAATGGAAGGTGCGCACCAGGTCCCGGGCCTGCCGGGCATCCAGTTGCCGCCCCCACAGGGCGAATACCTGGATCAGCTTGGCGATGAAATCCTTGCGCGACTCGCGGGTGAAGGTCACCACGGTCATGGAGTCCAGCTCGAATCCCAGGTAGTGATGGAGCAACAGCAGGCGCAGCACCAGCGAGGTCGACTTGCCGGCCCCGGCCCCGGCGATCACCGCAGTGGCCGGAGTGTCGCTGAAGATCATCTTCCATTGCGCGGCGCTGGGCTGGGCCTCGGGCGCCAGCAAGCGCGCGACATCGGCCTTGAAGCGCTTCTTCAGCTCGGCCCCCAAGGGCAGGCGCCAATCGTCGAACAACCGGTCGTCGACGCCAGGGGGCCGATGCTCGGTATCGCGGCTGTCGCGGATCAGCAACACCTGGCGCCCCTCCTCCAGGCCTTCGAGGCGCCCCTCGCGGTAGCCGTACTCCACGCCCGCAGTATGGCCACTGCGAAAGCCATCGGCCTGGCCGTGCAGCCAGGAAGCCCGATGCTGGGCTCGCAGGCGGGTCAGGCCGTGGCCGAAGAAGCGCGCCGCCAGGCGCTTGAACAACGACATCTGGGCCAGGGGCATGAGCTCGGGGGGCAGATCGGGGGTGTGTTGCGACACGCGGACTCCAGGGTGTGGTGCTTGAGCGGTAATGGTCGCCGGATTTTCTCGGAGCATCCAGCGAATTGCTTGCAGGTCATTAACTTAAGCGATGAACCGAAGGTTTGACACCAGCTTTTGGCCCGATAAAGCATCTAATTTATCGATTTGATAAAGGCACTTTTTGCGCTTTTTATCGATTAATGACTGATAGAAGATGCACGCCATCAACCCACGGCTATCGTCCTTGGCCAGGTGCAACGTGCCATGACGAGCCTTGATCAGGAGACGATCATGCTTGAACTCAGACCCTTCAGCTCCCTGGGCGGCGCCAACCACGGCTGGCTGGATGCCCATCATCACTTTTCCTTCGCCGAGTACTACGACCCCGAGCGCATGCACTGGGGCAACCTGCGGGTCTGGAACGACGATGTGATCGCCCCCGGCACCGGCTTCCCGCAGCATCCGCACCGGGACATGGAGATCATCACCTATGTGCGCGAAGGCGCCATCAGCCACCAGGACAACCTGGGCAACAAGGGGCGTACCGAGGCTGGCGACGTGCAGGTGATGAGTGCCGGCACCGGCATTGCCCACAGCGAGTACAACCTGGAAGACACTCCCACCAAGATCTTCCAGATCTGGATCATCCCCAACCAGGCCGGTTCTGCACCGTCCTGGGGCGCCAAGCCGTTTCCCAAGGGCCAGCGCGAAGGCTTCGTGACCCTGGCCAGCGGCAAGGACGGCGATGTGGAGAGCCTGCGCATCCGTGCCGATGCGCGGTTGGTGGCAGCCAACCTCAAGGCCGGTGAAAGCGCCGAGTACCACCTGGACAACGGCCGCCGGGCCTACCTGGTGCCGGCCACCGGGGTCATCGAGATCAATGGCTTGCGCGCCGAAGCTCGCGACGGCGTGGCCGTGCAGGATGAACGGGTGCTACGGGTAACCGCAGTACAGGACAGCGAGATCGTCCTGGTGGACCTGGCCTGAGACCGGGCACGGCACAGCGGCAAATAAAAAGGGGCGACCATGATGGTCGCCCCTTTTTCATTGCCGGCAATCGCCTGATCAGTTGCCGCTGATGGCGCCATCCACCAGGGTCTGGGCTTCCTGCACCAGTTGCTTGAGGTGATCGTCGCCGATGAAGCTTTCGGCGTAGATCTTGTAGATGTCCTCGGTGCCCGACGGTCGTGCGGCGAACCAGCCGTTCTCGGTCATCACCTTCAAGCCGCCAATGGCCTGGTCGTTGCCCGGAGCGTGGCTGAGGATCTGCTGGATCGGCTCGCCCGCCAGCTCGGTGGAGGTCACCTGCTGTGGCGACAGCTTGCTCAGCAACGCTTTCTGTTGCGGGTTGGCCTTGGCATCGACCCGTATCGAGAACGGCTCGCCCAGCTCATCGCACAATGCACGATAGGCCTGGCTCGGATCGCGGCCCGTGCGGGCGGTCATTTCCGCCGCCAGCAACGCTGGGATCAGGCCGTCCTTGTCGGTGCACCACACCCCGCCATCCCGACGCAGGAACGAAGCACCCGCGCTTTCTTCGCCACCAAAGCCCAGGGAACCGTCGAACAAGCCGTCGGCAAACCACTTGAAGCCCACCGGCACTTCATACAGGCGCCGGCCCAGGCGGGCCGCCACGCGGTCGATCAGGCCACTGCTGACCACGGTCTTGCCCACCGCGGCATCGGCGCGCCATTGCGGACGATTCTGGAACAGGTAGTCGATGGATACCGCCAGGTAGTTGTTCGGTGCCAGCAGGCCCCCGCTGGGGGTGACGATGCCGTGGCGGTCGTGGTCCGGGTCGCAGGCGAAGGCCACGTCGAAGCGCTCCTTCAGGCCGATCAGGCCCTGCATGGCGTGGCTGGAGGATGGGTCCATGCGGATCTGCCCGTCCCAGTCCACCGACATGAAGCGGAAAGTGGCGTCGACTTCACGGTTCACCACGTCCAGGTCCAGCTTGTAGTGCTCGGCGATCGCCGACCAGTAGCGCACCCCTGCTCCGCCCAGCGGATCCACGCCCAGGCGCAGCTTGGCGTTGCGGATGGCCTCCAGGTCGATGACGTTGACCAGGTCGGCGACATAGCTGTTGAGGTAGTCGTGGCGATGAGTAGTGTCGGCCTTCAGCGCCTGCTCATGGCTGATGCGCTTGACCCCGGCGAGCCGGGCCGCCAGCAGCTCGTTGGCCTTGGCCTCGATCCACTTGGTGATATGGGTATCGGCCGGGCCGCCGTTGGTGGGGTTGTACTTGAAGCCACCGCTTTGTGGCGGGTTGTGCGACGGCGTAATGACGATGCCGTCCGCCAGGCCCGAGGTGCGACCGCGGTTGTAGCAGAGGATGGCGTGGGACACCGCCGGCGTCGGGGTGTATTCGTCGCCAGCGGCGATCATCACGGTCACGCCGTTGGCCGCCAGCACTTCCAGGGCACTGGCCCCGGCCGGGGTGGACAGGGCGTGGGTATCGATCCCCAGGAACAGCGGGCCATCGATGCCCTGGGCTTCGCGGTACAGGCAGATGGCCTGGCTGATGGCCAGGACGTGCCATTCATTGAAACTCAGGTCGAACGAACTTCCACGGTGCCCGGAGGTACCGAAGGCCACGCGCTGGGTTGGAACCGATGCATCGGGCTGACCGGTGTAGTACGCCGTCACCAGTCGCGGGATGTCGACCAACAATTGCGTGGGTGCCGGTTTGCCCGCAAAAGGACTGAGAGTCATGCAAAACCTCAAAAAAAGGATGGTTCGGAAATGCCGCGCAGTTTACTGGCAGTTCGACCATTGCGCGACGGAATCTATCCCGGAATCGACAGCAAGATTTATCGACGGGCATACGCCAGCAATACCGGCCAAGTGCGGCATGCCAGGGGAAGCTGGGAAGGGAAAAGCACCAGGCCCCACGACTGGGGGCCTGGGATCGGGTCAGACCGGCTCGACCTGCAAGGCGACTCGTTCGCGGCATGGGCATTCGTCCATGTAGCGGTGCGCCTGGACGAACTCGCTGAACGGGAACACCCGGGTCTTGAGCGGCAGCAATACCCGGTCGGCGGTCAACTGGTTGATGTCGCGCAGGGCGCGCTGCAGCGCCACCTGGTCCTGGCTGATGCCCAGCTCGGGCTTGCCGGTGAAGTTGCCGATGCAGTGCACGAAGAACTGGATGTTCTTCTGGAACGCCGCGCAAGCCGGGAACGGTGTCTGGTTGCCGCCCTGCAGGCCGTACAGCACCAGGCTGCCACGGGGCGCCAGGACATCGCCGAGCATCGACATCTGCGGCCCGCCGAGGCCATCGAAGACCACGTCGACCCCACGACTGTCGGTGAGCTTGTTGACCTGCAGCAGCAGGTCCTGCTCCTCGGTGACTATGACTTTTTCCGCCCCCAGGGACAGCAGGTATTCACGCTCCTCGGCATTCTTGGTGACCGCGATCACCCTTGCGCCCAAGGCCTTGCCCAGTTGCACGAAGGCCGGTCCGGCGCAGTGGCTGGCATCGGTGACCAGGGCGAACTGCCCGGGCTTGACCCGGGCCAGGTCGGCGTAGGCGAAATAGGCGATCAGCAACGGCGTGTAGTGCACCGCCGCCTCGATCGGGCTCAAGACCTCCGGATAACGAGTCAGGGCCGAGCGCGGCAAGACGATCTGCTCGCCATACACCGGATAGTCGTTGGGACTCTCGGCGGGGAAACTGGCGACCTTGTCGCCCACCGCCAGGTCCTCGACCCCATCGCCCACGGCGGTGACCACGCCGGCCATCTCGTGGCCCAGGCCGGAAGGCAGCCGGGCATGGGAGGAAGCCAGGTTCTGCCGCCAGAGCACGTCATACCAACTGATACCGATGGCTTCGACTCGTACCTGCACTTCGCCTGGCGCAGGCAACGAGGCCGCATGCTCTTCGCACTTGAGCACCTCGGCCGCTCCAAACTTGTGAAAACGAATCGTGCGGGACATCGCAAACCTCGTCAAAAAATAACCTCTAATGCCGCGGACTTTATCCGGGCTTTGAAAGCAAGACTATCAGTGCCTATTAATAGTCGACATGCCTGTCATCGATTCCGTGCCCTTGAAAATCGGGGCTGGGCGGGCTGCGAGCCGCCTGCCAGGCAATTAGCCGGTGCAGAGTAGCAGCCTTTACCCGTAAGATTCACGCCGGCCATTGTTTCGATATGGCCGCTCCAGTCAAGTTCGCTGAATCTGCCAGGACTCCAGATGAATCGTAATGACCTGCGTCGTGTCGACCTGAACCTGTTGATCGTGTTCGAAACATTGATGCACGAACGCAGTGTGACCCGCGCCGCCGAGAAACTGTTCCTTGGCCAGCCCGCCATCAGCGCGGCCCTGTCGCGCCTGCGCAATCTGTTCGACGACCCACTGTTCGTACGTACCGGCCGCAGCATGGAGCCCACAGCCCGGGCGACGGAGATCTTCGCCCTGCTGTCCCCGGCCCTGGATTCGATCTCCACCGCCGTGAGCCGCGCCGCCGAGTTCGACCCGGCCACCAGCAATGCGGTATTTCGCATCGGCCTGTCCGACGACGTCGAGTTCGCCCTGCTGCCGATGCTGCTCAAGCGCCTGCGCGCCGAAGCCCCGGGCATCGTGCTGGTGGTGCGCCGGGCCAACTACCTGCTGATGCCCTCGCTGCTGGCTTCCGGGGAGATTTCCATCGGCGTCAGCTACACCACCGACCTGCCGGCCAACGCCAAGCGCAAGGTCCTGCGCCGCAGCATGCCCAAGCTGCTGCGCGCCGACACCGTGCCCGGTCCCCTGGGCCTGGACGACTTCTGCGCCCGCCCCCACGCCCTGGTGTCGTTCGCCGGCGACCTGAGCGGCTTCATCGATGAAGAGCTGGAAAAACTCGGGCGCAAGCGCCACGTCGTGCTCGCGGTGCCGCAGTTCAACGGCCTGAGCACCCTGTTGGCCGGCACCGATATCCTCGCCACCGTCCCCGACTACACCGCCGAGGCCCTCACCGCCGCCGGCGGCGTACGCGCCGAGGACCCGCCCCTGCCGGTGCGCAGCTTTGAAATGCACATGGCCTGGCGCGGCTCCCAGGACAACGACCCGGGCGAGCGCTGGTTGCGCTCACGGATCCAGATGTTCTTCGGCGACCCTGACAGCCTCTGAGACCACGCCCAGGACTTTTCCATCGATCTGCAGGCTCGCTGACCAGGACCCTACCGGTACCGACCGGCACCCTCAATAAGCAGGAAATTTCCTAACCCGAAGCTGGAAAACCTGAGCATGGGGCAATACCCTGCCACCACCGCCCGAGGTTACGAGCTGAAACATGTCAGGGAATACACCGTTTGAAAGCCCACGTTGGATGCGGGACCTGGTCCGCTTCCTGCCACTCAAGAGCCAGTTTGTCCTGTCCGGCAACATCCGCGACTTGCAGGCCAGCGAGGTGGCCCCCGGCACGGTCACGGCCCTGAGCTTCAACCAGGCCCTCGGCGACACCCTGCTCGCGGCCGGCTACGCCCATGTACTGACGTGGGACCCGGTGACCGGCATGCGCGCCATCGGCAAGGCGGACAGCGATCCTGCAGCGGGCCAGACCCTGCTCAAGGAGCTGGGCCTGACCCCGGTGGATGGCGCCGCCCCGGCAGGCCCCGATCTCTTGGCCGCCACCGTGCAGCGCCTGGTGAATCGCGCCGGCCCACCGATTGCCCTGGTCATCGACTTCGCTTCACGCCTGGTGGTGCGCAACGATTCCCTCAGCGCCGCCGAACACCAGCTGTTCACCCAGGCCCTGGTGCACTCCCACCAGGCCCGCAGCCGGCCACTGCCGGAGCTGCGCAAACCCTTCTTCAATACCTTGCTGTGGCTCGTGGAAAAGGAAGGCGACCTGCCCGACTGGCTGCTGGTGGACAACCCGCGGCTGCGCCACATTCCGGTATCCCGGCCCGACCAGCTGACCCGCCGTGCCCTGGCCCCGGCCCTGCTCAAGAGCCTGGCCGGCAGCCAGGAAGCCAGCGAGGACAGCACACGCGAGGCGGTGGATGCCTTCGTGCAGAATACCGAAGGCCTGCTGCTGCTCGATCTGAGCGCCATCGCCCAACTGGCAAGGGTCGAGGGCGTGGCCATGGAACAGATCGCCGATGCCGTGCGCCGCTACAAGATCGGGGTCACCGAAGATCCCTGGCTGCGCATCGACCGCCAGCAGATCCGCCAGGCCGATGAACGAGTGCACCAGCGGGTCAAGGGCCAGGATCATGCGGTGACCCACATGCTCGACATCGTCAAGCGGGCGATGACCGGGGTCGGCGCCAGCCGCAAGGGCAACCGGCCCCGGGGCGTGGCCTTCCTCGCCGGTCCCACGGGCGTGGGCAAGACCGAACTGGCCAAGACCATCACCAGCTTGCTGTTCGGCGATGAAAGCGCCTATATCCGCTTCGACATGTCGGAGTTCAGTGCCGAGCACGCCGACCAGCGCCTGATCGGCGCGCCGCCCGGTTATGTCGGCTACGACGTGGGCGGCGAGCTGACCAACGCCATCCGTGAAAAACCCTTCAGCGTGGTGCTGTTCGACGAAATCGAGAAGGCCCACCCGCGCATCCTCGATAAATTCCTGCAGATCCTCGACGACGGCGTGCTCACCTCCGGGCGCGGCGACCGGGTGTATTTCTCCGAGGCGCTGATCGTATTCACCTCCAACCTGGGCATCTATCGCCAGGGCGACAACGGCGAGCGCGTTGCCAACGTGCTGCCCGGCGAACCCTTCGAACAGATGCAGGAGAAGGTCCACAACGAGATCGACCGCTACTTCAAGCTGGTGCTGAACCGCCCGGAGATCCTCAACCGCATTGGCGAGAACATCATCGTCTTCGACTTCATCCGCGAGGATGTGGCGATCCAGATCTTCGAGCAGATGGTCGACACCACCTTCAAGGACCTGCAACAGCAACAGGCGTTGTTCATCGAACTGAGCCCCCAGGCCCGCCAAGGCCTGCGCGCGCTGTGCCTGCATGACCTGTCCAATGGCGGCCGGGGCATTCGCAACCAGCTCGAGGCGCGCCTGCTCAATCCATTGTCCCGGGCCCTGTTCGACCAGGATGCGCAGCCGGGCGAGCGTTTCTCGATCACCGCGCTGGACGCCGGCGGGTTGCTCATGGAACGCCGCTGAAGATGCAACTGAGCCTGTCGCGGGTGCATTTCCCGGTCACCACCCTCGGCCCCGGGCGGCGCCTGGGCATCTGGTTCCAGGGTTGCAGCATCCGCTGCCCCGGGTGCATTTCCGCCGATACCTGGGGACCGGGCCAGCGGCGCCTGGACATCGACCAGTTGCTCACGCAACTGGCGCCCTGGCTGCGCGAAGCCGACGGCATCACCCTGTCCGGCGGCGAACCTTTCGATCAGTTCGAGGCCCTGCTGCTTTTACTCCAAGGGCTGCGCCGCCTCAGCCCTGTGGACATCCTGGTCTACAGCGGCTATCCGCTGGAGCGCCTGCAACCCCAGTTACGCAAGGCCGAGGGCCTGATCGACGGCCTGATCAGCGACCCCTACGAAGAACGCCTCGAACAATCCCTGGCGCTGCGCGGCAGCGACAACCAGCGCCTGACCCTGCTCACGCCCCTCGGCCATGCGCGCCTGGCGTCCTATGAGCGTCCCCTGGAAGCCGCCGACAAGGCCCTGGACCTGATGTTCGACGTCAACGGCAGTGTCTGGATGGCCGGCATCCCCCGACGTGACGACCTGCTGCATCTGCGCGACCTGCTGCAGGAGCAAGGCCACCAAATACAGACCAGTGCGCACCGCCACTGAATGGAATTCTCCCGATGATTCGCTTCTGCCCCAACTGCCAGACCGAACGCCCGCTCCAGGAGCTGTTCTGCGAAGGCACCGTAGACCAGCACCCCTGCAACTGGGACCTGGCCGGCGAACCGCTGCGCGCCGACGGCTGGCGGCCCCAGGTCATCGTCACCCAAGACGCCATGCCCCAAGACCCGATGCCCCAGCACGGCCCAGGCCAGGACAGCCCGCCGCCAGAGGCCCCGGCCCAGCCCGAGACCATCGCGCCGGGCCTGGTTTGCAGCAACGGCCATGCCATGGAGCCAGGCGACTTGATGTGCCTGGAGTGCGACGCGTCTCCGGCCCAAGACCAGGACCAGGTCCCTGGCAACGCGACGCCTGGGCCGGCACTCCCTGATGCCGGAGGCGACCCGGCCAGCGCCAGCCAGACCCTGATCGACGGCTGGGCGTTGATCCGCCAGATCAGCAGCACCGACGGTGTGCGCGAACGCTACCTGGCCAGCCACCAGGCAACGCCACTCCAGGCGGTGTTGACGCTCTACCGCCCCGGCGCCGAACCCGACCCGGCGATCTACGATGTGATCCGCCGCCTGCCCCGTGCGCATGTGCCCGAGATCATCGCCACCGGACGCTGGGACGGCCGGGCCTACGAGGTCATCGAAGAGCTCAGCGGCGGCACCCTGGCGGACCTGGGCAGCATCATTCGCGACACCGACAGCGTGCGCCATGTGGTCCGGGAACTGGGCCAGGCGCTGCATGCCTTCAACGAAGCCGGGCTGCGCCATCGCGACCTGCGCCCGGCCAGCCTGCTGGTGCGCACCCGCGAGCCGCTGGACCTGGTGATCAGCGGCTTCGGCTCGGCGCGCCTGTCGGAGTTCGACCTGGATATCGTGTCGCCCCTGGAAACCAGCCGCTACATGGCCCCGGAAGCCATCGCCGGCGGGGTAGCCGCGGCCTCGGACTGGTGGAGCCTGGGGATGATCCTGCTCGAACAGTTGACCCAGGGCGCCTGTTTCGAAGGCATCCATGCCAATGCCTTCCTTATTCATGTACTGGCCAACGGGGTGCCGATCCCCGATGACCTGGACCCGGGGCTCAACCTGTTGCTGCGCGGACTGCTGGCCCGGGACCGGCACCAGCGCTGGCAGTGGCCCGAGGTCGAGGCCTGGCTCGGTGGCCATCCGGTCGCGGCGCCGGCCTCGTCGTTCCAGGAGCGCGACGACGGCGAAGGCGCCACCTTGCAGCTGGGCCAGCGCCACTACCACAAACCCCGGGTGTTCGCCCTGGCCGCGGCCCAGGCCGAACACTGGGCCCAGGCCCTGGACCACCTGCTGCGCGGGGTGATCGTGACCTGGGCCGAACAGCTCGGCCTGCCCTCCTCGCTGCTCGCCGGCCTGCGCCAGGTGGTGCAGCACGACGGCCTGGAAGACGACTTTCGCCTGATGCTGGCGCTCAAGCTGCTCAATCCGCAAGTGCCGCTGATCCATCGCGGCGACATCGTCACCCCGGGCTGGTTGCTCGAACACCCGTTGGAAGGCTACCGGCTGATCAGCGGTTCGGTTCCCGATCTGCTGGAGCAATTGCAGACCGACAACTGGCTGTCGCGCCTCAAGCTGCGCGCCGAGCAGGTGCGCCAGCGCGCCCTGCACCAACAGGTCGAACTGGTGGAAGAAACCCTGCGCATCTACCTGCTGTCGACCTCTCGCGCCAGGCTCGCCACCCAGTGGCAGGAGCGCCAGCGCCTGCTGCCGGATACCGAGCATCCTGGCCTGGCCTACCTGTCGGAACGGCGGGTGATCGCCGAAGAAGACCTGATCGTGCTGCTCAGCGCTGCCATCGAGCAATTCCGCTCGGTCGACTCGATCATCCAGGAAGCCACCGAGCTGGCCCAGCGCACCGAGGTCGGCTGGTTCGACAGCGAGCAAGCAAGCGCACTGCTTGAGCACCCGCGCCCGGACCTGTACCGCAGCGTCGACGAGCGCATCCGTGGTTTCGCCCGCAGCGGCGTGCCGGCGGTGGATGAGTGGGCCGAGCAGTTCCGCCTGGAACGGCGCATGCCCCTGGCCAAGGTGCTGGTGCTGCTGGCCATTCCCGAGAGCCAGTGGCTGGAGCCGCAAAAGCAGCACTACGTATCGCAGATCCTCGACTTCTTCGAGAAAAAGGTAGTCACCGCGGTGATGCGCGGCCCTTTGGTGCGCATGAACATCGGCAAGACCACCGCCCGCGTCGACCTGGCCGAACTGCACAGCGAGCGCCGTCCCGCCGCCGCCCTGCTCGACCACCTGCTGCAACGCAACGAGCGCGCGGTGAACCTCGACCCGGAATGCTTCCAGGCCGATCCGCGGATCGAGGCCCGACTGCATGCGCTGTACCGCCAGAGCGCGTTGTACAAGCGCGACACCGGCATCGACGGGCTCTACCTGGGCTTCCCCTTCTTGCTCAGCCGCGATCCGCGCGGCAACGCCCGCCCGCGGATCATCCCGTTGCTGCTGTGGCCGGTGAAACTGCTGCTGGAGCTGGGCCAGCGCGGCAACGCGCGGCTGGCCTTCGACGGCGAACGCGAAGAGGTGCGCCTGAACCCCGCGCTGGACAGCGTGCTCGGCGTCGAGACCTGCAAACTCTGGCGCAAGACCGCCGATGAACTGCTCGGCCGTTCGTCCATCCGCACCAACGACGTGATGGATGCCTTCGGCATGCTCGCCGGCGTACGCTCGCGCACCTTCGCCAGCCTGCCGGCCAGCACGGTGGAGGTCGCGCCCTACCAGGACGAACTGGCCTGCGCGGCGGTGCTGTTCCACGTCACCTTCATGGGCCAGGCCATTGGCGAGGACCTGCGCCAGCTCAAGTCGCTGTCACCCAACGGCACGGGCCTCGAGACCGCCTTGCGCCTCAGGAATGGCGAGGACGAACAGCCACCGGCCGATCCCGGGGAGCTGCAGCGCTATTTCACCGTGGCCAGCGACCCGTCCCAGGAAGCGGCAGTGCTCCAGGCCCGGCAAGGCCCCGGCCTGCTGGTGGAGGGGCCGCCCGGCACGGGCAAGAGCCAGACCATCGTCAACATGGTGGCCGACGCCATCGGCCGCCAGCGCAGCCTGCTCATCGTCTGCCAGAAACATGCGGCGCTGGAGGTGGTGCACAAACGCCTGGTGGCCGAAGGGCTTGGCCAGCGCATCGTCATGCTCAACGACGTCAACCGCGACCGCGAGCCGATCATCCGCAGTATTCGCGAGCAGTTGGAGGCCCTGTTCGCCGCTGGCGGCGACAGCCAGGGCTGGTTGCGCCAGCGTGAACAGACGGCGGCGCGGATCGAGGCCCTCGAGGGCGAACTCGATCGCTACCACCAGAGCCTGCATCACCCGGACCCGGCCAGCGGCCTGAGCTATCGCCGCCTGCTGGGCGAGCTGATCGAACTGGAAGATGGCCCCGCGCCCCTGGAATTCCCGGCCCTGCGCCAGCACCTGGCGCCCCTGGACCCCGCCAGCCTGACCCGCCTGGAGGAGCGCTGTGCACCACTGGTTCGCCTGTGGTTGCCGGCACGCTACGAAGGCAGCCCCCTGGCGCAGCTGCAAGCCTTCGCCGCCGATCGCCCGACCCTGCAAGCCTTCGACGACAACCTGCGGGACTTCGCCCAGGCCGAGGCCGATCGCCAGGCCACGCTGCAAGCGCATCCGGCCAGTTTCGAGATCGACGACCCCGCGCCCTACCGCGCATGGATGGCGGCGCACGTCGCCACCTTGCTCGACCTGGACCCGCAGCAGCGGCTGCGCCTGGCCCGCTGGCTACCGCTGTTCCGCCTGCGCGAGCATGAGTCGGTGGCCCGTGGCGAGGCGATCCTCGACGAGCTGCGACAACTGCAGCAGCAACTGCGCCAGTTGCCGGAAGATCGCTACCAGGCGGCGCTGTCGCCCGCCTTGGGGCTGATCGACCACAAGCGCCTCGGCAGCCTGGGCCAGGATTGCGCCAAGGTCATGGCCGCCCGTTCCTGGTGGTCGCGGATCAACCCCGTGCACCTGCTGCGCCGTGGCCGGCTGCGCGAGTTCCTGCAGCAACGGGGTGAAAACCGGGTCGAGGAAGTCCTGCCCGCACTGCACGCGGCCATCGACCTGGAGCGCCAATGGCGCCCGCTGCGCGCCGAACTCACGGCCCTGCAACGGGAGCTGGGACTGGACGCCCCCGCCCCCGAAGCCGGCCTGGAGCTGAGCGCGACGGTCACCCTCGACATCCGCCAGCTGCTGGAGATCCAGGTCCTGGCCCAGGCCCTGGCCCAATCGCCCCGCGTCCGCCAGGCCGACGCTGCGGTGCTCAGCGGCGACAAGCGCGAGTTCGAAGCGTTGCTCGGCGACCTGGACGCCTCGCTGATTCGCCAGGGCGTACGCCAGACCAGCCTCGACCAGCTCAAGCTGCTCGGCCACTGGCTGGGCGCCGAACTGCTGGGGCAACTGCAACAGGCTATCGAGCACAACCAGAGCAACGAGTTGCCCCTGGCCCGCCTGCAACAAGCCCTGCCCTGCCTCGGCGCCTACCAGGCGTTCCGTGGCCGAGCCAGCCTGCTGGGCCCGCAGGAGCTGGAGCTGCTGGCCCTGCTGCGCCAACGCCAGGCGCCATTGGACGCCCTGGCGCCCGAGCAACTGGAAGCCGCCGTGCGCCGCCTGCTGAACCGCGAGGCGCGGTTGGGCTGGAAGCACCGCATCGAGCAAGCCCACCCCGAGTTGCTGTACGGCCAGGACGAAACCCAGGCCAAGGTCGCCAGCCTGGCCCAGGCCGATACCCGCATGCGCGAGCTCAACCGCGAGCTGCTGGCCAAGGGCATCGATCCCTCGCGCCTGGGCAATCGCAAGCAATGGGAAGACGTGACCCGGCTCACCGGCAAGCGCTCGCGGCGCCTGCGCGAATTCATCGAGCTGGGCGCGCCGCTGGGGCTGATGAACCTGCGCCCGGTGTGGCTGATGAACCCGGACGTGGCCAGCCGCGTGCTGCCGCTCAAGGCCGGCCTGTTCGATACCGTAATCTACGACGAAGCCTCGCAGATGCCGGTGGAGTTCGCCCTGCCGACCCTGTTTCGCGGGCAGGTCACGGTGGTCAGCGGCGACGAGAAGCAGATGCCGCCGACGGCGTTCTTCTCCAGCCGGGTGGAAAGCGACGAAGCCGAACTGTTCGACGGCGACGAGCCCGACGCAGAAGCCGACCAGGAGCAACGCGAGGCCTTCGAAGACACCTGGAACCGCCGGGAGATCAAGGACTGCCCCGACCTGCTGCAACTGGCGCGCAATGCCCTGCCCAGCACCACGTTGCAGATCCACTATCGCTCCGCCTACCGCGAGCTGATCGGCTTCTCCAATGCCTCGTTCTACGGCAACCGCCTGAATGTGCCCGTGCGCCATCCACAAGCCAGCATCGAGCGGGTCAAGCCGCTGGAGCTGATCCAGGTCGAAGGCCTGTACCAGAACCAGAGCAACGCCCAGGAAGCCGAGCGTGTCGTGCAGTACCTGGCCGAGCTGTGGCGCCAACCCTACGAGCAGCGCCCCTCGGTCGGCGTGGTGACCTTCAACCGCAAGCAGGCCGAACTGATCGAGGAACACCTGGAGGTCCACGCCGCCCAGGACGAGGTGTTCCGCAGCGCCTACGCCCAGGAGCGCGAACGCAGCGAGGACGGCGAGGACATGTCGGTGTTCGTCAAGAACGTGGAGAACGTCCAGGGTGACGAGCGCGACGTGATCGTCTTCTCCTCGACCTTCGGCCGCAACAGCCAGGGCACCTTCCGCCGCAGCTTCGGCGTGCTTGGCCAGACCGGCGGCGAACGGCGCCTGAACGTGGCGGTCACCCGCGCACGGCACAAGGTGGTGATGATCACCTCGATGCCCATCGGCGACATCTCCGACATGCTCAATACCCAGCGTGCGCCGGCCAGCCCCAGGGACTACCTGCAAGGCTACCTGGAGTACGCACGGGCGCTGTGCGCCGGGGAGTTCGCCTACACCGGCAAGCTGCTCGACCGGCTGCAGACCGACCGCGGCAACCTACAACGCGACCAGGGCCAGGAGCGCGACGGCTTCGCCAGGATCGTCGGCCAATACCTCCAGGCCCAGGGTTGGCAGGCCGCGCCGGCCAGCGAGGGCGACGCCTTCGGCCTGGACTTCGCCATCGAAAACCCCGGTACCGGCACCTACGCCATCGGCATCGAATGCGACGCCCCTAGCCACACCTTGCTGGAACGCGCCCGCGCCCGCGAGATCTGGCGCCCGTCGGTCCTGCGCCGGGCGATCCCGCATATCCACCGGGTGTCGTCCCAGGCCTGGTACCACGACGGCGACAACGAACGCGCCCGTCTGCGCGAGGCCATCGAACGGGCACTGCCGTCCGCCCGGCCAGGTCCGGTCACGGCCTCTTCCAGCGATACGGAGATCTGCCCATGAGTGGTCCCAAGGTTGTGCGGATCGTCACCCGCGAAGAAATCATCGCCCTGTGCGAGGGGCACCTGCAGCGCCTGGAACAGGCCATGGCCCGCTGGGAAGCCCAGGCCGCCAGGCTCGGCGAATTGAACGAGGAACAACGCAACGCCACCCGCGCCCGCGCTGAGCGCCTGCGCGCCCTGCTCGACCAGGAACAGTTCGCCCAATTGCAGAAAGCCGTGCCGATCGAGATCGAGTACCTGCGCCGCGACCAGACAGAACGCGAGGAACGCGCGGTGCTGCGTGCGACCGAGCAACGCCAGCGCCAGCGCCGCCAGCAAGAAAATGCCGCGACCCTGCTCGGCGCCCTGCGCGCCGCACAGGCAGCGGTTGCGCCCGAGCTGTTGCAAGACGTGGCGCGCCTGGCCGAAGGCACCGACCTCGCCCATGCGCAGCAGGTCCTGGCCCAGGGCTTCAGCCAGCTGGCCAGGGTCGACGAGACGGACAGCTTGAGCGAGCGTCAACGCGAACTGGCCCGGCAACTGCGCGAAGAGACACCCCAAGCCAGCCTCGAACAGTGGATCGCCGCGCAACAGCCAGCCGAGCGTGATCCGCGCCTGCAACGCATCGACCGGCATATCGCCGAACTGCAACTGCTCCAGGGCGCGCCAGCCGCGACCCCGTTCCTGCAACGGCTGGCCCGGGCCGAAGCCCAGGAGCAGGCGCAACAGCGCAACCTGTTGCTCGACAGCCTGGTGATCGAGCTGGCCGAGGCCACGCGTGACTTCCAGCAGCGCCGCGAACTGCTTGGCCAGGTGCAGGACCTGGCCAGCGAACTCCATACCCATGCCACGGCCGATCACGCGGCCCTGCTGCGCCAGGTCGCCGAGTGCCACGAGCACAGCGACCTGGCGCTGCTGCAAGCGCTGAAGTCCGAATGCGAGGCCGCGCTCAGCGCTGTGCTACAGGCCCAGGCTGCACTGGCCCGGCGCCAGGCCATGCTCGAGGGGCTGGCCCGGCTCGGCTACGAGGTTCGCGAAGGCATGGCCACCGCCTGGGCCGAGTCCGGCAAGGTGGTGCTGCGCAAGAGCGCCACCCCAGGTTACGGCGTCGAAGTCGGTGGCAAGGCCGACAACGGCCGCCTGCAGGTGCGCGCTGTGGCCCTCGACCCACAGCGGGACAAGGGGCGCGATCGGGATATCGAGACGATCTGGTGCAACGAATTCCAGCGCCTGCAAGCGCTGCTCAAGGACGGCGGCGGCGAACTGCTGATCGAACGCGCCTTGGGGGTGGGCGAGGTGCCGCTCAAGGAAGCCACGGTCATGGGCGAGGAACCAGAGGCGGCGAACGTCCAGCAGCGAACGCTTTGAGCTCGCCGGACGCTCGCCCCTCTCTCGGTTCAAGCCGGCCCTGGCTCCAACCCGCGATGGGCCTGGCGCCACTGGATCGGGCTGACGCCGTACCAGCGGCGAAAAGCCCGGGAAAACGCGCTGATTTCCGAATACCCCAGGGCCAGGGCCAGCTCGGAGATCGGCAGGGTCGATTGCTGCAGGTAGTACAGCGCCAGTTCCTGGCGCACGGTGTCCACCAGGCTCGAGAAGGTCAGGCCGCTTTCCCCCAGGCGGCGCTGGATGGTCCAGCTGGGCATGCGCAGGTTATGGGCCACTTGCTCCAGGCACGGGTAGCCCTCGCCGAGCAGGTCGCGCACCTGGGCCCGCACCTCGGCGACCATGTCCGGTCGGCCTGGGTCGGCGCCGGCCACCGCGAGCTTGTGCAGGCTCTCCAGGAGGATCGCCAGCAGCTTCGGGTCGTGCCCGGGCATCGGCCGCTGCAGCACGCTGCGGCGAAACACCAGGGCGTTGCAGGGTTGGCCGAACAGCACCGGGGCATCGAACACCTTGCAGTGCTCATGCCAGGCCTCGGGCTGCGGATGTTCGAAATGCACCCGCTCCGGCGCCCAGTTCTGGCCCAGGGCATGGCGTATCAGGTTGGCGAACATGCCCAGGGACAGCTCGGCATCCTGGCGCTTGCGCAAGATGGCGCCGTATTGCACCTGGTAGTCGAGGCGACACAGCTCGCCGTCCTCCACCAATCGCAGCAGGCTGCCCTGCTGGTGCGCCGGAAAGGCCCGGGCGACGTTGCGCAGGCCCTCGCCGAGGGTCGCCGAGCACATCCCCACATAACCCAGCAGGCCCAGGGAGTCCGGGCGGAACTGCTGGCCATAGCGCAGGCCGAAATTATGGTTGCCGGTCTGCCGGGCCGCCTCCTCGAACACCGAGCAATACTGGTTCAGGTCCAGGCTCAGGGTCGGGTGCAGCAATTGCTCGGGATCGATGCCGGCCATGCCCAGGATGCGTTCGGGATTACCGCCGTGCATCTGGATGAAATCGCTCAGGCCGGTGGCGGCCGAGGCGAGGACGCCGACCTGGCTTTCATGGGGACGGCTCGTGGACGTGGTGATCAGGGGCACCGGGAACCTCCTTGCACAGTCACCATGGACGGGGGGCTGGACTACGCAAGTTCCATTCCAGATCCCCGCCAGGCCCCGCGGCGCCGGGCTCCGCGGTCTCAAGCCCGGCACTGTCGGCGCCAGGCGTTGCTCGGAGCCGGGCGCCAGTGCACCGGTGCGGGGCGTAGCGGTTTGTAACATCGATTCAATGCCCCCCGTGCGCCAGGACACCCCGCCAGCCGTCATCCAGGTAGCGCCGGCACAACCCCAGGGTCTGCTGCACCCACTCGCGCCCCAGGCACTCGGCCTGCGCCGTCCCCCGGTGGGTTCCGGTCCAGGCCAGCAGTTGCAGGCGCCGCTGCATGATCAGGGTCGGCAGCATGGCCAGGTCCTCGGGCGCAAGCGCCAGCTGGCTGCAGTAGCCCTGCAGCCAGTTGTCGATCCATTGCGCCAGCTCAGGACGATGCTCGAAGAAACTCAAGGCCGCGGCCAGGTCGTGCAGGTACCAGCCCAACCCGCAATCGTCGAAGTCGATGATGCGCGTGTGCTCGCCCTGCACCAGCAGGTTGGCCAGGCGCAGGTCGGCATGGATCAGGCCGAAACGCTCGGGCCCCTGGCCATAGTCGGCCAGGCGCTGGCCGAGGACGCCCACCACCTCGCCGATCAGCGCCCGAGCCCCCTCGTCCAGGTAGGGGGCCTGCTGCCAGGGGCCCCAATGCCCTTCGGGACCGAGCATGCTCGCGTGGTTCCAGGTCATGCGCGTGAAGTCCCGGGGCTTGCGCCAGCGCCGGGCCTGTTGGTGCAGGCGCGCATTGATCGCCCCCAGGCGGCGGAACGAAGCATCGAGGCCGTGGGACGGAGGCTCGCGGCCCTCGATCCAGTCGAACAGCACCACATACCGGCTGCCCAGCCCGGCCAGCTCGACTTGCTGGATCAACTGGCCATCCAGGCCGGCGATAGCGTCGGGCACTTGCAGCCCCTCCTCGCGCAGCGCCGCCAGCCAGGCCAGTTCGCTGGCGATCTCCTGGTACGAGTGATAGGCCGGGCGATGCACCCGCATCACCGAACGCCGACGGCTGTTGTGCAACAGGTAGGTGGCGTTCTCCGAATGGCTGAGCAGGCGCAGCTCGCCGTGCAGCGCCGGGGCATAGCGCAGGACGGCCCGGCTGGCCAGGGGGGCAACGGCATCCAGGTCGTTGGCGGGGTTCGAGGCAGTCATCATCAGCGCGCTCCAGGGTAGATAGGCCACCACAGGATGCGAGGCGGCCGACGCGCATCGCTTGACCGCCCGGGGCGAAATCTTGACTCCAGGACACAAGGCGCGCGGCCGTCGCCACAGATTTGATATTTCAGGGTAAAAGTTGTGCCGCGCGGTCAAGTGCGACCCAGCGTCCGCGCTCCACCATCCCGTTCAATCCACGCAAAAGGACTTATCCATGCTCACTTCACTTCAAGGCAAAAGCGTTCTGGTCACCGGCGCCACCAGCGGCATCGGCCTGGGCATCGCCTATGGCTTCGCCCGCCAGGGCGCCCGGGTCGCCATCAGCGCCCGCCACGCCGACAAGGTCCAGGGCGTTGCCCGGCGCATGCGTGACGAAGGCCTGCAGGTCGAGGGGTTCGTCGCCGATGTGGCCCAGGGCGCCGCGGTCCGCCAGCTGCTGGCCGACGTCGCCGGCAGCCACGGCGGGCTGGACGTGCTGTGCTGCAATGCCGGGGTGTTCCCCTCGGCCAGCCTCGAACAGATGAGCGAAGCCGACTGGGACGGGGTGCTGGCCACCAACGCCAAGGGCAACTTCCTCTGTGTCCAGGCGGCCCTGCCCTACCTGCGCCAGGCCGAGTACGGGCGGGTGATCCTCACCTCGTCGATCACCGGCCCCGTGACCGGCTTCCCCGGCTGGGCCCACTACGGCGCCAGCAAGGCCGCGCAACTGGGCTTCATGCGCACCGCGGCGCTCGAACTGGCCAGCGATGGCATCACCATCAATGCCGTGCTGCCGGGCAACATCCTCACCGAAGGCCTGCAGGGCATGGGCCAGGAGTACCAGGACAGCATGGCCGCCTCGGTGCCGCTGCGGCGCCTGGGCAGCGTCGAGGACATTGCCAACGCCGCGCTGTTCTTCGCCTCCCGCGAAGCCGGCTACATCACTGGGCAGAGCCTGGTCGTCGACGGCGGCCAGATCCTGCCCGAATCCCTCCAGGCCCTTGCCTAGAGGCTTCACCTCTCTGACGGAGTGCCCCCATGAGCGAGATCTATACGGACAAGCTGTCCCAGCAACTCGATGCACCGGCCCGGCCCCAGGAAGTCCAGCGCTTGCGCAAGAACGCCGTGGGCCTGATGGGGGTACTGTTCATGACGGTGGCCACGGCGGCGCCGATCACCGCCATGCTCGGCAACGTGCCGATCGCCATCGGCAGCGGCAACGGCCAGTACGCGCCCGCCGGCTATCTGGTGGCGACGTTGATCCTGGCGCTGTTCGCCATCGGCTATGCGCAGATGGCCAAGTACATCACCGCCACGGGGGCCTTCTACGGTTTCATTGCCCACGGGCTCGGGCGGGTGGTGGGCATGGCCGCCGGCATCGCCGTGACCCTGACCTACATCGTCTTCGAAGCGGCGCTGGTGGGCATCTTCGCCTTCTTCTGCGTCGACCTGCTGGCCAGTGTCAGCGGGCTCCAGGCGCCCTGGGTCCTGTTCGCCCTGGCCATGCTGGCGGCCAACGGCATCCTCAGCTACTTCGACATTTCCCTGACCGCCAAGGTGCTGGGCATCTGCCTGGTGCTGGAGATCCTGATGCTGGCGTTGATGGCCGGCGCCGTGCTCTGGCACGGTGGCGGCCCCCAGGGCCTGGCGCCAGAGTCGATCAATCCGCTCAAGGCCTTCACCCCAGCCCAGGGGGTGATCGGCGCCAATGCCGGTATCGGCCTGTTCTTCGCCTTCTGGTCCTGGGTCGGCTTCGAGTCCTCGGCCATGTACGGCGAGGAATCGCGCAATCCGAAAAAGATCATTCCCCTGGCCACGCTGCTGGCGGTGATCGGCATCGGCGTGTTCTACGTCTTCGTGTCGTGGATGGCCATCGCCGGCTCCGGCCCCAGCGAAGCCATCCGCCTGGCCCAGGACCCGGCCCAGGCCGCCGAGGTGTTCTACGGCCCGACGCGCCTGTACCTGGGCGAGTGGGCGGTGAGCCTGTTCAAGCTGCTGGTGGTAACCGGCTCGTTCGCCTGCGGCATGGCCTTTCACAACTGCGCCTCGCGCTACCTCTATGCCCTGGGCCGGGAGAACCTGTTCGACTGCCTCGGCCGCAGCGTCGGCCGCACCCACCCGCGCCACGGCTCGCCCCACGTGGCCTCCACCGTGCAGAGCCTGATCGCCACGGCCATCGTCCTGGCCTTCCTGGCCGCGGGCAAGGACCCCTACGCCGATCTCTATGCGTTGCTGGCGATCCTCGGCACCATGGGCATCCTGATCGTCCAGGCGCTCTGTGCCTTCGCAGTGGTCTGCTACTTCCACCTGGGCACCCGCCATGTGGCCCAGCGTCATTGGTTCAAGACCTTCCTCGCGCCGCTGCTGGGCGGGCTGGGCATGCTCTACGTGGTCTACCTGCTGTTCGCCAATCTCAGCTTCGCCGCCGGCAGCGCCGCGCAATCGCTGCTGTTCAAGCTGATTCCCTGGATCGTCGCCGCCAGCTTCGCCCTGGGTGCGGCCATCGCCCTGTACTTCCGGCATTTCGACCGGCGCAAGTACCACATCATCGGCAGCATCGTCATGGACGATGAGCGTCAAGAGCCCTGAGGAGCCTCGCCATGTTGAAAGTCAACGCCTTCCAGGCCGAACACGCCGAGGCCCTGGACAGCGCCCAGCGCGCCCTGATCGAGCGCCGGCAACGCTTGCTGGGACCGGCCTACCAGCTGTTCTACGAGCAACCCCTGCACCTGGTCAGCGGCAGCGGCGCCTGGCTGCAGGACCGCGCCGGGCGGCGCTACCTGGACCTGTACAACAACGTCGCCTCGGTCGGCCATTGCCATCCCCGGGTGGTCCAGGCCCTGGCCGGGCAAGCCGCGCAACTCAACACCCATACCCGCTACCTGCACGAAGGCGTGCTGGACTACGCCGAAAAGCTCTTGGCCACCCTGCCCGTAGAACTGGGCCAGGCGATGTTCACCTGCACCGGCAGCGAGGCCAACGACCTGGCCCTGCGCATCGCCCGGGACTACAGCGGCGGCACCGGGGTGATCGTCACCCGCTACGCCTACCACGGCATGACCCTGGCGATTGCCGAGCTGTCGCCCTCGGTGGGCGACTACGTGCCGCTGTCCCGGGACTGCCGGGTGGTGGATGCGCCGCTGCACGACGCCTGGCACCCGGAGCGGGTGGGCCAGGTCTTCGCCGCCCAGGTGCGCGCGGCCATCGCCGATATGCAACGCCATGGCATCCGCCCGGCGGCGTTGCTGGTGGACACCCTGTTCACCAGCGACGGGGTGTTCGCCGACCCGCCGGGCTTCCTCTCCCCGGCGGTGCAAGCCATCCGCGAGGCCGGCGGCCTGTTCATCGCCGACGAAGTACAACCGGGTTTCGCCCGCACCGGCAGCCACATGTGGGGCTTCGAGCGCCACGGCCTGGTACCGGACCTGGTGACCATGGGCAAGCCGATGGGCAACGGCCACCCGCTGGCGGGCTTGGCGGTACGCCCGCATATCGTCCAGCGCTTCGGCCAGCACGCCAGCTACTTCAACACCTTCGGCGGCAACCCGGTGTCGGCCGCGGTGGGCCTGGCGGTGCTGCAGGTGATCGAGGAAGAAGGCCTGCAAGCCAATGCCTTGCACGTGGGCGGCCTGCTCATGCAGGGCCTGCAGAGCCTGGCGGCGGATCATCCGGTGCTGGCCGAGGTGCGTGGCGCCGGCCTGTTCCTGGGCGTCGATATCCGCCAGCCGGACAGCGGTGCGATGGACCCGGCGACCGCCCGGCGCCTGGTCAACCAGCTGCGTGACGAAGGCATGTTGATCGGGGTTGCCGGAGCGGCCAACAGCACCCTGAAGATCCGCCCGCCGCTGTGCTTCAGCCAGGATCAGGCCGGGCAGTTCCTCGACGCCCTGGAGCGAGTCCTGCGGCGCCTGTCAGGGCACCGCTAAAAACTACCTGCATTGCCATCGCTGCGTTAAAAACCGGCGGGGGCGCCAGCCCGGTCAAAACGCGCATTTACCTCTTGTAAACTGCGCTTTTTCGCCGGTTTTTGCCTTGCGCTGGCTGCCTCGCCTACGTTTTTAGAGACGCCCTGCAAGGGCCAGGCCTGCCTTGAAGAACCCGCCAGTCAGTCAACCTGGAGGAGCGAAGCTTGCTCGCGAGGGTGGTTAACGCTAGCGCGTATTGCCTGGATCAACGCAGCGCCCTGAAGCCCATCGCGGGCAAGCCGGATCGCCGCCCGCTCGCTCCTACAATCTCCTTAAGCAACCTGGCCCGGCCCTGCTCCATAGAAGCCCTGCTCGGCGAACAGCTGGCGCAGCTCATCGAGCACCTGGACGTCCTCGATGGTCGCCGGCACCGCCACTTCCGGGCCCCGGGCCAGGCTGCGGATGGTCTTGCGCAGGATCTTCCCCGAACGGGTCTTGGGCAGGCGCTTGAGCACCAGTACCCGACGCAGCGAAGCCAGGGCCCCGACCTGCTCGCGCACCCGCTGCACCAGTGCCTGCTCCAGTTGCCCGGGGTCCACCCGGGCGTCCTGCTTGAGCACCACGAAGCCCACCGGCACCTCGCCCTTGAGGGCATCGTCCAGGGCCACCACGGCGCATTCGGCCACCGCCGGGTGCTCGCCCAGGGCCTGCTCCAGGCTACCGCTGGACAGGCGATGGCCGGCCACGTTGATCACATCGTCGATGCGCCCCATGACGAACACATAACCCTCGGCATCCACATAGCCGCCGTCGCCGCTCAGGTAGTAGCCGGGAAAGGTCCCCAGGTAGCTGTCGACAAACCGCTGGCGGTCCTGCCACAAGGTATTGAGCACCCCGGGCGGCAAAGGCAGGCGCAGCACGATGTTGCCCGGTTCGCCACAGGGCACCGGCTCGCCCTGGTCATCGAGCACCGCCAACTGGTAGCCGGGCACCGGCAGCCCCGCCGAACCGGTCTTGACCGGGTAACCAGCGGTTGCACGCGGCGTGCTGACCACTGGCCAGCCGGTCTCGGTCTGCCACCAGTGATCGATCACCGGGCAGGGCAACGACTCGCGCAGCCAGTCGTAGGTGGCCGGGTCCAGGCGCTCGCCGGCCACGTACACCGCCTTCAGGCAGGACAGATCGTGGTCCTGGCGCAGCCGGCCATGGGGGTCCTCGCGCTTGATGGCGCGAAAGGCGGTGGGCGCGGTGAAGAACACATTCACCCGGTGCTCGGCGATCACCCGCCAGAATGCCCCGGCATCGGGGGTGCGCACCGGCTTGCCCTCGTAGAGCAAGGTGGTGCAACCACGGATCAGGGGCCCATAGACGATGTAGGAATGCCCCACCACCCAGCCGATGTCCGAGGCGGCCCAGAACACCTCCCCCGGCTGGGCGTCGTAGACCGCCTGCATGCTGTAGTTCAGGGCCACCGCATGGCCGCCATTGTCGCGCAGCACGCCCTTGGGCTTGCCCGTGGTGCCCGAGGTATGCAGCACGTACAACGGCTCGCCGGCCAGCAAGGGCACCGGTGGCACTGCCTGGGCGCCGGCCATCAGCATTGCCCAGTCGGCATCCCGGCCTTGGCGCAATTCGGCGCCGGCCTGGGGCCGGGCGACGACCACCACCCGCTCCGGCGGCTGCGCCACCAGTTCCAGGGCCTTGTCCACCAACGGCTTGTAGGGCACCACGCGCTCGTACTCGATGCCGCAACTGGCGGTCAGCAGGACCTTGGGCCGGGCATCGTCGATGCGCACCGCCAGCTCCGCCGCCGAGAAGCCGCCGAACACCACCGAATGCACCGCCCCCAGCCGGGCGCAGGCCAGCATGCCGATCACCGCCTCGGGGATCATCGGCATGTACAGCACCACCCGGTCGCCCTGCTCCACCCCCAACCCACGCAACATGCCGGCGCAGCGTGCCACCTGTTCCAGCAGTTGCGCGTAGCTCAGGCGCCGTTGCTGGCCGGTGACCGGGGAGTCGTAGATCAATGCCAGGCGCTCGCCATGCCCGGCCTCGACGTGCCGGTCCAGGGCCAGTTGGCAGGTATTGAGCTGCCCATCGGCGAACCATTGGTAGGTCTGGGGATCCTGCTGCTGGAAGATCTGCCGGGGAAAGCGCATCCAGTCCAGCAAGCGGGCCTGCTGGTGCCAGAAGTCGACGGGATCGGCCTGGGCATGGGCCAAGGCGGTCAGGTAGGCATTCATTGCGCGATGTCCTGTTCTTGTTGGAGGTTCGATAGGCCGCGCTCGCCGTGCAGGTTCGCCGCCGGCCTGCGCCCATCCTGGGCAGGCCGCCCGGTCCCTGCTTGACCCTGCACCACAGTTTTTTGACTCTGCGCCGCGAGCCTCCTGGCAGCCTAGTCGATCCGCCACGGCCGGCCAGCCTGGCCCTCAGCTGCGCAGTGGGAAATCGGCGAAGAGTTCGCCCAGCTCCTGCCACAATCCAGGCAACCCCTGCCGGGGCGCTGTCGCGGGCAGGTCGGCATCGAGCATGCGCGCCCTACGCCCCCGTTGCACCACTAAACGCTGCATGCCCTAGGCCGGCGGCGCTGCCTCGGCCTTCCCCCGCACGCCGTTGTGGCCCTCGTGCAGCAGGGTGAAAGGGTTGGCAACGAGTGGCGCGCCCCCGCTCATGTTCATGAAGCGCCCCAATTGCACCGCGCCTTGGGGATCGAAGTCATGGCGCAACGCCTGTTGCAGGGCGTCGATCAGCGGCGCATCGTCCAGCGGATGGCGGTGCAGCAAGCCGCGCAAGTCAAGGCAATCTGCCTGGCCCGGTCTCCTGACGGCTCCTTTGCAGGTAGGCCAGACCAGGCATGGGCCGCCGGCGTCCGCCGCCCTACCCTGGGTGGCAGCGCAGGCATGCGATGAGTGCGCTCTTCTATGTTGACCCAACGTGTGCTGCACGAAATCTATTGGCATGCCTGCAGCATTTATCCAAAGGAATGCTGCGGGTTCGTGCTCGCCGATGCGGCTGTGTCAGCATGCCGGGGCGCGGCATCCAGATCCTCGTCCTCGACCGCCTGGCCGACTACCCCGGCTGAGCGCCGGGCCCAGCGGTGCCGGCCAGGCCCTGGCCGGCCCGTTCCAGGTGGCGCCACAACCACCCCGGCAACACCTGCGGGTCAAGGCTGTCGATCAGGTTCTTCAGGGTCAGGCCCAGTTCGGTATCGCCCTCGATCACCAGGCGCCGGCGGAAGAACAAGGTATCCGGGTCTTCCTGGCGACTGGCCAGCAGCAGGAACTCGCGCCAGTTGCCGCGGATGCTGACATCGGCCCGGGCCCGCCGGGCGATGTGCAGGCCATCGCGCTGGCGCGTCAGGTACCAGGTCAGGTCCAGGTCGCTGATGCGCAGGCACAACCAGCGCCCGCGCAACAGGTCGAACTCGCCCTCGGCCAGGGGCTCGGCCAGGCAGCGGTTGAGCGCCTGCTCCAGGGCCAGGCGCTGGAGGCCGAACGGCACCCGGCGCAGCAACGGCAAGATCCGGTCGGCACCCTTGAGGGCACCTCTAAAAACTACCTGCGTTGCCATCGCTGCGTTAAAAACCGGCTCAACATGCTCATTCACTTCAAGTGAACTGCGCTTTTTCGCCGGTTCTTGCCTTGCGCTGGCGGCCTCGCCTACGTTTTTAGCGGCACCCTTGAGCAGCCATTGCGTGGGTTTCAGCACAGTCCCGCCTCCTCGGCCCGCAACATGCCCGCCTGGCCATGCCAGTAACCATTGCAGCCATCCACGCACAGCGGTGGCGCCTCGCCCTGGCAGACCCGGGCGAAGGCCTCCACCACCTGGACCATGCCTTCTGCCCGGGGGCTCAGGCGCAACAGGTCGGCACCACAGGCCACCAGCCCCGGGTAATCGGCCAGCAGGTTGGTGACCTCGGCCGACAGGGTCTGGATGCCATTGAGGGTGAACAGCGCCTGGCCTTCCTGGCTGCTCAGGGCCAGGCCATCGGGGTAGTTGATGCAGCAGAACTGGCAGTCGTCCTTGGGGCGGTTTTCCGCGCGGGCGGTGAAGCAACGTGCCGAGTAGGCCAGCGGCAGGTGGCCGTAGGCGAACACCTCGACCTCGGGCAAGGCCCGGCCCAGCCCGGCAACTTGCTCGAGCACGGCGCGCACCAGCGCCGCGGAGCATTCCACCGGCGGCACCCAACGGATCATCCCGCAGTCCTGCAGCTTGGCCAGGGCGTGGCCGTTGTACAGGTTCAGTGCCGGGCCGGCCACGAACGGCAGTTGGCGCTCGGCCAGGAACTGCACCGCGCCCATGTCGTTGGCCTCCACCAGGAACTGGCCGTTGTCGCACAGGCGGCGCAGGCTCGACAGCTCGGAGGCGGCCTCGATCAGGGCCAGGCCCGACAGCACGATCTGCGCCGCACCGGCCTGCTGCAGCTCGCGCCCCAGGCCCAGCCACTGGTCCAGGTTGAGCACCCGGCGCTTGGAGCACACGGTTTCCCCCAGGTAGATCACATCCAGCGCCAGGCTGGCCATCTGTTCGTAGAATCGCGCCAAGCGCTCCTTGTCCCAGTAGTAGAGGACGGGTCCCAGGCTGAGCTTCATCGGTAGTCCCTCATTGCCATGCACGGTGGTAGGCGCCCAGGGTGGTCTGGCTGCCTTCGGAAAGCCCGGCCAGCACATGCCGCCACTGGTCCTTGACCGCGAAACGCTCGGGCGCCCGGCGATGGGCATCCAGCGCGGCGCGCCAGACCCGGGTGACCTGCTCGACATAGGCCGGGCTGCGCTGGCGCCCTTCGATCTTCACCGCCTGCACGCCGATCGCCGCCAACTCCGGCAGCAGGTCGAGGGTGTCGAGGCTGGTGGGTTCCTCCAGGGCATGGAAGCGCTTGCCGCCGACCATGAACCGGCCCTTGCACAGGGTCGGGTAGCCGGCCGGTTCTTCAGGCCCGTAGCGGTCGATCAGCACCTCGCTCAGGCGGGCGCTCAAGCCCTCGGCGTCCTCGCTCCAGCGCACCGCCTTGGCCGGCGAGCAGACCCCGCACAGGTTCGGCGACTCGCCCGTGATGTAGGACGACAGGTGGCAACGGCCCTCGGCCATGATGCACAGGCTGCCGAAGGCGAACACCTCGATGGGCACCGCGCTGTTGACCGCCACCTGGCGCACCTGGGCCAGGGACAGCACCCGGGGCAACACCGCGCGACGGATGTTGTAGTGCTGGGAGTAGAACGCCAGGGCGCTGGCGTTGGTGGCCGAGCCTTGCACCGACAGGTGCAGGCTCAGGTGCGGATGGCGCTCGGTGGCGTAGCCCAGGACTCCGGGATCGGCGGCGATCAAGGCATCCACGCCATGGTCGGCGGCGCGGTCCACCGCCCGTTGCCAGCGCTCCCAGCCCTGGGGCTGGGGGTAGGTGTTGACCGCCACATAGAGCTGGCGCTGGTGTTGGCGGATATGGGCGACGGCGGCGTCGAACTGCTTGTCGTCCATGTTCAGCCCGGCGAAGCTGCGGGCATTGGTGTCATCGCGAAAACCGACGTAGACCGCGTCGGCGCCTTGGCGTACCGCGGCCTTGAGTGCAGGCAGGTTGCCTGCCGGGCAGACCAGTTGCATGGGCATTCCTCTTCAAAGAACCTGCTGCCCCCACCTTTCGTGCAGACCGCCAGCAGGCCCGGAGCGCTGGAAAAAAAGCGCTGCCAGTCTAGCCAGCGCGCCCGGCAGGACCTTGACGATAATCAAGAGCGCTCACTGCATCCGCTCGGCGAACGAGAGGAACTGCACCGGGTCGTCCTGGCGCAGTTGCCGCTGGCACTCCACCAGCGCCAGGGACAGCAGCGCATGGCCGACGGCCTGCAACAGGTCGGACCAGGGCCTGTCCGGAACTGTCGATCTCGAAGGTGCGGGTATCGCTGATGGTCAGCGCGGCTGAGGTTCATGGATACAAGGGTGCGTTACGCCAAATGGCCATGGCCTGGGCGTCCTGTAGGCGGGGAATCGGCTGTGGGCCCACGCCTGGACCCGAAGCCCCGGCGCCCCCCCCGCCTTGGAAGTACTTCCGGGGGGCGGCTCAGGGCGCCAGGCGCTGGCGCCGCCACTGGCCATCCTGGCGCCGGTAGTCGAGACGGTCGTGCAGGCGGTCGGCCCGGCCCTGCCAGAACTCCAGGCGCTCGGGCTGCAGGCAATAGCCTCCCCAATGCGCGGGCCGGTGCAGGGGTTCCTCGACGAAACGGCGGATGGTCTGGGCCAGCAGTGCCTGCAACTCATCGCGATCGGCCAGCGGCCGGCTCTGGGGTGAGGCCCAGGCGCCGAGGCGGCTGGCCAGGGGCCGGGAGTCGAAATAGGCGTCGGACAGCTCGTCCGCCAGGCGCGCCACCGGACCCTCGATCCGCACCTGGCGCTCCAGGGCCGGCCAGAAGAAGGTCATGGCGGCCTGGGGGTTGGCCGCCAGCTCCAGGCCCTTGGCACTCTGGTAATTGCCGAAGAAGGTGAACCCCTCAGCGCTCACCCCCTTGAGCAGCAATACCCGGCCATGGGGCCGGCCCTGGCTGTCCACCGTCGCCAGGTGCATGCTGTTGGCCTCCACGGGAGCGCTCTCGGTTGCCCGTGCCTGCTCCAGCCACTGGCCGAACAGCAGCAGCGGATCGTCCGGCGCCTGCTCTTCGTGCAGGCCACCTAGGGTGTAGTTACGGCGCATCTGGGCGAGGGACAGCGGCATGGCGGTGATCTCCTGGTAAGTGCCGCGCAGTCTGTAAGCAGCACCACCTGCGCACCTTGACCGTCATCAACGCCGCTGGCGCTACTTGAGCCGCAAGCGCCTGGCCAGCTTGTGCAGGTTGCTCGGGTCCACCGCCAGCAGCCGCGCCGCAGCGGCCCAGTTGTCGCCGCTCAGGCGCAAGGCCTGGACGATGCACTGGCGCTGGCAGGCATCCACCGCATCCCCCAGGGAGGTCAAGGGCAAGCCCGGGGCCGCCGGCTGCTCGGGCACCGGCGGCGACGCCGGGGTGCTGTCCAGGTCCAGGACCGCAGGCTCCAGGGTGATGATCAGGCTGCGGCTGCCGTCGCGGCTGAGCTGCTTGAGCGCGGCCCGGCCGATCACGTGTTCCAGTTCGCGCACATTGCCCGGCCAGCGGTAGCCCAGCAGCGCCCGCTCGGCCGCCGCCGACAGGCGCAGCCCGCGCAAGCCCAGGCGGGTGCGGTTGAGTTCGAGAAAGTGCCCGGCGATCAGCAGCACATCGTGGCCACGCTCGCGCAGCGGCGGGATCGGCACCGGGTACACCGACAAGCGGTGATAGAGGTCGGCGCGGAACAGGCCGTCGCGGATGCTGTCGGGCAAGTGCCGGTTGGTGGCGGCGATGATGCGCACATCGACGTGCAGCGGCTTGTCCGCCCCCAGCCGTTGGATCTCGCCATTCTGCAAGGTGCGCAACAGCTTGGCCTGGACGCTCAGGGGCAGCTCGCCCACCTCGTCGAGGAACAGCGTGCCGCCATTGGCCGCGTCGAAGCGCCCGGCGCGATCGCTGGTGGCACCGGAGAACGCCCCTTTGACATGGCCGAACAGCTCGCTCTCGGCCAGGGATTCGGGCAAGGCCGCGCAGTTGACCTGCACCAGAGGCTTGTGGCTGCGCCGCGACAGGCGATGCAGGCGCCGGGCGAACAGTTCCTTGCCGACCCCGGTCTCGCCCAACAGCAACACCGGCAGCTCGGCGTCGGCCAGCACGTCCAGCTCGTTGAGCAACTGGTGCAACACATCGCTCTGGCCGAGGATCTCGCCCTCCTCCACGGGCCGCCGCATATCCACGGGACCGCTGCGGGACAAGCGCAGGCTGCGGTTCTCCTGCTCCAGGCGGGTGACGCGCACGGCCGCTTCGATCTGCAGGGTGCAGCGCTTGAGCTCGTCCCGGGCGGCATCGTCGAAAGTGCCGGCCTGCAAGGCATCGAGGGTGATCGCGCCCCAGATCCGGCCTTCGATATAGAGGCTCACGCCCATGCAGTCGTGCACGGCCAAGGGTTCGCTGACGGCGGTATCGAGCAGGCCGTCGTAAGGGTCCGGCAGGCGGCTGTCGGGTTCGAACCAGGTCGGCTCGCGCGAGGCCATGATCGCCGCCAGCCGGGGGTGCTGGGCAATCACGAAGCGCCGCCCGAGGGCCTCGTGCACCAGGCCGACGGTGGCCAGCGGCCGCAGGCTGTCCTCCTCCAGGCGCAACAGGCCGACCGCACCGCAACGAAAGTATTCGCGCAGGGTCTGCACCAGTCGTTGCAACCGCACGGCATTGGGCAACTCGACGATCAGGTCGGCGGCCAGGCTTTCTCGCAGCATGGTGATCCTCACCCTCTATGGTCATATCTACCCAGGGAAATCGCGGTGGATTTCACCATAGTCCCGGAAACGGCCATTGATTCCGGGCAATCAAAGCTGGCATGGGCGATGCACTCACCCGGCAGGACCCACACCACCCAGGAATCTCCTGATGAACCCGACACTGTCCCAAAGCGAACTCATCGAACACATCCTGTCGCGCTTTCACGACCGCCACCGTGAGCAACTGCCGGAACTGATCCGCCTGGCCCGCCGGGTGGAACAGGTGCATGCCGGCGACAGCCACTGCCCCGAAGGCCTGGCCGACCATTTGCAGGACATGCAACAGGAACTGGAAAGCCACATGCTCAAGGAGGAACAGGTGCTGTTCCCGCTGCTGCAACGGGGCATGGGCCGCCAGGCCGGCGCGCCGATCCACGTGATGCGCCTGGAGCACGACCAGCACGGCGAGGCCCTGGAGCGGTTAATGCAACTGACGGGGCAGATCACCACTCCAGGGGCCGCCTGCAACACCTGGCGCACCCTGTACAGCGGCCTGCAGGAATTTCGCGACGACTTGCTGGAGCACATCCAACTGGAAAACGACCTGCTGTTCACCCGGGCCCTGCAATAGCCCGCGCCCCTCCCGGTCCGGCCCGCTCCCAGGTGGAAACAGGCCGGCCCGCGTCGGTCAATGCCAATAGAACATGGCCTTGGCCAGGATCACGATCAACACCATATGCCCGAGGATACTGCGGCGGATGCCCAGCGCCCGGGCCTCGCTCAAGCGTCCGCCGAGCAGCCAGAACGCCAGCAGGAGGTAGTGGCCGATGATGCTCAGGGCCAGGATGATCTTCAGCCCCAGCAAGCTGGCGAAGGTACTGCCCAGCGGATGCGCCAGGGCCAGGCGGTGGTGCCAGGCCAGGCCGATGCCGGCGCCATAGAGCAACAGCACCACGCCATGCAGGACCTTGCGCGAGCGCACCGACAGCGCCTGGTCGACCCCGGCCTGGGCCGCGGCCGGTACCTGGCGGCGCACCGCCGGCCAGATGAGCAGCTCGAAGAACAGCGTGCCGATGAACGCGATGGCCGCCAGCAGGTGGATCAGCAACAGATAGGGATAGAACATCCTGGACTCTCCCGGACCTTAACCTGGTTGGCCGTCGACCCGTGGCTGCAGCAGCATCGGTCCGTAGCGCCAGGCATACAGGGCGAAGGCCAGGGCCCAGCACGCGCCCGCCAGCCACAACCCGGCCTGGGGCAGCCAGGGCACCAGCAGTACCCGGCCGACGCCGGCCAGATTGATCAGGATGAAGGCCAGGGTCATCCCCGCCGGTGTCTGCAAGGGCCGCCCGGTATGGCCGAGGCTGACCCGGGCGATCATCGCCAGGATCAATCCGGCCATGGCGCCGATGGTCAGGCAGTGCACCGCCAGGCTCGGGTTCAGCGCCACCCCGCCATGCCACAGGGCCATGCCCAGGCAGGCCAGCGCCAGCCAGGCATAGGCCAGGTGCAACGACCACAGCAGCGGTACCTGCCACAGGCCGCGATCATGCCAGCGCCACAGGCGTACCAGGTGCCCGAGCGCCAGGAAGGCGAACAACAGGCCCAGCCATGGCCTCGGGGCCAGGGCCAGCCCAGCGGCATACAGCAGCGCCACCAGGGCCGAACCGCCCAGCAACAGCCAGTCGAGCCAGGGCCAGGGCGCCACCGCCTCGGCCCGCCCCAGCCCGCGCTGGGTGAAGAACGGAATCACCCGGCCGCCGATCAGGCCCATGATCGCCGCCACCAGCCAGATGCCGGCCAGCACCGCCTGGCGCTGCCAGCCCTCATCGCCACGCACCAGGCCGCACACCGCCAGGCCATCCACCGCCGTCAGCAACAGCAGGACCAGCACCAGCGGATAGTTGCGCTGCTGGCGCACCCGCCACAGGGTCCGCGCCATGACCAGCGCCACCAACAATGGAAAGCCCAGCTCCAGCGGCGCCAGCAGCGGCCAGGGCAGGTCCGCCAACCAGGCTACCCGGGCGGCCAGCCACAACAGCGCCAGGCCCGCCAGCGGCTTGCCGGACAGGCCCGGCTGGCCGGTCCAGGTCTGCACCGCGGTGAGCAGGAAGCCGGCGATGATCGCCAGGCCGAAACCGAATACCAGTTCGTGGCGGTGCCAGGCCAGCCAGCCGCCCGCGGGCTGCCAACTGCCCAGCACGCCCTGCAGCGCCGCCAGCCACAGCGGTATCGCCAGCAGCGCGAGGACGCAGCCGGCGAGGAACATCGGACGGAACGCCAGGCGCAACAACGGCGCTACGGCCAGAGCCTTACGGCGATCAAGTACTTGCATCGAGCCACTCCTTACTTGTTGCCGGTGCTATCCACGACGAAGCGAAGCCCGGCGTCACCTTCTGCCATTCACCGACCGTCGCCGCCGCGCCACGTCAACGAAGCAGTCGATGGGCCGGTCGACGACAGCGGCGAACTGGCTGTCCAGGTTGATAGTGCAAGGGGCGTGCCCTGTGCGCGGGCGCGGCTGGCCGGCGCCCTGCCGCCAATGACGGGGTAAAAACAACCCGTTCATGGTCATTGCAACCCTAGTTACCAGGGTCATTTAAACCCTGCCGCCATTCAGGTCGAGGGTGCGCGGGCGTCCGGGGGCAGGTCCGGGCCTTGCTCGGCAAAGCTATCCCGCGTTCCTGGAGTTCCCATGAAAAACATCATCCAGCTCCTGGCCTGGTTCTGCATCCTCAGCGCCCGGGTGGCGACCGCCAGCGGTATTTCCCTGAGAACCTGTTCACGCTCTAGCGAGCGACGCTCAGGCAAGGCAAAAATAGCTGAGAAAGCGCAATTTATGGCCCTAAATGAGCATTTCGAAGCCACTTTTAACGCCGCATGAGTTAAGCGCAGCAGATCGTGAACAGGTTCCGAGCCTGGTCTGAACTCCTGAACGACGAGCAGCTCGACGAGTTGATGGCCACCAGCCAGCTGCTCAGCGTCGACAAGGGCGAGCCGCTGTTCCACCAGGGCGGACCCGCCGATGCGTTCTATTTCGTCATCGCCGGGACGGTGAAGATCTACCGCCTGACCTCGAACGGCCAGGAGAAGGTCTTCGAGGTGATCGGGCCGACGCACTGAATTGTCATCAACCGCGAAGCCCGATCATCTTCAACGGCCTGGCATTGGACTTACTTGGTCAAGGTCTTGTGGTCTGCTCGTCCAGGTAGTTGAAATGGTCGCGTAGATCGTTCAGGAGCCTGAGTACCAGTGGGGGTGCTTCGAGCGTTTCCAGCACAACGGGAAGTATTTGAATCGACTTGAAACCAGGTGTCAGGCTGACACCCGGCTCCAATACGCGCAGGCATGAATGTGGTTTGAGGTGGCGGTCCGATCCTTGACGAAGGCCTCACGTACCGAGTGGAGCATCGCCAGTGCCTGCTGTGCCGGGTCTTGACGTTGCACCACGCCAATGTTGCGCACAGGACAATAATTATTTGCGCCCGAGGGAATTGATAGGAACCTAACGAAAGGCGCATGCTAGAGGGCTTGCCATGGGCTTATATCATTCCGAATGATAGTTACCTTTGCTTCATTCGATTCGTGAGATACAAACCCGCCGAGCATCATCCGCCCATCTCAAATTACCTTGGCGGATGTACCCATGGACCAGTCAGTCAAACTCTTAAGTTTTCCACTAGCCGCGCTCGCCGTGCTGGTGTTGAGCGCCTGCGGCAAGGCTCCACAGACCGCCTCCGCCCCAGCGGCAGCCAAGGTCAGCGTGGCCAAGGTGCTGGAGCAACCCGTCAACGAATGGGATGAGTTCACCGGGCGCCTGGAGGCTCCGGAAACCGTCGAGATCCGCCCACGGGTCTCGGGCCAGATCGACCAGGTGGCGTTCACCGAAGGCGCCCTGGTGAAAAAAGGCGACCTGCTGTTCCAGATCGACCCCCGGCCGTTCCAGGCCGAAGTGCGTCGCCTGGAAGCCCAGCTGCAACAGGCCCGGGCCACCGCGACCCGCAGCGCCAACGAAGCCCAGCGTGGCCAGCGCCTGCTGACCAGCAACGCGATTTCCGCCGAACTGGCCGACACCCGCACCAGCGCCGCCCAGGAAGCCCGGGCCGGGGTCGACGCGATCCAGGCGCAACTGGACCTGGCCAAGCTCAACCTCAGCTTCACCCGCGTCGTCGCGCCCATCAGCGGCCGGGTCAGCCGTGCGCAGATCACCGCCGGCAACCTGGTGACCGCCGACGTCACCGCGCTGACCAGCGTGGTCTCCACCGACAAGGTCTACGCCTACTTCGACGCCGACGAGCGCGTGTACCTCAAGTACACCCAGCTTGCCCGCCAGGGCCAGCGCGGCCAGAGCACCCCGGTGTACCTGGGCCTGTCCAACGAGGACGGCCACCCGCACCTGGGCCAGATGAACTTCGTCGACAACCAGGTCAACCCCAAGACCGGCACCATCCGTGGCCGCGCGGTGTTCGACAACAGCGATGGCAGCTACACCCCGGGCCTCTACGCCCGGCTCAAGCTGGTGGGCAGCGGCACTTACTCGGCGATGCTGATCAACGACGAAGCCGTGGGCACCGACCTGGGCAAGAAGTTCGTGCTGGTGATGGACGCCGATAACAAGCCGGCCTACCGCGCCGTCGAACTGGGGCCGAAGATCGAAGGCCTGCGCATCGTGCGCAACGGTTTGAGCAAGGACGACACCATCATCGTCAAGGGCCTGCAACGGGCACGCCCGGGGGCACCGGTCACGCCTGAAGTGATCCCCATGGCCAGCAAGGAAACCCTCGCTGCCCTGGCCCAACAACGCCAAGCACTGGAAGCCAGCAACCTGCAGCAGGTCACCCCTGCCAAGCCGGCTGTGGCCGTGAAACTCGCCGCCGCGACTCCGCGCGGTTAAGGGACGACTCTCAAGATGAATTTTTCCCAATTCTTCATATCAAGGCCGATCTTCGCAGCGGTGCTATCGCTGCTGATCCTGATCGCCGGCGCCATCTCGCTGTTCCAGCTCCCCATCAGCGAATACCCGGAAGTGGTGCCGCCGACCGTGGTGGTACGCGCCAACTTCCCGGGGGCCAACCCCAAGGTGATCGGTGAAACCGTAGCCGCGCCGCTGGAGCAGGCCATCACCGGGGTCGAGAACATGCTCTACATGTCCTCGCAATCCACCGCCGACGGCAAGATCACCCTGACCGTGACCTTCGCCCTGGGCACCGACCTGGACAATGCCCAGGTCCAGGTGCAGAACCGCGTGACCCGGACCCTGCCCAAGCTGCCGGAGGAAGTGACGCGCATCGGCATCACCGTGGACAAGGCCTCCCCCGACCTGACCATGGTGGTGCACCTGACCTCGCCGGACAAACGCTACGACATGCTCTACCTGTCCAACTACGCCATCCTCAACATCAAGGACGAGCTGGCGCGCCTGGGTGGCGTGGGCGACGTGCAGCTGTTCGGCATGGGCGACTACTCGCTGCGCGTGTGGCTGGACCCGAACAAGACCGCTTCGCGCAACCTGACCGCCACCGACGTGGTCAGCGCGATTCGTGAACAGAACCGCCAGGTCGCCGCCGGTGCCCTGGGCGCGCCACCTGCGCCCAACGCCACCAGCTTCCAGCTGTCGGTCAACACCCAGGGCCGCCTGGTCACCGAGGAAGAGTTCGAGAACATCATCATTCGTTCCGGCGAAGACGGCGAGATCACCCGCCTGAAGGACATCGCCCGGGTCGAGCTGGGGTCGAGCCAGTACGCCCTGCGCTCGCTGCTGGACAACCAGCCGGCGGTGGCGATCCCGATCTTCCAGCGTCCGGGCTCCAATGCCATCGAGATTTCCAACGAAGTGCGGGCCAAGATGGCCGAGCTCAAGCAGAACTTCCCCGAAGGCATGGACTTCAGCATCGTCTATGACCCGACCATCTTCGTCCGTGGCTCCATCGAGGCAGTGGTGCATACCCTGTTCGAAGCCCTGGTGCTGGTGGTACTGGTAGTGATCCTGTTCCTGCAGACCTGGCGCGCCTCGATCATCCCGCTGGTGGCGGTACCGGTCTCGCTGATCGGCACCTTCGCGGTGATGCACCTGTTCGGCTTCTCGCTCAACGCGCTGTCGTTGTTCGGCCTGGTACTGGCCATCGGCATCGTGGTGGACGACGCCATCGTGGTGGTGGAGAACGTCGAACGTAACATCGGCCTGGGCCTGAACCCGGTGGAAGCCACCCAGCGCGCCATGCGCGAGGTGACCGGCCCGATCATCGCCACCGCCCTGGTGCTGTGCGCGGTGTTCGTGCCCGCGGCCTTCATCAGCGGCCTGACCGGACAGTTCTACAAGCAGTTCGCCCTGACCATCGCCATTTCCACGGTGATCTCGGCCTTCAACTCCCTGACCCTGTCCCCGGCCCTGGCGGCAGTGCTGCTCAAGGAACACCACGCGCCCAAGGACCGTTTCTCGCTGTTCCTCGACAAGCTGCTGGGTGGCTGGCTGTTCAAGCCGTTCAACCGCTTCTTCGAGCGCGCCAGCAACGGCTACGTCGGCACTGTGCGCCGGGTCATCCGTGGCAGCGGCATCGCCCTGTTCCTGTATGCCGGCCTGATGGTCCTGACCTGGTTCGGCTTCGCCCACACGCCCACCGGCTTCGTTCCGGCCCAGGACAAGCAGTACCTGGTGGCCTTCGCCCAGTTGCCGGATGCGGCGAGCCTGGATCGCACCGAGGACGTGATCAAGCGCATGTCCGACATCGCCCTGAAACAGCCGGGCGTGGAAAGCGCCGTGGCCTTCCCCGGCCTGTCGATCAACGGCTTCACCAACAGCCCGAACAACGGCATCGTCTTCGTCACCTTGAAGCCCTTTGAGGAGCGCAAGGACCCGAGCATGTCCGCCGGCGCCATCGCCGGGGCCCTGAACGGCAAGTACGCTGATATCCAGGATGCCTACATGGCGATCTTCCCACCGCCACCGGTACAGGGCCTGGGCACCATCGGCGGGTTCCGCCTGCAGGTCGAGGACCGTGGTGGCCTGGGCTACGAGGACCTGTACAAGGAAGTGCAGAACGTCATCGCCAAGAGCCGCAGCGTGCCGGAACTGGCCGGGCTGTTCACCAGCTACCAGGTCAACGTGCCCCAAGTGGACGCGGCCATCGACCGGGAAAAGGCCAAGACCCACGGCGTGGCGATCTCGGACATCTTCGACACCCTGCAGATCTACCTGGGCTCGCTGTATGCCAACGACTTCAACCGCTTCGGACGCACCTACCAGGTCAACGTCCAGGCCGAGCAGCAGTTCCGCCTGGAAGCCGAGCAGATCGGCCAGCTCAAGGTGCGCAACAACAAGGGCGAGATGATCCCCTTGGCGACCTTCATCAAGGTCAGCGACACCGCAGGTCCCGACCGGGTCATGCACTACAACGGCTTCGTCACCGCCGAGATCAACGGCGCGGCAGCCCCGGGCTACAGCTCCGGCCAGGCCCAGGCGGCGATCGAGAAACTGCTCAAGGAAGAACTGCCCAACGGCATGACCTACGAATGGACCGAGTTGACCTACCAACAGATCCTGGCTGGCAACACTGCGCTGTTCGTGTTCCCGCTGTGCGTACTGCTGGCCTTCCTGGTGCTGGCCGCCCAGTACGAAAGCTGGAGCCTGCCGCTGGCGGTGATCCTGATCGTGCCCATGACCCTGCTGTCGGCCATTGCCGGGGTGATCCTCTCCGGTGGCGACAACAACATCTTCACCCAGATCGGCTTGATCGTACTGGTGGGCCTGGCGTGCAAGAACGCGATCCTGATCGTCGAGTTCGCCAAGGACAAGCAAGAGGAAGGACTGGACCCGCTGGCCGCGGTACTGGAAGCCTGCCGCCTGCGCCTGCGGCCGATCCTGATGACCTCCTTCGCCTTCATCATGGGCGTGGTGCCCCTGGTGATCTCCAGCGGCGCGGGTGCGGAAATGCGTCATGCCATGGGTGTGGCGGTGTTCTCCGGGATGCTCGGGGTGACCTTCTTCGGCCTCCTGCTGACCCCGGTGTTCTATGTCCTGATCCGCAACTACGTGGAGCGCAGCGAGGCCCGCAAGGCCGCCCGCGCCCTGCAACTGGAGATGCAACAATGAGTTCGAAAGTCTTCCTGCCGAGCCTGCTGGTACTGGCCCTGAGTGCCTGTGCCGTAGGCCCGGACTACCAGACCCCGAGCACCGAGGCGGCGCACATCGGCGCCGCCGGCGACAGCGCTGCGGGCCAGAAGAATTTCGATCGCGCGCGCTTCGAAGGCATCTGGTGGCAGCAGTTCGACGATCCGACGCTCAACCAGCTGGTGAGCCAGTCGCTTGAGGGCAACCGTGAGCTGCGGGTGGCCTTCGCCCGCCTGCGGGCCGCCCGGGCGATCCGCGATGACGCCAGCAACGACGCCATGCCGACCATCACCAGCCGCGCCAGCAGCAACCTGGGCAAGGGCCAGGTGCCCGGCCAGACCAGCAAGCGGGTCAATAGCGAGCGCTACGACCTGGGGCTGGACATGGCCTGGGAGCTGGACCTGTTCGGCCGTATCCAGCGCAACCTGGAAGCCACCGAAGCCGACCAGCAAGCCGCCGAGGCCGACCTCTACCAGTTGCAGGTGACCATGATCGCCGAGCTGGTGGATGCCTACGGCCAGCTGCGTGGCGCACAACTGCGGGAAAAGATCGCCCTGGCCAACCTGGACAACCAGAAGGCCTCGCGCAAGATCACCGAAAGCCTGCGCGACGCCGGAGTGGGCGACCAGCTGGACGTGGTCCGCGCCGATGCGCGCCTGGCCGCGGTGGAGGCCAGCGTGCCGCAACTGCAGGCCGAGCAGGTACGCCAGCGCAACCGCATCGCCACCCTGCTGGGCGAGCGTCCGGACAAGCTCAGCGTCGACCTTTCGCCCGCGCAGTTGCCGGCCATCGCCAAGGCCTTGCCGATCGGCGATCCGGGCGAGCTGCTGCAGCGCCGGCCGGACATCCTCAGCGCCGAACGCAAGCTGGCCGCCGCCACCGCGCGAATCGGCGTGGCCAAGGCCGATCTGTTCCCGAGGGTCAGCCTCAGTGGTTTCCTCGGCTTCACCGCCGGACGTGGCTCGCAGATCGGTTCCTCGGCGGCCAATGCCTGGGCCCTGGGCCCGAGCATCACCTGGGCCGCCTTCGACCTGGGCAGCGTGCGGGCGCGCCTGCGCGGCGCCGACGCCAATGCCGACGGCGCCCTGGCCAACTATGAGCAGCAGGTGCTGCTGGCCCTGGAAGAATCGGAGAATGCCTTCAGCGACTACGGCAAGCGCCAGCAGCGCCTGCTCTCGCTGATCCGCCAGAGCGAGTCCAGCCGCGCCGCCGCCGACCTGGCCGAGATCCGCTATCGCGAAGGCACCGTGGACTTCCTGGTGCTGCTGGACGCCCAGCGCGAGCGCCTGGCCGCCGAAGACTCCCAGGCCCAGGCCGAAGTCGAGCTGTACCGCGGCATCGTCGCCATCTACAAGGCCCTGGGCGGTGGCTGGCAACCCGAGACGCTGGCCAGCAACTAAAGAATTGCAACGCGCTCCTTTGGTTGGCCGCAACCAACCAATGTTTGGCCCCGTGGATCATTCGGTCGCGGGGCCTTTTTTTGCCCGGATACCGACCTGCCGCCACGCAAGGCTGCGCCCGGCCGGGGCGGCATACCGATGCCGCAGGGGCAGGCGCTTGCACCCGCTGAAGATCGCCAAGCAAGGTCCTGCGGACCTTCGTGCAGCCTCGCCGATGGCTCGACAGCGGCTACACGGCGAAGAATCGCCGATAGAGGAGATCGATCAACCAGTCGGCCATTACGATTGGACAGCCACCCGGCCCGCTCCTAACCTGCGCTCGCCTCGTAGTCGCCCAGGCCCTTGTCCCCATGATCGTGCGTCCCAAACCGAACCTGATCGCCCTGCTCTTCGCCCTCAAGGGCTCGATCGCCAAGCGCATCGCCCTGCGCTGCGCCCTGGTGACCCTGCTGGCCTCGGTCATAGTGCTGGTGGAAACCTTGCAGCCCAGCTACTTCTCCAGGGTCAGCGCCACGCCGTTTACCCTGCTGGGGCTGTCGTTGTCGATCTTCATGAGCTTTCGCAACAACGCCTGCTATGACCGCTGGTGGGAAGGCCGCAAGCAACTGGGGCAGTTGGCCATCGAGGTGCGCTCGCTGATCCGCGAGAGCCTGGTGCTCGAAGGCCATCGCGAACGTGAAGGCTTGCTGCGTGACCTCTGTGGTTTCGCCCACAGCCTGGTCGCCCGGCTGCGCCACGAGGACGAGGCCAGTGCCCTGGCGCCCTGGGCCCAGGCGCCCGTGGACCGGCAGCACCCGAACCTGACCGACGCCCAGTTGCAGCACATCGGCCGGCGCTGCTCGCACTGGGCACGGCAAGGGCTGATCAGCGAATGGCGCTATACCCAGCTGGAAACTCGCCTGGTCAGCCTGAGCCTGGTTCAAGCCGCCTGCGAAAGGATCCAGAACACCCCGCTGCCCTTCCCCTACACTTTGCTGTTGCACCGCACCATCTACCTGTTCTGCATCCTCCTGCCTTTTGCCATGGCCGAACCCCTGGGCTGGCTGACGCCGCTCTTCACCGCCATCGTCAGCTACACCTTCCTGGGCCTGGACGAGATCGGCGACGACCTCGAAAACCCCTTCGGCTACGACGACAACGACCTGCCCTGCAGTGCCCTGCTGCGCGGCCTGGAGCGCGAAATGCTGGCGGCGTTGGGTGAACCGCAACTGCCACCGCCGCTGGAACCCCGGGAATACGTGCTGACCTGATCCCGGGTTTGACTCGGGCCGGTTCCTGGTCGAAGCTTGCTCCCTCTTCAAGTCGCCAATTTCCCGTGCCCATGACCCGAGTCCGCCGCTACCTGCTGATCAGCCTGCCCATCGTCATCCTCCTGGTCCTGACCTGGTCGTTCTGGCGCAGCGCTCCACCGGCGGTGCCGGATGCCATCAGGCACGGCTACGGCCAGGCGCTGGAGAAGGCGCGCAACGGTCAACCCGGTGCGGCCAGGGTGCTCTACCAGCAACTGGGCCGTCCGGATCTCGACGACCAGCAACGTATCCGCCTGCTGGCGGTGCTGCCCAACTACCCCAGCCCCCAGGCCTTGAAACTGGCCGACGCCGACCTGCAGCACCCTTCGCCCGAAGTGCGCAAGGCGGCCATCAAGAGCGTGCTCGGCCTGGTGCCCAGCGGCAAGCGCAGCCTGCTGCTGGGACCTCTGCTGAGCGATGCGGAGCAAAGCGTGCGCTTCGCCGCGGTGGACGCCCTGCTGGGCCTGTCCCCGGACGACCAGGGCCTGTACTTCGGCCCGCTGCAACAGGTGATCGACGAATACACCCAGGTGCTCAGGACCCGTGGCGATAATGTCGAGGCCCAGTACCAGCTGGCGCGCCTGTACCTGCACAACGCCGACCTGGCCAGGGCCCAGCAGACCCTGGAGCAGGCACTGAAACTGGCGCCGGACAACCTGCAGGCGGTGGTCTTGCAGATCGAGGTGCTGGACAAGCAGGGCCAGAGCGAGGCGGCCCGCCAGTTGCTGGCCAAGCAGCTGCAGGCCCAGCAGGACTCGGCCTACCTGCAGCACGCCCTGGGGCTGTGGCTGCTACAGCACGGCCAGGGTGAGTTCGCCCTGCTGGGCCTGGCCCGGGCAGTGGAACTGGAGCCGAACAATGCCGCCTACCGCTACGACCTGGCCACTACCCTGCACAGCCAGCAGGAACTGGAAGCCGCGCAGAAACAGCTGGAGGAAATCGTCCAGCGCCAACCCTACAACCGCAAGGCGCGGGTGTTGCTGATCAGCTATTGGAAGGAAAGCGGCCAGTTGCAGAATGTCCAGGTGCTGCTGGCCCAGCTGGAACAGCAGAACCCCGACGACCCGGCCCTGCAGCAGGGCCTCTGAGCCTTCGCCGCTGCGCGAGGCGCGACAAGGCCAGCAGGACCTTCAGCGTCCCACCAGGCCACCGCGTATTGCGGCCGCTGCGCGCCCGGGCGCAGCCTTCGGCAGCGGCTACATCCGTTGTTGCCGCTGCCGAGCCCGCGAGGCTGCGACAAAGTCCACAGGACCTTCAGCGCTCGACCAGGCGAATGGTTATGGGCCTGCGCACCCGAGCCCCGGTGGCGATAAAAGGTTGAACCGCGCTGGCGGCAAACGGTCAAGTGAACAAAGCGGCATCGCGGCCCGCGGGCCGCCACCGATCGAACTCATTGCGAGGGGATTGCTTGATCACTTCATCTACGTTGCTCAGCGAAAAGGCCGGCACCGGCATCGAAGGCCTGGACGACATTCTCAACGGCGGCCTGTCGCGCAGCCACGTGTTCCTGCTGGAGGGCGAACCCGGCACCGGCAAGACCACTATCGCCCTGCACTTCCTGCGGGCCGGGGCCCAGGCCGGTGAGCGCTGCCTGTACATCACCCTGTCGGAAACCGAGCGCGAACTGCGCCAGGGCGCCCAGTCCCATGGCTGGGAGCTGGACGACAATATCCACATCTTCGAGCTGACCCCGCCGGAGAGCCTGCTCGATACCGAGCACCAGCAAAGCCTGCTGTATTCCTCTGACCTGGAATTGGGGGAAGCCACAAGGCAGATCTTCGAGGTGGTGGAACGGGTCAAACCGACCCGGGTGGTGATCGACAGCCTCTCGGAAATCCGCCTGCTGGCCCAGAATTCCCTGCGTTATCGCCGCCAGATCCTGGCGATCAAGCACTACTTCGTGCGCTACGACGCCACCGTCCTGCTGCTGGACGACCTGACCAGCGACACCCTGGACAAGACCGTGCACAGCGTGGCCCACGCAGTGATCCGATTGGAAGAACTGACGCCGGGCTACGGCTCCGAACGCCGGCGTATCCGGATAATGAAGTACCGCGGCCAGAAATACCGCGGCGGGTTCCACGACTTCACCATCCTCGGCAATGGCGTGCATGTGTTCCCGCGCCTGGTGGCGGCCGAGCACCGCAGCGGTTACCAACGCGGCACCCTGGCCAGCGGCATCGCTGAACTGGACGCCCTGCTCGGCGGCGGGATCGCCAGCGGTTCCAGCACCCTGATCCTCGGCCCGGCCGGCACCGGCAAGTCGCTGCTGGCCCTGATCTTCGCCATCGCCGCCGTGGCCCGGGGCGAGAAAGCCGCGCTGTTCATCTTCGATGAGGAACTGGGGCTCTTGTTCGAGCGCATGGGCAAGCTGGGTATCGACCTGCAAGCCTTGCACGACAGCGGCGACTTGGTGGTGGAACAGGTGGATGCTGCCGAGCTGACGCCAGGCGAGCTGTCGCACCGGGTGCGGCGCTGCGTCGGCCAGGGCCAGATCAAGACCGTGGTGATCGACAGCATCAATGGCTACCAGGCGGCGATGCCCGAGGAGAATGCCCTGATACTGCACATGCACGAGCTATTGCTGTATCTCAACCGCCAGGGCGCGGCGACCTTCCTGACCGTGGCCCAGCATGGCCTGGTGGGCGACATGCAAGCTCCGGTGGACATCACCTACCTGGCCGATACGGTGATCCTGCTGCGCTACTTCGAATCCTTGGGCAAGGTGCGCCGGGCCATATCGGTCATCAAGAAACGCACTGGCAGTCACGAATCGACCATTCGCGAATACCGCATCAGTGACCGGGGCCTGACCATCGGCGAACCCCTTGACGCCTTCCAGGGCGTATTGCGCGGCGTGCCCCACTACCACGGCGAGGACAAGCCATTGCTCAAGGACGAGGTGCCATGACCCTAGGGCCGGCCTTTTCCGAACGGGCCCTGGTGCTCACGCCCCATGGCCGCGACAGCCAACTGGCACAGAGGATGCTGAGCGAAGCCGGGGTCAGCAGCCTCGTCACCCCGCATCTGGCGGCCCTCTGCGAGGAACTGGAGCAAGGCGCGGGATTGGCGATCATTGCCGCCGAAGCCTTGCTGGGAGTCGACCTCGAGCCGCTGCGGCGTTATCTGGAGCAGCAGCCGGCCTGGTCGGACCTGCCCATCGTGCTGCTGACCCGCCACGGCGGACCGGAACAGAACCCGGCCGCCAGGTTCAGCACGCCCCTGGGCAATGTCAGCTTCCTCGAGCGGCCCTTCCACCCCGCTACCCTGATCAGCCTGGTCAGCACCGCGTTGCGTGGCCGACGCCGACAATACGAGGCTCGTGACCGACTGGTCGACCTGAGCCAGAGCGAACTGCGCCTGCAACGCACCCTGGAAACCCTGGAACAGCAGGTAGAGGAGCGCACCGCGCAGCTGCGGCACAACGAAGAGGCCCTGCGCCAGTCGCAGAAGATGGAGGCCGTGGGCCAGCTCACCGGCGGTATCGCCCATGACTTCAACAACATGCTCACCGGCATCATCGGCAGCCTGGAGCTGCTGCGCCGGCGCCTGGCCCGGGGCCGGACCGAGGATCTGGACAGCCTGATCGAACTCGGGGTGACCTCGGCCAACCGCGCCGCCGGACTGACCCACCGCCTGCTGGCCTTCTCCCGGCGCCAGTCGCTGGATGCCAAGCCCGTGGAGATGAATGCCCTGGTCAGCGCCATGGGCGAGCTGCTACAACGCAGCCTCAGCGAGAACATCCAGCTGGAACTGCGCCTGGGCGAGCAGCTGTGGGTGGCCGAGGCCGACCCCAACCAGCTCGAGAGCGCCCTGCTCAACCTTGCACTCAATGCCCGCGACGCCATGCCCGACGGTGGCCAGTTGCTGGTGGAGACTTTCAATCGCCAGCTGGACCTTAGCTTCACCCAGGCCCACGACAACCTCGAGCCCGGCGACTATGTGGTGCTGCGGGTCAGCGACAACGGTTGCGGCATGCCCGAAGCCATCCTCAACCGGGTATTCGACCCCTTCTTCACCACCAAGCCCATCGGCCAGGGCACGGGCCTTGGGTTATCGATGATCTATGGCTTCAGCAAGCAGTCCCACGGCCACGTGACCCTGGACAGCACCCAGGGCCAGGGCACCCAGGTCTGCCTGTACCTGCCGCGTTTTCGCGGTGACTCGACCAGCGATGAACATCAGGTGCAGGAGCAAGCGACCACCGTGGAAAACGGCGAGACGGTACTGATCGTCGAGGATGACCCGGCGGTGCGGGTGCTGGTCAGTACCGTGCTGGGCGAGTTGGGGTACCACTTCATCGAGGCCGGCGACGCCCAGGGCGCCATGCCGATCCTCGATTCAGCACAGCGCATCGACCTCCTGGTCAGCGACGTGGGCCTGCCGGGCATGAACGGCCGGCAGCTGGCGGAAATCGGTCGGCAACTGCGCCCAGAGCTCAAGGTGCTGTTCATCACCGGCTACGCCGAGCATGCGGCGGTCCGGGGCGGCTTCCTCGACCCTGGCATGCAACTGATCACCAAGCCGTTCACCTTCGACCTGCTGACCACCAAGGTGCGGGAAATGCTCCGCGACTGAGGCCGCTCAGGCCAGCAACCGCTGGATCTGCTCGTGCAAGCTGTCGAGGTCGAACGGCTTGGCCAGGATCGGCGCCTTGCGGGTGATAGGGCTGTCGCACTCGAGGATTTCATTGGGATATCCGCTGATGAAAATCACCTTCAGGTCCGGGCGCAGCTTGACCGCGGGTTCGGCGATCATCACCCCGGTGATGCCACCCGGCAGCCGGTAGTCGGTGACCATCAGGTCCAGGTTGGGTTTGGTGGCCAGGATCTCGAACGCCTGTTCGCCGTTCTCGGCCTGCAGTACCCGATAGCCCAGGCCCGACAGGTAATCGGCCAGCAACATCATTATCACCGGTTCATCTTCGACGATCAGTACGACGTCTTGTGCATCTTCACTCATGGAAAACCTTTGTTCGGTCAATTACTGCAAGGAGCTGTTGGCGTTTGCCGACCTGCCCGCAGGCAAACGTCAGCAGCCACTGTACGACCATTGGCTCACGCAGAGGTTGCGTGGGCGTGACGCTTTTACGCACCAGTGGACAATGCCGCCTCCGCCAGCGGCAGGGCGACCCGGAACATGGCCCCCTCGCCAATCCGGCTTTCGACGCTGATCGTGCCGCCGTGGGCGGTGACGATCTGCTCGGAAATGAACAGGCCCAGGCCCAGGCCCGCGGCCACATGGCTGGCGCTGACCCGCTCGAACTGCTGGAAGATGCGCCTCTGGTTGTCCTCGCTGATCCCGATCCCATGGTCGCGGACCTCGATCCGGGCCTCCCCTTCCTGGCAATAAACCCGCACCTGGATAGGGCTCTTGGCGCCGTAGCGCAGGGCATTGGTCAGCAAGTTGGAAACCACCTGCTCGATGCGGAACTCGTCCCAGTTGCCTTCCACCGGCTCCTCGGCGTCCAGGCTCAGGGTGGACTGCGCCGCCTCCACCTGGGGCGCGAAGTTCTCTACCAGGCCTCGCACCAACTGCGCCAGGTCGAAACGTGACGGGCGGATCGACAACTTGCCGGTACGAATTCGCGAGATGTCCAGCATGTCCTCGATCAACCGGATCAGGCTCTTGATCTGCCGTTCGTCGCGATCGACCATGGCGTGCATCTTGTCCAGGCTGAAGGCCGCGGCATTGTCCCGGGCCAGGTGCATCTTGCGCAGCTGGGTCTCGAGAATCAGACCATTGAGGGGCGTGCGCACTTCATGGGCAACGATCGACATGAAGTCATCGCGCATGCGCACGGCCTGCTCCAACTCGTTCTGGGTGGCCTGCAATTGCCTGAGCAGGGCCTCCTGCTCGCGCCGGCTCTGCTCCAGGGCCTCGACCTGCTGCTTCATGGCCTTGCTCTGGCGGTACAGGTCGACGAACACGTTGACCTTGCTCTTGACCGCGTGAATGTCCAGGGGCTTGTGCAGAAAGTCCACCGCCCCGCTCTCGTAGCCCTTGAAGGCATAGTTGAGCTCGCGCCCGGCGGCGCTGACGAAGATGATCGGGATGTTCTTGGTCTTCTCGGTACCACGCATCAGCTCCGCCAGCTCGAAGCCGTTCATGCCGGGCATCTGTACATCGAGGATGGCCATGGCGAACTCATGCTGGAGCAACAGCGACAAGGCCTCGTCGGCCGACAGCGCCTTGTACACCTGACGGTCCTCGCGCTTGATCAGCGCCTCCAGGGCCAGCAGGTTTTCCGGCAGATCGTCGACGATCAGCAACTTGGCTTGGATATTACTCAACATGCGATTCGTTCCAGCTCGGCCAGCAGCAAGCTGATACCGCGCAAAGGGAGGATATGGTCCGGCTGGTGCAAGGCCAGTGCGGCATCGGGCATGGTCGATACCTGGGCCTCGCCGGGGTCCTGGACGATGGTCAGGCCGCCCTGGCGCTTGACCTCGGCCAGCCCGGCGGCGCCATCCTGGTTGGCCCCGGTCAGCAGTACGGCGGCCAGGCGCTCGCCATAAGCATCGGCGGCGGACTCGAACAAGTAGTCGATGGATGGGCGCGAATGGTGGACCCGCTCCTCCTGGCTCAGGGACAGGCTGCGGTCCTGCTCCACCGACAGGTGGTAGCCAGGAGCCGCGAAGTACAGGGTGCCCGGCACGATCTGTTCCTTGTCGTCGGCTTCCTTGACTCGCAGCGACAGGCGTCGGCCGAACACCTCGGCCAATTGGCTGCGGCGCTCATCAGGCAGGTGCAGGACCACGATCACCGGCAGGCGAAACCCACGGCCAAGGTCGCCGAACAGGCTCAGCAAGGCCTCGACGCCGCCAGCGGAAGCGCCCACCACCACGGCCTCGATCCGCGGCCGGGGATTGGTACTGCAAATGTCCTGGCTCATGACTTGCGGTAGATCCGTTCTTGTTTGACCAAAGGCTCGAAATGCTTGGCATAGGCGGAAAAGTCCAGGGTTTCCTTGCTGCCCAGCACCAGGAAACCACGGTGGCAAAGGGACTCATGAAACAATCCGAAGGCCCGATCCTGAAGCTTTTTATTGAAATAAATCAATACGTTACGACAAGAAATCAAATGCGTCTCGGAAAATACGCTGTCGGTGGCCAGGCTGTGGTCGGCGAAGGTCAAGTTCTCGCGCAGGCTCTTGTCGAAGATCGCGTAGTCGTAGGCGGCGGTGTAGTAGTCGGCGAAGGAACGCTTGCCGCCGGCACGCTGGTAGTTGTGGGCATAGGCCCGCACGTTCTCCAGGGAGAAGATGCCCTGCTTGGCCTTTTCCAGGGAACTAGGGTTGATGTCCGTGGCGTAGATGATGGTGCGCTCCAGCAGCCCTTCCTCGCGCAGCAGGATGGCCATGGAATAGACCTCTTCACCGGTGCTGCACCCGGCGATCCAGATCTTCAGCGACGGATAGGTCCTGAGCAGCGGCACCACTTCCTGGCGAATGGCCAGGAAGTGCGAAGGGTCGCGAAACATCTCGCTGACCGGGATGGTCAGGAACTGCAGCAACTGCATGAAGGCGGTCGGGTCGTGCAGGACCCGCTCCTGCAAAGCGGAAATGGTCTTGCAGTCGAACTGGCGCAAGGCATGGTGCACCCGGCGCTTGATCGAAGCGCCGGAGTAATCGCGAAAGTCGTAGCTGTATTTAAGGTAGATAGCTTCGATCAACAGACGCAGTTCGATCTCGGTATTGCGCTCCACTAAATTCTTTCCATCTTGGGTAGCCACACGCGGATAAGTGAAAACAACCGGTCAAGATCGATGGGCTTGGCCAGGTAGTCGTTGGCGCCGGCCTGCAGGCAACGCTCCTGGTCGTCCTTCATGGCCTTGGCGGTGACGGCGATGATCGGCAGCTTGCGCCAGCGCGGATCCTTGCGGATCTGCGTGGTGGCCTCGAAACCGTCCATCTCCGGCATCATCACATCCATCAGTACCAGATCGATGTCGTCGACCTCGTTGAGCCTCGCGATGGCTTCCAGGCCGTTACGACCGATCACCACCACCGCGCCCTTGTGTTCCAGGGCACTGGTCAAGGCGAAGATGTTGCGCACGTCATCGTCCACCAGGAGGATCTTGCGCCCCTCGAACACCTTGTCGCGGCTGCGGGCGGTCTTGAGCATCTTCTGCCGTTCATGGGACAACTGGGATTCGACTTTGTGCAGAAAAAGCGTCACTTCGTCCAGCAGGCGCTCCGGCGAGCGTGCGCCCTTGATGATGATCGAGCGCGAATACTTGCGCAGCTCGGCCTCTTCGTCGCGGGTCAGGTTGCGCCCGGTGTAGACGATCACCGGCGGGAACGAACAGATGTCCTCGGTGGACATGCGCTTGAGCAGGTCGTTGCCCAGCATGTCCGGCAGCTTGAGGTCGATGACCATGCAGTCGTAGATGTTCTCGCGCAGCAACTCCAGGGCGTCCTGGGCCAGGCCCACGGCGGTGATCTCGATATCGTCGTCGCCGATCAGCCGGGCGATGCTGTCGCGCTGCAGATCGTCGTCCTCCACCAGCAGCACGCGCTTGACCTTCTGCGTCAGCTTGGCCTCCAGGCGAGCGAAGACGTCCTTGAGCTCCTCGCGGGTGGTGGGCTTGACCGCATAGCCCACGGCGCCCATGTGCATCGCCGCTTCCACCCGGTCTTCGACCGAGATCACGTGCACAGGGATGTGCCGGGTCTGCGGATGCTCCTTGAGCCGCTGCAGCACGGTCAGGCCTGAGTGGTCGGGCAGGCGCATGTCCAGAAGGATCGCATCGGGGATGAACTGCGTGGCCAGGCCGTAGCCTTCGTCGGCGCCGTGGGCCACCAGGCACTGGTAGCCCAGCTCGTGGGCCAGGTCGAAGAGGATATGAGCGAAGTTGGCTTCATCCTCCACCACCAGGATGCTGCGGCCGCTGAACGGCGCCTTGTCCCGGTCGTCGGCGAAACGCGGGATCGGGGCAGGCTCCACCACTACCTCCGGCACCGCTTGCGGCGGTTGGAGCACGGCCACCGGCGCAAGCGGTGCCGGTTCCGCCGGGAGCACCGGCGACTCGGCGTCGTAGTGCTCCGGCAAGACCAGGGTGAAGATACTGCCGCGCCCCGGCTCACTGCTGACGCTGATGGAGCCCCCCAGCAGGTTGGCCAGGTCGCGAGAAATGGACAGGCCCAGGCCGGTGCCGCCATAACGCCGGTTGGTGGTGCCATCGGCCTGGCGGAAGGCTTCGAAGATGCTTTCCTGCTGGTCCTGGGCGATGCCGATCCCGGAGTCCTGCACGGCGAAGGCGATCCCGGCACCGGGGTGGGCGGACACCGTCAGGCTGACCTGGCCCTGCTCGGTGAACTTGACAGCGTTGGACAGCAGGTTCTTGAGCACTTGCTCGACCCGCTGGCGATCGGTGAACAGCGTCTGCGGCGCCCCGGGTTGCAGCTCCACGCGAAACTCCAGGCCTTTTTCCGCCGTCAGCGGCTGGAACAGGTTGCTCAAGCCCTCCACCAGGCGCGATACGCTGGCGTTCTCCGGCCGGACCTCGAGCTTGCCGGCCTCGACCTTGGAGATGTCCAGGATGTCGTTGATCAGGTTAAGCAGGTCGTTGCCCGCGGAATAGATCGACTCGGCGAACTTGACCTGCTCTTCGCTGAGATTTTCCTGGGCGTTCTCGGCCAGCAGCTTGGCCAGGATCAGCGAACTGTTGAGCGGCGTGCGCAGCTCGTGGGACATGTTGGCAAGGAACTCGGACTTGTACTTGCTCGAGCGCTGCAGTTCTTCGGCGCGCTCCTGCAGCTTGACCTGCGCATCGTTGAGCTCGCTGTTCTTGCGATCCATGGCGTCGCGCTGCTCGGACAGCACCTGAGCCTGTTCCGCCAGCTGTTCGTTGGTCTGCTCCAGCTCCACTTGCTGGGTTTCCAGATGCGCCTGGGACTCCTTGAGAATCCGCGACTGTTCTTCCAGCTCCTCGTTGGCGGTCTTGAGCTCTTCCTGCTGCACCTGCAGTTCTTCGTTGAGCTGCTGGGTCTCGGCCAGCACTTCCTGCAAGCGTTGGCGATAGCGCGCCGCCTCGATGGAAGTGCCGATGTTGCCGGCTATCAGTTCCAGGAACTCGATATCGCGCTCGCCCAACTCGCGCAGGAAGCCCAGTTCGATCACGCCGTTGACCCGGTCGTCGTCATGGGTCGGCACCACCAGCACGCTGCGGGGCAGACCCTCGCCCAGGCCCGAGCTGACCTTGAAGTAATCGACCGGCACCTCGTCCAGGCGAATCACCCGCTTGTGCTGGGCCGCCTGCCCCACCAGGCCCTCATCGCTGTACAGCGCCTGCCCCTGCTCTTCCTGCTCGCGGGAGAAGCCATAGGCTGCCACGCGCTTGAGACCGCCGTGCTCTTCGCGCACATACAAGGCCGCCACCGCCGTTCCCAGGTACTGGGCACAGAACTGCAGGACGTTGCGTCCCAGCAGGTTCAGGCTCAACTGCCCCAGCATCTGTTCGGCCAACTCGGTCTGGCCGTTGCGTAGCCAGGCCTGGCGCTCCAGCATGCGGGCACTGCGCAGCTCAGCCTCGAGGTTATCGCTGTAGCTGCGCGACAGGGCCAGCAGGTCGCGGCGCCCGACATAGGCCAGCAAGCCGCTGATGCCCACCACGAACAGCAGGTACAGGGCGACGCTGAAAATCGTGGTGCGACTGACGTTCTCATTACGCTGCTGGCGCAATTGCTGCTCCACGTCCACCGCATCGTCGTACTCCTTGCGTACCTCGTCGGTCAGGCGCTTGCCGCGTCCGGCCAGCACCGCCTCGCGGTAGTCGCCGTTATTGCGGCGCAGCTCGATCATGCCCTGTGCGTAGTTGTTCCATTCCAGTTGCAAGGCCTCGATGCGCCGGACCCGGTCCACCTGCTGCGGATTGTCCGCCACCAGATCCTGCAAACCCCGCAGTTCGCTGATGATGCGCGGCTTGGCCACCTCATAGGGATCGAGGAATTTTTCGTTGCCGGTGATCAGGAAACCGCGCATGCCGGTTTCCAGGTCGATGGTCAGGCGCGCGGCCTCGTTGAAGTTGTTGATCACCCGGTCGGTGTGCTGCACCCACTGGATCACCGACAGCAGGTAGGTGATCAAGGACACGAAAAACACCGCACTGAGTACGCCCACGCCAAGAGGCAGGCTGATGTTGCGGGTCAGCAGCTTGCGAAAACTCTGTTCATCAACCGAGGACGGACGAATCATTGGATGGACCTTGGCACTGGTAAAAGAAAGGAAGTTTGCCCCACATTCGGCCATCGCAGCTATTTTTTATAACCTGCATGCCGGTAATCTGGGATTTGCTCTGCCTTAGGACAATAGAAGCGGTTATTCTTGCTGGCACTTGTACAAGCGATTTTTTTGTACAGTTTCGGGAACTTGTGACCTCGCGCCATTTACTGATGCACAAGGCCGCTTGCCGCGGCTCCACCGAATCCACCCCTTGAGAGTGCCCCTATGCCCGCTAGTGCCCCCACCATCCTAGTCGTCGAAGACGATGCCATCGTGCGCATGCTGATCGTCGACGTCCTCGAAGAACTGGAATTCGCAGTGCTCGAGGCCGATGGCAGTGACGCGGCGCTGGAACGCTTGCAGGACCGGGAGCAACCCATCGACCTGCTGATGACCGATGTCGGACTGCCGGGCATGAACGGTCGGGAACTGGCCGAGCGCGCATTGCTGCTGCGTCCCCGGTTACCGGTGCTGTTCGCCAGCGGCTACGCCGAGTCCATCGACGTACCCGGCGGCATGGCGGTGATCGGCAAGCCGTTCTCCATCGACCAGTTGCGCGACAAGGTGCGCAGCATCCTCGGCTGAAGCGGGCGCCAGCCTCCAGGGCTGTGGTTTAATGGCGTTTTTTCGCCCTCGCTCGCCAGGAACCCTATTCCATGCCCATCACCGCCGCGATCAAGGTCCTGGTCATTGGCTACGTCTGGCCCGAACCGCGCTCCTCGGCCGCCGGCGGGCACATGATGCAGATCCTGCAGTGCTTTCTCGACCAGGGCTGGGACCTGACCTTCAGTAGCCCGGCCAAGCCCGGCGAACACAAGGAAGACCTAGAGGCCCTGGGCATCCGTGAATGTCCGATCGAACTGAACAACGCCAGCTTCGACCGCTTCGTCGCCGAACTGGCGCCGGACATCGTGCTGTTCGACCAGTTCATGATGGAAGAGCAATTCGGCTGGCGCGTGGAGCAGCACTGCCCCACTGCCGTGCGGGTCCTGGAGACCTCGGACCTGCAATGCCTGCGCCATGCCCGCCACCAACGCCTCAAGGACCACCTGAACAGCGGTGCCGCGGACGACGACTTCAGCCCGCTGTTCGCCCAGGCCCGGGCGGACGAATTCCGGCACATGGCCGAGACCGACCTGGCCAAGCGCGAGATCGCCGCTATCTACCGTTGCGACCTCAGCCTGATGATTTCCCAGGTGGAGATCCAACTGCTGCGGGAGCAGTTCGGCCTGCCACCGGCATTGCTGCACTGGTGTCCGCTGATGCTCGACCCAGGGCCCCGGGCCTGCGCGCCCTTCGAGCAGCGCGAGCACTTCCTCAGCATCGGCAATTTCCGCCACGCGCCGAACTGGGACGCCGTGCTCTGGATGAAAAGCCGTGTATGGCCGTTGATCCGCCAGCAGCTACCGAACGCGCAACTGCACCTGTACGGCGCCTATACCCCACCCAAGGCGGTGGCGCTGCATAACCCCGCCCAGGGCTTCTACATCATGAACTGGGCCGAAGATGCCTTGCAGGTGATGAGCGCCGCACGCATCTGCCTGGCGCCCTTGCGCTTTGGCGCCGGGATCAAGGGCAAGCTGCTCGATGCCATGCTCTGCGGCACCCCCAGCGTGACCACGCCCATTGGTAGCGAATCCATGAACGAACCCGGCCTGCCCTGGCCGGGCATGGTCGCCGAATCCGCCAGCGCCCTGGCGACGGCGGCAGTGCGCCTGTACCAGGACCAGGCCTTGTGGCAACAGGCCCAGGCCGATGGCGCGCAACTGCTAGAGGCCCGTTACCGGCGGCACGTCCACGGCCCGGCGTTGATCCAGCGCCTGCAAGAATGCCGCGAGCATCTGGCCCAAGAGCGTCGGGACAACTTCACCGGCGCCATGTTGCGCCACCACCATCACAAGAGCACCCAATACATGGCCCAGTGGATCGAGGCCAAGAACCGCACCTGACCCCTGGCGGCGTCGTATCCAGAGGGTATTTGCCCTCTTCAACCCGGCCTCCTGCAACACTGGGGCCTGAGTCCTTGCCAGTGCACCTGGCACCGCGCTGCACGAGACCTGCAGCTCTCCCGCATGGGCCGGCCATCGACGTGTCCATCGAGCAGCCGCGGCTCCCGATGCGGGACGACGGCCGTCGGCAAGACATCATCGACCGAGCCGAACCGACAGAGACGTCACGCTTTGAGAAGCGATCTCGTTCAGCTTCCGTTCAGCAGTTGTCAATGATTTTCATTTAGCAACAAGTATCATTATGTTACAACTTAGCTCCCTACCTTGTTTTCCCCGCGGGGGCCGAATGCTCGTTCCATTTCTGATCATGCTGCGCGAAGGGATCGAAGCCGCGCTCATCGTTGGCATCATCGCCAGCTACCTGCAACAGACCGGACGCGGCCAGTGGCTGCCCGCCGTGTGGGTCGGCGTGTTCCTCGCCGCGGCCCTGGCCCTGCTGGTCGGCGGCGGACTGGAGCTGGTGAGCGCCGAGTTCCCGCAGAAGCAACAGGAATTGTTCGAGGGCCTCGTCGGCCTGGTGGCCGTGGGCATCCTCAGCTCCATGGTGTTCTGGATGCGCAAGGTCGCGCGCTGCATCAAGCACTCCCTGCACGCCTCCCTGGACCAGGCCCTGGCCGGCTCCCGGAACCAGCTCATCGCCCTGATCGCCATGGTGTTCTTCGCCGTCGCCCGCGAAGGCCTGGAAACGGTGTTCTTCCTGTTGGCGGTATTCCAGCAGAGCGAAGGCCCCGGCGCGCCCATCGGCGCCCTGCTGGGGCTGGTGGCGGCGATCATCGTCGGCTACCTGATCTATACCGGCAGCATGCGCCTGAACCTCGGCGCCTTCTTCCGCTGGACCGGGCTGTTCATCCTGGTGGTGGCCGCCGGCATCCTCGCCAACTCGGTGCAGGCACTGCATGAGGCCGGGCTGTGGAACCACCTGCAGACCGTGCTGTTCGACTTCAGCGCCAGCCTGCCCATGGACAGCCCCCTGGGCTCGGTCCTGGCCGGCATGTTCGGCTACCAGGAGGCCCCTACCATCAGCACCCTGGGCGCCTACGTGCTGTACCTGGCGGTGACCCTGGTGCTGTTCTTCCTGCCCGGCGCCACGCTAGCCAAGGCACCCGGCTCGTCTTCCGTTTCCAGTCAGTAAGGCTCCCCATGACCCAGCAAGCCTCTCCCCAGGCCTCGCCGCCTCGCGCTCTGCGTTGGGCGGTTGCCGGTTCGGTGATCGTGATGGTCGCCGCCGGCGGGCTGTTCTACTACGCCTCGCACCTGGCAGCCGGCAAGCGCCAGGCCCACCAGGGCGAGATCGCCGTGACCATCCACCCGCACAGCTGCGAGCCCAACGCGCTTACCGTGCCCGCCGGCCGTGCCAGCTTCCGCATCGTCAACCGCTCGGAACGCGCCGTGGAGTGGGAAATCCTCGATGGCGTGCTGGTGGTCGAGGAACGGGAAAACATCGCCCCGGGCCTGAGCCAGGTGATCAACGCCAACCTGCAGCCCGGCGACTACGCCATCACCTGCGGCCTGCTGAGCAATCCCCGCGGCACCCTGCACGTGACCCCCACCGCCGAATCCGACGCCCAGGCCAAGGCCCGGCCGTCGCTGGTGGCCTTCGTCGGCCCGCTGTCGGAGTTTCGCGTCTACCTGAGCACCCAGGGCGGCGCCCTGGTCAAGGCGGTCGCGGCCTTGCAGCAAGCCATCGAGGCCGATGACCTGGCCCAGGCCCAGGCCCTCTACGTGCCGGCCCGCGCCGCCTACCAGCGCCTGGCTCCGGCCGCCCAGCGCCTGGCCGAGCTAGACAACGCCATCAATGCCCGCGCCGATTACTTCGAGCAACGCGAGCAAGACCCAGGCTTCAGTGGCTTCCACCGCCTGGAGTACGGGCTGTTCCAGCGCCGCGACCTGAACGGCCTGGCCCCGGTGGCCCAGCGCCTGGCCCAGGATGTCGCCAGCCTCAAGCAGCAACTGCTGGCCCAGACCCTGCCGCCGGAACAGCTGGTGGGCAGCGTCGCCCGCACCATCCGCAACCTGGCCGAGTTGCGTGCCACCAGCGGCGAGGAGGAACGCTACAGCCACAGCGACCTCAGCGGTTTCGCCGCCAACCTGGAGACCACGCGCAAGGTCGTCTACCTGCTGCGGCCGCTGCTGGCCAAGTCCGCCGCGCCGTTACTGGCCCGGGTGGATGAGGCCGGTAACGCCCTGGACACGCGCCTGGACAACCTGCGCGACGGCTTCGGCTACCAAACCTATGACAAGGTCGACATCAGCCAACGCCAAGCACTCGCCGACAAGGCCAAGGCCCTGGCCGACGCCCTCGATGGCATCGATCCCGCACTGGGCCTTTCGGGCCTGTAACCACACGAGTCCTGCGCCATGAACGATTCAGACCAGTCCAACCCTTCCTTCGATGCCCAGCGCCGGCGTGTGCTGTTGGGCATGGGCGCCGCCGGCATGGCCCTGGCCGGCAGCAGCCTGGCCGGCCCGGCCATGGCCGAGCAGGTGCCGGCCCAGGTGACCGTGGCGCCCAGCAGCGACCGGACCCAGGAACGCAACGCCTTCCATGGCCAGCACCAGAGCGGCATCGTCACCGCGCGCCCTGCTGCCGGAATGATGGTGGCCTTCGATGTCCTGGCCAGCGACCGCGACGACCTGGAGCGCCTGTTCCGCACCCTCAATGCGCGCATCGCCTTCCTCATGCAGGGCGGCCCGGTGCCCCAGGTCGATCCGAAGCTGCCGCCGCTGGACTCGGGCATCCTCGGCCCGGTGGTGACCCCGGACAACCTGACCATCACCGTCTCGGTGGGCGAGTCACTGTTCGACGAGCGCTTCGGCCTGGCCGACGCCAAGCCCAAGCGCCTGGTGCGCATGGTGGGCTTTCCCAACGACGCCCTGGAACCGGCCTGCTGCCATGGCGACCTGAGTTTGCAGTTCTGCTCCAACACCGCCGACACCAACATCCATGCCCTGCGCGATATCGTGAAGAACCTGCCGGACCTGCTGCTGGTGCGCTGGAAACAGGAAGGCAGCGTACCGCCCCAGGCCCCGGCCAAACCGGGCCAGCCGGCTCAGAGCGCGCGCAACTTCCTGGGCTTTCGCGACGGTTCGGCCAACCCCGACTCCAACGACCAGAAGGCCATGCAGCAGATCGTCTGGGTCCAGCCCGGCAGCGACGAACCGGCCTGGGCCGCCCATGGCAGCTACCAGGCGGTGCGCATCATCCGCAATTTCGTCGAACGCTGGGACCGCACCCCGCTGCAAGAGCAGGAAAGCATCCTCGGCCGGATCAAGGCCAGCGGCGCGCCCCTGGACGGCCAGTGGGAAAGCCAGGTCCCCGACTACGCCAAGGACCCCCACGGCAAGGTGACCAAGCTCGATGCCCACATCCGCCTGGCCAACCCGCGCACCGCCAAGACCCAGCAGAACCTGATCCTGCGCCGGCCGTTCAACTACTCCAACGGCGTGAACAAGAACGGCCAGCTGGACATGGGCCTGTTGTTCATCTGCTACCAGGCGGACCTGGAGAAAGGCTTCATCACCGTGCAGAACCGGCTCAACGGCGAACCCCTGGAGGAGTACCTCAAGCCCACCGGCGGCGGTTATTTCTTCACCCTGCCGGGAGTCACCAGCGACCAGGACTTCATCGGTCGGTCGTTGCTCGCCGCCACGGCTGCCAAGGCCAATACCTGATCTGCCCCACCACAATAACCCCCACGGAAACGTCCCATGAAAAAGTCGCCTCTCGCTGTGTTGCTGACCCTTGGCTTGCTCCACGCTCCGCTGTCGGCACTGGCCGCGCCGGCGCCGCTGGAGCTGGTGGGGCCGATCTCCGACTACAAGATCTACGTCACCGAACAACTGGATGAACTGGCCAGCCATACCCAGCAGTTCACCGATGCGGTGAAGCAAGGCGACCTGGCCAAGGCCCGGCAGCTCTATGCACCGACCCGGGTCTACTACGAATCGATCGAGCCGATCGCCGAGCTGTTCAGCGACCTGGACGCCTCCATCGACTCGCGCGTCGACGACCATGAACAAGGGGTCAAGGCCGAGGACTTCACCGGTTTCCACCGCCTGGAGTACTCGTTGTTCTCCGAGAACAGCACCCAGGGCCTGGGCGACCTGGCCGACCGCCTGAACAAGGACATCAAGGACCTGCAGGCCCGCGTCGCCGGCCTGACCTTCCCACCGGAAAAAGTGGTCGGTGGCGCCGCCGCGCTGCTCGAGGAAGTGGCCGCGACCAAGGTCTCCGGCGAGGAAGATCGCTACAGCCACACCGACCTCTATGACTTGCAGGGCAACATCGACGGGGCCAAGAAGATCGTCGACCTGTTCCGCCCACAGATCGAGAAACAGGACCAGGCCTTCGTCGCCAAGGTGGACAAGAACTTCGCCACCGTGAACAAGATCCTGGCCAACTACAAGACTGCGGACGGTGGCTTCATGACCTACGACAAGGTCAAGGACAACGACCGCAAGGCCCTGGTGGGCCCGGTCAACACCCTGGCCGAGGACCTCTCCACCCTGCGCGGCAAGCTGGGCCTGAACTGATCCGCCCGACAGGAATCGGTTCGCCGGTTCCTGCACCAGCGCCCCCTTGCGCTGCAAATTAGGCCTGGGCAGCCGTGCGTTATCCCGATAACGTGCACGCCCCGATGTTCCTCATGGAAGACCTGCTATGCCCACCCCCTCCGCCTCCAGGCCCCTCTCGCTCTTGCCGCTGATGGCGGCCTACATGGCCTGCACCATGTCGATGATGGCCTTCGTCTCGCTGATCGGGCCGATTTCCCGGGTGCTGCACCTGCAAACCTGGCATGCCGGGGTGGCGGTGACCGTGGCCGGGGTGATCTGGGTCTTGCTGGCCCGCCCCTGGGGCCAGGCCAGCGATCGCTATGGCCGCCGCCGGGTGCTGTTGCTCGGGATCGCCGGCTTCACCCTGGCCTACTGGGCCCTGTGCCTGTTCATCGATATATCGCTGCGGACCTTGCCCAGTGTCGCCGTGGCCTTCGCCGGCCTGGTCTTGGGCCGGGGCTTGATCGGCGCCTTCTACGCGGCAGTACCGGTGGGCGGATTCGCCCTGGTGGCCGACCACTTCGAACCCCAGCACCGGGCCCGGGCCATGGCCTCCCTGGGCGCGGCCAACGCCGTAGGCCTGGTGGTGGGGCCGGCCGCCGCCGCGCTGCTGGCCCGGCACAGCCTGAGCTTGCCCTTCTACGTCATGGCCATCCTGCCGCTGCTGGCGCTGGTGGTGATGCATCGGCGACTGCCGCGCCAGGAGCTGCACCTGGCCCAGGCGCCGGGCCGGGTGCGCCTGAGCGATCCGCGGCTGGCCCGGCCAATGGTGGTGGCCTTCGTCGCCATGCTCTGCGTGACGCTGGCGCAGATCACCGTGAGCTTCTATGCCATGGATCGCCTGCAGATGAATTCCGCCGACGCGGCGCAGACCGCCGGGATCGCCCTGACCATGGTCGGCCTGGCCCTGATCTGCGCCCAACTGGTGGTGCGCAAGCTGGAATGGCCGCCACTGCGGATGATTCGCTTCGGCGCCCTGCTTTCCGCGGTGGGTTTTGTCGGGGCCATGCTGGTGGACAGTGCCTGGGGCCTGTGGTTGACGTTCTTCGTCTCGGCGGCCGGCATGGGTGGGGTGTTTCCCTCGTTCTCGGCCCTGGCAGCCAACTCGGTGCAGGCTTCGGAACAAGGCGCCACGGCCGGTAGCATCGGCGCCGCCCAGGGCCTGGGCGCAGTGGTCGGGCCAATGGCCGGCACCTTGATCTACGCCATGGAGCCACGCCTGCCCTACCTGCTGGCGGCGCTGCTGCTGGCGTTGGTGGCGCTGTGGCCCTACCCGCCGAAGACAAGCTGACCCACTGGCCGCTGCACCACGCCGATCTCGACTTGCACAAAGGGCCTGCGGCCCTTTGTGCAGGCTCGGCAGCGGCTACGGGTTCGCGCTTCGTGTAGATCGCATGCCCCGCAGGGGCACGGTGATATTCACCGCCTGCAGGGCCTGGCGGCGACAGATCAGAGGATGCGGTACAGCAGGCGCTCGATACGCACGCGGCTGACCCGGCGCAGGAACTTGCTCACCGCCTCCGGGTAATCCGCCAGGCTGTCCAGGTGCTGGAAATGCTCGATGCGCCGGGTATGGCGGTAGATATCTTCCAGCTCGGCACGCCGCGGCTCCAGCAACTCGCCCTTGGGATCGTCCAGCAGCAGGGCGTTTTCCAGGTCCAGGCGGAACGCCCGTGGGTTGAGGTTGTTGCCGGTGAGCAAGGTATAGCGCTCGTCGATCCACAGCCCCTTGAGGTGATAGGTGTTGTCGCCGTCGCGCCACAGGTGCAGGTTCAACTGCCCATTGTCGATGAACTTCTGGTAGCGCTTGGCGAAGCGCCGCAGGCTGATTTCATACAGATAAGGCAGTGCGGCAATGACCTTGAACGGCTCGCTGGGCGCAATGAAGAAGTCGTTGGCGGTCTTGTCGCCGACGACGATATCGATCTTCACCCCACGCTCCAGGGCGCGATTGAGTTCGCGCACTACCGGCAACGGCAGGTTGAAGTACGGGGTGCAGAGGGTCAGCTGGCGCTGGGCTCCGGCCATCAGTTCGCAGATCACCCGATTCAACCGGTTGCCCTTGCCCACCCCGAGCAACGGGCTGACCGTCAGGCCGCTCTTGTCCAGGCTGCCGGCGGCGGTGTCGTAGGTCGCATGCTTGAGACGGCTGCGCAGGTCGCCGATATCGTTGCGCAGGCTGCGGGTGGTCGGTGGCTTGGGCAGGTCCAGGCGATGCACCGCCCGTGACTCCACCAGGCCGTGCTGCACCAGGTGATGCATGGAGTCGGCCAGTTCGCGGTTATGCAACAGGTGATAACGGTCGAAGCGGTACTTGTCGAGCTTGTGCAGGTACACGTTGTTCAGGCTGGCGCCGCTGTAGAGCACGCTGTCGTCGATCACGAAACCCTTGAGGTGCAACACCCCGAACAGCTCGCGGGTCTGCACCGGCACGCCGTAGATCGGGACCACGCTGGCATGGCTGCGGGTCATCTCCTGGTACCAGGCCGAGTTGCCCGGCTGCTTGCCGGCACCGATCAGGCCGCGCTGGGCACGCATCCAGTCCACCACGACCACCACATCCAGTTCCGGACGGGCAGCCTTGGCGGCGTGCAGGGCTTCGAGGATTTCCTGGCCGGCTTCATCCTGCTGCAGGTACAAGGCGACGATATAGATACGCCGGGTCGCCTGGGCAATCTGCTCCAGCAGGGTCTGACGAAATTGCGCAGCACCCCGCAGGGTGATGAAGGCCTCGGCGGCCAAGGGGAAGCTGCGCAGCTTGGGTAGCAGGGTACGTTTGAAAAGCAACGGCATGGGCTCGCGGTGACTCGAATCCGAAAGAGCGCAAGAGCTTACACCATGGATAGGTTGCAGTCCCCTGTCAGTCCCACATGACACTCAAACTGCCCGCAGCAAACGCACTTGGCGTCGCTCGGCGGCCAGTTCGCAACAACACATTGACCAAGGAGAACGATCGTTCTACTCTCTGTCGCATGAACGAAATCACTCACTCCGAAACACGCGACATCATTCTCGATGTCACCGAGAAGCTGATCTATAAAAGTGGCATCGCCGCCACTGGCATGGATCTTCTGGTCAAGACCGCCGGCGTTTCGCGCAAGAGCATCTATCGCTACTTCGACAACAAGGAGCAGTTGGTGGTGGCCGCCCTCGAACGGCGCGACGAGCGCTGGATGCGCTGGTACCGCGGCGAGGTGGACAAGGCCCAGGGCTCGGCCCAGCGCCTGCTGGCACTGTTCAGCGTGCTCAAGGGCTGGTTCGCCAGCGAAGGCTTTCGTGGCTGCGCCTTCATCAACACCAGCGGGGAAACCGGTGATCCGCAAGACCCGGTACGCCAGGTAGCCCGCCGCCATAAACAGAAACTGCTCGACTACCTGCTCGAGCTCTGCCAGGCACATGGCGCAGCGCATCCGGCACAACTGGCGGCGCAGCTGCTGGTGCTGATCGATGGCGCCATCACCGTCGCCCTGGTCATGGGCGATCACAGTGCAGCCGATAATGCGCAATGCATGGCGCGAAAGTTATTGGACCTTTGATTATCCGCAACCCCGGCAACTTCTTAGTTGCAACAGCAACTTTCACTGGAGACAGGTCATGTCATCTAACCCGCAAGTGCGTCCACCGCTTCCCCCCTTCACCCGCGAGTCGGCGATCGAGAAGATCCGCCTGGCCGAAGATGGCTGGAACTCCCGGGATCCGGAGCGGGTATCCCTGGCCTACACCCTGGATACCCAATGGCGCAACCGCGCCGAATTTGCCCATAACCGCGAGGAGGCCAAGGCCTTTCTCAGCCGCAAGTGGGCCAGGGAACTGGACTACCGGCTGATCAAGGAACTCTGGGCCTTCACCGACAACCGCATCGCCGTGCGCTACGCCTATGAATGGCACGACGACTCGGGTAACTGGTTCCGCTCCTATGGCAACGAGAACTGGGAATTCGACGAACAGGGGCTGATGGCCCGGCGTTTCGCTTGCATCAACGACATGCCGATCAAGGCCAGCGAACGCAAGTTCCACTGGCCCCTGGGACGCCGCCCGGACGATCATCCGGGCCTGACCGAACTGGGCCTGTAACGGCTACCTGTGGCCCTGCGGGCCATGCGCAGCCTGCGGCAGCGGCTACACGAAGCCCGATCTGTAGCCACTGGCCCGCAGGGCCTTCGACGCATCAGGCCGCGGCGTCCTGCCCGGCCTGGGCCTCCAGTTCGCGCACCAGGGGCAACACGCGGCGGCCGAAATACTCCACTTCCTCCTGGAAGTGCAGGAATCCCGCCAGCACCAGGTCCACCCCCACCGCCTTGAGTTCGACGATTCGCCGGGCAATCTGCTCCGGCGTCCCGATCAGGTTGGTCTTGAAACCATCGTTGTACTGCACCAGATCCTCGAAGCTCGACTTGGCCCAGTTGCCCTCGCCCTCCGGCGAAGCCTTGCCGGCCTGCCTGGCCGCCTCGCCGAAGGCCCGGACCGCCTCTGGGTCGGCCTGGTCGATGATCTGCTGCAACACCGCCCGCGCCTCTTGCTCGGTATCCCGGGCAATCACGAAGGCATTCACCCCGATCTTCACCTGATGCTGGTTGGCCGCGGCCTTGGCGCGAATGTCCTCCACCTGGGCCTTGATCCCTTCCACGCTGTTGCCGTTGGTGAAGTACCAGTCCGAAACCCTGGCGGCCATGTCCCGGGCCGCCCGGGAACTGCCACCCTGGAAGATCTCGGGCTGGCCCAGGGGCTTGGGCTTGAGGCTGTAGTTGTCGAAACGGTAGAAATCGCCCCTGAAGGTGAAGTGATCCTCGCTCCACACCCCACGCAGGCAGCGGATGAACTCCTCGGAACGGCGATAGCGCTCGTCATGCTCCAGCCAATGCTCGCCGATGGCCTGGAACTCGCCCTTGAACCAGCCACTGACGATGTTCACCGCGATGCGACCTTCGGTCAGCTGGTCGATGGTCGCCAATTGCTTGGCCGCCAACGCCGGTTGCCAGGGCCCGGGCAGAATCGCCGCGATCACCTTGAGCTTGCTGGTGGCGGCCAGCAACGCATGGCTGAAAGCCACCGACTCCTGCTGGTACTCGGCACCGTAGCCGGCGGTGAAGCGGATCTGCGTCAGGGCGTATTCGAAACCGGCGGCCTCGGCGATCTGCGCCAGCTTGCGGTTGTAGTCGATGCCCCAGTGGGTACGCTGCTCGATCTTGCTGACCACCAGGCCACCGCTGACATTGGGCACCCAATAGGCGAATTTCACGGATTGCTGACTCATGGTTCGGTCCTCGGGACTGGGAAGGTACCCAGGCCCCGAGCAGCATATGTGCCAACCCCGCCACGACCTCACCTGGCGGCCGCTGCGTGCCCGTGCGCAGCCGGCGGCAGCGACTACACGAGCCCGCGCTCTACGGGTGGTTTTCACGGATCGGCACAGCGCTTGGGAAGTACCGAGGATAGCTATTTGTTGCAGGGCTGTTGCCAGGGCAACAGTTGCCGGCGGACTGGGCACGGGCTCGGCCAGCAAAACCGCAGCCATGACAGTCGGCACGCTGTGTGCAATCACCAGCAGGACCTTTTGTCTTTTCCTGCCGATTGCGGAGCCATGCCATGACCGAACACCAGGTGATCAATCCATTGTCCACGGGGGTCGACTACGAGCCCCTGGCCGAGCGCTTCCGGCCGATCTTCCAGCGTATCGCCGAGGGCGCGGTACAGCGTGAGCAGCAGCGCGAGCTGCCCTACGAACCCATCCGCTGGCTCAAGGAGGCGGGGTTCGGCGCGGTGCGGGTGCCAGTGGCCTACGGCGGCGCTGGCGCCTCCGTGCCCCAGCTGTTCCAGTTGCTGATCGAGCTGGCCGAGGCCGACGCCAACTTACCCCAGGCCCTGCGCGGGCACTTCGCCTTTGTCGAGGACCGCCTCAATGCCGCCCCGGGCCCGGGGCGCGACCTGTGGTTCAAGCGGTTCGTCGAGGGCGATATCGTCGGCTGCGCCTGGACCGAGATCGGCGCGGTGGAGATCGGCCAAGTGCTGACCAAGGTCAGTCCGGACGGCGAGCACTGGCGGCTCGACGGCGAGAAGTTCTACAGCACCGGGAGCATTTTCTCCGACTGGATCGATGTCTATGCCCAGCGCAGCGACACCGGTGACAACGTGATCGCCGCCGTTCGCACCCGGCAGCCGGGCGTCGAGCAGAGCGACGACTGGGACGGTTTCGGCCAGCGCACCACCGGCAGCGGCACGGCGCGTTTCACCCAGGCCAGGGTGGAGGCCGGCAACGTCATCGACTTCGCCACCCGCTTCAAGTACCAGACCGCCTTCTACCAGTTGGTACTGCTGGCGACCCTGGCCGGCATCGGCCGCGCGGCGCTGCGCGATGTGGCCGAAGCGGTACGGCTGCGCCAGCGCGTCTACAGCCATGGCAACGCGCCACAAGCCAGCGCCGATGCCCAGGTGCAACAGGTGGTGGGCGAGATCGCCGCCCTGGTGTATGTCGCCGAAGCCGCCACCCTGCGGGCCGCCCAGCCGGCACAGCGTGCCTACTTGGCAAGGTTCGCCGGCGCCCCGGAGCAGGAACAGGCAGCCAACCTGGCGGCGGAACTGGAATCGGCCACGGCCCAGGTCGCCGTCACCGAACTGATCCAGCGTGCCACCAGCGAGTTGTTCAATGCCCTCGGGGCTTCGGACGTGCGCCGGGGCAAGGCCCTGGACCGCCACTGGCGCAATGCGCGCACCGTGTCATCGCACAATCCGGCGATCTACAAGGCACGGATCGTCGGCGACTGACAGATCAATGGCAACGAGCCGCCGTTCGCCTGGAAGGTCGGCAACGCTCCGAAAAGCTGAGGCGCGGACGGCGCTGAGCATGCACCGACGGCGGCAGCCAGGACCTTGGTCGCAGTCGCGCTGCGGCGCGCGATGCAGGTAAGATATCGGCCTTTCGCGCAGCCCCTTGCGCTCCCGCCGAATAAGCCGAATCCATGCCTTTCGATCTCAGCGTTGACTTGACCACCCTCGCCATCCTCGCCCTCGTGGCCTTCATCGCCGGTTTCATCGATGCCATCGCCGGCGGTGGCGGCCTGCTCACCACCCCGGCCCTGCTCACCGCAGGCTTGCCACCGCACCTGGTGCTGGGCACCAACAAGCTCAGTTCGACCTTCGGCTCGGCCACCGCCAGCTTCACCTTCTATCGGCGCAAGCTGTTCCACCCCCGGCAATGGATGCACGCCATCGTCGGCACCCTGGTCGGCGCCCTGACCGGAGCCATAGTCGCCCACTACCTGCCGGCCGAATGGCTGAACAAGATGCTGCCGGTGATCGTCTTCGCCTGCGGCCTGTACCTGCTGTTCGGCGGCACGCCCAAGGCCCCGCTGGACAGCGAGGCACCGATCAAGAAGAAATGGCAATCGCCCCAGGGCTTCAGCCTGGGCTTCTACGACGGCGTGGCCGGTCCGGGCACCGGGGCGTTCTGGACCGTCAGCAGCCTGCTGCTCTACCCCATCGACCTGGTCAAGGCCAGCGGCGTGGCGCGCAGCATGAACTTCGTCAGCAATATCGCGGCGCTGGCGGTGTTCATCTTTTCCGGGCAGGTGGATTGGATCATCGGCCTGAGCATGGGCCTGTCGGTGATGGTCGGGGCCTTCTTCGGGGCACGCACCGCCATCAGCGGTGGTGCCAAGTTCATTCGCCCGGTGTTCATCACCGTGGTGTTGGGCTTGACCGTGCGCCTAGCCTGGCAGCACTGGTTCAGCGTGGCCTAGGCGACGCGCCACATAGAGGTCGATCAGGTAGCGGGCAATCGAGCGCGACGCCGGCAACGGCGGCAGCGCGTGCACGTTGAACCACTGGGCATCCTCGATCTCGTCTTCCTGGGGCAGGATCTCGCCAGCGGCATACTCGGCATGGAAGCCCAGCATCATCGAGTGCGGGAACGGCCAGCACTGGCTGCCCACGTACTGGATGTTGCGCACCTCGATGCTCACCTCCTCGCGCACCTCGCGCACCAGGCAATCCTCGGCCGACTCGCCGGGCTCGGCGAAGCCTGCCAGGGTGCTGTAGACCCCCGGCACGAAGCGTGGCGAACGCGCCAGCAGGATTTCGTCGCCACGGGTGATCAGCACGATCATGCTCGGCGAGATCCGCGGATAGGCCCGCAGGTCGCAACCCTGGCAGTACATCGCACGTTCGAGCGGCACCTGCACCGTGGGTTTCCCGCAACTGCCGCAGAAACGGTGTTCCCGGGCCCAGGTGCCGATTTGCGCGGCATAACCGAGCACCTTGTACAGGGTATGGTCGCTCTCCAGCATGAAGGCCCGCAGGCCTTTCCAGCCGCAGCCCTGGACCTGGGCGCGGGAAGCGAGCTCGAGCAGGTACACCGGCTCGCCATCGAGGTGGCCGAGGCCATGCTCGGCCAGCACCGGCAGGTCCTGGTTCTTGAGCCAGTGCCGGGGGAACAGCACGCCATTGTCGTCGTAGAGAAAGCCTTCCGGGCCACGGGCCACGGCCCAGCCGCCGGGAAGGTCGGTATCCAGTACTGCGGTGGTCCAGCGTGCAATCATCTTCAGTCAGTCCAGGAATTGGGGTTTCTGTTTGCTCATGTGGGCGGCGATGGCCACGCGCAGGTCGTTGGACTGGAGCATGGCGGCGTTCCAGGTGGCCACGTACTCCAGGCCATCGTCGATGCGGTGGTCGCGCATGTAGCTGAGCATTTCCTTGGTGCCGGTCACGGCGATCGGCGACTTGGCGGCGATCTCCCGGGCGATTTCCATGACCCCGTCCAGCAGGCTGGAGGCATCGGCGTAGGTGCGATTGACCAGGCCGATCTGGCGCGCCTCCTCGGCGCCGAAGGTCCGTCCGGTGTAGGCCAGCTCACGCAGCATGCCGTCGCCGACGATACGTGGCAAACGTTGCAGTGTGCCGACATCGGCGGCCATGCCGATATCGATTTCCTTGATCGAGAACTGCGCGTCGGCCGCGGCATAGCGCATGTCGCAGGCGCTGATCAGGTCGATGGCGCCGCCCAGGCAGTAGCCCTGGATCGCCGCCAGCACCGGCTTGCGGCAGTTGTCCACGGCGTTGAACGAGGATTGCAGTTCAAGGATCTTGCGTCGCAGCAGGCGCGCGTTGCGCCCCACGTCCTTGCCCAACTCATTGGCCACCCCGGCCAGCAGCATCAAGTCGATGCCCGAGGAGAAATGCTTGCCGGCGCCACTGAGTACCACCACTCGCACCGCGTCGGTATCGTCGATCCAGCGGAAGATATCGACGATCTCAGTCCAGAACGCGGCGTTCATGGCATTGATTTTTTCCGGCCGGTTGATCTGCACATGGGCGATGTTATCGGCGAGCTCGACACGAAAGGCTTGGTATTCGGACATGGCGACGATCCTTCTCTGGTCAGCAAACAAGGGCCGAACTATAGCAAGCGGCAAGCGCGCCCCGTAAGGCAGCGCATTGGCCAAAAACAGGACTGGACCTGGCCTGCTGCCTCATTCGGTGATCGGTTCAGGCCTGTTTTATCGTGTAGAAGGCGGCGGTCTCATAAGGCACGGTCACCTCGCGGCTGTCCCGCAATTGGGGTTCGCTGGCAACCAGCTCGGCGAGCTGTCGCTCCAGCGCGTCGCGCTGGTCCTGAGGCAGCGCGGCGATGAAACTGGTGGAGCGCACGCGATTGAAGATCACATCTTGCACGGGCCCCGTGTGCCCATGGCTGAAGTGCTGCTCCTGCAACGGTCCGAAACCAGGATGGGGAAAGGCCTGGCGCCAGGCCCCGGTGTAGTAGCGTGGCGTATCGCCCTGCAGGGCATTGACGATGCGCTCCAGGTGCGCCACCCAGGGCACTCGCGCATCGCGCTGGTTCCAAACCAGCGCCAGCTTGCCATTGGGCTTGAGCACCCGGTGGATTTCATCCAGAGCCTGGTGGTTGGCGAACCAATGAAAGGCCTGGGCACAGGCCAGCACATCCACCGAGGCTTCGCGCAGCGGGATCGCCTCGGCGCTGCCATTCAAGGCCCGGGCATCGGGATACTGCTGCGCCAGCTTGGCACGCATCTGCGCCACAGGCTCCACGGCAATCACCTGGGCGCCGGTCGCCAGGAGTCGTGCGGTGAACTTGCCCGTACCGGCCCCCAGGTCCACCACTACCCTGCCCGGCTGCAGCGCCAGCACCTGGCGTAACCAGGGCTCCAGCTCGGGCGGATAGCCCGGCCGGCCGCGAGCATAGGTATCGGCCGCCTGCTTGTAGCCATCGGCCGCGGCATGATGAATGGGCCGGTCGTTCATGAGGCACCTCCTGGTCAGGGGAAAGCGCCGTTGAGGATAAACCCTGCATGCCGCCGGCCACATGAAATTAATGTCAGCACGCCCCTGCCGGGGCTGGTGGCTGACGCGTCAGCGCGACGTGGGCAGGCTCAGGCGAAACCGCGCGCCGCCCAGTGGCGAGGCTTCCACCGTCAAGGTGCCACCCTGGGCCTCCAGGGCCCGGCGACTGATGGCCAGGCCCAGGCCGAAGCCACCGGTGGAGCGATCGCGGCTGCGATCCAGGCGATAGAAGGGTTCGAACACCCGCTCGCGCTCGTCGTCAGGGATGCCGATACCGTCATCGTCGACCCAGATCTCGCACCCCTGGTCGCTGACCAGCACCCCGACCTGGATGCGCTTCTCGCAATAACGGGTGGCGTTGCGCAACAGGTTCTGCAGGGCCCGCGCAGTCAGGCGCGGGTCCAGGGTGAAACGCTCCAGGGTGCCGTGCAGCAGCACGTCGATGACCAGGTCCGATTCCAGCTCGTCGTCGACGCTGCCCAGGATGCTGTCGATGAACTCGTCCAGGGCCACCTCGATCTGCTCCGGCAAGCAGGCCGGGTTCTGCAGGCGGCTGTAGGACAGCAGCTCCAGCACCAGCTCATCCAGCTCGCGGATGTGCGCCACCAGCCCTTGCAGGCGCTCGCGGCTGGCTGCCGGCAAGTCGTCGGACAACGCCAGGGCCAGGCCGAAGTCGAGCCGGGTCAGCGGCGTGCGCAATTCGTGGGATACCGCATTGAGCAGGTCGCGCTGCTGGTTCAGCAGTTGCTCGATATCGCCGGCCATGGTGTCGAACACGTGGGCCAGGCTGCCGATGTTGGAGCTGGCCGGCAACTGCGTACGCTCGTCCAGATGGCCCTTGCCGAAGCGCTCGGCGGTGCGCTTGAGGCGCTCCAGGTCACGCCAGTGGGGACGCACCCACAACAGCAGGCAGGCCAGCAGCACCGCGCCGATCAGGACGTTGATGCTCCAGTACAGCAGGTTGACGTCCAGCGGGTCCGGCGGCATCACCAGCTTGACCGCCAACTGCTCGTGCAACGGCGACACCGCCAGGGTCCGCGAACCCCAGTCGCCAACCCGCACCACCTTCTTGCCAGCCAGCAGGCGGGCGCGTTCGTCGGCGCTGAAATCAGGATCGTCGATGCGGACCAGGGCCACCTGCAACGGGCGGAAGTCCTCGTCCATCTCCCTGGCGAGCGCCGGCCATTGCGCCGGGGGCTGGGCGCGGAACTGCCTGGCGATCAGCTCCTGCAAACCCCGGGACTTGGCCAGGTTGTAATCGATGAAGCGCTGGTGAAACACCTTGATCACCAGGTCAGGGACCAGGTACATCGCGGCACTGAAGGCCACGATGGTGATCAGGTACAGCCGGACCAGGATGCGTAGCATGGGTTCAGCATTCCCACTCGGAACGGCTGAACAGGTAGCCCTTGCCCCAGACGGTCTTGATCTTGCGGGCCTCGCCGGCGTGGTCGTCGAACTTGCGCCGCAGCTTGGAGATGGCCACGTCCACCGAACGGTCGGTGCCGTTGAACTCGATGCCGCGCAAGCGCTGGAGGATCTGGTCGCGGCTCAGCACTTCGCCGGCATGCCGGGCCAGTACTACCAGCAGGTTGTATTCGCCGCTGGACAGTTCCACCAGTTGCCCGCGCCAGGTTACGGTGCGCTCCGAAAGATCGATGCACAGGTTGCCCATGAGGATCCGGTCGCTGGCGGTCTGCGGCTCGCCCAGGCTGCTGCGGCGCAACAGGGTCCGGACCCGGGCCAACAGCACCCGCGGCTCGCAGGGCTTGGTCACATAGTCGTCGGCGCCCATTTCCAGGCCCAGCACCTGGTCGTGGCTGTCGTCGCGGGCGGTCAGCATCAGGATCGGCAGGCTGGCCGAGTCGGCCCGCAGCAACCGGCACACTTGCAAGCCATCCAGGCCCGGCAGCATCAGGTCGAGGATCACCAGGTCCGGCGGGTTGCTCCGGGCCCGCTCGCGCACCTGGTCGCCACGGCTGATGACGCTGACCTGGTAACCGTTGCGTTCCAGGTAGCTGGCAATCAGCTCGGAGAGCGCGGGGTCGTCTTCGACAAGGAGGATATTGGCCATGGAAGAGAAATCTTTATTGAAGAAATACGAACAACCGGCGTTATCCATAGATACGCCGGGAACTAGCAGCAAGGTTGCCAAGCATATACAACGCGGCCCCGACAGGCTCGTGCGCTTCACATTTTTTCACACAGCGGCTACATAGCTTCACAGCGCCTTAACCCCCATGCCCTTAGCATGCCGGGTTCATCATTGGGGTATCAGTATGTCGAACAAACTCTTCGCGCCGCTTTGCCTGCTGGTCATGGCCGCGACGCTGAGCGCCTGCGGCCAGTCCGGCAGCGAACAGAAACCGGAACCGGTCAAGGTCCGCACCGAGATCGTGCGCAGCCAGGCGTTGTCCATCACCAGCGAATTGAGCGGGCGGATCGCCGCGCCGCGCATTGCCGAAGTCCGCGCGCGGGTGGCCGGCGTGGTGCTGCAACGGACCTTCCGCGAAGGTTCGGACGTCAAGCAGGGCGACGTACTGTTCCGCATCGACCCGGCGCCGTTCAAGGCCGACCTGGACAGCGCCGTGGCCAGCCTGCGCAAGGCCGAGGCCACCGCGTTCCAGGCTCGCCTGCAGGAGCAGCGCTACTCGCGGCTGATCGCCGACCAGGCCATCAGCGGCCAGGAATACGACAACGCCCGTTCCGCCGCGCGCCAGGCCGACGCCGAAGTCGCCGCCAACCAGGCCGCGGTGCAGCGGGCCAGGCTCAACCTGGGCTACGCCACCGTCACCGCGCCGATTTCCGGTCGGGTCGGCCGCGCCCTGGTCACCGAAGGTGCCCTGGTGGGCCAGGGCGAAAGCACGCCCCTGGCGCTGATCCAGCAGCTGGATCCGATCCACGCCGACCTGACCCAGTCCACCCGTGAGCTCAACGAACTGCGCCGGGCCCTGCGCGCCGGCCAACTGCAGCAGGTCGGCAAGGACCAGGCCAAGGCCACCCTGGTGCAGGACGACGGCAGCCTCTATCCGCTACCGGGCAAGCTGCTGTTCACCGATATCAGCGTCGACCCCGGCACCGGCCAGATCACCCTGCGCAGCGAGTTCCCCAACCCGGAACTGGACCTGCTGCCCGGCAGCTTCGTCCGCGTCCGCCTGGAGCAGGCGGTCAACCGCCAGGGCATCAGCGTGCCGCAGCGGGCCATCCAGCGCGACGGCGCCGGTATCGCCCAGGTGTTGCTGGTGGACGCCGAAAACCGCGTGGTACAGCGCCCGGTGCACCTGGGCGGCGTGCAGCAGGACCGCTGGATAGTCACCGACGGTCTCAAGCCCGGCGACCGGATCATCGTCGAAGGGCTGCAGCACGCCCGTCCCGGCGAGCAGGTCGAGATCGATGACGCCCCCCTCGCGCACGTCCAGAACCCAGGCCAATAGGTAGTTACAGATGCCGCAATTCTTCATTGACCGCCCGGTATTCGCCTGGGTGGTCGCCTTCTTCATCCTGATCGGCGGCGCCCTGGCGATTCCCCAGTTGCCGGTGGCCCAGTACCCCAACGTCGCCCCGCCACAGATCGAGATCGCCGCCACCTACCCGGGTGCCTCGGCCCAGACCATGGACGAATCGGTGGTCAGCCTGATCGAGCAAGAGCTCAACGGCGCCGACCACCTGCTGTACTTCTCGTCCCAGAGCAGCCTGGGCAGTGCCACCATCACCGCCACCTTCCAGCCGGGCACCAACCCGGAGCTGGCCCAGGTGGACGTGCAGAACCGCCTCAAGGCGGTGGAGCCACGCCTGCCCCAGGCCGTGACCCAGCAGGGCCTGCAGGTGGAGAAAGTCTCTGCCGGCTTCCTGCTGCTGATCACCCTGAGCTCCAATGACGGGCGCCTGGACGAGGTCGCGCTCAGCGACTACATGGCGCGCAGCGTGCTGAACGAGATCCGCCGCCTGGATGGCGTCGGCAAGGCCCAGTTGTATGGCGCCGAACGGGCCATGCGGATCTGGCTCGATCCGCAGAAGCTGATCGGCTTCAACCTGACCCCGGCCGACGTCAACGCCGCCGTGGCCGCGCAGAACGCCCAGGTACCGGCAGGCAGCATCGGCGACCTGCCCGGCCCTTCCACCCAGGAAATCACCGCCACCGTGCTGGTCAAGGGCCAACTGAGCAACCCGGATGAGTTCGCCGACATCGTCCTCAAGGCCAACCCCGACGGTTCCACCGTGCGTATCGGCGACGTGGCGCGGGTGGAAGTGGGCAGCCAGGAATACCAGTTCGGCACGCGCCTGAACGGCAAGCAGTCCACCGCCGTCGGCGTGCAGCTGTCCCCCGGGGCCAACGCGCTGAACACCGCGACCCTGATCCGGGCGAAGATGGACGAGCTGTCGCGCTACTTCCCCGCCGGCGTGGAATACAAGATCCCCTACGACACCTCGCCGTTCGTCAAGGTCTCGATCACCAAGGTGCTCTACACCCTGCTCGAAGCCATGGTCCTGGTGTTCCTGGTGATGCTGCTGTTCCTGCAGAACATCCGCTACACCCTGATCCCGACCCTGGTGGTGCCGGTGGCGCTGATGGGCACCTTCGCCACCATGCTGGCCCTGGGTTTCTCCATCAACGTGCTGACCATGTTCGGCATGGTGCTGGCCATCGGCATCCTGGTGGACGACGCCATCGTGGTGGTGGAGAACGTCGAACGGATCATGGCCAACGAGGGCCTGCCACCCCGGGAAGCCACGCGCAAGGCGATGCAGCAGATCACCGGCGCGATCATCGGCATCACCCTGGTGCTGGTGGCGGTGTTCATCCCGATGGCCTTCATGCCAGGCTCGGTGGGGGTGATCTACCAGCAGTTCTCGCTGTCCATGGCCACCTCGATCCTGTTCTCGGCGTTCCTGGCCCTGACCCTGACCCCGGCCCTGTGCGCGACCCTGCTCAAGCCCATCGCCGCCGGCGAGCATCACGAGCGTGGCGGCTTCTTCGGCTGGTTCAACCGCCGCTTCGAGCGCCTGACCGACAGCTACCAGGGTGGCGTGGCCTATGCGCTCAAGCGCAGCGGGCGCTACCTGCTGATCTACCTGGCGTTGCTGGTGGTCATGGCGCTGCTGTTCGTGCGCCTGCCCTCCTCGTTCCTGCCGGTCGAGGACCAGGGCTACACCCTCACCGATATCCAGCTGCCACCGGGTGCCAGCCAGAACCGCACCATTCGCGTGGTGGAACAGATCGAGGCGCACAACGCCTCGGAACCGGGCGTGGGCGACAGCACCATCATCCTCGGCTTCAGCTTCTCGGGTAACGGGCAGAACGCGGCGCTGGCCTTCACCACCCTCAAGGACTGGTCGCAACGGGGCCGCGACGATTCGGCGATGAGCATCGCCGAGCGCGCCACCGCAGCCTTCGGCGAAATCAAGGATGCCGTGGCCTACGCCATCCTGCCGCCGCCGATCGACGGCCTGGGCACCTCCAGCGGCTTCGAGTTCCGCCTGCAAGACCGTAGCGGCGTCGGCCATGAAGCGCTGATGCAGGCCCGGACCGAACTGCTGCGGGCCGCGGAAAAGAGCCCGATCCTGGCCAACGTGAGGGAAAACGCCCTGGCCGAGGCGCCCCAGGTGCAACTGGCGATCGACCGCAAGCAAGCCAATGCCCTGGGCGTGTCCTTCGGCGATATCGGCAGCCTGCTGTCCACCGCCCTGGGCTCGGCCTACATCAACGACTTTCCCAACCAGGGCCGGATGCAGCGGGTGGTGATCCAGGCCGAGGGCGACCAGCGCAGCCAGGTCGAGGACCTGCTGCGCCTGAACGTGCGCAACAGCGCCGGCAAGATGGTGCCGTTATCGTCCTTCGTCAGCGCCAGCTGGAAGATGGGCCCCGCACAGTTGACCCGCTACAACGGCTACCCGGCGGTCGACGTCTCCGGCGAGCCGGCAGCGGGCCGCAGCACCGGCGAAGCCATGCAGGAGATCGAACGCCTGGTGGCCCAGTTGCCGAACGGCCTGGGCCTGGAATGGACCGGCCTGTCGCTGCAGGAGCGCCTGTCGGGCAGCCAGGCCCCGCTGCTGCTGGGGTTGTCGCTGCTGATCGTGTTCCTGTGCCTGGCGGCGCTCTACGAGAGCTGGTCGATCCCGGCCTCGGTGCTGCTGGTGGTGCCGCTGGGCGTGCTCGGCGCAGTACTGGCGGTGACCTTGCGCGGCATGCCCAACGACGTGTTCTTCAAGGTGGGCCTAATCACCATCATCGGCCTGTCGGCGAAGAACGCGATCCTGATCATCGAGTTCGCCAAGAGCCTGTACGACGAGGGCCATGACCTGCTGGACGCCACCCTGCAGGCCGCCCGCCTGCGCCTGCGGCCGATCGTCATGACCTCCCTGGCGTTCATCCTCGGCGTGGTGCCCCTGGCCATCGCCAGCGGCGCCAGCTCCGCCAGCCAGCAGGCGATCGGCACCGGGGTGATCGGCGGGATGATCACCGCGACCCTGGCGGTGATCTTCGTCCCGGTGTTCTTCGTGGTGGTGATGAAACTGGTCAAGCGCAGCTCGCGCTAACCGCTACCCGAGCGCGCAGCGGGCGCCAGCGGTGTACCGGGCCGATCGCGGTTCCACGGCCGCTACGCGCCCGGTCGCGGCCTCGCAGGTTCGGCAGCGGCTACAGATCGCGCAGGCGCGCCATGGCCAGCGCATCGACGTAGCGGCCGTCACGCACCGCGTAGTCGCGCAACTGGCCCTCGGTCTCGAAACCGAACTTGCGGTACAGGCCGATGGCCGCCAGGTTGTCGGCGTACACCGTCAGCTCGACCCGACGCAGGTTCATCCAGTTGTCCGCCACCTCCAGCACCGCCGCCAGCAGGCGGCTGCCGATGCCCTGGCCCTGCCAGGCCCGCGCCACCCCCATGCCAAAGCTCGCGCAATGGGAGCGCCGGACCCGCCCGATCTGCTCCAGGCTGCAATTGCCGATCACCACGCCCTGGTGCAGGGCCACCAGGGCCACCAGCCGCTCGTTGTCCAGCCCGAGGCGCTTGCGCCACAGCTCGCGGGACGGGTAAGGCATCTGCAGGGTCTGGCTGGCCACCGTCGGTTCACTGTAGAGCGCGGTCAAGCCATCGAGGTGAACCTCGCTGAAACGCTCGATGACGATGGTCGCGGGAGAACTGGGCATGGCGGGGCGTCCTTGTCGTTGGAGTGGCCATCGAGTGTAAAACGCCGGTCCCGGCCATGACGAGAATCTCCCTCAGGCAAACCAGTCCTCGCGCTCGGTGAAGGCATGCAGGATCAGGTCCACCAGTTGCTGGACCTCGGCCTCGTGCTGCACCTGGGCGTTCATCGCCAGCCAGGCGCGGCGCGGCATGCTTTCGCCGAACAGCCCGGGCAAGGCGGTCAGGCCCCGGTCGAAGCGGCTGATGTACCGCGGCAGCAAGCCGATGCAGGCGCTGCAGCGGATCATCTCCAGCATCAGCTCATAGGAATGCACGTGCACCACCCCGGCCAGCCGCGAATCCACCAGGCTGTTCCAGGGGCGGAAAGGTTCGATCTGCCGGTCGTGTTGCCACTGCACCAGCATGTAGTCGGCCAGGTCATCGACGCTGTCGGGACGCGCCGCGACCCGGGAGTAGCGCTTGGCGATGTGCGGCAGGTAGTCGATGCGCGCCAGGGGCATGGGTTCACGGATGGCGAAGCTGGGCCCCGGCAAGGGCGAGTCGGCGGCCCCCAGCCACAGCACCAGGTCGGCGCTCAGGGCCTGCAGCGACAGGTCGCTGTCGATGGAGATGATTTCCAGGCGCGCACTGGCGTTGCGCCGCAACAGGGCAATCAGGTCGCGACCCAAGATGTCATGCAGGAGGGTCTCGGCCACCGCCAGGCGAATCAGCGGCTGCTCGATCACCGGCAGGCGCCGCTGGTGGGCCAGGGCGATCAACTGGGCCTGCAATTGCAGGCCTTCGCGGCTCAGGCTCAAGGCGTTGCCCTGGTAGCAGAACAACGCACGCCGCAGGTGCTCTTCCAGCAGGGCCAGTTGCTTGCGCAGCAAGGTGGCCTTGATGTTCAGGCTGCGGGCTGCCTGCATGAAGCAACCGCAACGGGCGCTCACCAGGAAATACTGGGCGACCTGCGGATCGATCCCGGCCGCCAGGGCCAGCCAGGCTTCCCGGGGTTCCTGGGGAACACTGTAGGGAACAACGCCCTGGAGTGGAGCAGGTTCGAGAAATGACATCGGTGACTCCCTGTCTTGTTGAGTGTTGCGTCCTTGGCTTGCGCCGGTGTTGGCAGCAAGCAGGCCGTGACGGCACGCCCCACTTCCTGCCCTGCCCTGAAACCGCGTGGACCGGGCCACGACGCCCCGCGAGACGGCGCCAGCCCCTGGCCCCGCTCCACGCGGGCCGGTTACTGAGTCTTTTCCTCCAATGCCTGGTTGAGCGCCGCGCCATCGATACTCAGCGTCGCGGTGTTGAGCATGCCCTCCAGATAGGCCTTGGCGATCTGCTCCTGGCGCTGGGCCCGCAGGGCCTGGACCAGGCGCTCACGCACCTCGTCCAGGCTGGCGGTACGCGCCGGTTGCAGCTCGGTCAGCTTGAGCACATGGAAACCCGCCGCGCTCTGCACCACCTCCGATACCGCGCCGACCTTGAGCCGGGCCACGGCGTCGCGCACCTGGGGCACCAACTGCTGCAGGGGCTGCAAGCCCGAGTCGCCCCCGTGCCGGGCACTGTCCGGGTCCTGGGAATACTGCGCAGCCAGGGCGGCGAACTCACCGGGCGCGGCCTGGGCCTTCCTGGCGATCTCCTGGGCCTGGCGCCGCACCTGCTCCAGCGCCTGGGGCTCGGGCACCGCCAGGAAGACCTGGCTGACCCGATACAACGGCGGGGTCAGCCAGGCCGACTTGCCGCTGTCGTAGGCCTGTTGCAGTTCGGCGGCGCTGGGGTAATCCGCCGGCACCTGGCTGACCGACTGCATGTAGTCGCGAAAGACGATCTGCTCGGTGGCAGCGCGGGTTTGCTGCTCCACTTCCGGGCGTTGGCGCCAGCCCTGGGCATCGGCCTGCTCCAGCACCGCCTTCTGTGCCAGGCGCGAACGGATCCAGGTCTCCAGGGCCGGGCGATTGCCGCGCAGTTGAGCCCGGGCCTCCTCCGGCAGGCTGGCGAACAGCGCCTGGAGCTCCGCCACCGCCACCTGCTGGTTACCCAGGCGCGCCACCGCCGGGGTATTCGCCAGTTGCTGCTGCAGCGCCGCCGGGGCCGGCTGCTGGGCCGCCACCGGATCGCTGCCCGGACGCAAGGCCAGCCCCAGGGCCAGGCCCAGCAGGGTCAGCGCCCCGGCACCGACCACCAGGGTCGGCTTCTTCACAGGACCACCGCCTCTGCCGCGCCACTGGCCTGCGGCGTGCCGGCTGGCTCGACCTGGGCTTGGGCCTGCAGTTGGGCGGCCTGCTGGCTGTACTCACGCAGGTAGACGATGAACTCCTGGAGCAGGCGGTCCCACAACTCCAGCTGGCTGCGCAGGTGGGTATCGCTGACCCCAGCCACCACCACGTCCATTTCCATCACCAGGAATTCACCCTGCAACGACAGCCGGGCGAAGCGCCGCGAGGCGTTCCACAGCTCCGCCAGGCCGGCCGGCAACTCGCCTTGGACGCGCAACGCACAGCTGTAGGTGAAGTCCACGTAGTGCCCGGCCTCTGCCGCCGGGTTGCCGAAGCGCACGGCATAGCCGATGCCCTGGCTGGCGCTGAGCAACTGCACGATACCGTTCTGTTCGGTGTGGTTGACCCGGTAACCGGCGCCTTGCAGCAGGTCGGTCAGGCTGTCGGTGGTGACGCTGGTGATCAAGGTGGCTTGTGTCATGTCTGTTCTTCCCTGGTAATCAATGAGCGCTCGCCGCCCGTGGGGCGTCGAACTGAGTCTGGTACAGGTCATCGCCGAAACCCTGGGCCAGTTCCTCGAACTTGACCCTAGCACTACCTGCGAAAGGCTGGCGGATTTTGACCACCTCGGCCACGTCGATCTTCTCGTAGGCCGTGAGGATTTCCTTGGCGACGCCGTACATCCGTTGATTCTTGACTGCGCATTGCTGCACTTGTGTGTCACGTTCGTTCAATTGCGCCTGCAGCTTGACCCGCTCGGCCTCCTTGCCCCGGGCCAGCACCAGCAGCTCGTCGTAGGCTTTCTTGAACTTGCCCAGTTGCTCGCTGTTGGCGGCAGCCTGGGCCTGGGCCTGGCTCTGCAGGTTCTGCTGCTGGCCGGCCAGTTGCTCGGCCACGGCACGGCTCCTGGCCAGTTCGGCGGTGAGCTGCTTGACCTGGGCCTGGGCCTCCTTGGCCGCGTTTTCCGCCGCCAGCCGCGCGGCGGCGGCCTGGGCCTGCTCGCTCTGCAAGGCCTGCAACTGCTGGGTAGTGCTGCGCAACTGGGTGCGCAGGCGCTCTTCCATGCCTTCGGCGGCGGCGGGCGCGCTGGCCAGCGCGCCCCAGGCCAGCAACAGGCCCACGGCCCCTGCCCTCGTCCGGCTGTTCATAACCTTCCTCCCTGCGCTTAGAAGCGCGTATTGAGTTCAAGCTGCATGACGTCGACTTCATAACGCGGCCCGTAGACTTCCGAGGCGCTCATGTAGCGGGCCGTGGCATAGATGTTCTTGTCGATGCCGTAGTTGCCACCCAGGAAGTAGCCCTTGGCGTTGGTCCCGCCCAGGTGGAACGAAGAGTCGTTGAAGCCGTCGGGCAAGGCGTCGGGCTGGATGTACTTGTAGCCGGCCAGCAGGTTCCAGTCGCCGGCCTTCTTCATTTCCAGGGCATTACCCAGGGTGAACTGCAGCATCAGCGCATTGGCGCCGCTCTCGAACTCGCCATTGCGGTTGATGTTGTTGACGATCTGGCCTTCGCTGCGCTTGAGCATCTCGGCCTTGTCGTAGGCCAGGTTGCGGATGTAGTTGCCCTGGGTGCGCAGGCGCAGGTCATCCGGCAGCTCGGTATCCCAGGCCAGGTTCAGGTCCAGCACGTCGAACTTCGAGGCCAGGCCCACGTATTGCGGTTGCGGGGTCAGGCCGGGAGTGGCCGGGTTGGGCGCGATGTTGCGCAACAGGAACACGCTGTTGCCCTTCTGCATGAAGGCCACCCGCGAGCCGTCGGTATCGCAGCCCGGGGCGCCGGCCCAGGGCGTGCAAGGGCTGGAGCGCTGGCCTTCGATATCGTCGAAGCGGTAGTAGGCCAAGGCGCCCTTGAGGCTGTTGCTGCGGTTGATCTTCCAGTGGGCGCCGATCTGCCCGCCGAACAGCCACTTGGTGTCGCTTTCGTTCTTGTCGAAGCCGTTGCTGGTGGACGTGTCGTTGGTGTACTCCACCGGGAAGGCGCCGACCGTGCCGAACAGCCCCCAGTCGCTGTCGAGCTTGTGGTTGAAGATTGCCGCCACGCCGTCGAAGTTCAGGTCGTTGGAGTACAGCATGTCGGTGGAATAGAACGGGTTGGCGATCCGTCCGCCGGTCAGGGTCAGGTCCTGGGTGGCCTTCCAGGTCAGGTAGCCCTGGTCGAGCCAGATGTCCTTCTTGCCGAAGCCGCCGCCCAGGGTCTGGGTGGTGGACACCGGGTTGTTGTCCGAGCCGGTGCCGATGCGGATGCCGGCGGTCCATTCCGGCGAGATCACCGCCTTCATCCCCAGGCGCGCCCGCAGGCGGAACAGGTTGTCGCGGTCCTCGCGGGTATTGAGCAGCGGCGGCAGCTTGCTGTTGGTGTCCTTGTTGACGTCGTAGGGGCCGCTGTCGTTGAGCTTGGCGTAGTCGACGATCTCGTTGCTGTTGTTGTCGGCGAAGAACCGCGACTCGTTGCGCAGGCGAATGTCGCCATCGAAGGTGATGCGCGAGACCCAGTCCGGGAAGGTGTTGGGCTGGGCCCAGTTCTCCTGCTTGGCGGTGGCCATGACCTCGGCCTTGACCTGGTCGCGGATCTGGTCACGGACGATGGCCGGCACGTATTGCACCCGCACGTCCCCCGGCGCGGCCGCAGGTCCGCCGGCGGCCACCGCAGCCACCGCGGCGTTGGCCTGGCGAGCCTGCTGGGCCTCCTTCTCGGCCTGGGCGATCAGGCCGTCGGCCTGTTCCTGCTTCAGAACCCCCTGCTGCACCAACAAACGGATCAGGTTGATCGTGGCGTTCTCCGAAGGCGCGGCCGCCGCGGCCGTGGCCTGGCCGGCCAGGCCCAGGGCGACCATGCCGAGCGCCAGGGTCAATCGATTCAGGGTGGAAATCATCTGCACACAACTCCTGTAGAAACTGCAAAAGGGGTTCGATCAATTCGGGCGCCGGCCCTTGAGGGACAGGCGCACAGGCAAGGTCAGGGAAGCCGGCATGCGCTCCTTCAGGCGCGGCGTGGCCCGCAGCGCCGCCAGCACCTGTTCGTCGGTCTGGGCATCGCCGCTGGAGTGGGCCAGCAGCACCCGGGTGACCTGGCCGTCAGCACCCAGCCACAGGTCCACCTGCAGCGAATAGGCCTTCTTGCGCAGCTCCGGATCCTCGCGCAGCGCGCGCTGGAAGGTCGCCGCCAGGTATTGCTTGTAGGTCCCGGTGCCCAGGCCGCCGCCACCGGAGCCGGCCATGCCGCCGCCCTTGCCGGCGCCGATGTTGAACGCGTCGCCGCCGGCCTGGGCGTCGCCATCGATCTGCATCGGGCTGGCCAGGTCGTCCGCCGGCGATGGCGGCGCCTCTTCCTCGGGCTTGACCTCCTCGGGAGTCGGCGTGGGTTCGGGCTCCGGCACCTTTTCCTCCACCGGTTCCGGCTCCTTGGGCTTTTCCGGCGGCGGTGGAGGTGGCGGTGGTGGCGGCGGCAACGGGATGATGGTCGGCACCTTCGGCGCTTCCCGGCGCACCCCGGCCATGTCGTTGGCCCACTGCCACAGCAGCCAGGCGGCGACGCCGGCCAGCAGCAGCCCGAGGCCCCACTTGAGCAGGCGCACGCTTTTCGGCTTTTGCTGAACCGGTGGCAGCTGGATAGGTTGTTGTGCGGTCATGACTCAGCCCTGGGGTTTGCCGGTGACCAGCCCGACCTGGGACAGCTCCAGGCGGCGCAACAGGTCGAGGACCTCGATCACCTTCTGGTACTGCACCGTGGCGTCGCCGCGGACGATGATCGGGAAGTCCGGGTTCTGCGCCTTTTCGATGCGCAGGCGCTCTTCCAGCTCGCCCAGGGTCACCGGGTAGGCATCGAGGAACACCTGGCCGCCGTCGTTCACCGAGATGGCCTTGGTCTTGGCCTGCGACAACGACACCGAGGCGCTGGCCTTGGGCAAGTGGATCTGAATGCCCGAGACCTGGGCGGTGGCGGTGAGGATGAACATCACCAGCACCACCATCAGCACGTCCACCAGGGGCGTGATGTTGATGCTGTCGACGGCGGCATCGTCTTCGTCGTCATGGGAGGCGTTCACGGAAGCCATGGCAGTTCTCCTCAGGCCGGGATCGATGCGTTGCTGTGGCTGACCCGCCAGTGGGCGTTCTCATGCTGCTGGCTCTCGCCGTGCAGCTCCGCCAGGCGGGTGATGAACTCGTCGACGAACACCCGCATGTCGGCCCCCACTTCCTTGTTGCGGGTGATCAGGCGGTTGTAGCCGAACAGTGCCGGGATCGCGACGAACAGGCCCATGGCGGTGGCCAGCAAGGCCGCGGCCATGCCCGGGGCGATGGCGTTGATGTTGACGTCGCCGGCCATGGCGGTGCCGAGGAACACCACCATGATCCCCAGCACCGTGCCCAACAGGCCGATGTAGGGACCGCCGGCGATGGCGTTGGACAGGGTCGAGAGCCTGGCGCTCAGCTGCTGGTTCTCGCGAGTGCGCACCCCGTCCATGGAGCAGCGGATGGCTTCGATGGTGGCCGCCGACACCGACGAGGTATCGGCGCCCTGCTCGCGGCGGGTGCGGATCTCCTTGACCGCCACCAGGTACAGGCGCCACAGCGAGGAGTGTTCCAGGCGCACGGCCAGGGCCTGGTCATCGGCGAACATCTCAAGACGGGTGCCGACCTTGGCGAACTGCTCGCGAAACAGCGTATTGGCGGCGCTGACCCGGCTGACCATGCGGTTCTTGCGCAGCATGATCACCCACGACTGGATCATCATCGCCACCAGCACCAGGATGATCACCCAGGCGTCCACCGGCACCGCCTTGAGCAAGAAGCCCAGGCTGCCGAAGCCGAAGCCCGACTGCTCTTCATCGACACCGTAGGCCACCAGTTTCGACTCGGCGCCCTGGGCGCTGGCATCGGCCAAAAGCAGCGCCGCGGGACGTGCCACCTTGGACAGGCGCAGCTCGTCCATGGCTCCGGTGAACGGCAGGAAATGGCTGGCCTCGGCCCCTGCCGCGGCCGGCAGGTCGGCGCCGATGGCCAGCGGCGAATTGAACGACGGGATGGCCTGGGCCAGGCTCGCGGTTTCCCGGCCATTGACGTACAGCGCCAGGCGGCTGCCCTCGCCGCTCAGGGCCAGGTGCTGCCATTGCCCCGGATTCAAGGGCTGGGTGGATACGGCGCGCTGGCCGTCCACTTCCACGAACGGCATGCCCTGGTTGACCCCGACCAGCAGGCTGCCGGCGCCTTCGCGCCGGGCCAGCAGCAGCTGTTCGCCACTGGCCTGGTCCAGGCGGACCCAGGCGCTGAAGGTGAAGGCGCCGCCGGCATTGTGCTGCAGCGAGGGGCTGGCCGGCAGCAGCAATGGCTGGCCACTGAACTGCAGGGCACGGCCGATCACGCCGTCGATACTCGCCCCGGTGGCACCCTGCGCGGTGTTGCCATAGGCGGTGGTGTCCTTGGCCGGGATGCCGTTGCCACCCTCGAAATGGTAGATGGCGGTGTAGCTGGGATCGAAAGTCAGCTGGCCGTTGGCGGTGGCCGGGGCCTTCTGGTTGCCGTAGTACATCCAGATGTCCTGGCGCTGGCCACCTTCGACCTTGGGTACGTCGACCCAGATCAGCGCCATGCCCATCAGGGGGTCGAAGCTCTCGATCTGGTGGTTGAGCACGGTCTTGTCATCGGCGGCGACGAAGCGCAGGTCGGAGCCGTCTTCCTTGACCCCGTCGAAGGTGAAGTTGCCGGTATGCAGGCGTACCAGCAGCGCGGTACGGCCCAGGGCCTCGTTGATGGCCGCCCCCTGGGGCGTGGTATCGACACTGATCTGCTTGCGGTAATGCCAGTCGTCCTGCCACCAGGCATGGGCCGTGGCCGGGAGCACGAAGCCCAGGCAGATCAACAGGCTCAGGAATAAGCGTTGCATGGAAGGGTTCTCCGTAAAAAGTCAGAACGTGGCTTGCACACTGAAGTGCAGGCGCGGGTCGTATTTCTGAGTGTTGGGACCGTCCTTGAGGGGGTAGCCCCAGTCCAGGCTGCCGGACAGCCACTTGCTCAAGCTGGCGCGGGTGCCCAGGCCGACGCTGGCCAGGCTGTATTGGTCTTCCTGCTCGGGCAGTGGCTCATGCAGGCTCAGGCGCGCCCCTTCGGCGAAGGCGTAGAAGCGCCACTCCTGCACGTAGCTGCCGAGGAACTTGGCCAGGGACGGCGTGCGCAGTTCCTGGGAGAACAACCAACCTTCGTCGCCGGTGCGCTCGGCGGCCAGGTAGCCACGCACCGAGGTGGCGCCACCGGCGGAGTACTGTTCGTTGGAGACCAGCGGGCCCGAGGCCAGCTGGAACGCGGTCTTGGACGCCGATTGCCAGTCGTTGGCGAAGGTGTAGGTGAAGCTGGCGTCGCCCTTGAGCACCGAGAAGCTGGCGCTGGCTTCGTCACGCTTGTAGTGGAACTCGCGGGCGTCACTGCCATAACCGAAGAAACGCCGGGTACCGATCACCAGGTTCAGGCCCAGGCTCAATTGCGACTTCTCGCTGTAGCGGTAGCCGTTGTAGCCGAAGGTCAGCGGGGCGTACTTGAGCGGGATCTGGTCGCTGCTGCGGCCAAAGCGCATCTCTTCATCGAAGTCCTTGAAGTCCACGCCCGCCGACAGCGAGTTGGCCCAGTTGGCGCTGGCCGGCAAGGCATAGATCGCCGCGACCCCGTAGGAATGGCCCTTGCCCAGCACGTTGCTGCCGCCGATGGTGGCGATGTTGCTGTCGGACTGGTAGCCGGAGAACTGCAGGCTCCAGCGATCGCTCAGGGGAGCGGTATAGGAAGCGGACCAGACCTTGGCGTTGGAGGTGTCCTGGGGCGCAGTGAAGAAGGTCAGGGAAACGCTGTGGCCCAGTTGCCAGAGGTTGTCGTAGCCGACACTGGCCACGGTGCGCAGCTTCTCGGTATCGGCGCTGTAGTCGTTGTTCAGGCCGATGCTGGCGCGCCAGGGATTCTTGTCTTCCACCTGCAGGTCCACATCCATGGTTCCCGGCCGCTGGCCTTCGCGCACCAGGGGCATGACCTGGCGCCCAGCACCGCGATTGAGCCCCGCCAGCTGGTCCTGCACCGTGGCGAAGTCCGGCACCTGGCCCTCTTGCAGCGCCGGCACCTGCTCGCGGATCTCCACTGGCGAGTAGTGCTTGGCGCCCACCACGCGCACCCGGCCGACCCTGGTCTCGCTGACTTGCAGGTAGACGATGCCGTCCTCGACCTTCTGCTCCGGCAACTCGACATACACCGACTGGTAGCCGCGGGCCTGGTAGACCTTCTGCAGCGCATCGCGGGCGCCCTCGATGTCGCTCAGGGCCTTCTGCGGCCCGAGGAACGGATACACCGCCTCTTCGATGGCCCGGGCGTCGAGCACGGTATTGCCGCGCACGAAGTACTCGTTGACGTCCACCAGGCGCGCCGGGGCCTGGGCCTCCTGCGCAGGTTCGGCCGGCCCCTGGCCGCCCTCCTCGGCCTGCACCGCCGGCGCCAGCGCCAGCCATGCCAACCAGCCGCACAACGGCCACCAGCGCCCGCTACTGCCCGGTCGTCCTGATTTGCCCGAATACTCCACACCGCCCCCTAGAAGTCTGAAAATTGGCGCGCGCACGCGCATTGCCGTCGCCGTCTGCACAGCGTTTGGCCGATTCAATTGCTGGTGATCGAAGTGTTGTCGTGACGTGCCAGCCAGGTATGCAGCAGCGCGAAGTTCAGCGAGAACTCCGGCATCTGCAGCAAGGCTTTGCAGAACACTTCACCGATGATCTGGTGGATCAGGTGCACCGCCCGAGGGTTGTTCAACAGCGCGGCGATATCGCGGCTCAGGACACTGAAGCTCCAGACCTTCTGGTTCAGGCCCAGGCCGACGAACCAGCGGAACAGCAGGTTGTAGTTCAGCTGTTCGTAGAGCTGCTGTTCGCTGGGCACCGAGTACAAAAGCTGCAGCAACAGGATGTGCATCACCGTGCGTGGGGCGATGCACAGGCCGGCCTCGGCATTGAGGGTCTCGAACAACTCGGCATGGCGGTCCAGCAGCTCTTCGATCTGCGGGCGCAGCAGCACCAGCGAGTGCCCTGGCGGGATGTAGCTGGACACCTCCTTCAAGGCGCCCTGCCAGTCATCCTGGGAGACGATCCAGACCCACGGCGCCCCATAGCGATAGACCGAGACCGGCTTCTTGCGCGCCGCCTCGACGATCTTCGACAACCGCTGGTCCAGCTCCTGCATGCCCACTTTCGAGTAGCGTTCCATAGTCCCCATAGCCTCACTCCCGGCGTCCCGCCTCGGCTTAGAAAAGTGGCCTGGCGGCCCCCTCAAGCGCGTTACATACCCAAGACGTGCGTGGCGATGGGCTACCGAACTTTTGTCATAAAAGCTTCATTCACAAGCTGGGCAGCGGCCTGAAGCCGTCCGCCAGGTGGCGCGGTGGGTCGGGGGTCCTGCGGCCGCTGCGCGGTGGGTCGAGGTTCCACGGCCCCTGCACGACCGGTCGCAGCCTCGCAGGCTCGACAGCGACTACAGCCGTTGCAAGCCCGGAGTGGTGGGTCAGGCGGAGCACAAAGGCAGGCACGAGCCACCACAACGCAGCCCAGGCGTTGATCGAAGGCTTCGAGTCACTGTTGGGGGAAAAAACATTCTGGCAAATGGCCTCACAAGAACAGCTCTGTGCGGCCATGCGGGAAATGCTCAATTATCACGGACACGGGCGCCTGGAGCCTCGACCTGCCTGACCTCGCCCGGCTGTTTGGCGAGCATACGCAGAGCGACGGAATGACCGTCTCGAGGCTGGCCGGTTTTGCCGGACCTGGACCTTGCAGGCTACGGGTTTGCCGATCAGTGTGTTTCGACCAGGCAGTGACGACAGGATCAATGGTCCATTCCGGCTAAATGCTGTATTACGTTGCCGACAACAGCGACCGGTAAGCCCCGCTGGAAAATCACCACGACCATCCATCCCCGCGCAGGAAACGGAACCACCCCATGAAGTTCATTTCGGCAGGCAAGCGCGTCGAGCCGCGGCGGGTCGGCTATCGGAGCCTGGGTTTCGGCGAAGCCACATCCCTGGAGACAACCCCCTTTGAGCTGCTGATAGCCCCTGGGGAGCTGGCCCAGGGCTTTATCCAATGCGCCGACGGGTTCATCAGCCAGTGCCGGGACGATGACCTGGCCCAGGGTTTTGCCGACATCGTGCAATTGCAGCGCCTGGGCTACCCGAAGTTCGAAGACCTGCTGGCGAACCAGCCGCAGCTGGCAGCCGGGCTGATCAAGGACTACCTCTACTTCGACCTGCTGCATGCACTGTTCCCCAACACCAGCGCACTGGCGCTGGTCATCAACGAGATCGCCAGCGTCCTCGTCGCGAAGAGCACAGTGACCATCACCGGCCTGGCGTTTCCCGTCGATCACCGACACTCAGCGCACTGACCTGCCGGCGCGAACCTTAGCTGGTCGTTTGCAACAGGCGGGCCATGTCCAGCAGGTAGGCGGCCCGGGCCTGGCTGTCGAGATCTTCCAGGCTAGGCACCACCGGCAACAGCAGGCAGTAGTCCGCCAGGAGCTGCGCATCCCCCCATGAACGAGCCCGAAGGCATCCGGCCAATCACCTGGTCATTGGCGCCCTGGCGGGCCAGTTCGACACGTTGCGAAATCAGCGACATTCATTACCCCTTGATAGGGGGCCCGGCCTCGGCCACCAAGAAGCAAGTGCTCAAGCCTCGCTCGAAAGTGAGCGGTTCCATACCGGCAACCCCATGCTTCTACAGTGGCCTGGCACCGGCCTACGGCCTACACCGCACGCACGACGGTGTAGGTCAGCGTGGCCGAGAACAGCGCCAGGACGATGGCCGTGCCCCTGGAAAACAACGGGCCCGATACCCGGCCCAGGTATTGCGCGCGAATGCCGGCACCGAGGGAAACCCAGAGCAAGGCGATGGGTGCCAGCGCCAGGAAGAATGCGCCCAATGAAGGAACGAAACTCCCCACGTTGGCAAACGAAGTGGCCGGGAAAATCACGCTGGCAAAGATCAGCCCCTTGGGATTGAGCACGGTGGCGATCAGCAAGTGGCGCGGCCAATTGTCGAAGCGCTCGACCTGATGGGCGCCACGGGTCGAGGTCTTCCAGGTCTTCAGGGCCAGCGCCGCGATGTAGCAGGCACAGGCCAGCTTGATCAAGTGGATCAGCCACGGATGGTCCTGGGACAACAACGCCAGCCCCCAGCCCCAGGTACAGATCGAGACGGTGTAGCCGAGCATCTCGATCAGCACCAGGGGCAAGGAGCGCCACACACCGAACTTGAAGCCCGAAGCCAGCAGCAAGGTATTCGAGGGGCCTGGCACTATCAGTATCAGGGATGAGAACAGCGCGATCTTGTAGAGGTCGTCCATTGGTATGTTTTCCTATTCCGTCAGGAAAGTCGTTCTTGTTCGAGGAAATGCGGCTACTGCGTTGCCACCGGTCAGGTGGAGCGCCCACCCACGGATTTGTAGAGGCTGATCAGGTGCGTCCGGAGCTGGCTGTCGCTATCGACCAGGTCGCGCTGGGCCTCGAGCAGGGAACGCTGGGCATCGAGTTGGTCCAGGTAACTGGCATCCCCGGCGGCGTGCCTGGCACGGGTCCACTCGTAGGCGCGAGCCTTGCTGTCGTAGCTGTCCTTGAGGTGTGCCACACGCCGGTACTCGTTGTGGTAGCGGCTCAGGGCATCGTCCACCTCCTGCCATGCCGCCAGCACGGTCTGGTGAAACGCCACGGCCGCCTCCTGCTGTTCGAGCTTGCGCAGGACCACGGTCTTGCTGCGTCGCCCGCGGTCGAACAGCGGCAGGTCCAGGCGCGGCCCCACCGACCAGCTTCGGCTGCTCCAGTCGGCAAACTTGCCGCCTTTATAGGATTCGAAGCCGAAGTCGGCCCCCAGCATCACGCTGGGATAGAGTTCTGCCTCGGCTACTCCGATGCCGGCCGTGGCCTGGTGCAACCTGGCTTGCGCGGCGCGAATATCCGGACGCTCGCGAGCCAGCTCGGCCGGCAGCCCCAGCCGCAAATCCGGCAATGAGTTGCCAGGAGCCGGCCCGGGTGAGCCGGCCAGCAAAGCGTCCAGAGCACCGGGACGCTCGCCCAGCAATACGGCGATGCGGTTGGCCGCCTGGGTCTGTCGTGCCTTCCAGCCGGGTATCTGGGCGTTCAAATTTGCCAGTCGCGCCTCCTGGCGCTCCACCGCAAAACCGTCCTCCTCGCCTTCACGGGCCTGCACCGTCACCACTTGCAGGTGCTCGGCGAGGATCTTCGCTTCCTGCTCCAGCAGGCTGGTCTGGCGCTGCGCGGTACGCACCTCGATGTAATTTCTCGCCAGTTCGCTGGAGACGCTGAGCAGTACATCGTCCAGGGTCGCGGCAGCGCTATCGACCTCGGCCTCGGCGGCTTCGCCAAGGCGCGACACCCGCCCCCAGATATCCAGCTCCCAGGAAACGTCGAACCCGGCCTGGTACAGGCTGTAGGGATCGGTCAGGGCCTTTTCCAGGGTCTGGCGGTCGCCGCCCAGGGCTTCGAGCATGCGATTGTTCGGGGCATACCGGCTTTGCCGATTCCTGGAGGCCGCGCCGGAGAAAGACACCTCGGGCGTCTCCAGGGATGCGACGATCTGGCGCTGCAACCGGACCTGGGCAAACCGCAGCAAGGCGGTATGCAGGTCCGGGTTGTCCTCCCTCACCCGGGCCTGCAGGCGGTCCAGGACCGGGTCGCCAAACACCTGCCACCAATTGCCGTGGCTGCCTTGGGCGGCGGTCACGGATGGCGCTCCAGGTGCTGCCGGCAACGCCGGTCCACTGTGCCAGTCCGTCCACCGATCAGGGCTTTGCACCTGGGGCGCCTTGAAGTCAGGACCGACGGTGCAGGCCGAGACAGCCATCAGCAGGGCCGCCGCCAGCCCATTGAGCAGATATGCAGAATGAATCGTTTTCATGACGTTCCTTATCCAGCCAATTCAAACCAATCGATTGCGAAACAGCCAGGCGGCCAGTGGCAGGGTCACCAGCGCCACGGCGAACATGGGCACCAGGTTCGCCGAGACATCGGCCAGGCTCGCCCCTTCCAGGTAGATCCTCCTGACCAGGTCGATGGCGAAGCGCAGCGGGTCGAGGTAAGTCAGCCATTGCAAGGCCTGGGGCATGCTATGCACCGGGGTGATCAACCCGGACAGCAGGATCAGCGGCATCATCAACACGAAGGTGTACACCATGGCCTGCTGCATGTTGGCCGAGAGAGCAGATATGGACAGGCCGATCCCCACGCAGGCGCTGGTGAACACGAACAACCCCAGGTACAGGTCCAGCACGGAGCCGATCATGGGGATCTCGAACCAGAACAGCCCGACCAGCAGGATCAGGCTCGATTGCAGCAAGCCGATCAGCACCGAAGGCAACGCCTTGCCCAGCAAGATCACAAAGGGGGTGAGTGGCGTGACCAGCAGTTGGTCGAAGGTGCCTTGCTCACGTTCCCTGGCCACCGAGAGCGCCGCCAGCATCAGGGTCTGGATCATGCTCAAGGCGGCGATCAGGCCAGGCACGATGTTCCAGCGGGTCTGCAAGTTGGGGTTGAACCAGGCACGTGTTTCCAGGCGTACGGGAGCGTTGGCGGCCCCCAGGAACTGCTGGTTGAAATCACCCACCAGGTTGGCGATATGCCCGGCCGCCATCCCGGCGGTCGTGGAGTTGCGCCCATCCAGCACCAGTTGCAGGCCGGCATTGTCCTGGCGCGCCAGGCGCTCGTCGAAGTCCACGGGGATGTGCAGCACCAGCAGCGCCTCGCCACTATCGATGGCCGGGGCGATCTCGCCGACGCTGGTCAGCGTCGCCGCCCGGGCAAAGACCCCGGAAGCATCGAAACGCGCGATCAGTTCCCGCGAGGCACGCCCCTGGCTCTGGTCCAGCACCGCGTATGGCACGTAGTTCAGGTCGTAGGTCGCGCCATAACCGAAGAGCAGGGACTGGACGATCGCCGGAGCGATCAGGATCACCCGGTTGGCCGGGTCCTTGACGATGGCCAGGATCTCCTTCTGGATCAGGAACAACAGCTCGCGGAGGAAGTTCATCAGCTTGTCCATTGGCTCACCCCACCTTCTTGCGCGTGCACAGGCGTGCTGCGTTCAACAGGAACACCGCATAGACCGCGAGGATCGCCAGGTTCTTCGCTACCAGCGCCCAGTTGTTGCCGGCCAGGAACAAGGTCTTCACCAACTCCATGAAATAAGTGGCCGGCAGGATCGAACCGACCATGCGGATGAAGGTCGGCACATTGCGCAGGTCGAACAGGAACCCCGAGAGCATCAACGCCGGCAGGAAGCTGAAGATGATCGCGATCTGGCTGGCCAGGAACTGGTTGCGGGTCTTGGCCGAAATCAGCAGGCCGATGCCCAGGGTCACCAGCAGGTACAGCATGGAACTGAACAGCAGGAGCAACAGCGATCCCTGGATCGGCACCTGGAACAACAGCCGCGCGGAGACCAGGCACATCACCAACCCCAGGAGTCCCACCACGAAATACGGAATGATCTTGGCCAGCAGGATCTCGATCGACTTGACCGGGGTGACGAACAACGACTCGAGGGTGCCCCGCTCCCATTCCCTGGCCAGCACCAGGGACGTCAGGAAGGCTCCCACCAGCGTCATGATCAGGGCGATCAGCCCCGGAACCAGATACCAGGTGCTGCTGTTGGCGGCGTTGAACCACATCCGCTCCACCACCAGCACCCGTCCCGAGGGTGGCGCCTGCCTGGTGCGTTCCAGGTACTGCTGCTGCCAGACCGCCAGCGCCCCCCTGACATAACGCCCGAGGGTCGCCGCGCTGTTGGCATCGGCGCCATGCAGCAACAACTGCAAGCGAGCGTCATGCCGTTCGAGCCGCCTGGAGAAATCGGCCGGAACCCGAACGATGCCATCGACCCGACGCTTGTCCATCAGTGCCTGTGCCTCGACCATGCTGGTGACCCGGGTGACCGAGAAGTAGGTCGAGCTCTCCAGCTTGGCCACCACATCCCTGGCCGTGGGCGAGCTGTCTTCCAGGACCACTGCCAAGGGCGTGTTGCGGATATCCAGCGACAAGCCGTAGCCAAATATCAGGATCAGCACGATGGGCAGGATCACACCGATGGCCATGTTGCTCTTGTCCCGCAGCAACTGGCGGAACTCCTTCCTGGTCAGTGCCAGCAGCCTGCGCCGCATACCCGATCCCGCGCCATTGAAGTCGGACATGCTGGCTCCTTAGTGCGCCGCGGCCCGGGCTTGGGCCCGGGCACGCTCGACGACGGCGATGAATGCACTGTTCATGTCGTCCAGTGCCTGGTTGTCCTGGTGACGGACTTGTTCCGGGGTGCCCAGGGCCAGCAAGCGCCCGGCATCCTGAATCACGATGCGGTCGCAATACTCGGCCTCTTCCATGAAATGGGTGGTGATGACGATCGTCGTGCCGCTTGCCGCCAAGGCGGTGATCCGTCGCCAGAAAGCCCGCCGGGCCAGGGGATCGATGCCGCTGGTGGGCTCGTCGAGAAACAGGATTTCCGGCTCGTGCAACAAGGCGACCGCCATGGCCAGGCGCTGCTTGTAGCCACCTGGCAGCTCGCCGCTGCGCACATGTTGTTGTTCGCCCAGTTCGAACTGCTCGAGCATCTGCGCCATCCTGGCCCGTAGCCGGGCACCATGCAGGCCATAGGCGCCGCCGAAGAAACGCAGGTTCTCCACGGCCGACAGGTTGGCGTACAGGGCGAACTTCTGCGACACGTAGCCGATGCGACGGCGTGCCGCGGCCCGCGCGGTGCGCAGGTTGACCCCGGCCACCTCCAGGTAGCCACTGGAAGCCGGGAGCAAGCCGCAGAGCATGCGGAAGGTGGTGGTCTTGCCCGCCCCGTTGGGACCGAGCAAGCCGAAAATCTCGCCCTTCAGGACTTGGAACGAGGTGCTTGCGACTGCCGTGAAATCGCCGAACTTGCGCACCAGGTCGCGCACCTCTATGACCACCGGACGCTGTAGGGCGGCCTTTTCCTGGCTGTCGTTGGCCGCTGGCTGTTGCGTCCCATCGACTGCGACGGTTTCCTTGGCCTGCTGCCTGAGCAGCACCATGAAACCATCCTCCAGGCGCGCCGCCAGGGCCTGGGGCGCCGCCAGGCCGGCCAGGGACTCGATCTGCGCCAACTCCGCCTGGGCGCTGCGGATGAAGCGCACCTGGCCACCTTCCGGCACCGCATCGACCACGTGCTCGCGATCATCGAGCAGGCCGGCCTGCAACGCCCTGGCGGGGGTACCGTTGGGCGGTGCAACGCCATAGCACATGCCTTGCGCCAGCTGGCACAGCTGTGCGGGTGGCCCCTGGGCGATCATTTGGCCCTGGTACAACACGAAGACCTGGGCGCAGCGCTGGGCCTCGTCCATGTAGGCGGTACTGATCAGCACCGTCAGGTTCTCCTGCTCGATCAACTGCTCGATGATGCTCCACAGCTCCCGGCGCGACAGCGGGTCCACCCCTACCGTCGGCTCATCGAGCAGCAACAGTTGTGGGGAGCGCACCAGAGTGCAAGCCAACCCCAGTTTCTGTTTCATGCCGCCGGAAAGCTGCCCGGCCAGGCGTCCACGGAACCGCTCCAGGTCCATCATGTGCAAGAGCCGGGAAAAGCGCTGGTCGCGCTCCGGACCGCAGACACCGTGCAGATCGGCATACAGTTCCAGGTTCTCCTGGATAGTCAGGTCCTCATAGAGCCCGAATTTCTGAGGCATGTAGCTGATGCGGTCCTGCACTTGCTGTGGCTGCGCGCCGACATCCAGGCCCAGCACGCTCAACTGGCCCGCGTCGGCCTGCATCAACCCGGCGATCAGCCGCAGCAAGGTGGTCTTTCCCGCGCCGTCAGGACCGACCAGGGCACTCAACTGGCCACTGGGAACCTCCAGGGATACCCGGTCCAGGGCTAGCTGTTGCCGGGCGCCGGCCTTGAAGTGCTTGACCAGTTCGGACGCCTGGACCGTAGCCACCGCGGCGCTCATGGCGTGTCCTCGGCACCCGGCGCCTGGTCGAGGTAGACGGTAGCCGGCATGCCCAGACGCAAGCGATCGCCAGGGTCCTTGACCAATATCCGGATCTCGTAGACCAGGCTGGTGCGCAGGTCCTCGGTCTCGACCGACTTCGGGGTGAATTCGGCGACCGAGGAGATGTAGCCCACCCGGCCGTCGATGGCCTGGTCGGGAAAACTGTCGGTGAACACCCGCGCGGGCTGGTCCGGTCGGACCTGGCCGAGCTGGCGTTCGTTGACATAGGCGCGGACCCATTTCGGATCGGTCAGCGCCAGGGCGAATACCGGTCGCGCCGGGGAAGCCATGTCGCCGGGTTCGAGCAGGCGGGTGCGTATCCGGGCCTGGGTCGGGGCCTTGAGCTGGGCCCGGGCGAGGTCATGTTCCAGCAGATCGAGATCGGCCCTGGAGACCTGCAGGTCGGCTGCTGCCTGGGCGATGTCTTCGTCCCGTGGGCCGATCTTGGCCAGGGTCCAGGACTCACGCTGTTCCTGGACCTGGGCCTTGGCCACTCGCAAGCGAGCGGCCGCCTGATCCAGGCGCTGCTGGCTCACGCCCTTGCCCTGGGTGTCGTCGGCGATGCGCCGCAGGCGTTGGTGTTCCAACTGGGCCAATTGTGCTTCGGCCTGGGCTGCCTCGAACCGCGACCGGGCCTGCTCGACCTCCTGGGGCCGGGTACCATTCTTCAAGCGCAGCAATGCCTGTTCCTGGGCATTGATCCGGGCCCTGGAGCGGGCAATCTCCAGACGCAGCGTGCGAGTGTCGAGCTCGGCCAGAACCTGGCCGGCCTGCACCAGGTCGCCCTCCTCGGCATGCAGCGCCGCGATCCGTTCACTGCCTTCGAACGCCAGGGACACCTGGCGGATGTCGACGTTGCCATGGAGCTTGAGGCGCCCGTCCGACTCTCCGGGCTTGAGGAGAAACCAGGAAACCCCTGCCGTTACCGCCAGCAGTACGGCAACCCCTGCAATCAACTGCTTCTTCATCCATGAGTCCTTTGTTTGCCAAGGCCTAATTAAAATTCAATTTGAATTGAAATTGAAAAATAACAGATACTGGCCGTGAAGCAACCCCCTATGCCCGACCATGAGGAACCCCATGAGCACTCGACGCAGAGCCGGCAGAAGCGACGGCGAACACACCAGAATCCGCATCCTCGAGGTGGCTGCCCGGCTGTTCGCCCAGCACGGCTATGCCGCCACCGCGAGCAAGCTGATCTGCGAAGAAGCCGGCGCCGACCTGGCCGCCATCAACTACCACTTCGGCAGCCGCGAGGAACTGTACAAAGTGGTGCTGATCCAGGGGCACCAGCAGTTGGTCGACGTCGAGATCCTGGCGCGCATCGCCCACAGCGAGGAACCGGCACAGGCCAAGCTCGATGTGTTCATCGACACCCTGGTCGACCGGGTACTGGATGAGCAAAGCTGGCAAAGCAAGGTCTGCGCCCGGGAAATACTGTCGCCTACGGTTCATTTTTCCAGCCTCATCCAAGAGGAAGTGATGCCCAAGTTCCGCCTGCTGGAGGCCATCATCAGCCAGATCACCGGCTTCGCTCCCGGCGATCCCGCGCTGGCCCGCTGTGTCATCAGCATCATTGCACCGTGCCTGATGCTGGCGGTGATCGACCGCCAGCAGGCCAGTCCATTGCAGGCCGTGCTGCGGCACGATGCGCACGCCCTGAAAACGCACCTCAAACTGTTCGCCCGATCCGGCCTGGCTTCCATCGCCCCATGAGCCACTCAACTCACCAGGCTGCCGGCCGCTTGGTGCAGGGCGCCCCCCAGGACAACCTTCACCCGGGACATGACCTGGCCATCGAGGAAGAAATGCCCGCCGGGAAAAACGAACTGCTCGAAACCGCAGCCCGCGTACTCCCGCCATTGCCCCATGGGTTCGGGCGGAGCGATTAAGTCCTGGGCGCCGCTCAGGCACGTGATGCCGACCTCCAACGGCCCGGGGTGGGCACGGCCATAGGAATGAACCATCGCGATATCCGCCTGGATGATGGGCAAGTACATCTGCATCAGGTCTTCCTCGGCCAGCACCACCGCTGGCACGCCTCCCATGGCTTGCAGCACTGCGATGGCCTGCTGCGCGGGCAGTTGGTGCAAGGGTTCCACCCGCTGCGGCAGATGGGGCGCGACCATGCCTGACAACACCAGTTGCAAGGGCAGGCGCTGCCGGCGCTGCTGCTGCACATTGGCGACCGCGAACGCCAGCAATGCCCCCATGCTGTGCCCGAAGAAACAGCAGGGGATATCGTCGCTGAACTGCTCCAGGCAATCAGCCACGGCCTGGGCCGCGACCTGCAGGTCGACATAAGGGGCTTCCCGGCTGCGCCCTTCCCGTCCCGGCAGTTGCAGCGCATACAAGTCGACCTGGTCGTACAGCGGCAGGAACCAACGATGGAACACCGATGCCCCGCTCCCGGCGTAGGGGAAGGTGAACAGGCGCATCTTGCCCCGTGGCCGGCTGGCATAGGGAAACCACAACTCCTGGTCCAGGCGTGACGCAGTCCGCATGTTCAGCCCTCCACTCGCCGGGCCAGGGCGAAGCGATCGACCTTGCCGTTGGCGTTGCGCGGTAGCGCCTCCAGGCACAGCAGTCGGTCGATGATCATGTAGCGCGGCAGGCGCTGGGCGCAGTGGCGCTTGAGATCGATGATCGACAGCCGAGCCTGGCCCTGGGGAACCAGCACAGCCCACAACTGGGCGGTCATTCCCTCCCCGCTCACCAGCACCGCCGCCTCGCTGACCAGGGGATGGGCGAGCAACGCGGCCTCCACCTCCCCGCGCTCGATGCGGTTGCCACGCAACTTGAGCATGTCGTCGCGCCGCCCCAGGTATTCGTAGTTGCCGTCCGCCAACTGCTTGACCATGTCACCGGTCTTGTAGGGCCCCTGGTGCGCTGGCTTGCCGAAATAACCCAGCATGACCGTGGGGCCCTGGACGATCAGTTCGCCCTCTTCGCCAACGGCGCAGGGGCTGCCATCGTCTTTCTGCGCCCAGATGCGGTTGCCGGACGCCGCAGTGCCGATGGGCACCGGCAACAGGCGCTGGGGATCGATGGCAGTCACCTCGAACGCGGTGCACACGTTGGTTTCCGTGGGACCGAACAGATTGGCCAGGCGCACATCGGGATAGGCGCCACGCAGTTCGCGCAGGTGCTTGATCGGGAAAGGCTCGCCGGCGAACAGCACGACCCGCAAGGTGCCTTGCAGATCGCTCAGGAGGTCGCCGTCCTGCATCATCAGCATGAGCACCGAGGGCACCGAATACCACACCGTGATCTCGTGGAGCCTGACGAACTCGGTCAGCAATCGCGCAGAGTAGGCGCTGGACTCGGGCACCAGGTAGACCGTCCCGCCGCTATTGAGCGCGCCATAAAGATCCAGGACCGAGAGGTCGAAGTGAAACGGCGCATGGTTGGCGAAGCGATCGCCCGCCTCGAAGCCGTAGCTGGCGCACGCCCAGTCGACGAATGCCAGGGCGTTGCGATGGCTGAGGGAAACCCCCTTGGGCACGCCGGTGGAGCCGGAGGTATAGAGGATGTAGGCCAGGTCATCGGGCTGGATCTCGAGTGACGGCACCACACAGGAACCGGCCTCGATATTGCGCCAGTGGCGCGCGTCGGCCGCATCGTCCAGCACTACGCAGCGCACCTGCTGCAGTTCGGAAGCGACGAGTTCCTCCAGGCGCGCACCGGTGCAGATGAGCAGCACTGCCTGGGAGTCATGGACGATCTTTTGCAGACGCGCCACCGGGCTCATCGGATCGACCGGCACGTACACCACGCCCAAGCGCAAGGCGGCCTGCATCACCGCCACCAGGTCGACCGACTTGTGTGCCCACAGCACGACCCGCTGACCCTGGCGCACCCCCAGGGCACAGAACATGGCGACGAATTCCCGGGTCCTCGCCTCCAGCGCTTCGTAGCTCAGTCCCTGGTTTTCGTCCACCACGGCCAAGTGCTGCGGATAACGCGCAGCGCTATGCATCACCCGTTCATGTAGCAGCCTCATAGCTTCAACTCCCGGGCGATGATCTCGTGTTGCATGTCGGTGGTGCCGGAGAAAATCGTGGTGCCGACGGAATCACGCAGCATCGACTCGATACCGAAGGACTCCAGGCAGCCCCTGCCGCCGAAGATCCTGATCGCATCGATGCTCGAAGCCAGCGCCCCCTCGCTGATCGCCAGCTTCGACAAGGCGATGTTCAGTTGCCCCGGATCGCCCTGGTCCATGCCCCAGCACGCCCGGAACAGCAGCAACCGGGCCGACTCCAGGCGCAGCTTCATCTGCGCGATGCGGTGCGAGACCGCCTGGTTGTCGCCGATGGCCTTGCCGAACTGGCGCCGGGTCCGGGCGTGCTCGATGACCTGCTCCAACTGCCGTTCCATCATTCCCAGGAATCCCGCGAACAGGCAGGCACGCTCCCAGCCCATCGAACTCTGGAACACCTGCCGGCCCTGCCCCTCTTCCCCCAGGCGATTGGCTTCGGGAACCTGGCAATCGTCGAAGAACACTTCGCCGGCCGGGCAACTCTTGAGGCACACCTTGGCCAATGGATCGCTGACCCTGATGCCTGCGGTATTGCGTTGCACCACGAACCCGCTGACGCCCAGGGCGCCGTACTCGGGGTTACTGGTGGCATAGGTGACGAAGATGTCGGCGATCGGCGCATTGCCGGCGAAGCTCTTGTGGCCGCTGAGCCGGTAGCTGCCGTCTGCCTGGGGCCAGGCCCGGGTCTTGAGGTTGCTGGAGTCCGAGCCCGCTTCGGGTTCGGTGATCGCGTTGGAACCGATGAACTCGCCACTGGCCAGCTTGGGCAGGACCTCGCGCTTGACCTGCGTCGAGGCGAACTCGGCGATGGGCATGGCGCAGGCGAACTGGTGCGCCGCAGCCGCGAAGACCAACCCCATGTCGGTGCAGCCCAGGCCGAAGGCATGCATCGCGATGGCCGTCGACAGCGCCCCCAGGCCCTGTCCGCCGTACTCCTGGGGAATCGACAAGCCCAGCAAGCCCGCCTCGCCGCAGGCCGCCCACTGCTGTGCGGTGAAGTAGCTCGAATGCGGGTTGCGACTCTCGGCCAGCGGGCCGGCACACAGCTCGGCAATCATGGCGACGTGTTTTTTCTGGGCGACATCATAGTTGAAGTCCATTTCAACTCTCCTTGCGCATGGAAGGTTTTCTGAAGGATCGATAGAAGATCAGCCGGCCGACCTCCGAAGGCACCTGCATCAGGCCCCACCAGAGCGCCTTGAGCTTTCGCAGGGTGGTCAGTTGATAGACACGAGCGTGAGGATTAGCAAAATCAAAAATAGGCGGAACAAAACTGGCCTTGGCCAACTCCGCAAAAATGCGGCTTGCAGCGTGCGCCGCAGAAACCTGGGTGCCTTGGACGTCATCACAAAGGTCCAGCGTAGTGTTGAGAATATCCTTGTACCCCTGGTACAGCGGCATCCAGAAACCATCCTCGGCCAGTCGGTCGATCTCCTCGAAAGCCTGTGGGTCCAGGGACTTGGCGAAAGCATCGTTGACCTTGCGCGCGGTGATGGTGGCGGCGATCGACTGCAGCAGCCAGACCCGGGCGAAGGCGTTCCATAGCTCGGGGTCGCGAAACGCGACATAGGCGCCTGCAGCTATCCGATCGCTCAGCTTGATGATGCTGTCCTGGGTGACGATGAACTCGCGCAGCGCCCGGCTGCGGTAATCCCCGCTGCGTACCGCATCGATCAAGCGATGGGCCAGGCCCAGCACCAGTTCCGCGCCATTGGAAAGCTTGCGCGAGAACAGCAGGTCGTTGGTCGCCGCGCCTTCGTCGAACATCAGGCAGCGGCGTTCGAGCGCCGAAGGGCACACTTCGCGCAGCGGCTCGCGAACCGTCCATTCCCGTACTCGCCGGGCACCGCCCAGGTGCTTGGCCAACCCGGGATACTTGTCGACCAGCCCAGCCAGCACCTGGTCGCCGTCAGCGCCCTGGCAAGCATCCTCGCGTACCGACACCAGCACGCTGACCAGCGGGTTGCGCGAATGCGCGTGGTTGTCGAAGGGAATGATGCCGACCCAGCCTTCCTCGAGCACATGGTGCAGCGTGCCGTCATGCCACTGGCCGGGGAAATCGTCTTCGACGCAGGCATCGAACGGCACCACCCCGAGCATATGGGTGGAAAATCCCCGGGTCCGGGCCTGCAAGGTGCAGGCCTCCGAGGGCAAGCCGGCGTGGCGGGCGACCATCTGCCCGGCCGGGCTGCCGTCGACGATGAAGTCGGCGCTGACCCACCCTCCCTGCGCCACCGCGACCCTGGCTCCGCGGTCGTCGAGCACGACCCGCGGGGCATCCTCCACCTCCACCAGTTGCACGCCATAACGCACCGCCGCAGCCAGCAGGTAGGCATCGATATCGGGCCGGAACAGGTGGTTCTCACCATGTTCGGAAGGCACGTTGAATTGCAGCGCCTGGCCCATGTCCACCGCCCGGCCCGGCTGGTGGTAGATGAACCCGAGGTTCTTCTTGACCCCGGAAGACGGCATGACCTTCTGGTGGATATCGCGGGTACGGGCAATATCCTTTATCTCCGGCACCGAATAGCGGTCGGCGATCAACTCGAAAATCATCGACGTATAGGGAATCGTCGCCTCGCCCGTCAGGTCCGGCGGCAGGTGCCGGTTGCGCAGCAAGCCGACACGGACATCGTTCCTGGCCAGGCAGGCAGCGAGCATCGTCACGCTGATACTGTTGCCAGCCAAAAGAACGTCGTAATGGTTTGGCACCTGGCCAAACAGCGCATCATTCATAACCACCTCAATGGCAGATCATTCTTCAGGTATCGGTGCCACAGGCCCGTCAGGCCTCGGCCAGGCAGCCCTGTTCCCTTATGGAGCGGGCCAGGAAATCCGGCCACATCAGGCCCGGGCATTCGAGAAACTCACGAGCCTTGATCTCCAGCTTCAGATCGCGGCGACAACGGGCCACCATGTCCATGACCAGCAACGAATCCAGGCCGTAGTCCATCAGGCTGCCGCCGTCTTCGAGCTTGGCCCGCACCTGCTCGGTCTTGACCCCGAGCAGTTGGGCGTACTGCTCCCAGACATAGTCATCGAGCAAGGCCAGCACCCCAGCCTCGTCGCTGGCCGAGAGCCGCTCCAGAATGTCGCCACCGGTGCTTTCGGTGACCCTGGCGACCGGCGCCTGGCTGCGGATGTACTCCAGCAGGGGCTGCGGGCCGCGAGACTCCAGCAACGGCTTGAAGCGATTCCAGTCGACCCCCGACACCACCAGCTGGGTCATGCCGCTGGCCAGGATCCGCGACAGCAGGCCGATGTTCTGCGCCGGCACGATCTGCTTCAGGCCGACACTGGTGAGGAAGTTCAGGACCTGCTCGTCGAACAGGTGGCTGCCTCCGGCCCACAGCCCCCAGTCGATCACCAGCGCCTGCAGGCCCTGGCTGCGGCGATGCCACGCCAGGCCATCGAGGAACTGGTTGGCGGCGGCATAACTGGCCACGTGTTGCGAGCCCCAGACGCTGGCGATCGTCGAGCACATGACGAAGAAGTCCAGGTCCTGGCCCAGGGAGAGTTCATGCAGCAACCAGGTGCCCTGGACCTTCGGCCGCATGACCTGGTCGAAGCTCTCGCTGTCGATATCCCCGAGGTCCTGGGGAATGGAGATACCCGCCGCATGGAAGATGCCCTTGAGCTTCAGGCCTGGCGCTGCGCACCCGGCGAATACCCCGAGCATGTCCTGGCGCGAGGTGATATCGGCCTGCACGTAGCGAACCTGCGAAGCCTGCGCACCGAATCGCGCCAACTCGGCGCCCACCTGCTCCAGCGGACGCCGGCCGGTGATCACCACCTCGGCGGCCCCCTTGTCCAGCAGCCACTGGGCCATGGCCAGGCCGATCCCGCCCATGCCGCCGGTGATCAGGTAGCTACCCTGGGCGCAAGGCACATAACCGCGGCTGGGCAAGCGAGCCTCACTGAAGTGATTCAGGCGCTGGACATAACGCTTGCCGGGGCGCAGGCAGATCTTGTCTTCCCCATCGGGATCGATGACTTGTGCAGCCAACGCCCGGGCCCAGTCATGATCGTCGGGAGCCAGGTCGATCAGGCCGCCCCAGTGCTCGGGATGCTCCAGGGCGATGGTCTTGCCAAGCCCCCACAAGGGTACCGTCGCCACCTGCATGGCCTGGCCGGGCTCCAGGCCGACCGCGTTCGCCCCCTGGGTGACCAGCCACAGCCGGCCGCCGCGCTCGCCCAGGGCGATCAGCGCCTGGACCAGTTCCAGCACCGGGTGGAACAGCTGCGCCGACAGGTTCGACAGCTCCTGCAGGCTGGTGCCATGGGCATCGACGACGCCCTTGCCGTCGAGCACGACGATCTCGGCGGCCAGCGCCTGGCTGTCCAGCGAAGGTGACTGGCCCGGGGCCTGGGCCAGGGCGACTCGACTGGCTTCGAGCAGTGCCTGGGGCGACATGACCAACGCTCGGTGCCCGGCCGACTGCAACTGCTCGACCAGTGGCTGGGCCAGCTCCGGTGAACTCGCGACCAGGGTGAACAACCGATCCGGACGGGGCGCCTCGGCCTGTTTGCGCGGACGCTCCAGCCAGTCGAGGCTGTAGAGCACATCTGGCTGGCAAAGCGTGTCGCGCAGTGCCTGCTCGTCGCCAGCGACGTCCAGGCTCACGCCTTCCAGCCGCCCCACGGGCTGGCCGGTGCTGCCATACAAGATGCAATCGAACTGTTGCGGATCCGCCGGGCTGGCGACCAGGGCCAGGCTTTGTACCTGGTGCATGCTGGCCCGCGTGCACGTCCAGCGCCGGATACCTGCCACCGTTGCGCCCGCGTTATCCGGTATCGCCTGGCCGAGGTACTCCAGGATCTGGGCCAAGCGGTTGCCTTGGCATTCGGCTTCCGCCGGCAGCTGCATGTGGTAGACGAACCCCGGTTCCTGCGTCGGCTCCTGGGCAGCGTCCGGCAACGACCCGGCGCCGTCGGGGTGCGCATCCAAGGTCAGCGACAAGACCGCTTGCCAATCGGCAGTGGCGGCTTTGGCCGCGTCGCTCAAGGCAAAGCAGCGCACTTCCCAGGCCGAGCCTGCAAGCGGCTTGAGTTCGGTGAACAGGTTCAGTTGGTCATCCGGATGCATGACCAGGGCCCGGGGCATGCTTGCCAGGCTGACGACACAGGACTCCAATTGCAGCTGGTCGATGATCTCGGCCGTGAGAAGCGCCAGCAACCGAGTGGGCCGCAGCACCACCAGGTCCTCGCGGCACTGCGCGCCCAGCGCCTGCAGCCGGGCACTGTCCAGGGTCGCCTCGAACGCCGGGGTCGGTGCCTTGACCGGGTGCCCCAGCAAGCCCGAAGAACCGGGCTGGGCCGACGAGCCGCCGGCCGATGCGCCCTGGGCCACGTCGAACCAGTAGCGCTGGCGCTGGAACGCATAGCTGGGCAGGGGTTGGCGCAACGCGCCGTCGTGTTCGTGCAGTCGCGCCCAGTCCAGATCGTAGCCGGCGACATAGAGCTGCGCCGCAGCGATACGCAGGTCCCGCGAGGGCTCGCCGGTGCGACGCATGCTGGCAATGGCCAGCATCTCCTGCGCCCCTTCGTCACGACCGACCAGCGGCGTCAGCACCGCATCGCCAGCCACTTCGAGGAAAGTCCCGATCGACAGCGCTTCACGCAAGGTAGTGATGCCAGCGCTGAACCGGACGGCCTGGCGGGTATGCATGCACCAGTAGTCAGGCGAACTCAGGCTCGACAACGTATGCACCTGCCCCGTGACGCCGGCAATGACGGGCATGCGTGGCTCGCTGAAGCGCAGCTGCTTCACCGTCTCGCGGAATGCTTCGAGCATCGGCTCGGTGGCGGCGCTGTGGAAGGCATGGGACACGGCCAGCTCGCGCACCTTGCAACCACCGGTGCGCAGGCGCTCGGCCAGGGCCCGGACCTCGGCCTGCGGCCCCGCTACCACCACGTCCTGCGGGCTGTTGACCGCGGCCAGCTCGACGCTGGTTCCCGGCGACTCCCGGAGCACTGCGGCCAACTGCTCTTCGCCCATGCCCAGGGCGCACATCGCCCCACCCGCGGTCATCAGTTGCTGCGCCAGGCGACCACGCGCCTCGACCATGCGCAAGGCATCGGCGAGGGAAATCGCCCCAGCCACGCAAATGGCGCTGATTTCACCAAAGCTGTGCCCGAACACCGCATCCGGGGCGATTCCCCAGTGCATCCACAGGCGAGCCAGGGCGTACTCGACGGCGAATATGGCTGGCTGTGCGTACCGGGTCTGCTCCAGGTAGCCTTCGCTGGCGGCCGAATCGTCCAGCACCAGGGTGAGCAGATCCACCTCCATCATCGGGCCGAGCAAGGCCCGGCACTCGTCGATCCGTGCCTTGAAGAACGGTTCGTGCTCGTACAGGTCCCGGGCCATGCCGCGGTACTGGCAACCCTGGCCGGGAAACAGCATGACCAGCCCCTCGCCGGCCCCTTGGCAGCGTCCGTCGAAGACGTTGCCGATGATCTTGCGCGATGCATAAGCCGCCAGCTGCTCGCGCAGCCCTTCGCGGCTATCGGCAACGGCGGCGAAGCGATGGCCGAAATGCGCGCGGCCCAGGTTCGCCGTGTAGCACAGGTCGCGCAATTCGAGTTCGTCATGCTCGGCGATGAAACGCTCGTAGCGCCCGGCAACCTGGCGTCGCGGAGTTTCGCCCTTGGCCGAGATAGTCAACAGCTGCCAGGGGCTGCCACGTCCCGCGGCGCGCGTCCTGGGCGGCGGGTCCCCCACCACCACATGGGCATTGGTCCCGGTGACACCGAACGAACTGACCCCGGCGTGCCGCGCCTTGCCCTGGCGCGGCCAGGCCGTGGCCTCGGTGACCACCTTCAGGGCCAGGCGATCCCACTCCACCCGAGGGTTGGGATTATGGAAGTGCACTTGCGGCACCAGGGTTTCCTGCTGCATGCACAAGAGGATCTTCGCCAGCCCGGTGACCCCGGCGACTGGCTCCAGGTGCCCCATGTTGGCCTTGATCGAACCGACCAGCAGCGGTGCCGCGCTATCACGCTGCTGACCCAGCGCGGCATGCAGTGCCCGCAGTTCGATCGGATCGCCCAGGGCCGTGCCGGTGCCGTGGGCCTCGACATAGTCCACCTCCGGGCCTTGGAGCCCGGCCTGGCCCAACGCCAGGCGGATGACTTCCTCCTGGGCATGGATATTGGGCACCGTGATCCCACTGCTGGCCCCGTCGTTGTTGACCGCGCTGCCCTCGATCACCGCCATGATCGGATCCTGGTCGCGCACCGCATCGCCCAGGCGCTTGAGGGCGAGGATCACGCAGCCTTCAGCACGCCCATAGCCATCGGCCGCGGCATCGAAGGTCTTGCAGCGCCCATCGGGCGCTACCGCGCGCAGCTTGCTGACCAGGATGAAACCGTAGGGCGACAGGATCAGGTTGACCCCACCGGCCAGCGCCACGTCGCTCTCGCGATTGCGCAGGCTGTTGCAGGCCTGGTGCAGGGCCACCAGGGACGAAGAACACGAAGTGTCGAGCACTACCGCCGGCCCCCTCGAGCCCAGGGTGTAGGCGATGCGCCCGGCGACGAAACTGGTCTCGCCATAGAACTGGTAGGCATTGACGTCCTCGGCCACGCCCAGTTGCTGGCGCAGGCGCACGTAGTCATTGGTGCTGACGCCCATGAACACTCCCAGCTTCTTGTCGTGCAGGCTGTCAGGGGCGATAGCGGCATGTTCCAGGGCCTCCCAGGCCACCTCCAGGGCCAGCCGCTGTTGCGGGTCCATCCCTTGCGCCTCCTTTGGCGAGATGCCGAAGAAAGTCGGGTCGAACTGGTCCACCGCGTCGATGAACCCACCGCGCATGACATAGGCCTTGCCGGGCGCCTGCGGATCGGGATCGTAGTAGTCGGTACCGTAGAGTCGGTCGCTGGGCATGTCGCCCACCGCATCGGTGGCGTTCTTCAACAGGTTCCACAAGCGCCTGGGGTTATCGGCGTTGCCCGGCAGCCGGCAACCCAGGCCGACGATGGCGATGGGCTCGCCGGATGCCTGGGACTTGCCGGCGACCTTGTCCTTGAGCGCACGGATGGTGGTGATCGCCTGAGCAAGGCTCTCTTGCAGCTGGTCCTTGCTTACATCGCGGATATCGTTATCCATAAAAGGCCTCGATCGATGATTCTCTGGCAGTTGGCGCGCAACTGCCGGGCTAGTAGTTGGCCAGTTCCCGCAACTCATCCTCGAGTGCGCCAATCAGCTCGGCCCGGGACAGTTGATTCAGGTCCTGCTGTTGCGCTGCCTGCGCGCCGGGCTCGGCAGCGACAACCGGTGCGGGCTCCAGGAGCTGGTCCACCAGGTAATTCGTCACCTGCTCGATGCAGGTGTACTCGAAGCCGAAGGTGGACGGCAGGTCGATGCCCAGTGCTCGGTTGAGCCTGGCGCGCAGATCCAGCGACATCACCGAGGACATGCCCATGTCGAAGAACCCCTTGCGTACGTCCAGGTCCCGGCCATCGGTGATGCCCAGCACCTGCCCGACCATTTCGCAGACCAGCGCCTGCATCGCTCGGCGCTGGCGCGCGGGAGGCATGCCGGCGAACGCGTCCAGGCGCGGGCCTTGCTCGATGTCCTGCATGCCTACGTGCTCCAGCAGCGGCCAAGGCAGGATGCTCTGGTACAGGCGCTTGAGTTGCGGCCACTGGACGTCGAGCAGGCCGCGTGGGCCATGACCGCCCTCGAGCAGGCGCAGGATGCCCTGCTCGATTCGAACCTGGCTCAGCGGTTGCAGCCCACTGGCTTGCAGCGCCGCCCTGGCGTTGGCATCGTGCTCCAGCTCGCGCTCGCTTTGCGTCACCTGCAGCAGTTGGCAAGCAAGACCTTGGCGGCGGCGCTGATCGTGGATCCAGGTGGCATAGGCATCGGCGATGGCACAGGCGGCAAAACCCGCACCGCCGAGCAGGGAGGTGACGCTGCCGATGATCAGGAAGAACGCCCGAGGGTCGTCCAGCGCCTGGTGGATCTGTTGCAGGACTTCAAGCTGGCGGGCGAGCGCCCGCGCCTGGGAACCGAACTCCGGTTGGGCCAGGGCCACGGTGCGCCAGTCGGTGCCGAGATGAACGAATCCGGCGATAGGCCCCTGTGCCCGCAGTGAGCCAAGAAGCTGCGCCAGGGCCAAGTCTCCCTCCTGCGCAAGCATGACTGTCGACAGCGGCAGCGGCGTCGGTTGCGGCCTGCGCACTTGGTCCGGGGCCTGGCTGAGCAGCAACGCGCGCTGGGCGCCGCGCCGGGCGAGCGCCAGCAACACCGGTTCCAGGTCGCTGCCGGGGCAAGCGTGGATCAGTACCGTTCCGGCCAGCGGTGGCAGGTCCAGCGGCCATACACCAGCGGCTGGCTCCTCCACCAGGTACTGGGCCCGGACCCGAACACCCTCGATCGCCAGGTGGTCATGGCTGGGTTGTCCCCGCAGCAGCTGGCAAAGGCTGGCGTAGCTTCTGCTGTCGCGTCCATCGAGGCTGACCAGGCCACCCCACCAGGCCGGATGTTCCATGGCGAAGATATGCGCCGCACCTTGCCATGCGGCGTGGATCACGGCCGCCACCGGTTCACTGGCCTGGCTGCCGGCCACGGCAAACCAGATCGGCTTGGCGGGCTTGGCGCTGCTCGCCGTCGCGGCGGCCAGGGCCTGCATGAAGTCGGTGCCGGCCAGCAGCGCCGGCGACAGGCCACCTTGCCCCACCCCGGTACCGGTGGTGCCGAGCACTACCAGCCCACGACAGCCAGCGTCCGCGCCGACCCGGCGCAACACCTGGGCAAGCCGCTGCGGTAACGGCTGTGTGTCGTCCTGCAAGGCGATGACCTCGACCGGGCAATGCCCTGCCTGGCAGGCCGCTTCCAGCGGGCGTGCATCCTCGGCCTGACACGCCAGTACCAGCCAATGTCCCGGAGCCGGTTCGCTGGCCTCGGGCAACGGATAGTCGCGCCATTCCCGGCGGATCATCGGTACTTCGGGGGCCGCCTCGGCGATCTCGGCCAGGTACCGCGAACCAGGTTCGGCCAATAGTGGAGCCTCGAACAGAGCGACCCGGCAGCCCTGCAAATCGAAAGCTTGCAGGCAGCCCGCCTGGCCATCCGCCCCAGGAGCCAGCACGACCCTCAGGCTTGATGGCAGGTCGGCAAGCACCTGGACCCGGGCAAACCCGAGCAGGGCCGCGGCATGGGCACCCTCGAAGAGCTTGATCGCGTTTTCCAGCAAGTCCGCCTGGCGTTGCTCCGGCGCCAGGGACGCCGCGAAGTGGCTCAAGGCTTGTCGCGGCCCTGCCGCCGAGCTTGCCGACAATCCGGGCAAGCCCTCTTCGGATAGCTCCAAAGGCTGTTCGCCAGGCACTTGCAACTCGCCCGGCAGGTGCATCTCGCAATCCTGTAGCGTTCCGCTCATGCACACGTGGCGGATTTCGTCATGGACGCCCTGCACGGCCAGCTCGAACGTGGCACCGCACGCCTGGAGATGCAGGGTCAGATGCGAGATCAGAGGTTGCCCGGTGGCCAGGCCCACGCGGGCAATGCGCAGGTCGCGAATCTGCTGCGGGCCCCGTGGTGTTTCGCGGATGGCCTGCAACAGCGCATCGAGCAGCCAGTACGGCTTGAGCCCCTGGCCCCGGCCAGCGAGGGGCTCGTAGTAGTCACCCTGCGGATCGAGCACCGCGGACCAGTACCAGATGTCGCCCGTCGGACGTGCCAGGGAATGCAGGCAGGGATGGGCCGGTAGTGCTCGCGACGACGGGCCGGACAACGCCGGGGCGACGGTCTCGATCCAGTAGTCGTTGAGCTGCCAGGGGTAGCCCGGGAGCTCGAGTGCCCGATGCCCCTCTGGCAAGCGCTCGGGACAGGACGACCGGTCCCCGCGCATGAAGGCGTCGGCCAGGAGCGCCCAGGGCTCATCGCATGAGACCTTGTCGCCAATCGCTGAAGAGCCCTCGAGCCAGGCCTGCAACGCCTCGCGCAATTCCTGGCAGTTGCGCCCATGGACCACCAGGCGTTCCTTGAACCAGGTACGGCGCACCAGGGCGTTGGAGCAGATCTCCTGGGCGGCATGCCCGGTCTCGGCCAGGAAGGCCAGGTAACGACCGGCCAGGGCCGACAAGGCCGCCGGCGTGGCCGCGGATAGGCACAAGGCCACAGGTTCGGCGCCGTCCGACAGGGGCGCGACCGGTAGCGGCCGGTGGCCCTTGAGCAGGACATGCACGTTGGTGCCGGTAAAGCCGAAGGCACTGACCCCGGCAATGCGCGCTTCGGCCGGTTCCGGCCAGGCCACGGCCTGGCGCGGCAGCTTGAGGTTCATCTGTTCCCACGCCACTCGGGTATTGGCGGTATGCAGATGGGGCTGCGGCGGCACCAGGCCCCGCTGCGCCACCAGGCAGGCCTTGATCAGCGAGGCGATGCCGGCGGCTGCCTCCAGGTGGCCGATATTGGCCTTGACCGAGGCGACGGTCAGCGCCGGCGTGCCCTCGGCGCACCCCTGGCGATAGGCGTTATGCAAGGCATTGAGTTCGATGGGGTCGCCGAGCACGGTGCCGGTACCATGGGCCTCCACGTAGCCGACTTGCTCGGCCCGCACCCCCGAACGGGCCAGTGCGTCCCTGACCAGCGCCTCCTGCGCCGGTCCGTTGGGAACCGTCAGGCCGGCACAGGCACCGTCATGGTTGATCGCCGAGCCGAGGATGGTGGCGACGATGGGGTCCCGATCCTGTTCGGCGTTGGCCTGGCGCTTGAGAATGACCACGCCGCAACCTTCTCCCCGGCCATAACCATCGGCACGGTCATCGAAAGTCTTGCTGATACCGTCCGCCGCCAATGCACCGGCCTGGCCCATGGACTGGAAGATCGACGCCGAGGCAATGACGTTCACCCCGCCAACGATGGCCACATCGCACTCTGCGCTGCGCAGGCTGTTACAGGCCAGGTGGATGGCGGCAAGCGATGACGAACAGGCGGTATCGACGGTCAGGCTCGGCCCGCGCACGCCGAGAAAATGCGAGAGGCGCCCGCACATGGCGGAAAACGAACTGCCGGTGCCGTAGTTGGCATCCACGCCTTCGGGGCAGTTCAGGACCCTGGCTTCGTAGTCATGGGAGTTGGCTCCGACAAACACTCCGACCCGCTGGTCGAGCAGTTTTTCCTGGCTCAGGCCGGCCCGCTCCAAGGCTTCCCAGGCCACCATCAGCAGCAGGCGCTGCTGCGGATCCATGCTACGGGCCTCCTTGGGGGAAATCCGGAAGAAATCTTCGTCGAACCCCTCAGGGCACTCGATCAGGCTGGCAAAGCGCGGGAAGCCATCGCTGGCCGCCGCACCGATCAACCGTTGCTGGGGTACTGGCACCACGGTCGGGGTCTGTTCGAGCAGCAGTTGCCAAAGCGCCTCGGGGCTGTCGGCCTGGGGAAACCGACAGGCCATGGCCACCACGGCGATCTGCGCCGGGCAATCGCTCGCGGCTGAGTTTCCAGGCTCGCCCTCAGTGCCCGCCGGCGTGGCTTGCGCTTGGCTGGACAACAACCCTTGCAGATAGTGGCTCAACCGGTTGAGCGTGGGATGGTCGAAACCCACGGTCGCCGAGAGCTTGAGGCCAAGGCGCTGCTCCAGCTTGCGCTTGAATTCGACCAGGGAAATGGAGTCCAGGCCCAGCTCGAAGAAACCGCGATCAGGGTCCGGGTCGACACATGCCGCACCGATGATTTCGCTCAGCAAGGCCTTGATCTGGCCGGGCACGTCGATGGCCAGGGCGGTCCTCGCCGGCTCCCGTACCGCAACCGGCATCGCCACCTGCAACGCAGGTTCCGGCTGCCCGGGCTGGCTCAGCGGCACATCGCGGGCCTGGGCACGGATATTGCCCTGGGCGTCATAGACCACCACTTGCGCCCGCAGGTCCGCCAATGGCTCGACCAGGGGCGCCACCGGCGCGGGGGTGAACCAGAAACGCTCGTGCTGCCAGGGATAAGCCGGCAGGTCGATGGCCTGTTCCTTGGGCTGATAGGCTTGCCAGTCGAGCTTCACGCCCTGCTCGTACAGTCGAGCGAGGATTGTGGCCAACTCGGTGGCGGCGTCGCCCTGCTTGTGCAGGGCCCCGCAGACCAGCCCCTCGACACCGCGGTCGGCCAAGGCCTGGTTGATCGAGGCCGCCAACACCATGTGCGGGCCGAGCTCGACGAACAACCGGTGCCCCTGGTCGACCAGGTGCTCGATGGCCCGGTCGAAGCGCACGGTGCCACGGGCATTGTCGAGCCAATACTGAGCGTCGGCCAGCGCCATGACGTCAGGCATGGCGCTGGTGGACACCCAGGGGATCGATGCCGGTACAGCCTCCAGGCCGTCCAACCCCGAACGGATGGCTTCCAGGCAGGCATCCATCTGATAGGAGTGGAAGGCATATTCGGCCGGCATCAGGTAAGTGAAGACGCCTTCCTCGCGCAACTGCCGATCCAGCTCCAGTACCGCTTCGGGGCTGCCGGACACCACGCAGCTGGTGCGGCTATTGACCACCGACAGCTCCAACTGCCGGTCCTCCGCCAAGCGCGCCTGGAGCGGTTGCGCCGCCAGCCCCACCACCAGCATGCGGCCCCGGCCCAAGGTGCCTTTCATGGCCTGGGCGCGGAAGTGGATCACCCGTACCGCCGATTCCAGGTCCAGGGCTCCGGCGCAATAGGCGGCAGCCACCTCGCCCATGGAATGCCCGACCACAGCGGCGGGCCTCACGCCCCATTGGCCCAGACACTCGGCCAGCGCCACCTGGATAGCGAAGATGCACGGCTGGGCGAACTCGGTGAGGTGCAACCGGGACGCGCTTTGCGCACTGCGTAATTCGGCCTCGATGGACCAGTGCGCCCATTGCGCCATGGCCTGGTCGCAGCGCTGGATCATCGACAGGAACACCGGTTCACGCTCCAACAGGTCCCGGCCCATGCCGACCCATTGGGCGCCCTGTCCGGTGAAGACGAAGACCGCCGCTGGTTCGCTTTCCTCGTCCGTGGCGCATGCCGCGCAGGGGACCGTCAGCTGTGCAAGCTGGTTCTTCAACTGAGCACCATCGACACCGACCACCGCACGACGGAAGGCAAAATGTTCCCGGCGATGCAGCGCGCTGGCGACGAAAGCTTGCAGCTGCCGGTCATCCTGCTCTGGCAACTGGCCGGCATAGGCCCTGGCCTGGTCCGGCACGCCTTGGGCGGACTTGGCCGACACCGGGAGAATCCAGGGCCGAGGCCGCGCCGCGGGCACCTGTTGCGAGCGAGCCTGGCGATAGGCGCTGGCGTCTTCCAGGATCATGTGGACATTGGTGCCGCTGAGTCCGAAACCGCTGACTCCGGCCAGCAGCGAGCGCTTGGGCAAGGCTTCGAGCGTCGTGGGGATGCAGAGCATGGAACGCTTCCAGTCCACCAGCTCGTTCAAGCGCGTGAGATGCAGTTGCGGGGGAACCTCGGCATGCTCCAGGACCTTCATGGTCTTGAGCACGCTGGCCATGCCGGCCGCCGCGTCCAGGTGGCCCATGTTGGCCTTGACCGACCCGACCATCAGCGAGCGCTCACGGCCCTGGAAGACCCGGGCCAGGGAAGACAACTCGATGGGATCGCCCAGGGGCGTGCCGGTGCCATGGGCCTCGATGTAGTCGATGTCGTCCACCGACAACCCGGCGACCTGCAACGCCTCGGCGATCACCGCGGCCTGGGCGTTGGCATTGGGTACGGTCTGGCCAGCGCTGGCGCCATCCTGGTTGATGGCCGAGCCCCTGATCACCGCCTGGATCGGATCGCCATCGCGCATGGCATCCGCCAGGCGCTTGAGCACCACGACTCCACAACCTTCGCCTCGGACGATGCCGTCGGCGGCGGCATCGAACACCCGGCACCGCCCGCTGGGGGAAATCGCCCGGATCTGGCTCATGTAGATCGTCAGGTCCGGGGCCAGCATCAGGTTCACCCCGCCCGCCAGAGCCAGGTCCGCTTCACCGGCTTGCAAGGCACGACAGGCCAAGTGCATGGCGACCAAGGACGAAGAGCAGGCCGTGGTCACGGTCATGGCCGGGCCATGCACCCCCAGGTGATAGGCGATACGCCCGGCGGCGAAGCTGAACTCCTTGCCGGCGGCATAGTAGGGATCGATCTGCCCGACCCCGGCCTCGCGTGAATGCAGTGCCAGGTAGTCCATGCCCAGCATCCCCACATATACCGCGGTGCGGCTGCCCTTGAGCTGTTCGCGAGTCATGCCGGCACGCGCTACGCCTTCGCAGGCGACTTCCAGCAACAGGCGCTGCTGGGGGTCCATTTCCCTGGCCTCGGAGGCCGAGATGCCAAAGTAATGGGCGTCGAAGCGATCGACATGTTGCAAGAACGCCCCGACCTTGCAGTAGGTCGTACCGGTTTGCGCGGCGGACTCGTCGTAGATTGCCTCCGAGTCCCAGCGCTGAGTGGGTACCGGTCCGATGAAATCGGTCCCAGTACGAAGGAGTTGCCAGAATGCTTCGGGAGTCGTTGCGCCTTTGGCGAAGCGGCAACCACTACCGATGATGGCAATGGGTTCAAAATCCATGGGCGCACGGGCATCCATTCAGTCATCTCCTTCGACTGGGGTATGTGTCGTTTCCTAGAAAGCAGGCTTGGCGGTGGGGACCTGCATGTCGCCCAGGTACTTGTGCCAGAGGTGGTCCGGATCGCTTTCGACAGCGGCGATGATCTCGCGCATCTTGTCCAGCACTTCCAGGCGTTTGCCGCTGTAGACGTCACCCTGGAGCAACTGGAGGATATCCAGGCGATAGCGTGGGTCCTGGACGAACGCGGTGAACAGGATGTTCAAGCGGTAGTAGAGAGTGATGAACTCGTACCAGTTCTTGATGCCATTCCTGATCATGCCTTCGTAGCGGGTGAAGCTGGATTTCTGGAAGTCGTTGTTCCTCACCGCCTCGATGATGTCGCCGCTGGCGATACGCGCACTGTTCAAGGCCACGCTGACACCACTGGAGAAGATCGGATCGACGAACCGCGCGGCATCGCCGATCAGGACGAAGCTGTCGCCACACACTTCCTTCATGCCGTAGCTGTAGTCCGCCTCTTTTTTGAATGGGCGCAACTGCTCCGACGCCTTGAGAGCGTCATGGAGGTTTTCCCGGGTCTTGACCGCTTCCCAGAAGAATTCCTCGTACGAAAGATTGGAGTTGGTGTAGTTCTGCTTTTGCGTGACCACACCGACGCTGGTGATGGTCTCGGTGATCGGAATCTGCCAGACCCAGGTATTGGTCAGTGGCAGGAAGTGAATGAAGATGTAGTCGACCTTCTCCGGATTCTGGGTCGCCGACCTGCGGTCGAAATTATCGAACCAGGAATGGATGGCGAACTGGTTGAATACCGGGTCTTTTTCCCGCAGGCCCAGGCGCCGGCCCAGCAATACGTTACGGCCACTGGCGTCGACTACCATCTTCGCCTTGATCTCGACACTGCGCTTGCCCAGCTTCGCGTTGACGATGACATTGCCTGGACTGATGAACTCGACGTCGGCGACTTCCACTCCCTGGAACACCTTGGCCCCCAGCGAACCGGCATGCTCCAGCAGGATGCGGTCGAACTTGCCGCGATCGACGTGGTAGGTGAAATCGCGGTCGACGCCTTCCTGCTTGCGTTCGTTGAAGAGGATTTCCGCTGAACGGAAATCATGGTCCAACCCCTGGAAGCCCATCTTGTCTTCAGGGCCCGAGTCGGCCGAAGTCCAAGCCGCTCCGAACTTCTTCGGAAAGTTGGCCTTCTCGATCTTCTCCATCACGCCGATGTCCAGCAATACCGGAGTGGTGGCAGGAACCAGCGACTCGCCGACATGCTCGCGCTCGAACAGGTCCTTCTCGAACACCGCGCACTTGACCCCTTCCTTGGCCAAGTAGGAGGCCATCGTCGAACCGGCTGGCCCGCCCCCGATAATTACTACGTCATAATCATGATCGTTCATTGCACACTCCCTGTTATGCGCACTCGGCCTTTAATTGTTCGACTGTTCTGGATATTGCATTCAGATCTTTGAAGTACTTGCCGGTAATGTGCGTACTTGGAATCGAAACACCCATTTCATCCCTGATGTAGACCATCAGCTTGACGATATTCATTGAGTTGAGAATGCCCCACTCAAGTAGTGGAGTCTGGTCATCCAGTTCGTCATCTTTCGCACTTGGTCCGATCAAGTCCTCCATGATGTAACGACGAATTCGTTCCTTTATTTCCGCTCCGTCCATAGACGTACACTCCTGAAGTCGACACTCGTGGGTTGGAAAAACCCGTACAAGATCAACAATAAGAATGCACTTGTGAATAGTCTGTTTTGCAAAGCGCCTTTGCACATTCGCAAAGGTGATAAGCCTTGTGAAGGCAACTGGGATGACAACTAACGCTATCTCACCGAAATGACAGAAAAATCCCGCCAGGCATTGGCCCGAAGGGCCGCCCAAGCATAGATCGGCCATCTATTGCAATTAGCCACTAGGCTCATTTCTCCGGGATAGCGCAATCTCACCCTATACTTTAAGGGCAGCAACGATTCGTTCTGGAACATCAGTACCGCTTTGAAACCTTATGTATTGATTTTCATCAAGCGCAATAAAAACGACAATCCGCGCGACTTGACAAAAAAAAAGGCTGGCCTTACTAAGGAGGAGGACATGATTTATCTGTAAACCGTCCTTACAAAAATAAGACACTACAGGTTCTAAAAGGATTTAGAAATGAAGGCGCTAGGCGTTGTCAATGACATAGACCTTTATATATCCGTGACCAAAACGGGTAGCTTCTCCGAGACTGGCAGGTTACTTGGAATCCCCCCTTCCTCGGTCATGCGTAGAATAAACAGTCTGGAAAAAGAGCTGGAGACCTGCCTGTTCAACCGTTCAACGAAGAGCTTGATACTGACTGATATAGGGCTGATCTTCCTTGAACATGCAAAAAACATCTCCAGGAGCATCGTACATGCCAGGGCCGAAGTAAAAGAGCATACGGCTTCGACGATGGGCGTACTCAAGGTTTCCGCTCCAGTCGCCTTCGGTAGACGCCATGTCGCCCCCTTGCTGAGTCGGATCCTGAATCATCATCCGGGTTTGAAGATCGACTTCTCCCTCGACGACAAAGTGGCCGATCCGAGGACCGACAATGTCGACGTGTGCATCAAGCTCGGCATCTTGCCGGACAGCGACCTGATCCCTTCGAGGCTCGCGGACATGCGCCGCGTGCTGTGCGCAAGCCCCGAATACATCAGGCAGCACGGTTGCCCGCAAACCCTGGACGACTTGTACAAACATGCCTGCCTGATCCACAGCAGTTGCAGCAATCTGTCCCTCAGCTGGCAGTTCAAGGTCGGCGGAGTGCTCAGGAAGCTCACCCCCGATAGCCGGCTATCGGTCAATAGCGCGGAGTTGCTGGTCGATGGTGCCCTCCAGGGCATCGGCATCATTCATGCGCCAACCTGGCTGGTGCATGAACAGATTGCCAGTGGCCAACTGGTTTCCTTTCTCGATGAATACAGCGTGAGCGCTCCCCAGCATGGCGCGATCTATGCCCTGAGAGCCCGCGGCAGCGTGGTCCCGGCCAAGACGAGCCTGTTCATCAACGAACTGAAACGTTCGATCGGCAGCCCGCCGTACTGGGACCTGCCTTTTACCAAGACGGCGCCCCTGGCCATGCCGCCCCTGCCCTTCGACAGCGCGATACAGGCCGCGTTGTCCTGAACCTCCACCCTGCAGAACAAGAGCCGAGCATGATGAACAAGTACGACGTGATTATCATCGGAAGCGGGATCAGCGGCGCCCTGACGGCGGCTGTCCTGGCGAAATCCGGCTTGAAGGTGCTGGTGCTGGATGCAGCCCAGCACCCCAGGTTTTCCATCGGCGAAGCCATGACGCCGGAAAGCGGCTTGCTGCTGCGCTTGCTCTCACAGCGCTTCGGCATACCGGAAATCGAGTACCTTTCGAGCCCGGACAAGATCATCCAGCACGTTGGGTCGAGCGCCTGTGGGCTCAAGCTGGGGTTCAGCTTCGCCTGGCACCAGGAGGGTACGCCTTCTTCCCCCGAGCACCTCGTCGCGCCCTCGCTGGATGCCCCGGAAGCACACCTGTTCCGCCAGGACGTCGATGCCTTCGCGCTGCTGATCGCCCTGAAGTACGGTGCCGAGCTGAGGCAGAACATCCGGATCGAGGGCATCGAACTCGGTGCCAGCGCGGTACAGGTCAAGTTGCCTGCCGACCAGGTCGTGCAAGCGTCATTCATCATCGATGCCGCTGCCCAGGGCGCCCCGCTCGCCCGCCAACTGGGCGTACGCACCACCGAGGGCCTGGAGACCGATACCTGCTCGTTCTTCACCCACATGCTCAACGTGAAGAGCTACGAAGACGCCCTGGCCCCTTTGTCGCGCAGCCGCTCGCCCATCCAGCTGTTCCAGAGCACCCTGCACCACATCTTCGAAGAAGGCTGGCTGTGGGTCATTCCCTTCAACAATCACCCCCAGGGCACCAACCTGCTATGCAGCGTCGGGTTCCAGTTCAACCACGCCAAGTATCGTCCCACGGAGTCTCCCGAGGTCGAATTTCGCAAGCTGCTGAAAAAGTATCCGGCCATCGCCGAGCACTTCAAGGACGCGGTCAACGCCCGGGAGTGGATCTATGCGCCGCGTATCAACTATCGCAGCACGCAGTGCGTCGGCGATCGCTTCTGCCTGCTCCCGCAAGCCGCGGGCTTCATCGATCCGCTGTTCTCCAGGGGGCTGATCACCACCTTCGAGTCGATCCTGCGATTGACTCCCAAGGTGCTCCAGGCCGCTCGCGACGACGATTGGCAAAGAGCGCATTTCATCGAGGTGGAACAGCATTGCCTGAACGCGGTGAGCACCAACGATCAACTGGTGTCCTGTTCATACGAAGCATTCAAGGACTTCCATCTGTGGAACGTCTGGCATCGGGTCTGGCTCAGTGGCTCCAACCTGTGCTGCGTGTTCCTCAAGGGCCTGCTGGACGAGCTGGAACAGCACGGCGACGGCCCACGGTTCGACCTGGCGCTCCAGGCTGCACGCTTCCCGGGCTGCGTCTCGCTGGATTCGCCCACCTACGAGCATCTGTTCGCGCAATCGTGCCAGGTCGTGCGCCAGGCCAAGGACCAGGGTTGGCCAGCCGCCGATACAGCCCGGGCCCTGCATGACCTGCTCAAGGAGCACGAGCCCCAATTGCTGCCCTTTGGCTACTCGAAGATTTCCAATCGGTTCATCGTCAAGGCCCCGGTGACGCCAGGTTGATCAATCACCGCCTGGCCAGGACGCCACTGCCATCGAGCGGCAGGAGCCCTGCCGTACTGCGGCCTGCCAGCAACCCCCTGGGTCAGCGACAGATACCCCCGCTGCATGCTCGCCCTGGCAAGGCGGGCGAGCTTGACCGAAGAGCGGGTGGTGACGGCCGGCAACACCCCGAGCGCAGATCTGACGCAGCCGGTCACAAGGTCGACCCGGGCCCCCGGTTCATTGTCGCCTGGGCCTTGCCCAGGCACCGGCGAACGGCGCAAGCTCCTCTGGGCAACACCGGCAACCGCTGATCAGCGGATGATCGGGGTCGCTGTCGGGAAAGGTGACCGTGACCTCAACCCCTGCTCGCAGCGGCGTCCGTTCACAGCCCCAGCTGGCCACCCCCGACAACCAGCAACGGCTCTTGTCGTCGAATCGGCCTTCGCGATCCCAGGGAAACATGACCTCGATCCTTTCCGGGGGCCGCCCCGACAACCTCTCCTGCTCATCCAGGGCGATCACAACAGCTCGCTGATCCGGCACCTGGGGTTTGCGGTGGATCAGGACAGGACGGTAGGTCGTGTTGCAGGCAAGGACCGTGAAACGGCTGCGGTATCCCTCCAGCAAGCCGTCCTCGTCTACGACGCTGCCAGCATCGTCTCTTGGCACCTGTGGCTGCTTGCCTTCATGGGTGACCTCGGTCAGTAGCCATAGATCGTTGCACTCCAGGCCCGGATAACCAGAAAGGCCCACGACATGCCCACTGGCCAGGCCCGGTTGTTCGCCTTGCCCTTCATGGCGATCGATCCAGTAGCGGCGCTCCGCGGCGGGCAACAGGGTCGGCCCGACCGACCCGCCGGCCTCCCGGCCACGCACGTGCCCAAAGGACGCAGGCGAGCCAATACGGGGAAACACCGCCTGGTCATCCCCAAACACCAGTACATGGCCCTGGGCACTGTGCTGGAAGTGGAAGTGAATGCCCTCCTCCTCGCACAAGCGCTGGATAAAGTGCAAATCCGTTTCGTCGTACTGGGTGCAGTAATCGCGCGCGCGATAGCTCGCCTTCAACTCAAGCCGATAGGCATCGCCCAGGATCCCGTGCTCTTCCAGGATCAAGGCGATAATCTTCGGCACTGGGAACCGCTGATAGATCCTGCGGTTGACGCCGTGGCGCAAGTAGGACAAATGCGGTACGAGCACCAGGTTGTAGCGATCCGCATTTTGCTGAATGTGGTAGATCCGCCCATGAACACCGTTGCCCCGGGTGTCGAAGGCCAGGAAAGCCTCGGCATCGACAAGGCGCTGGAGATCCATTCCAGGCCGCCCGCCCACAAGCTCCACCGTAAAGAAATAAGGCTTGCTGATCGCCTCCTCCCCAGAGAAGGCAAGCACGTGAAAATCGTGCTCGAAGCCGTCGATCGTCAAACTGAAATGGGTCTGATTGGCTGGGACGAACATCCGCTGTTCTCTTCCTGCATGAAGCGTTGATTGACACTGTCACCGACAGCAATGTCAGAAACCGGGCACATCGGCCCAGGACCGCTGCGAAGAGCCTGCGTGTCCAGACATCAGAATGAGGGGCGAGGAAACTTCACGCTTGGGGCTCGCAACGGTTCATTGCGGAACACGGGGGGACACGTCCGCCCCCACCCGTTCAGCACCACCAGGTCCGGTTAAATACTGCTCTTGACCTTGGTCCAGACTCGCGTGCGAATTCGTTCCAGCTTCAACGGCAACGGTTCGAGGGGAACCAGGGTGGCTACTGTCTTTTTGTCTGGATAGATCCACGGATTGTCTCGCAACTTCTGCTCGACGAACTCGGCGGCATCTTTATTGGCATTCGGATACAACGTGTGGTTTGAAGTCTTGGCGATAACTTCCGGCCGCATCATGTAGTTAATGAACGCCATTGCTTCCCGGGGGTGCGGAGCGTCTTTCAGCACTACCAGATTTTCCGACCAGACCAGTGCACCTTCGCGAGGCAGGCTGTAGGTGATCCTGCGCCCGGTGTTGCTCTTTTCATTGAGCGCCTGCGCTGCAAGTGCACCATTGGCCCAACCCACTACTGCACAGATATTGCCGTCCGCCAGATCGGTATCGATTTTGGATGAATCGAAATAGACGATGTAAGGGCGGATCTTCAACAGTAACTCTTGAGCTTTTTGATAATCGTCCGGATTGCGACTGTTGCTGGGTAATCCCAGGTAATGCAGGGCAATCGAAATGATTTCGCTGGAAGAATCAAGCATTGCCACGCCACAGGATTGGAGTTTGCTGATGTTCTCTTCCTTGAAGATCAAGTCCCAGCTATCGACTGGAGCATCATCGCCCAATGCCGCTTTGACTTTATCCACATCGTAACCAATGCCGGTAGTACCCCATAAATAGGGTACGGCATAACGATTACCAGGATCATTGACGGCGAGTTGGGCGAGGATATCAGGGTCGATATGCGACAAGTTGTCCAGTTGACTGCGATCCAGCGGTTGCAGTACCCCCGCCTGGATCAGGCCTGGCAGCACATTGGAGGTTGCCACGACCACGTCATATCCCGTACGCCCGGCCATGACCTTGCTCTGCATGATCTCGGCACTGTCAAATGCATCCATGTGAATCCTGACGCCTGCTTCGCGCTCGAACTCCTTGGGAGTCTGGGGTGCAATGAGCCCGAACCAGTTGTACAGGTACACTCCGGGCTCTGCAGCCGCCGCCGATGTGTTTATTCCTGCACAGAGAAACACGGCCGAAAAAATGATTCGCAAATGTGATTTTCTCATGCAACATCCTTGTCAAGACGACGTGCCTTCATGGCTATCGTGAACCCCGGCAGTGAATATACCGGTCGTTAACGAATAGTAAATACCTACGAATACTTACCCTTTACCTACGACTTGTTAACCCTAAAGGGGTAGAAAATGTCACTCGACCTTCAGAATCTGGCCTGGCATCGATCGATCGGAAAACTGATCACGCAGTTGAACCGCCCGGACTTCTGGAGTTCGCTGGTGCGCACATTGAATGAGCATGTGCCAATCGACAACTGGGTGGTATTGATCTTTAGCGACAAACACGTTCAGGTGGTCAGCCTCCCTGAAGTAGCGGATATAGAAGAAGTCGACGCCTTCACTCAACGCTATATCAAAGGACTGTACCTGCTGGACCCATTCTACATAGCCAATCGAGAGAACCCGCAAAGCGGTTTCTTTCATCTTCTGGATATTGCGCCGGAGTACTTTTTTGAAACCGAGTACTACAACGAATACTTCGCGCAGTATATTTCCGTGGATGAAGTGCAATACAACGTCCAACTCGATGCAGAGAGGACATTGTGTATTTCAATTGGCAGCCGTAGCCATTTCAATCAGAACCAGATCACCGTGCTCGACATCATCAAGCCGTGGGTCATGGCACTCATGCAGCAGCGCATGCACTTCGAGGTCGACGTAGATAAAAGCGTCCATGCACTCCACCCATGGTCAGCAACGATTACCCAGCTGGGCACACAGATAACCACGCGTGAAAGCGACGTGCTGCGGTTGTTGCTGAGCGGGTTCTCCAGCAAAGAGATCGCGGGGAAACTCTCCCTCTCGGCAGAGACGATAAAGGTTCACCGCCGCAATATTTACGCAAAACTGAAGATCAAGTCGCAGTCCGAACTGTTCGCGCGCCTGTGCATGCCCAAACAGGATATTTCGGCTCCGGGTTGAACCTGGCGCTCACGCCTCGAACGACCTGCAGCTCGCCATGGCGGCCCTGTTCGATCGGGGGCGTGCAGGTGACTGGCGCTAGGCGACGCCGGGCGGCCATGGTTTGGCGTCGTTCCTGTCCGGTGGACCGAACAACTCCACCTCCCATTCCTCGAACGCGGGCCGGGCCTGATAGTGCGGATCACAGTACTGGCGGATGTGCTGGGCGGCCCGGTACTCGGCATATTTGGCATTGACCGGTACGCCCTGCTCGTCCAGCTCCAGGACATTGGCGAAGATCGCATAGGCGACTTCCAGCATGCTCGGCTCCTCTACCATGCAGGCACGGTAGTCGATGCCCTCCAGCAACGGATGGCCCAGGGTGCCATTGGCCACCCAGAAACTGAACGTGCGCAAGGCTCCGGAAAATTCCGGGCTGAGCTTCTTCGGATAACGCATCAGATACACCTGTGCTTGATCGGGGGCGCATTCTCGTTTGCCAGGCGCCAGGAGCACAAGCCTATGCCGAACGGTTCACACGCCCTCCCCAACCCGGCACAATGCGCCCCGGCCAGCGCCCTCGAACCACTCCCATGCCAGCAAGGACCGCCCGTTGAATCTCCTGCACAAACTGCTCAGCGCCTTCAAGCCACCTGTCGCCACTCGCCAAGAAGCCCAACCCCAGAGCGAACCCGAAGGCTCCAGCCTGGCCCCGACGCCTCATGAGCCCAGCGCCGAGGAGCAGGCACTGATCGCCCTGCTCGACGCTGGCACCGCCTGCCTGGACCGCCATTGGCAAGGCATCGGAACCTGCGAACAGGATGTGCTGGGCTTCGCCATCAGTCCAAGCTTCATGGGGGGCCCCCACTGGCCCTCCACTCGCCAGGCCTATCGCGTCGTGCGTCGGCCCCACAGCATCATCCTGGCCACCGAGGGCCTGTCCGATCCGTTCGATGGCGTCGAGGGCGAAGTCCTGGGCAACGGCTTCGAAATGGAGCTGTTCATCGATACCCCGGACATCCCCGCCCACGCCCAGGGGCCACTGGGCCACGTGCATCCCTTCGCGGCCAGCTGGTGCTTCGAACTGCTGCGCTGCGTGGCGGCGACGGTGGCCGATGCCGGTGGCTATCGCTCGCGCCTGGAACGTCATGGCGTGCTGTCCCTGGAGTTGCCCGGGGTCAGCGAGTCCCGCGCCATGAGCGAACAATTGCCGGCGCATTTCGTCAGCGCCGATGACTGCGCCGGCGTGCTGATCGGCGGTCCCACGGCCAGCTTCCCCACCACCGTGGCCGACATGCCGCTGTCGCCGGTGTTCCTGGTACCGGTGGTGCTGATCACCGCCTCGGAACTGGACTACGTGCGCAATGGCGGCGCCCAGGCCCGGGCGGATCTGGTGGCGCGCCTGGATGCCTCGGGCCTGGGGCACGTGAGCCATCTGCAACGCGCCAGCGTGATCTGAACCGACCAGGAGCCTAGCCAGTGCCGGAGCATTATCCGTACTTCACCTTCCATCTGTTCGCCGCCCGCTTCGCCAGCCACGCCGAGGCCGAGCTGTTCGCCTTCGAACAATGGGAAGCCGAACCTGGCCCCGAGGCCAGTGCTGCCCAGTACCAGGCCTGGGAAGACCACAACCCGACCTGGCGCCTGGCGCAAGAGCTGGAGCGGCACCTGGATTCGGATTTCATCGAACTGCTGCCCCGGGAAGAGCACCCCCACTACATGGAGTCGCTGATCCACAGCGACGTCGAGCGCCAGCGGCTGCACTCGCAGGTCGCCAGCGACCATAGCCACTTCATCCTGGTCGCCAGCGCCGCGCTGGATGACCAGCCACCTCCCCGGCAGGGCACCAAGACCCTGGACTACCTGGGCGTATTCAATCGAAGCCTGCCATGAACAAGATCCTTGCCTTACTGCTGCTCGGCAGCCTGCTCGGCGGCTGCCAGAGCGACACCAGCGCGCAGACCGACGCCATGGTCGGCCTGCGCTGCTGGCACTACCGCGACCAGGAGTCCCTCTCGCGGGAGATGCTCGACTATATCCGCCGCCAGGGCGAAGCCGGCAACCCGATGTGCCAGACCCTGCTCGCCACCCTGTACGAACGCGGTCATGGAGTCGTGCAGGATACGGCCCGGGCCAGAGCCTTGTATCTCTCGCAAACCCAAGCCAATCCCGGAGCCTACTACCATCTCGGGCGCCTGGACGAACAAGAGGCCGACTACCTCCGGGCCAGGGATCACTACCAGCGTGCCGCGGCGGCCGGGAGCAGGGAAAGTGCCCTGGCCCTGGCCAGGTTGATGGAGGAAGGCAAAGGTGGCCCACAAGACCTTCCGGGGGCGCAGCAGTTGTACTTCAGCGTTCTCAAGCAGAGCGGCGATGATGCCTGGAAAGGCATCGACCGGCTGCGTGGCCATGGCCTGGAGCTCAATGCCGAGCAGCAAGCGCGGTACAACCAGGTCTGGACCGCCTCAGCCAGGAGCCGGCTCAGCCGCAAGCTCCGACTGCTCCAGCATCGAACGCTCGGCAAGCTCAAGCTCGGACCTGATGTGAAGCCAGCCGTGGTCGAGGTGCGGTTCGTGCCCGGCTCCGCTGAACCGCGGCTCAAGCTGCTGGAAAGCTCTGGCGATACGCCCCTGGACCAAACCATCCTCCAGGCCCTGGGCAGCTATCGTTTTGTCGGCGAGCCGATCCCCCAGGCCGGCCAGGATGACTGGCGGGTCAAGGCCCATATCGACCCACACGCCAGATGACCCGGCCTTTTGGCCCAACGTGCGCACCTGCGATCGAGCGGAGATTCCGCTGACGGACACTTGGTGCTAAAAAGGCCCCCAAGCCCCAATGCCGATCAGTCAAGGCAAGGGTAGGAGCGAGGCTAGCCCGCGATGGACTTCAGCGCGCTGGGTTTATCCCGTCAATACGCGCTACCGTCCACGAGCATCGCGAGCAAGTTTCGCTCCTGTAAGGATCACCCCGCTTGACTGACTGGCGCCCCGACTCAACCCTTGCCGCGCCAAGCCGTACCACGAGAACCCGCATGATCGAAGTCACCGAAGTCTCCATTGCCCAACTGCGCGCCGCCCTCGAGTCCGGCCAGACCACCGCCGTGGAACTGGTCCAGGCCTACCTGGCGCGGATCGATGCCTACGACGGCCCCGCCACGGCCACCGCCCTCAACGCGGTGGTGGTGCGCAATCCCCAGGCCCTGGAGGAAGCGCAAGCCTCTGATGCCCGCCGCGCCAGGGGCCAGCTCCTCGGGCCACTGGACGGCATCCCCTACACCGCCAAGGACAGCTACCTGGTCAAGGGCCTGACCGCCGCCTCCGGCAGCCCGGCCTTCAAGGACCTGGTGGCCCAGCGCGACGCCTTCACCATCGAGCGCCTGCGCGCCGGCGGCGCCATCTGCCTGGGCAAGACCAACATGCCGCCCATGGCCAACGGCGGTATGCAGCGCGGGGTCTATGGCCGCGCCGAAAGCCCCTACAACGCCCAGTACCTGACCGCGCCCTTCGCCTCTGGCTCGTCCAACGGCGCCGGCACCGCCACCGCCGCCAGCTTCAGTGCCTTCGGCCTGGCCGAGGAGACCTGGTCCAGCGGCCGTGGCCCGGCCTCCAACAACGGTCTCTGCGCCTACACCCCCTCGCGCGGGGTGATCTCGGTACGCGGCAACTGGCCGCTGACCCCGACCATGGACGTGGTGGTGCCGTACGCCCGGACCATGGCCGACCTGCTGGAAGTGCTGGACGTGGTGGTCGCCGAAGACCCGGATAAACGCGGCGACCTATGGCGCCTGCAGCCCTGGGTGCCGATCCCCGCCGTGGCCAGCGTGCGCCCCGTTTCCTACCCGCAACTGGCGGCCGACGCCAGCGCCCTCAAGGGCAAGCGCTTCGGCGTGCCGCGCATGTACATCAATGCCGACCCCGAGGCCGGCACCAGCGCCAAGCCAGGAATCGGCGGCCCCACTGGCCAGCGCATCGTCACCCGCGCGTCGGTCATCGAGCTCTGGCGCCAGGCACGCCAGGCCCTGGAAGCTGCCGGCGCCGAGGTGCTGGAAGTGGACTTCCCGCTGGTGTCCAACTGCGAAGGCGACCGCCCCGGCGCGCCCACCGTGTTCAATCGCGGCATCGTCAGCAAGGAATTCCTTCATGACGAGCTGTGGGAACTCTCGGGCTGGGCCTTCGACGACTTCCTGCGGGCCAACGACGATCCCAAGCTCAACCGCCTGGCCGATGTCGACGGGCCGCGGATCTTCCCCCACGACCCGGGCACCCTGCCCAACCGCGAGGATGAACTGGCGGCGGGCATGGACGAGTACGTCAACATGGCCAAGCGCGGCCTCAAGACCTGGGACCAGATCCCAACCCTGGCCGACGGCCTGCGCGGCCTGGAGCAGACCCGCAAGCTCGACCTGGAAGACTGGATGGACGCCCAAGGGCTGGACGCGGTGCTGTTCCCCACCGTCGCCGACGTCGGCCCGGCGGATGCCGACATCAACCCCGAGTCGGCCGACATCGCCTGGAGCAACGGTATCTGGGTGGCCAACGGCAACCTCGCCATCCGCCACCTGGGCGTGCCCACCGTCACCGTGCCCATGGGCGTGATGGCGGACATCGGCATGCCGGTGGGCCTGACCTTCGCCGGCCGGGCCTATGACGACACGAACCTGCTGCGCCTGGCCTCGGCCTACGAGTCCACTGGCAGCAAGCGCCTGGTGCCGCCGCGCACGCCCAAGCTGGCCGTGCAGTAACGCAAAAAACGCAATCGGGGCCGCCGTGGCCCCGATCCTCATTCCTGCCCGCTCAAGGCCTCACTGCTCATCCCCGGGCTGCAGCGGCGAATGCTGCCAGTCGAACCGCGCGATCAACTGCCTGCACAGCTCATCCAGCTGCGGATGGTAGTAATGCATATGGGGCACCGGCATCTGCGCTTCGCCCAGGCCAAAACCCAGGGCATACAACGCGCTGGCATAACGCTCCAGCGGGCCATAGGCGTAGATCAGGTTGTGCCGGTCCCAGGCCACCGTGGCCTGGTCTTCGGGCGAGTGCACCCAGAAATCGAAGCGACTGTCGCCACACAGTAATGGCTTGAACTCATCGATGAAGTCCGCGACCTCGGCCAGGGACAACGGCGGGCTCATGTAGCGGCCTACCGGCACCCCCTCGCGGCTGGTATGCAGCACGAACAACAACAGCAGCGGCTGGGTGAGGCAACGGGCCAGGCTGAGCAACACTTGCGGATCGGACCCCGGCACGCCGGCCACCACCCGCTCGCCGCCATTGAAGGGCGCGATCTGGAAGACCGGCGGGTAACTGTGCTCGACCCACTGGTCATCGATCATGTGTGCAAATCTGTGCATAACGGCCTGATCCTCCCGATCAACTCTCACACCTGGCCTGACGTCCATTCGTCAGGGCGGCGAATGTAAAGCACTCGGGGCAAGCTAGATAGCCTTATCGAACACGACCTTGAGCCGTGGCGGCTACTGCACCTCCAGCAGCCTGAACTGCAGCGGCGAAGCGGCCTGGCCCGGGCAATAGTCGACCGTCAGGCTCAGCTCGCCGGGCCGGCCCGCGGACCACAACCGGCATGTCATTCGCAGCGTGCCCGGTTCCTGGGTCGGGTAGCAGTCGAAGTCCACTCGCCCGCTCCTGTCGGGCGTCAGCGCCCTCTCCCAGGCGGGCAGCGCAAGACTGGCCAGGCAGGCCGCGCCCGCCTCGAGTTCCTCGAGCATTTCCTCATAAATCGCGGCACTGATGCCGTACTGCGCCAGAGCCCCGGGCGCGCCGCCCTGGATCGCTCGCAGCAATCCGGCCAGCAAGTCGTAGATCCGTTGCAGGTCCCCTGCGGGCAGGGTGGTTCTCCTGAAATTGCACGGCGGCCATGCCAAGGGATGCCCCCCGGCACCAACAGTCCAGCCTCGTCAAACCTCGCTGGCGCCCTGTACCCTACTGCCGACCCTTTTTCCCCTAGGACACCGATGAACGACCACCCTGTTCCCCTGGCCAACGGCTGGACGGCCCGGTTCACCTACCGTGGCGAATTTCGCATGGGCGCCGAAGGCTGGAGCCTACTCTTGGAAGGCCCCGGGCAACAGCGCATCGGTTACTTCGACAGCCAGATCGTGCTGGTCAACGACGAAGATGGCGCCCAGGCCCGCTCCTGCATCAGCCTCTGCGAGGACGGCACCCAGGGCTACCTGGCCATGGGGCCGGACCAGGGCTGGGTGCTGGACTTCACCCGTTCCATGCTTGCCCCGCACCGGGTGCGCATCCATCACCACCACCCCGGCTACGATGAAAGCGTCTCGGTCTGCGAACAACCGGCCTTCAAGCGTGAGCGCCAGTACATCCGGGTGGCTGGCCAGTTCATCTACCTGACCTTCCCCCTGACCCGGGACGAGGACTTCCCCAAGGTCTGGGAGGAGTACCTGGCGATACGCCGGCGGCAACTGGACGAGCTGTACTTTCGCAACTGACACCGCGCGCCGTCGCGCCCGGCCCAACCATCGGCCCTAGCGCAGGCTCCAGGACATTCCGACATACACCCCCAGGCCTTCGCCCGGGGTCGAACGGGCGGCATCCTGGCCCTTGTCGTCGTAGCCCGGGGTAACGGTGGCGGCATAGCGCTGGCCGGTCAGGTTGCGCAGGTCGACCCAGGCCTGCCAGTCGTTCTTCGGCGCGTTGTAGCCCAGGGTCGCGCCGAACAGCGCATAGGGGTCGGCGTAGTAGCTGTTGGCGTAGTCCACCGCCACCTTGGACACCAGCTGGGTGTTGACGGCGGCGAAGAAGCCCTGCGGCCAGTCGTAGCGCAACTCGCCCTGGTAGTAGTGCATCGGCAGACCCGGCAGGCGGTTACCGCCAAAACGTGGATCGTCGCGGTAGTGGAAGTCGCTGAAGGTATAGGCCTGGCGCAGGCCCAGGCGCCCCACCCCGGGCCGCGACCACAGCTCGCTCTCCAGGCTGGCCTCCACCCCCTGGTGCACCGTGGGGCTGGCGTTGAGTTCATAAGGCATGGTGGCGCTGGACTCCGGCCATACCGACAACAGTTCATGGCGAACCTGGGCGTAGTACCAGGCCAGGCTCCACTGGCCCAGGGCGCTGTCGCCCCGGCCGCCCAGTTCCAGGGTGGTGGCGGTCTGGTTTTGCAGCTTGATCGGATCGCGCTGGGTTCCCGTGGCGGCGCCGCTGCCGGTCGGGAAGCGCAGGTTGGAGCTATAGATCAGCGACCAGGGATGCGGCGCCTCCACCGAACGGCTGAGGTTGCCGAACAGCTGCACATCGCGGTTCAACTGGTAGCGCAGGCCCAGGCGCGGGGCATAGTCCCAGTCGCCGAGGCTGGTCTTGCCGCCGCCCTCGGGATAGGTCACCGCGCTCTCGCGGCGGGTGTAGATGGCCGCCAGGCCGGTGGTCAGCCAGAGGTCGTCGGCGATCTCCAGATCATTGCTGAAATGCAGGACGCTGTCCGAACCCTGGTAGGTGAAATTGCGCATCCGCGTGCCCGGTGCGTAACCACTGGTAGTGCCAGTGGGGATACGCACGAACTCGCTGGCGCCGTCGTTGGGCAGGTGCTTGGTCACCCGCAGGCCCAGGGTGCTGCGGCTCTCCAGGCCCCAGAGGGTGTCGCGGCGCTTGTAGTCGAGGGTGCCGCTGACATCGCTATACGCCACCTTCAGGCGGTTGGGGCCTTCGCGCAGGTCCATGGGGTAGTCGTGGTAGACCAGGCCGGCCTGCAGGCTCGAATCGTCATCGATGTACCAGGTGGTCTTGTTGCCGACGAAGGTGCTGCCCGGCTGCTTGCGCCGGTCGTCCCGGGACACATAGGCAGGGTTGGCCGCCCGGGGGGAATGTTCGATGGAATGCTTGGTCACCCGCCCGGCCAGGTCGTTGTCGGTCTGCCGGTAGCGCAGGTAGAAACGGGTTTCCAGGTTCGGGTTCAAGCGATAGCCGAAGTTGGCCACCACTCCCCGGCTGTCGCTGGCGGTATGGCGCTGGTAGCCGTCGGCGTTGGAATCGGTCAGCGAGACGTAGTAGTCGAAGTCCCCCAGCACTTGCCCGGAACTGACCTGGCGCTGCTGGTAGCCGTGGCTGCCGGTGGCGTAGCGCACCTGCAACAGCGGCGCGTCGTAGCCGGTATGGCTGATGTAGTCGATGGCGCCGCCCAGGGCCAGGGCGCCACGGTCGAAGCCGTTGGCCCCGCGCAGCACCTCCACCCGGTCGACCCACAGGGGCTCCAGCAGCTCGTAGGGGGTTCCGCCAGGGCCGCTCAGGGGCAGGCCGTCGAGCAGGGTGTAGAGCCCCGAGGCGTGGGCCCCGGGGGCACGGTTGATGCCCGAGCCACGGATCGAGATCTTCACCCCCTCGTTGCCCGCGGACTGGGCATAGACCCCGGGCTGGTAGGCCAGCACGTCCTGGTTGCTGGCCACCCGGCCCTGCAATGGCCGGCTCATCTGCACCAGGTTGCTTCCGCCGGGAACCTGGGCCAGCTGCGCCCGGGATTCTTCAGCCCCCTGCCCGGCGTCCTCCTGGCCTTGTCCCAGGACCTGCGCCGGAGCCAGCTCCACGGCACGGGTTTCGGCAAACGCCGGGCAGGCCAGGGCCAGGCCCAACAGGGCCGTGGGCAAGGATTTTGGCGCAGACATCGAGAAAACTCCGACAGGCAAAAAGAGAGCAATGCAAGGTGCGACGCAGGAAAGAACGAAGAGAACACAGAGGAATTTGGCTTATTTCGCCAGGAAAGCGGATGTCGGCAGTCAGGCGTTCACAGAAAGGCACGCGGGGGGACTAGCGGTCCTGGGTGCCCGCCAGGAAGTGCGCCACCAGGGCATTGGCGTGGCCATGGCCCATGCCATGTTCGGTCTTGAGCCAGGCCACCAGCTCCATGTGTTTCTTGCCGCCGCCCCTTGCCAGCAACTCCAGCCAGTGGCCGTATTTCTTTTCCTGGCCGTAGTTCTTTTCAATGGAAGGGAAGTACGACGCCGGCCCTTGGCGCTGTTCATTCATGGCTGATTCTCCGTCTTCTGGCTGCCCTTGATGTTATCGATCAGGTCCACCACGTAGTTCTGGTTGAACCCCGCGACAAAGGACCAGAACAAGAGCTTGGCGTAGGCGGCATAACCACCGGCGTGCTGGCAGAAGATCACGTAGAAGCTGTTCTCGCGATAGCCACAGGTTTGATCGGCAACGATCGTTGGAAACAGCTCCCCTTGCACCACCCCGGAGATGAACAGGATATACAGCAGGCCGGCGAGGATGCCGCCGATGAACGACGGCAGTACCAGGCTGAACCAGGAACTGCACAAGCCGATGATCTGCTCGTCGCTGAGGCTGGAAAGCTGGCGGTGAAAGCCGACATAGCCGCCGATGTTGCCGGCAATGAACACCACCGAGGGAATGGTATAGCCGTCGGCCATGGCCACCGACACCAGGGACGCCGCCAATAGCAGCACAAAGATGAGGAACAGTCGTTGCCACAGGATGTTCAGCGCTTCCTGGCGGTTCATGCTCGTCTCGCAGGCGTGGGTGGTCGAAGGGGCCCTGCCCCTTGATCACGATAGATCAGCCCTGGCGCCTGGGAGGACTTTTTACCCAGGAGGCGTTCGCCCGCTCCTGGCCGCTGGCCGGCACTTCCGCTAAGCCGGGTAACCGGTGATCTGGCGGATGCTCTGGTACAACGGCTTGAGCTGGCGGTACATGCGCAGGTACACCTGGCTGTACAGTCGCTGGTACATCTGCCGGGCCTGGGGCTGGGGCTCGAACACCGCGCCGACCCGGGTCATGGCGCTGATGGCCGTGGCGAAATCCGGGTACAGCCCCAACCCCACCGCACAGGCGATCACCGCGCCCAGCCCCGAGGCCTCGTAGACATGCGGACGCTCCACCGGCAGGCCGAAGATATCGGCGGTCAGTTGCATCGCCGCATCGCTCTGGGAACCGCCACCGGCCACCCGCAGGCGGGTGATCTTGAGCTTCGAGCGTTTCTCCATGCGCTCCATGCCCTGGCGCAGGGCGTAGGCCAGGCCCTCGAGGATCGCCCGGTAGATATGCGCCCGGGTATGCACGTCGCCGAAACCGATCATCGCGCCCTTGGCCTCCATCCCCGGCTCGCGAATACCCGGCGACCAGTAGGGTTGCAGGGTCAGGCCCATGGACCCCGGGGGCACCGCCTGGACCAGGGCGTCGAACAACTGTTCCGGCTCCAGCCCCTGCTGCGCCGCCTGCTGCACCTCGCGCAGGCCGAACTGCTGCTTGAACCAACTGACCATCCAGTAGCCACGGAAGATCATCACCTCGCAGTTGTAGTGGTCCGGCACCGCTGCCGGATACGGCGGAATCAGCGGCACCACCTCCAGGTAATGCGCGCGGGTGGTGGTAATGGTGGCCGTGGTGCCATAGGAGACACAGGCCGTGGTGGAATCCTGGACCCCGGAGCCCAGCACCTCGCAGGCCTTGTCGGCACCGGCGGCGATCAGCGGCAGGCCCTCGGGAATGCCGGTGTGGCGACTGGCCTCGGCGGTGATCCGGCCCAAGGTTTCACCAGGCTTGTGCAGGGTCGGCAGTTGCTCGCGGCGTACCGCCAGGGCCTGCCATTTCCAATCGCTGGGGGCGGCCCAGCGCAGGCGCTTGTAGTCGAACGGCAGGTAGGCCACGCAGCACCCCACCGAGTCGACGAAATGGCCGGTCAGGCGATGGGTGAGAAACCCCGACAGCAGCAGGAACTTGTCGGTGGCGGCCCAGATCTCCGGCTGTTTCTGCGCCACCCAGTTGGCTTCGGCCTGGGCGCGGAAGTAATCCACCGTGGCCTCGGCGCCAATCAGCTTGAACAACCAGCTCCAGGGGCCCTTGAGCTTGCCCTCGAGCTCGGCCTGGCGCTGGTCCAGCCAGAGGATCGCCGGGCGCAGCGCCCGCCCCTGGGCATCGACGTTGATCAGGGTGCCGCGCTGGGTGGTCAGGGACACCCCGCGGATCTGCGAGCGGTCGATGCCGGTCTGCTGCCAGAGGATCTGGCAGGCTTCGCCGAGCTTGGCCCAGTAGTAGTCCGGGTCCTGTTCGGCCCAACCGGGCTGGGTCGAGTAGTAGGCCTCCAGTTCCACCTTGCCCTTGCCGATCAGGTTGCCCGCAAGGTCGAACAGCAGCGCGCGCACGCTCTGGGTTCCGTTGTCGATGGCCAGCAGGTAGTCCCGCTCATTGTTGTGATTATCCATGGGGCTCTCTTGGTTAGGCGTCAGTGCGAGGCAAGCTGTGGTGGCGTTGCCACAGGGCGAGGTAACGCTGTTCTTCGGCTTGCCAATGGGCGTCGCTCCAGCCCAGGCGCTCCTGGCACAGGTTGCGGATGGCTGGCAGGTAGCTGGCGCCGCCCTCGGCCAGCAGCAGGCCCAGGCGCGTGCGGCGCAGCAGCAGGTCGTCCAGGTGCAGGACCATTTCCGCCTCGGCGGCAAAGGCCAGTTCGGCCCACAGGGTGTCGCTGGCGCCGACGCACTCGTGGCCCAACTGCTCCACTAACTGCGCCAGCCGCGGCAGGTCACGGCCATGGCGCCCGGCCAGGCGCCGTAGCTGGGCGCCGCTGAGCCCGGGAATGTCCACCGCCGGCACCGGGGCGAACACCGGGGCGCCGTCGTCGCTGACACTGCGTCCGATCATCGCCCCACAAGCGGCCAGCACCTCGATGGCCTGGGGCCGGAAGGTGGTGAGCTTGCCACCGGCCAGGGTCACGCACCCCGGCTCCTGCCATAGCACATGCTCGCGGGTTTCGTTGGACGGTTTGCCCTGGGAGTCCGCGCCGCCAGCGGCCACCACCGGGCGTACCCCGGCCCAGGTCGAAAGCACGTCGCCGGCGACGATCCGCGCCTCGGGAAACTGCTGGGCGCAGGCCGCCAGCAGGTAATGCAGCTCCTGCTGGCTGATGCTGGCGCTCAAGTCCAGGTCTTCATGGTGGTCCAGGTCGGTGGTGCCGACCACGGTGGCGCCTTCCCAGGGAAAGACGAACACCGGTCGGCGGTCCTCGGCATGCATGAAGCTCAAGGCATGGGCCACCGGCAGGCGCCAGCCCGGCAACAGCAGGTGGCTGCCACGCAACGGCCGCAACTGGCGCCCCGCATCCGCCGGCCGCAAGCGCTCGGCCCAGGCGCCCGTGGCCACCGCCAGGACCGAGCAGCGCAGCTGGCGTGGCGCACCGCCTTCGCTGTCGTCGATCTCGACCCCGCAGACCCGCCCCTCCTCGCGCAACAAACCGGTCACCCGCACGCCGTTCAACGCCAGGGCGCCATCGGCCCGGGCCTCGGCCAATACCCGCAGCACCAGCCGCGCATCGTCGGTCAAGGCATCGAGAAAACAGGTGCCACCCAGCAAGCCCGGGGTCTTCACCCCCGGCACCAGGAACGGCAACTGCCCAGCATCGTGGAACCTGTGGTTGCGCCGCCCGGCCAGGGCGTCATAGAGGCTCAGCAGACCGCCGAACACCCGTGGGCCGGGGAACTGGCCACGGTAATGGGGCATCAGGAAACCCATGGGCTCGACCAAGCCGGGAGCCTCCTGCAACAAGCGCTGGCGCTCGCGCACCGAATCCCGGGTCAGGCGCCACTGTCCCTTGGCGATGTAGCGCAAACCGCCATGGACCATCTTCGAGGAACGGCTGGAGGTGCCCCAGGCAAAGTCCCGCTGTTCCAGCAGCAGGCAGCGCCAACCACGCCGGGCCGCCTCACGCAGGATCCCGGCGCCGCTGATGCCGCCGCCGATCACGATCAGGTCCCAGGGTTGAGTCGCCAACCTGGGCAGCGCCTGCTGGCGCCACTGGGCATTCCAGTCCTGGTTCATGGCTCACTGCTCCAGCAAGGTGCCGGGATTGAGGCGCCCGGCCGGGTCGAAGTGGCGACTCAGGGCCTGCAGCGCATCAATGGCCAGCGGACCCTTTTCCCGCAACAGGTACGGCGCGTGGTCCTTGCCCACCCCGTGCTGGTGGCTGATGGTGCCGTGGTGATTGACGATGGTCTGGCTGGCAGCGTGCTTGAGCGCCTGCCAGCGGGCCAGGGTCGCCGGGTACTGCCGGTCCGGACGGAACACGTAGGTGGTGTAGATGCTCGAGCCTTCGCCATAGACGTGGGACAGGTGGGTGAACACATGCACCTGCTCGCCCTCCGCGGCCAGGCCGTCGCGCAGGCTGTCCTCGATGCGTTGCAGCAAAGCATCGACGTTGCTCCAGTCGGTAGCGGTTTCCAGGGTGTCCACCAGGTAGCCGGCGTTCCACAGGCTTTCGCGCAGGTAGGGGAAACGGAAGCGGTTCTGCGCCCACTTCTTGCCCAGCAGGGTGCCGGTGAATACCCCGCCAAAGACCTTCAAATGCTGGCGCGCCTGGCGCAGGGACAAGGCGTTCTGCCGGCGATTGCCGGTCACGCCGAAGGTCAACAGGCACTTGCCCTGGCCCGCGCCCCGCAGCGCCAGGTACTTTTCCAGCCAGGCGATCTGTGTCGGGTGGCCGGCCAGGGCCAGTTGCGTCTCGGTCTCCACGGCGTTGGACAGGCGCAGCATCGACAACGGCACCCGGGCCTGGGCCAGGACTCGCACGGCCTGCAGGGCCTGGGTCCAGTCCGGCAGGAACACCCCGTAGAAACGCTCGTCGTCCGGCAAGCGGCTGACCCGCACCTTGACCTCGGAAATGATCCCGAAGCGCCCTTCGCTGCCCAGCACCACTTCACGCAGGTCGGGGCCGGCGGCGGAGGCCGGGAAGGTGGCGATCGGCATCGGCCCGGCGAAGGTCTCCAGGGTGCCGCCGGCGAACAATTGCTCGATGCGCCCGTAGCGCAGCGACTGCTGGCCGCTGGAACGGCTGGCGACCCAACCGCCAAGGGTCGACAGCTCCCAGGACTGCGGGAAGTGCCCGAGGGTGTAGCCTCGGGCGCGCAACTGGCTCTCCACCTGGGGGCCGCTGGCGCCGGGGCCGAAGGTGGCCAGCAGGCTGTCTTCGTCCAGGTCCAGCAGGCGGCTCATGCGCGCCAGGGACACCGTCAGCACCGGTCGCTCGGACCAGGCCGGGTTGATATGGCCGGCCACCGAGGTGCCGCCGCCATAGGGAATCAGGCACAGGTCGCGTTCCTCGGCCAGGGCCAGCAATTGGCGAATCTGCCCGGCGCTTTCCGGAAACGCCACCGCATCCGGATAGACCCCCAGCTCGCCTTCACGCAACGCCAGCCAGTCCGCCAGGCTCTGGCCCCGGGCGTGTAACAGCCGCTCCTGGGGTTCGATGCTGTACAGCGGATGGGCCGGCAAGCGCGATGCCGGCACCCGGGCCAGGGCCTGTTCCAGGGAAGCTTCCGGCAACCTGAATCCCGGCCCCAGGCGCTCGGCGAGAAAGCCCGCGCCTTCGGCCGGCAATTCGACCACCGTGGATGCATCCCCCCAGCCATTCCAGCGTCGCATGCGTATGTCCTTGTGCTGTTCTTATAAGTCTTGCGTAAGGCTCCCTATACTAGGGCGCGGCTGCCGGCTGTCACGGTCGCATCGAGCCATTGGGTGTAGCCGATTGAGTCAGCCATGCCCGCGCCAGGAGCGAAGCAGGTGACAAGCCGCCTGTGCTGCCGAACAATCCCCTGCCCGTCCCCAGGATCGAACCGCCCATGCCCGCCCCGCTGAAAACCTGCTCCCCGCTGTTCTGGTCCCCGGACCTGGGCATCGACTATGGCGCCGCGACCTTGAGCCTGCGCGACCTGCTGCCGCAAGTGGGCCAGGGCATCTCGGCGTTCTTCGAACCGGAGGATCGGCTGATGGTCGGTGAGACCCTGCAGTTGATCTGGCACCCACCCGTGAGCGATATCAACGGCTGGAGCGAACAACCTTCGGAACTGGCCCACAGCCATTTGCTGCGGGCCAGGGTCAGCGGGCCGCGGCAGTCACCCGGCCAGCCGATGCATGACCTGCATCGGGGCCGGCAGCGCTTTGCCTTGCAGGTCCTGGCCCGCACCCCGCTGCTGGCGGCCCTCAAGGCCCAGCCGCTGGACCAGCAGGCCTGGAGCCTGCCGCGCATCGGCAGGCCGCAGGGCGCTTGCCTGAGCTGGGATGAAGCCCATGGCTGCGGGCGCGCCGACGTCGGCGGACTGACCTGCCTGAGCGCCGCCAACGGCAACGAAGGCATGCTGGAGATGATCCTGGAGATCATCGGTGACCAGGTCAGCGGGTTGTTATCGGTGCACCTTGGCCCTGGCGGGAATACTTACGAATGGGGTCGGCGAGTGCTCGCGGGCGCGGAGCTCATTGCCATTCGCCGGGCCCTGGAGCACGCCCGGCCGCTGCAGGACACCCAGGACGCCTACCTCGTCGATTGAGTGTCAAGCGGGGAAAAAACTCCCGTACTGGACTAAGCAGCTGTTTTCAAACCGATTTTTTTTGCGCTGGGGGCTTCCCAAACCGCCGGTGAGTTGTTAAATTTGCGCCCGTTCTTGCAGCGGTCCTCCCCGGACCGGCACTTCAAGCAAGTAACGTCGCAACAGCTACAGGGGCGTCGCCAAGCGGTAAGGCAGCAGGTTTTGATCCTGCCATGCGTTGGTTCGAATCCAGCCGCCCCTGCCATTTTTCTTCCTCGTTGTTCATTCCTCCAGGCTTCGCGCCAGGAACTCCAGCATCGCGTTGACCTTGGGCAATCCCTGCCGGCTCTTCATCCATAGCAGGTTGATCGTCTGCCCCCGGGTCGCCAAATGCGGCAAGACTTCCACCAGGCTGCCATCCTGCAGTTGGCGCTTGACCAGCCACGACGGCAGGTGGGCGATGCCATAGCCGCCCAGCACCGCCATCAGCAAGCCCTCCCCCGCACCCACCACGCAACTGGCGGCAACCGACCGGCGCTCGATCTGCCCCGGCTCGCCGGTGGCGAAGCTCCAGGGATGCACGCGCCCATCCGCCCAGCCATAGGCGATGCACTGGTGCCGCTCCAGGTCGGCGATGACCGCTGGTTCGCCACGTTGCGCCAGGTAACCCGGGGCGGCACAGAACAGGTATTGCTCGGTTCCCAGGTGCCGATGCCCAAGCTCCGCCGGCCACAGGTCGGGGCCACCCAGGCGCACGGCGATATCGACCCCGGCCTCAATGGGATTGGCCAGATGCTCGGAGAAGGTCACATGGGGCTGCAACTGCGGATGCTCCCGGGCAAATTCGAGAATCGGCCCCAGGACCCGGGCCCGGCCGAATGCCCCCGGCAGGTCGATGCGCAGCTTGCCGCGCAGCTCATGCCGTTGCGCCTGCAACTCGAGCTCGGCCTCTTCCAGTTCGGCCAGCACGCCACTGCAAGTGCGGTAGAACGCCAGGCCGGCATCGGTCAGGGCCAGGCTGCGGGTGGTACGCCGGAACAATCGCGCCTGCAGCCGCGCTTCCAAGCGAGCGACGGCCTTGCTGATGGCCGACGCCGTGAGGTTCAAGCGTTCGCCGGCCGCCTTGAAGCTGCCACAGTCGGCCACGCAGACAAACACGTCGATACCCTTCAAGCGTTCGGAGGAAAACATTCGGCATCCTGTCTATTAATGAATCTGATTCACCTCAGTCGATAAAAAGCATCATAAAACAGAACCAGATTCCCCAGTAAGCTGATCAGCCCTCCATCGGTATCACTGCAGAGGCACAGATGCTGCGCACCCTGAAACACTATCCGGCGGCCCTCAACCTGTTGTTGGCCGGTACCCTGCTGCTGACCCTCGCCCGGGCGGTGACCCTGCCCTACCTGGTGATCTACCTGGCAGGCAGCTTCCAGCTGGATGTCGCCGAAATCGGCCTGGTGCTGGGCAGCAGCCTGATCATCGGATCGGTGTTGAGCCTCTATGGCGGTTTCCTGGTGGACAGGATGGCCAACCATCGGTTGGTCCTGTACTGCTGCGCGGTGTTCACCCTGGGCTTCGTCGGTAGCTTCGCCGCTCGCAGCCTCTGGTCGTTCTACCTGTGCCTGCTGGCGATCAACCTGGCCTACGCGGTGTTCGATATCGCCATCAAGGCCGGCCTGGCCCGGCAGCTCCCGGAAAACCAGCGCAGCACCGGATTTTCCATCAAATACACCCTGACCAACATCGGTTACGCGATCGGCCCGTTCCTCGGCGCCGGGCTGGCCAAGCTGGATATTAGCCTGCCCTTCGTGCTGTCCGCGGCCTTGGGTGGCGGGTTCTTCTGCCTGTACCTCGCCCGGGGCGAGCGAGTCCCGCTCGTCACTGAACCCACCCAGCCCCCCCTGGCGTTCCTGGCCCTGGGCAAGCAATTGCTGGCGGACTACCGCCTGGTCTGCTTCACCCTGGGCGGCCTGCTCAGCGCCGTGGTCTTCGGCCAGTTCTCGGCCTACCTGTCGCAGTACCTGGTGATCACCACCTCGGCTGAGGTTGCCTACACCACCATCAGCACCCTGGTGGCCACCAACGCGCTGCTGGTGATCTGCCTGCAGTACGCCATTGGCCGACGCATCCTGCGCCAGCACCTGAACCTGTGGCTGGCCACGGGCCTGGGCCTGTTCCTGCTGGGCATCGGCGGCTTCGCCATGGCCAGCAGCCTGGCGCTGTGGGTACTGGCCATGGCCGTGTTCACCCTGGGCGAAATCATCGTCTTCCCTGCCGAGTACATGTTCATCGACTGCATCGCCCCCGAGCACCTGCGCGGGCTGTACTACGGCGCACAGAACCTGTCCAACCTCGGCGGCGCCCTGGGGCCGATGCTCTGCGGCCTGGTCCTGGCCAGCCAGCCACCCCAGGCGATCTTCTGGATGCTGGGCCTGTTCGTCGTCGGCGGCGGGCTGTTCTACTGCCTGGGCGCCGCCAACCTCGGGCAGGCGCAAGCCAGGCCTGCGGACTGAAGGGCAGCGCTCAGGCAGGTGCCTGGCCCAGGTACCGGGCAATACGCAGCAACGCGCACTGGGCCGCCTCGGACAAGGCCAGGGGCGGCTCCTCGATCATGTACCGCAGATGCTCGAAAGCCAGGCCGGCCTCGTTATGTTCCAGGTAGTCAAGGACGATCTCCCGTCCGTGCTCCAGCCCCGCCTGGGCCAATGCATGCTCCGGCGGCACCTGGCCACCCAACTGCTGGTAGGCCTGGGCCATGAGCAACGACGCCTCATCCAGTACCTGGATCAAGTCGGTTCGCCAAGGATCGATCGATACAGGCATGCTCATACACTCCTCGTTTTCTGGAAATCGCTTGTCGGGTACCGTCCGCGGGATTTGCCAACCGGCCCCCGTCACGCCGCCAAACCTTCACAACCCCTGCTGCATCCCGTTCCTCTGTGCATCTCCCCTGCAAAGAGCGATGCCCCATGAAAAACACCCAATTGAGCCAGTTGATCCTCAACGACCACGCCCGCATCGAAGCGGCCATCAGTACCGGAGCCGCCTGGGAAGTGTGGTTCCAGGTGGAATTCCTGATGCTGTTGCGCGCGGCCCACCTGAGCGCTGCCCGGGAAGTGCCCTATCCGAAGCCCAACCAGGACCTGCGCCTGGATGTCCTGGCGCGCCAGGGCGTCGAAGACTACGCCATCGAGCTGAAGGTCGAGAGCGCCACCAATGCCGGTAACCGGCTGCTGGCCGAAACTCGCAAGGACATCACCAAACTGACCAAGTACACCGAACCGGTGGAAGCCCGCTGGGCAGTGGCCCTGGGCTACAGCGACGTGGCCAAGCACGGTCTGCGGGACTTTGCCACGGCCAACAAGACCTGGGTCATCTACCACGAGGCCGGCTACATGGGCTGCATGATCGCCACGGTTCCCTGATCCCCGGCCTGTGGCGGCTGTACGCCCGTGCGCAGCCGCCGCGGCTACAGGCCCTCGCCGAGGCTCGCCAGGGCCCGCCGGGTCACCTGTTCGATATAGGCCGGCTCACCATAGATCCGCGCGAGCAAGATCGCCCCTTCGTAGTCCGCCACCAGCTGCCTTCCCATGGCCAGCGCCTGCTCCGGTTCGTACCGGGCAACGAACAGCTGGGCCAAGGCCTTGGCCCAATCATCGAGAAAGGCCCGGATCGGCTGCATCAGCTCGCTCTTGCCATAGCTCGCATCCACCGCGATCACCCCCATCAGGCAACCGATGGCCCCGTCCTGGAACAGCTTCATGGACTTGCGCCCGATCTTTTCCAAGCGCTGGCTCGGGGTGAGTTGCTCATCGAAAGCCACGGCGAACAAGCTCCCGGCGATGACCTGATGGGTCTGTTCCAGCACATCGCGCAACAGCGATTCCTTGTTCGGGTAATGGTGATAGAACGAGGCCTTGGTCAGGCCACAAGCGGCGGCCAGGGTATCCATGGTCGTGCCGTGATACCCCAGGCGCTTGAAGGTGCTGGCGCAGCGCTGGAGCAGTTCGTCGCGGGAAATCTTCGAGGGGCGCATGGCTCATTCCTGGGCGGGATCACGGCCAGTGATTCTAAGGTATAAGCGGCCCTGCCTCAATTTGACGGTTACCAAATGTTTGTTTAGTTTCAATAACCGAACGCTTGGTCAATAACTCGCCAGGCGCTCGCTCATTCAACGAACAACGCATTTCAGGAGAACGCCAAGATGAACCAAGCCACTAGCACAGCGGGCCGGGTCACCCGGGAGCAACGGGGCCAGGTGTTGTTGATCGGCCTGGACCGGGCCACCAAGCGCAACGCTTTCGACAGCGCCATGCTCGAGGACCTGTCCCGGGCCCTGGGCGAATACGAGCGCGATGAACAACTGCGTTGCGCGGTGCTGTTCGCCCACGGCGAGCATTTCACCGCCGGGCTGGACCTGATGGAGTTGACGCCGAAGCTGGCCAGTGGCGGCATCGCCTACCCCGAAGACGGCATCGATCCCTGGGGCGTGATCGGGCCACGGCGCAGCAAACCGGTGGTGATTGCGGTACAGGGCGCCTGCTGGACCGCCGGCATCGAGTTGCTGCTCAATGCCGATATCGCCATCGCCGCCAGCAATGCACGCTTCGCCCAGCTGGAAGTGCTGCGCGGCATCTCCCCGGCCGGTGGCGCCACACTGCGCTTTCCCCGGGTGGCCGGCTGGACCCGGGCCATGCGCTACATGCTCACCGGCGAGGAGTTCGACGCGGCCACGGCCCTGGACATGGGCCTGCTGGTCGAGGTAGTGGCCCCTGAACAACTGCTGGCCCGGGCCATCGACTACGCCGAGCGCATCGCCAAGGCGGCGCCGTTGGCAGTCAGGGCGACCTTGCAGTCGGCCTTCCTCGCCCTGGAGCAGGGAGAAGAGGCGGCCCTGGCCCAGCTCAACCCGCAGCTCATGCAGCAGGTGCGCAGCGAGGATGCTCGCGAGGGAGTGATGGCCATGCTACAAAAACGCCAGCCCGTGTTCCTCGGCCGTTGAACCACCCTGCCCGCTCCCGAACCCCTGCCCAAGGATGCCTGCGTTGAACATTGCAGTCCGTACCGATCAGCCGTCCGCCAGTAGCGAGCCGTTGACCCTGGTGGCCACCGATGGCTATCGCCTGGGCGCCCTGCGCTACCCGGCCATCGGCACTGCCAGGGGCAACCTGCTCCTGGCCAGCGCCGCCGGTGTCCAGCAGCGCTTCTACCGGCGCTTCGCCGAACATGCCGCGCGCCGCGGTTTCAACGTGCTGACCCTGGACTACCGGGGCATCGGCCAATCCCGCTTCGGGAGCCTCAAGGGGTTTGCCATGTCCTTCCTGGACTGGGCCTACCAGGACCTGGCCGCAGCCGTGGAACTGCTGCGCCACGACGCGCTGTCCTTGTACTGGGTCGGGCACTCCTTCGGCGGCCACGCCTTCGGCCTGCTGCCCAACCACCAGGCCGTCAGTGCCTGCTACAGCCTGGGTAGCGGCGCCGGCTGGAGCGGCTGGATGCACTGGCGCGAGGCTCTGAAAATGCGCCTGCTATGGAAGCTCGTCCTGCCACCGCTGGTGGCGTACAAGGGCTACATGGCCTGGAGCCTCCTGGGCATGGGCGAGGACCTGCCGCTGGGGGTCTACCGCGACCTCAAGCGCTGGTGCGAATACCCGCACTACTACTTCGACGACCCGCAGATGGCCCATCTGGCCGAACTCTACGCCAGCGTACGCACGCCCTGCCTGTTCGCCACCTCGGTGGACGATCCCTGGGCCCCGCCGCGCTCGCTGGATGCCTTCGCCAAGGGCTACTGCAACGCCCCCATGACCCGGCTCGACCTGAAGCCGCCAGCCGGCGCCCGCCCCTATGGTCATATGGGCTATTTCCGCGACGATGCCCAGCCCCTGTGGGACGACATCCTCGACTGGCTGCTGGACCAGCCCACCCCGCTGCCGAGCTGATCCGGACAAAAAAAGGGGCGATCGACGATCGCCCCCAAAGCGTTGCTACCACGAGAGAACCTTATAGCGTCAGTTGCTTGCGCTCCTCTTCGGTGAGGCGAGCCCGCGCCTGCTCATTGAGCGGGCCGGCGCCCAGTACCTGCACCGGGCTGTCGGGGTTGTAGACCGGGGCCTGGCTGGCTTCCTCGTGTGGACGCTGCACCTGCTCGGAACCGAAACCCAGTACCTCCACGGTGACGATGGACGCCTGGCCCTGCCTGGACGCCGCCTGCTGGTTGCGCGCCGCATCTTGCGCGGCTTGGGAAGCCGCCGAACCCGCGGCACTGGCCGAGGTCATGGCGCTGGTATTGACCACCGCGGCTACCGGAACCCCGGAGGACTTGCCCTGGGTCTGGATGTTCGCCGCGTTGACGACCCGCAGGGCGGCGATGTTGACGTTGCCCGAGACCCGGATCCCGGCCTCGCCGGCATCGATGGTGCCCAGGGGCGCGATCAGGTCGATGTCGCCCGACGGCACCTCGGGAATGGGTGCCAGGGTGGCGATCCCCGCACCGGTGCTAGGCACCGATGGCGCCAGGCTGACGTTGCCCCAGTTGTCGTAGACCCGCTTGGGCGGGGTGTAGACCACGGTGGTCTTGGAACCCCGGCCGGCGTTGATGTCGCCCTGGGCCGACCAGCCCATGATGGCCCCGCCGAAGGTGGTCATGATCCGGCTCTGGCCCAGCAGGATGCTGCCCAGGGAGTACAGCTGGATGTCTCCCGCCCCCTGGGTGATGATCCCCGCCGAGGCCGGCGGCGCGTCGCCTTCGATACCGAAGGTCTGGCTGCCACCGGGGGTCAGCATCTGGATGCCGCCGCCGAAGTTGGTCCGCACCCCCGAGCCCCCGAACAGGGTGATATCGCCCTTGTAGGTGATCGGGTTGCCGGCCACGTCGGTCTGCGGGAACAACGCGGCGATCGCCGCCCGGCCCCGGGCGTAGCTGCCCTGGCGCACCCCACCCTCCTGGTTGTACTCGCGGCCGGCGGCCTTGAGTTCGGCAAAATACACATCACGGGCGAATACCCGCTGCTGTTCCGCCGGCAAGGCCGCGTAATAGGCCCGGGCCTCGGCGGCACCGCCAACAAAACCGAAGCGCCCGGCCAGCCAGCCCACCAGCTCGTTCTCGTAGGTCTTGGCCACCCGCTTGCCCGCCAGGGATTCGCCGTTGCCGGCCAGGTTGTCCGGGTTGAGATAAGCCTCGACGAAGCGCCGGTAATCCGGCCCGCTGGCGCCGACCCCGGCCTGCATCACGATGCTCGCCCCAGGGCGACTATCCCCCGGCGCCACGGCGCCGAGGCTGGTGACGCTGACCTTGTCGTCCATCAGGAGGTTGCGCCCCGCCGTCAGCTCCAGAGTACCGGGGCCGGCGACGTTGAAGCTGCTGTAGAGAATGTCGCGCCCGGCCCTGACGATGGAGATATCGCTGGGATTGTTATGGATAAGCAGGTTGCCTTGCGATGAAGAACTATCACCCGGGTTACGCTCACCAAAGAGCTGCCCGCCACCCACGATGTCGCGCCCCGCCATCATCCAGACCGGGCGGCTGCCTTCGTACCAGGTCTGCCCGGTATGCAGATCGCTCGCCCCGCTGCCAAAGCTGATGATCCGGCCACTGCTGACCCCCACCAGATCGCCATTAACCGCATAGAACCGTGCCGGGTCCGCAGCCCCGTCAACCAGCCCGGCGACACTGCCAGAGCCGAAGGCGAACAAAGGCAAGGTGGACGTAGCCGGATTGCCGCTGGCCGAAAGGTTGCTGGCCACTACGGCATCGCCGACCCGGCCAACGAAGGCCGGACGCCAGGGAGTGGCCATCGAGCTGGCGGCGGCGCCAGACTGGCTGACGACCAGACCACCGGCCTGGATCGAGTCCTGGGCGAGGAACTGCAGCTGCCCCTTGGCGCCCGGCGCCAACAGCAGCGGATAGCGGTAGTTCACGTCCTCACGCTCTGGCGCGGCGGCCTTGCCATAGTAGAGGCTGCCGCTGGCAGCCGTGGCCCGCAGAATCGAGGGATAGACTGCCGCCAGGTCGGTCATGCTAAGGGCACTGGTAAACGGCGTCAGGTTGCCCCCCAGGGCCAACAGATCGATGCCTGTGGTGTCGGTCCACAAGGTGAACCAGCTCTGTCCAGTGCCCTGCTGCCCGCCACGACTGAAGGGCGCGGTATTGAACTGGCGGACCCGCCCCGGATCCTCGACGCTCTGTACCACCAGGTCGCCACGCGATTGCAGCTGGAACGTGGCGTCCCCCGGTACCAGGGTCATACCGCCCTGGGCCAGGCTGCGAGTGGCACGCAACGGGTCGAAGGCCCGGGTCTCGTTGGGGTTGTGATCTTTTGCGGCGCCACCATACAGCAGGTCGATACTGCCCTGGGAAGCGCTCTGCAGCGCGGTATCACCCCGCAGGTTGACCAGCATGCCGCCCAGATGATCGCCGCTGGTGCTGGCAAGCGGGTTCAGGGCCCCGGCGATACGTACCTGCAGGTCGCCACCACCGGTCAGTTGCAGGCTGCCATCGCTGGCGACCCTGCCGGTGCTGCCTACCGCCAATACCAGGCCCTGGCTGCGTGGTCCCATGCCAGCGGACGAACTGGCAGCCGGGGCCAGGATCCCGGCATCGCCAGCGACATTCATCTGCAGGTTGCCGCCGCCCAGGGTACCGAACCCGGTGAACCCCATCAGCTTGTCGGCGGCTCCCGCCGTATAGGTACCGAAGTTGATCCACCAGGCCGTAGGTTGCGCAGAGCCGCCGGTATCGACGTTCGCACTGCCCTGGCGCCACAGCCAGCTGCCCACCTCGGCCGAGTCCCAGCCCTTGTCCTTGGGATTGGGCCATGGGTTGCTCGCCACGCCGGTGATATTGCCGGTCAAGTCACCGCCGACATCGACCCGCAGGTTGCCTCCCGCCTCTGGATACCAGGCTCGGTAGAGGCTGGTGGTACTGCCGTTGACGAACTGTTCGAAGTAGCTGCCCGGATCATTCAGTACCGTGCCACCGCTGCCCAGGCCCCGAGGTTGGTTGTAGGGATCACCGGCACGGGTCGCGATGGAAGAGGTGCCGGCGGTATAGACCCCATACAGCGAGTCCATGCTCAGGTTGCCGGCGCTGAGCAGTTCCAGGTCGCCGGTACCGGTACGGATCACGCTGAAGCGGGTGCTGGACGGCTTGGCTTCATATTCCTTGGCGCTCTGCGCCAGGCAGAAGGTGGGCGTTTCGCTACACAGGGCCTCCACCGAAGGCATTCCGAGGTCCTGAATGAATTTCTCGTCGATCACCGCTCCCAGCTTGACCTCGATGCCCGCCAGGGCCAGTTCGTCCACGGCGGCCTGGGTCCAGACATAGGTGGTCTTCATCGCGCAGAATTCCGGAGTCGCGCCACAAAACTCAGCGATGGTGCCCAGGTCCAGGTCATCAAGCACCTTCTGGTCCACCGGATCGCCTTCCTTGACGAATACTCCGTTTTCGGCCAATGCCTGGACCACTGCGGCCGTCCAGGTAAACACCCCCTTGGCCGGCAACTCGTTGGCGTACATGCCGTAGTGGCTGTCGGCCAGATGCAGGTCGCCATGGCGCGGATTGGCCTGCAGGATGCGGCTGTCGGCGGCCTCGGTGTCGCCCCCGGCTACCAGGCGCAGGGACCAGGACTGCGAGCCCTCGGCCAGCATCGGCGCGATGGCCCAGAGCTTGCCCTGGCGCCCGGCCACTTCCGGACGTAATTGCACCGACTCGACGCCCGTCGGCAACTTGACGTTGGTGCCTGCTGGAATCAGCGCGCCCTTGGGTAATGGCTTGTTGCCATCGAGCAGCACCAGGTCGCCAGCCAGGCTGGGCAAGGCCACGCCCTTGGGCCAGGTCATGGCCTTGACCCGGGTGTTCTGGGCCAGCAGGCTGCCGGCCTCCAGTTGAGTGCCGACGGCCAGGGTCTGGGCCTCGCCGAGCAGGGTTCCGGCGGCGAACAGCAGGTTGCCGGCGGCATCATGTATGGCCGCCGCCAGCACGGTACCGGCCGGCAGGACCAGGCTCTGGTCGAGGATCGCGGTCACCGGCAAGCGAGTGCCCGCCGCCAGGGTCAGGCCCTTGATCGGCAAGTCATAGTTGAGGGTCGCGCCGGAGGGGAAGCGGGTGCCATCGGCCAGGGTCACCCCGGTGCCCGGCACGATGATGTTGCCACCGGTGAAGTCCACGCCCGGCAACAGCACCCACCCCTTGTCGTCCACGGTCTGCGGTGGCGGGGCGAAGCCATCGTTGATGCTGCCGTAGATACTCAGCTCGCCACCGGCGCGCAGCACCAGGGCGCCGACCTCACCCGAGCCATACACCGAAGTCTTCTGGCTGTGGGGGTTGACGCTGGCATAGCGGTAGCCGGACAGGTCCAGGTCGCCCTGCACCACCAGGTCGCCGTCAGGGGTCTTGCTGACGATCTGGACTCCGGGGCGCAGGTGGAAGGCGTCGGCATAACCGGCGTTGTTCAGCCCGGCCAGCTTGTTCTGCATCAGGTCGCTGTTCTGCAGGGCGGCGTTGATGAAGGCGCTGCTCAGCTGGTGCTTCTGGTCCAGGTAGTCCTGGGTGATTTCCTGATAAGGACGGCCACTGGCGGCATCGTTCTTCTGCGGCGCATCGTCATAGCTGACCATGCCGTTGACCGCGATCGAGCGCGCGCCCTGGATATCCAGGCGGCCCCGGGCATCGATGGCGATATCGTCGCTGCTGCCGTCGGGCCTGAATAGCCGTGGGGCATTGAGCTCCAGGGTGCCACGGTTGCGGCCGTCGTTTTGTCCCGCAGCGCCACCGACCGCCACCTCCGTGCCATGGCGCAGGTCGATGCGCGCGCCCTCGGCCAGGGTCAACTGGCCCTTGCCGGAATCCAGGACCACGGTGGCGCGGTTGGGCGCATCGATGATCTTGCCGTAGCTGTCCACCCGCAGCTTGCTGCCATGGGCATCGAGCACCGCGCCGGAGTCCAGGACCAGGCCATTGCCAGCCGCCAGGTTGATGCTGCCGACCCGCTCGCCACTGGCGTCCACCAGGCCGTTGACCCGCAACCGGCCGTTATCCAGGGAGACGTTGATGCTGTTGGCCTTCAGGCCATCGCCGATGGTCAGGTCGCCCTGCTTGAGCTGGAAGCTGCGTGCGCCATACACCTGGCCCTGGTTCAGGCGCTGGTTGAGAGCGGCGAACTGCTCGTCCAGGGTACCGCTGCCACCCAGGCGCTGGGCCTGGATTTCCACCGCGCCGCCCAGGTACGGCACCCGGGTGCCGCCGGCATCGTAAGAACCACTGCTGGCGCCAAGGATCTTGCCCGCCAGGTCCACCAGCCCCGCGCCACTGCCCAGGGCCACGGCGCGCAACTTGCCGGCCTGGTTGCTCTGCGCCGACAGGTCGATGCTCGAACCCGCCGCCTGCAGTACATTGCCGGCGCGGCTCTGGAGCAACACCTCGCCGCCGACGCCGTAGCGGGTCAGGTCGTTGAAGGCCATGCCGCGCCCGGCCACATCGATCAGCGCGGCATCGGTCAACTGCACATCGCCACGGGCCTCCAGGGACACCTTGCCGCTGGGCAGGACCACCGCGCTGGCCAGGCGGATGCTGTCGCCGCTCAAGGACAACTCGGCGCCCTGGCCATTGGCCTGGCCGCGACTGCCGGCCGTGGCGCCGATATCGATGGCGCCACCAGCCGTGATGCGGTTCACCGAACCGGCTTCGCCGGTCATCAACGGCGTGCGGATAGTCAAGTTGCCACCGCTGTAGGCAAAACCCTTGAGTGGGTCGTAGCCGCCCTGGCTCTGGTACACCGCGAGGCTGCCCTTGTGGTTGGCAGTGATGCGCTGGCTGGCGTTGAGATTGACGTTGGCGAACCCCAGGGCCAGGCGATCGAAAGTCTTGGTGGTGCTCGGCTGGGCGAAGGCGCCGTAGCCGAACTCGATGCGCTCGGCATTGATCTCCAGGCGTCCGCTACCAGTGCCGGCACCGCCGGCCACCACTGTCCCGGCCGGGCTCGTGGCCCCCTGCCAGATCAGGTTGGCGGTATGGATGCTGGCCACGTCATGGGCGCCACCGGAACCGTAGAGGGCCGGAGTCGAGAGCATGAGGTTGCTCAGCAACGATTTGCCGGTCACCGGATCGTAGGTATCCAGGCCCGCGCTGCCATAGAAGTTGAAGCTGTCCCGGGCCGAGAGTTGCAGGGTTTCCAGGGCCGGGGCGCCGAACTGGGTATCGCCGCGCAACAGCCGATCCAGCACTTGCTGGGTCAGGGTCATGCCGGCCGGCAGGCGATTACCCGCGGCCGCGGCGGCCAGGGCTTCGGGGCTGCCCACATTGATGCTGCTCAAGCCCAGGTTCAGGTGCCGGGTGCCATAGCGCACCTGGTCCCCCAGCTCGAAGGTCTTGTCGGTCAGGGCAACGATGCTGCCCTCGGAGTACAGCGCGGTCTGTCCGGTGCACAGGCGAGTGCCGCAGCTACCCACCCGGATACCGCCACTGGGCTGCTGGGCCGCAGGCGCGCTCACCACATTGAGCAAGCCATTGGACACCGCCAGCATATTGCCTACCTGATAGGTGAAACCGTCCCGCGCGTCATAACTGGCCTTGCCACGACCGATGGTGTTGATCGAAGCCCCCTGCTCTACCAGGATCTCGCCGGTGTTGGCCACCAGGAACACCTCCGGCGCCGCCAGGGCCGCCCCTTGGCGCAGGATGATCGAGCCATTGCTGGTATTGGTGCCCTCGGCCAGGGTGATGAGGTTACCGCTCTGCCCATACTTGACCAGGGTCAGGCCGCCGAGCATCAGGCGCCCGGCGCCCAGGGCATTGAGACTGTCGGCATCCAGGGTGACTCCGGTAAAGCCGTCGGTGGCCGATTGCCCGGCCTTCACCACTTCGATACCGCTACCGCTGCCCCTGTTCAATACCGAAACGGTACCGCCAAAGCCCCCCGTCGCAGCCTCGAAGCGGCCTGTGCCCTGGAAAGAGAACGCGTCGCTTCCGGCGCCGGCTTCCAGCGCCAGTTTCAGGGTCTTGGCGTCCACCGGCAGCAAGGGCCGCGGCACGCCGAGCTTGGCCGCATCGGCCATGGCGAATTGTGCGTAGCTGGTCTCGTTGTACTGCGAATAACGGCGCAGGGTGTCGGCCGAGGTCAGGATCAACTGGCTGGCGACGCTGTTGCCGATCCCGGTGTTGGCGATGGACAGGCGCCCGGCGGTGCTCCAGGAACCATTGCGCATCAGCTGGGCCGAGCCCTCGCTGCCAAGTCCCGCCAGGCCGTTGATCTCCACGCGAAAGGCCCCCGGCAGCAGGGCATAGGTGGATGGCATCAGGGTATAGGTACCCGCCGCCAAGCCGGGCACTCCGGCGCCGATGGTCACCTGCTGGCCGATCAGCGGATCTACCGCGCCGCCCTCCGGCGCCACCGGCGCGTAGCCGGGTTGGGCGCCGGGAACGATGGCGTAGATCGGATTGCTCGCCAGGCCCGGCAAGACCAGGACGCCATTGGCACCGATCTGCACCAGCGGGCTGTAGCGGGCATCGGTGGAACCGCCACGCCCGGAGATGAAACCCGCGCCCAGCAACTCGCCGCCGCCGGACAGGTCCAGGGTCGCCCCTTGCTGTACCTTCACCGACTTGCCGCCCAGGATCACGCCGACACTCAGCTCGCTGTTTTCATTGACCAAGCCACCCTGGCCCACGAAGTTCACGGTCTTGCCGTTGTACTTGTAGACCTGGCCATCGACGGTACCGCCATAGGGCAACACCAGGCCCTTGCCGCTGACCGAGGTCAGGCTGCCGGGCAGCAATTCGACCTTGCTGCTACCCAGGTTGCCGATCTCGATCAGGCCCAGGGGGGCGCGCACCACACCGCCCTGCTTGATATTGGCGGCACCCAGCTGCAGGCGGCCGAAGACCGAGTACGGCACGGCCGAGTCAGCGTTGCCATTGCGCGCAATGGTCAGGGTCCGGCTCGGATCGAATGCGAGGCCTGCGTAATCGTACTTGTAGCCGGCGATCACCCGGGCCCCGACCTCGGTCCCCGGATACAACTGCGCTGCGCGCAGGGTCATGTCGCCCTGGGTCAGCAGCTGGGTGCTGATGCCCTTGGCGATCACATCGGCGCCAGCGCCGGCGAGGAAGCGCAGATCGCCCTGGCTATCGAGCCGGACATGATCGAAGCCCCGCCGTTCGATATTCACCAGGCTGTCGTTGGCCTGGCGCAGGTCGCCCTTGCTGCCGAACATCACGTTGCCGCGCACATCGATCAGGCGGCCATCGGCGTTGAACAATGCCTGGGTGGCGCGCTCCGACGGCCTGCCGATGGAGACCACCGGACGCACATACTGGTCCTTGGCCTCCGGCGGCGCGAGGATGCCCGCCAGCAACAGGTAAGGCGCCGACAGGTTGACCCGGGTATTGGCCGTGGCGGTTTCCGCCAGGCCCAGGGCGCCACTGTACAGGCGCAGGCTCTGCCCCATGCTCAGCGACACATCGCCATCGAAGCTCAACAGGCCGTTGCTCAGCAAGGCCAGGTTGCCAAAGCCGCCGGCTGTCACTTGGTCCACGCCGAGGCCGCCATGGCCATACTCAAGGGCTGAGCCCGCAGCGTCGGGGGATCCGGGCAGGACATTGGCCTGGTGAGTCTGGCTGACGACCAGTTCGCGGGCCTTGAGCACCCGGTCGGTCACCGCGCTCTTGGCGTAGTACGGGCTCTCCAGGGCCACGGACAAACTACCGCCCGCCGCACCGGCACCGCCGGCCCGAGCGACGAAACTGCCGTCCAGGTACAGGCCGTTGTTGGAGGCGAAGCCAATGCTGCCGCCATTGCTGGCGACCTGCACCCGCCCTTGTCCGGGAATGTCCAGGGCGGCCTGGGTGCCGGATGCATCCAGCCGCGCACCGTCGCGCACCACCACGAACAGGTCACTGGCCTTGGCGATGCCGGTGGCCAGGTCGATCTCGCCACCGATGCTGATGTTGCCGCCGTTGCGCACCTGGCCATAGCTGCGCCCACGATTGTCCACGGCGCTCACTGCCCGGGCCGCGACATCGATCAGCGCCTGCTCGCCGACCCAGATCGAGCGTCCGTGGCCGGCAGCGTTGGCTGCCTCGGAACTGGCCACGGTGAGGCCAGCGAGGCTGACGCTGCCGCCCCAGGCATTGAGGGTGCCGTTCATGGTCAACTGGCCGACGCTGCGCAAGTTGATGGCTTGCCCCGGATCGACATTGATCACCGCGCCCTGGCCCACGTTCAGCGCCGTGGTCGCCAGTTGCGCGCCGCTGGAGTACTGGTTGCCGGCGGTCAGGGCCAGCCCGGCGCCACGGCGCTGGGTCAGCACGCCTTTGGTCGCATCCTGCTGGTACAGATCCGGCAGCCAGGGCTCCAGGATGCTGGCCGGATCGCTGCCGGTGCCGGCGTTGCCAGCCTGGGAGCCGAGGCGATAGACCGGCATCTTGACGTCGACCCTGGCGTTCTCGGCGACCACCAGTCCTTCGTTGCCGGTGATGTCGTAGGCTGAGAAGCCCTTGTCGAAGAAGTCCCCCGCCAACTGCAGGGTGCCGGGCTGCGGCGCCACATCCCGCGCACCGATCAGCACCTTGTGCGCCTGCAGGGCCAGGGTGCCGCCGCCGTTGAGCCCATGGCCGCGCAGCTCTGCGTCGAGATCCAGCTTGCCATCGGCCGCCAGGGTCACATCGCCCCCCTTGCCACCGCTGAGCTTGCCATCGAATCCGATGGTGCCGCCGGAGCCGGCATCCACCAGGCTGCCCTTGGCCAGGTTGAGGTCGCCACTGCTGCGCAGCGACACCTTGCCGCCGTTGCTGAACGCCACGCCGCCGTTGTTCAGCGGATCGAGGGCCAGGTTGTTCCAACGCCCCGACACATCCAGCTTGACCCCGCGGGTGACATCGACCCGGGCCTGGACGCCGCCAGTGGGGGCAAGGATCACGTCGCCCACCGCGAAATTGCGGTTCGCATCCACCTGGCTCAGCACGTTGCCGGCATTGATACTGCCGCCGTGGGCAGCGAGGTTGGCGTTGATCTTGACCTGGGGACCGAACAGCGTGATGTCCCCTCCATCGGCCACCGTCAGCGCGCCATCGACCTGGATCCGCTGCCGGGCACCGACCTTGATCGCCCCCAGTTGCAGGCCATTGAGCTGGTCGCTGTCGAGTACCAGCCGCCCCTGGCGATCGGCGGGCAAGGCGCTGTCCAGGTCCAGGCCGTCGGCGATCTTCTGCTGGTTGGCGGCGATCAGCACCTGGTCCACGGTGGGGCTCAAGGCATGGCGCAGGACACCGCTGGTCTTGTTATAGATCGGCGTGTAGTTGCCGATGATCAACTGGGCGCGCTGGGCTGCCGCCTTGTGCGATTGCTGGTAGCCATCGAGGTTGGGCTTGGGCGCCTGGACCTGCCGGTCGCCCTTGAACACATCGCTGACCAGTTGCCCTTCGAGCACCGCGTTGCCGGTGCCGATCACCAGCTTGCCGGCATCACGGCCCACCGTGTAGCCCGCCTCGTAGCGCTGCTGCTGGGCGATCAGCGGGTTGTAGTAGTAATCGGTGCGCCCCCAGCGCGGGCTGCTGTCCACATAGCCTTTGTAGATCCCGGTGTAGAGCAGGTCCCCTGGAGCCCGGGACAGTTCGTACAGGCGCCCGTCCACGCCCTTGAGCCAGGTCTGCTGGATATAGCCGCCTTGCACGTCCACGGTACCGCCGGACAGGTTCAACTGGGCGCCGGACTGGGTCACCACATCCTTGCCGGTGAAGGTCAGGGTCCCGCCCTGGGCCATCCACTCACCGATGTTGTGCCGCTGGGTGCCCAGGTAACCGCCCACTTCCAACAGTCCGCCGGCGGTGTACCAGCGGTCGCTGGCGTAACCGTTGGTGCCCGCCGGCACGAAGATCAGCTCGCGCAGGTCGACCCACACATCGTTGTTGATCAACTTGCCGGCGTCACGATTACCCGCCGAATCGCGTTGCTCGTTGCCCTGGAGGTTGATCTTGATGTTGTTGGATTCCATCGCCACCTTGACCCCGACGGCGCCGGCAACGTCGATCACCGCGCCGTCGCGCACCAGGCTGCGCTGGCCGGCGCTGACCGCTACCTGGCCACCGGTGGCCAGGGTGATGGAGCCCTTCTGGAAGTCCACGGTACCGCCACTGACGATCTCCACCCGGGACTGGTCGGTACGGTCGGCAACGCTGCTGAGGTTGTTGAACTGGCCGGTGATCAGGTTGGCCGGGGTGCCGTCGAGGTTGCCCAGGCCGCTGTTGCGCTGGCTATCCAGGGCGCCGCTGCCGCTGCTGTCCAACAGGATCGCGGTAGTGCTGCCCTGCCCCAGGGTCACGCTACCGCTGCCGTCGCTGGCGGAGTTGAGCAAATGGATGGTGCCCCGGGTATCCACCGAGGTACTGGCCAGCGCCACGCCGTTCTGCAGCACTTGGTGGCCGGTCAGGGTGATGTCGCCGGTGGAGGCCATGATCAGGCCATTGTTGCTGACCTTGCCGGCACTGCTGCCCGGCTTGAGCGAGGTGGCCACTTCATTGCCGCGGGTGGTGGAACGCTGGTTGCCCTCGGTCCCGACTCCGCGGCGAATGTAGAAACTGTCCCCGGCGGCCAGGGTGGTCTGGCCCTTGGCGGTGACGATGGTCCCGGCGTTCTCCACCTCGCTGCCCAGCAGCAGGGCGTAGCCACCGGCATCGGTGGAGGTGGCCGGGGCATGGGTCTGGATCGAGGCGCCAGCCTGGACCAGGACCTTGCCGGCGGCATCGGTGAAGGTCGGCTGGCTGCCGTTGGCGTCGACATACAGGCCACGCTTGCTGAATTGCTCGTCGGTGATGGTGGCTGCGGCCGCCACCAGGTTGCGCACGTTGACCTGGCTGGTGCCGCTGAACACCACGCCGTTGCGGTTGATGATCATCACCGTGCCGGCGCCCTTGATCTGGCCCTGGATCTCGCTGGGCCGACCATTGGGATCATTGATCCGGTTCATCAGCGCCCAGTTGGACTGCTGCTGGAAATCCACCGTGGTGTTGCGCCCGACGTTGAAGGTTTCCCAGTTGAGGATGGCCTTGTCGGCGGTCTGCTCGATGGTCACCGTGGTCTTGCCGCCGGATTGGCTCTGCACCGGCCCCTTGGCGTTGATCCAGCCCTGGGTCAGGCTGTTGTCGACCTTCAGTCCGCCCTGGCCGAGGCCATCGGGAACGCTGCTGACACTGCCGAACGCAGCCTGGCGGGCCGCCGCCTGGGCCGCCTGTTGTGCGGCGATGGCCGCCACCGTGGAGTTGAGATTGCCCAGCGAACGCTGCAATTGCTGGTTGACCCGCACCTGCTGGGACAGCGGAGGCGGCATGCCCGGCACCTGGCCATTGGTACGCGCGGCAGTGGCCGCCTGGGAGGCGCCCTTGTCGGCGAACCAGCCGGAACTGAACGCCGGGGCGGCATTGGCACTGCCGGCCATCAACAACAGGGCGATGGCCTGGGCCAGGGGCTTGAGCCGCAGGATCGGCGCCTGGGAATCCAGGCCAGGGGGGTTAACCGGTGGTTTGCAGCGAACCATTACTACTCATCCTTTGTTATGACGCCCAGGGTGCGCGACGCTGTACGGCCCAGGGCGTGCGTCACTGCTTTAGGAATAGGCCGTTGTCGAAGGACACGACCGAACGCTTGTCATGGAAAATTCATGTTCTGGGTGTAACGCTCGCCGGTCGGCGCCGAACGGTGTGCCGCCCCTGCGATGAACGGGCTGGGCGGCCCGGAATGAAAAGATCAGCAACGGTCGAAACCGTTGCTGATCCGGGTGTTGCGGGTATCGGACGCGTCAGTTACAGCGGACGGCCGATGGCGTTGCAGACGCTGGCATTACCGATGCTCAGGCCGCTGGAAGCCGTGACGAAGCTGTCACGAATGGCGGTTTTCCAGGCAGCTGGCAGCGGTACGAAGCGGTTGTTCTTGATGGCGTTGTCGTTGTTGGTCAGCGAGCTGGAGCCGTAGTGGCGACCGAAGAAGGTGCGTACTTGCGAGGTCTGGGTGGCATCGGCGTAGCACTGGCTGAAGATCAGGTTGGTGAAGCCCAGGATCGGGTAGCCAGTGGAGGGGTAAGGCACGACGCTTGGATCGCTTGGGTTAGCGCTGGCGGCGAAGACCGGCACCCAGTTGTTGGGCTTGTTCAGGTCAACGGTTGGCACCGGTACAGCGTTGATGGCAGCCGACACGTTGGCTGGAGCAGGCGAGACGCCTGCGATGTTCTTGGCGACGTCTTTACCGACGCGAGCGACCTTGGTGGCGTCATCCAGGCCAGCCAGGGTTGGCGCGGCGTAGTCAGGGCTCATGTAGGTCACGCGACCGTCGCCAGCGTTCAGCGCGTCCATCACGCCTTGGCTGGTTACAGCGGCCACGGCACCGGCTGGCAGGCCGCCCGAGTAGCTGGAAGCGAAGTTGGTGGTCACGGCGAAGGTGCCGGTTTCGGCGCACTTGGCGTTCAGGAAGCGGGTGAACAGCTCGGTGGTGCCGCTGCTCTCGTTGCGGTAAACCACGGTGATGGCGCCAGTGCGGCCGGAGCCGGAAATCTGGCTCCAGTCGTTGACACGACCCGAGAACACGCCGCACAGCTCGTTGACGCTCAGGTCAACGGCAGCGGAGCCAGCCTTGTTGAACGGAATGGCTACCGAAGTGGCCACCGAAGGCACCTGGATCAGTGGACCCCAGGCGGCGTTGTGGGCAGCGGCGTAGTTGCTCAGCTCAGTGGCGCTGAGTTTGGAATCGCTACCGGCCCAGTGCACGTTCTTGCCGGTGGTGCCGGCCACGAACTTGGTGTAGTCGTTGTTCAGGAAGGCAGCCTTGCCGTTGCCGCTGCCTACGCCGATGTAGGGAGCGAAACCGGCGGTCAGAACGCCAGCGGTCTGGTACAGCGGTTGTGGCAGGGTAGCGCCACCACCGTTGATGTCGGCCATTGCGGCCTGTGCCGAGCACAGGGCAGCCAGGGTCAGGGATGCCGCGAGAACATTGCGCTTAAACATGAAGAATCTCCTTTCGTCGTGTTCGTACGTTGGGTGAATAGCTCTTGCATGACGCCATGGCGCTCGGGCCAGAAGCCTTGATCCAGAGGGCTTGTTGGGTGAGGCCATGGACAGAGAAGTTCGCAGCTTCCGGTGACAGTTAAAGGAAAAATGCTCGGGAGAAACCGACTGTTACTGCAAAAGATTCTCGGGTGTTCACAGCGCTTTTTTAAGGCCCTTTCGCCCAAGGTGACAGCCAGGTTTCCACAGCCTGGGCCGGCATCTTCCGCCAGGCGCCGTAGCCTCTGGGAGCGCGGCTGGAACATGACAGAACGAGGAACCCGAGGATGCCTGCCGAGAGGGTCGGGAGCGCGGGGAGCAGCCTGAAAAAAGAATCTGCCGGCCCGGCCCTCGCGGTGCGAGCGAAAGCTCGTACCGGGCAACTTGGTGCCTCGGAACAGGCAGGCATCCATGGCCGGCAGATCAGCACAACCGGTTTGCCGGCCACGGTCGGACGGTGCGAGCGCCCTCGCCCCGATCAAGTCACCAGCTGGTTGATCTCGATGATCGGCAGCAGCACCGCCATGACGATCACCAGCACCACCGCGCCCATGACCACGATCATCAGCGGCTCCAGCAGCGCGGTCATGCCCATGGCCCGGCGCTCCAGGTCGCTGGACAAGGTCTGCGCCGCCCGTTCGAGCATCGGCGGCAAGGCACCGGTCTTCTCGCCGCTGGCGATCAGATGGATCAACAGCGGCGGGAAGACTTTCTCCACCCGCAGCGCCGCCGCCAGGTTGGCGCCCTCGCGGACCTTGGCCGTGGCCTCGCTGACGCTCTGGCTCAAACGGTCGTTGGACAGGGTCTGGCGCGCCGCCTCCAGGGCCCGCAGCAACGGCACGCCGGCACCGCCGAGGATGGCCAGGGTCGAGGCGAAGCGCGCGGTGTTCAGGCCCAGCACGAACCGCCCGACCAGGGGCAGGCGCAGGATCCGGCCATGCCAGCTCAAGCGCGCCTGGGGGTTGCGCAGGTAGATCCGCCAGCCCCAGAACCCGGCCACCAGGACGGCGAAGCACAGGCCGCCCCAGGCGCGGATGAAATCGCTGGCGGCGAGCATCGCCAGGGTCAGCCCCGGCAAGTCCTGGCGGGCCTGGGAAAAAGCACTGACCACCTGGGGCACCACGTAGCTCAAGAGAAAAATCACGATGCCGATGGACACCAGGCCCACCACCCCGGGATAGATGAAGGCTGTGAGGATCTTGCCCCGCAGGCCATTGCGCTCCTCGATGTAGTCCGCCAGCCGCTCCATGACCTGGGCCAGGTCGCCGGACTCCTCGCCGGCGGCGATCAGCGCCCGGTAGATTTCCGGAAAGTCCCGAGGCCGGGCCGCCAGTGCCTCGGCCAGGCGCATGCCGCTGCGCACATCGGCCCGCACCGCGCTCAGGGTCTGGGCGATGTGCTTGCGCTCGGCCTGCTCTACCGTGGCACTCAGGGCCGCCTCCAGCGGCAGGCTGGCCCCCAGCAAGCTGGCCAACTGGCGGGTCGCCCAGGCCAGGTCGTTGTCCGAGAGCTTCGGGCTGAACATGCCCCCTGCCCCGGCCGCGCCCTGGTTGCCGTCCCGTTGCACCTGCAAGGCCGTCAGGCCCCGGCTGCGCAACGTGGCGAAGGCCGCACCCTGGCTGTCGGCCTCCAGGTGCCCGGACTCGATCTTGCCGAGGCTGTCGGCAGCTTCGTAGCGATAGCGATTCATCAGGCGTCCCGTGTCACACGAAGGATCTCTTCCGGCGCAGTGGCACCGCTGCGCACCCAGCGCTCGCCGTCCTCGCGCATGCTGAACATCCCGGCGCGCCGGGCCGAAGCGCGCAACGCCTGCTCATCGGCGCCCTGGTGGATCAGGCTGCGGATCTCGTCATCGATGCAGAACAGCTCGTGGATCCCGGTACGCCCGCTGTAGCCGATCTGGTTGCAGGCCGGGCAGCCCACCGGACGCCAGGTGCCGGGGTTGGCCGGGGCGGGCTGCTTGCACTGGTTGCACAGGCGCCGCACCAGGCGCTGGGCCAGCACGCCGAGCATCGACGAGGCCAGGAGGAACGGCTCCACGCCCATATCGATCAGGCGGTTGACCGCCGACACCGCATCGTTGGTGTGCAGGGTAGCCAGCACCAGGTGCCCGGTGAGAGACGCCTGGACCGCGATCTGCGCGGTCTCCAGGTCACGGATCTCGCCGATCATGATGATGTCCGGGTCCTGGCGCAGGATGGCGCGCAGGGCCAGGGCGAAGGTCATGTCGATCTTGGCGTTGACCTGGATCTGGCTGATACCCGGCAGGTCGTACTCCACCGGGTCCTCCACGGTGAGGATATTGCTGGTACTGGCATCCAGCCGGGCCAGGGCCGCGTAGAGGCTGGTGGTCTTGCCGCTGCCGGTGGGGCCGGTGACCAGGACGATGCCATGGGGCTGGCGGATCAGGCCGTCGAGCCGGGCCAGCAGCGCCGGGTCCATGCCCAGGGTCTCCAGTTGCAGGCGCCCGGCTTGCTTGTCCAGCAAGCGCATCACCACCCGCTCGCCATGGCCGGTGGGCACCGTGGAGACGCGGATATCGATGGGCCGCCCGGCAACGCGCAAGGCGATCCGACCGTCCTGGGGCAGGCGTTTTTCGGCGATATCCAACTGGGCCATGATCTTGATCCGCGACACCAGGGCGCCATGCAGTGCCTTGCGCGGCGAAACCACGTCACGCAGGGTGCCGTCGACTCGATAACGCACCACCGAGTGGGTCTCGTAGGGTTCGATATGGATATCGCTGGCCTCGTCCCGTGCCGCCTGGGTGAGCAAGGCGTTGATCATGCGGATCACCGGCGCGCCGTCCTGGGTATCCAGCAGGTCGGTGATCTCCGGCATGTCCTGCATCAGCCGGTCCAGGTCCACCTCGTTCTCCGCCGCGCCCACCACTGCCGCGGCGCTGCCGGTATCGGCATAGGCGGTGGCCAGCAGGCCGTCGAGTTCGTCGTCGCGCACCTGTTCCAGGCGCGCCGGGCCGAACTGGCGTCGGGCCTCGGCGATGGACCAGCCAGGGGTCGAGGCGCACACCAGCAGCACCGCGCCCTCCTCGTCGTGGCGCAGCAGGAGGCGCTGGGATTTGGCCCAGGCGTAAGGGAGCTGGGCGCTCATCGCCAAACCTCCATCCGTCCAAGAATTCCTACACGAAGCAGGCCATGACTCGAACCTGTCGCCCCGCTCATTGCACAGGCACCGCGCGGATGGTGGCCCGGATGCCCTGGGGCGCGTCCTGCAACGACACCGGTTGCGCCCCGGGAATCGCCTTGGCCGCCGGCGGCAGTTGCGGCAGCGGCATGTCCGGCATTGCCCAGCTGTGCTCGGGCTGCAACTGGCCCTGGGCCCGGCGCATGAAGTCGTAGCGGTTGAGGGTAATGCTGCGCCCCGCGCCGCTGTCGCGAATGATGTAGGGCCGCAGGAACACCATCAGGTTGGTCTTGTTGACGCTGCGCTTCTCGTTGCGAAACAGCGCTCCCAGCCCCGGGATGCTCGACAGCCACGGCACCGCATCGTTGCTCTGGCTATAGCCATCCTGCAGCAGGCCGCCGAGCACCATGATCTGCCCGTCGTCGAGCAGGATGCTGGTGTCGATCGCGCGCTTCTGGGTCACGGTGCCGGCTTCCACCGAGGCCCGCGCATCGATGCTGCTGACCTCCTGGTAGATGTCCAGCTTGACCGTGCCACCCTCGGATATCTGCGGCCGCACGTTGAGCTTGAGCCCCACTTCCTCGCGCTGCACCGTCTGGAACGGGTTGTTGCTGTTGCCACCGCCGCCGGTGACATAGCTGCCGGTGACGAAGGGAATGGTCTGGCCGACGAAAATGCTCGCGGCCTCGTTGTCCAGGGTCAGAAGGTTCGGCGTCGACAGCACGTTGGAGCCGCCCTTGCTCTTGAGCGCCCGGGCCAGGACCTTGAGGTCCAGCACCTTGCCGATCCCCGGGATGTCCACGGTGCCGTTGACCACACCGACATTCAGGCCCTTGGGCAGCACGTCGATGCTGGTCTTGCTGCCCGGGTTGCCCACCAGTCCGCTACCGCCAAGGTTGACGCCGCCAAAACCACCCCGTCCCGCCATGTTGCCGGCTTGCCATTGCACGCCGAATTCGTTGGCATCGTCTTCGTTGACCTCCACGATCAAGCTCTCGATCACCACCTGGGCGCGGCGCTGGTCCAGTTGGTCGATGACTTCCCGCAGGTTGCGATAAAGAGGATCAGGTGCGGAGATCAGCAAGGTGTTGGTGGTGGCGTCGGCCTGGATGGTCACGCCACCGGCACTGAAGGCGGTGTTCTGCTCGCCCTGCTGGCCATTGCTGCCCAGGCCGCTGCTACTGCTGCCGCCCTGACCGTAACCCTTGGTGGTGCCGCCGCTGCCGTTGCCCAGGCTGCTATTGCCGGCGGTGCTGGTGCTGCTGCCAGTCTGGCTGCCGCCCTGGCCACTGCTGGTGCCGCCGCCCATGCCGCTGAGCATGGCCCGGGCGCCATCGTTGCCGCCGCTGTCGCTTTCCCCGGTGAGCAGGCCACGCAGGGCCTGGGCCAGCTTGCCGGCCTGGGCGTTGCGCAGGTAGACCACATGCAGGTTGCTCGGGTTGCTCTGGGCGTTGTCCAGCTTGTAGATCAAGTTACGCGCCAGCTCGGTGCGCTCGGGGCTGCCGGCGCGGATGATGATGGAGTTGGAACGCGGATCGCCGATCACGCTGATCTTCTGGGTCTGGTCGCTGCCCTGGTTTTCCAGCAGCTCGGAAACCATGGTGGCGATGTCCACGGCGATGCCGTTCTGCACCGCCACCACGTCGGTGTCGATGGCGCTCGGGGTGTCGATGCCATTGATGATCTGCGCCACCCGCTGCAGGTTCTCGGCGTAGTCGGTGACCACGATGGTGTTGTTGCCCGGGTAGGCGTTGATCGGATTGTTGGGCGAAACGATCGGCCGCAGTACCGGAATCAGGTTCACCGCGTTTTCGTATTGCAGGCGGAAGGTGCGGGTCAGCATGCCGTTGCCGGCCGGCTTGTCGGCACTGTAGATCGGCCCGCCCAGCAGCTTGGCATCGGCCTCGGGCACCACCTGGGCCACGCCGCCGACGTCCACCACGCTGAAGCCCTGCATGCGCAGCGCCGCCAGCAGCATGTCGTAGGCCTGGTGCGCCGGCACCTGGCCCTCGCTGACCAGGGTCAGGTTGCCCTTGACCCGTGGATCGACCAGGAACTGCTGGCCGGTGGAGCGGGACAAGGCCCGCACCACCGCCTGGATGTCGGCCTCGACGAAGTTCAGCTGCACCGGCTGGTCACCCAGCGGGTTGCGCGGCACGCCGGTGCTGCGCGGCGTGGCCTGGGCGCGACTGTTGGTCACCGGATGCAGCACCTTGGGCCGCTGGGCCTGTTGCGCCTGCGGGCGCTGGCGGTCGGCCAGGGCATCGCCGCCGCGCCGGGTATCGGCCAGGGGCTGGCCCAGTTCGCTGTCCACCAGCATCGGCTGTGGCGGGGTGGACTGGGTGGTGCTGCAGGCCCCTAGCGCCAGCAGCAGGAAAGGTGCGGCCTTGCGACACTGGCGCACGTATTTGGAACCTGACCACTTCATGAAGCTTCCTTAGCGCCCTGCGCCTGATCCATGCGAACGGTCCCGGACAGTGTGCCTGCCGAGTCATCGGCGGCGGCCGTGCCCGCGCGTTGCAGGCGAGCCTCCACCACCTGTAGCGAAAGCTGCCGGGGCGAGCCCAGCAACCAGCCGACCACGGCATCCGCCGGGGCCTGCTCGAAGGTCAACCGCCAGCTCTCGGGGCCGGCTTCATCGCTCTGCTGCAATTGGTAGTGATCCTTGAGGCCAGCCCCGTCCAGGGTCTGGCGCAAGGCCTGTTCCAGATCGGCTCCAGACACCTGGCCCGGGCCCGCCGCCACTTCGTGCAACAGCACTTCCAGGGCCTCGGCCTGGGACCGCAGCTTGGGTGTCTCGACTTGCCAGTAGTCGATCTTGCGCAGGGCCGGCTGGATCAGCAGCGACCAGCTCAGCAAGGCCAGCAGGCCGACCGTGGTGCCGGCCAGCAAGCGCTTCTCGCGCAGGGCCAGGCTGCTCCAATAGGCCCGGGCGCGGGTGCGCAGCGCGCTCCAGCGAGCCCGGTACGGCGCCAGCAGGGCTTTATTCATCATCGTCGCCCTCCGGGGTTTGCATGGCGTCGGCCGAACGCGCGCCAGCAGGAGCCAGGGTCCAGCCATTGGCCTCGCGCTGGACGCTGTAGCCGGCCTGGGTCAGTGCGCCCTGCCAGCTGTCATCGGTGACTCGCGGTGCATCGGGCAACAGTTCCAGCTGCAGGCGCTCCTGGGCATAGGTCAGGCTCTGGACGCTGCCGACCATGAACGGCATGGCGCCGGCGGCCTGTTGCAACAGGTTGGCAAACCCTTGGGCCGGCTCCCCCGCCGTGCCACTCTGCCGGGCCTCCAGTTGCTGGCGGGCCTGTTGCAATGGATTGAGCACCACCGGCAATTCGGGGAACGCCTGGCGCACCCTTTGGATCATCTGGGCCTTGAGCCGTTGCCCCTGGTCGGCTTCACGCGCGGCGTACAGGTTCAGGCCCAGCACCCAGACCGCCACCGCCAAGGCGCAGCAGCCCAGGGCCCGGCCCCAGCCCTTGGCCGCGACACGCCCGGGCAACGCCCCGGCATGCAGGCTCCAGGTCGGGACGGCGCCGTTCCAGCGTTGCTCGGCCGGCTGCCGGGCAATCCCCGCCGGCGCTGGGTCACCGATCCAGGCCAATTCGCCCGCCGTACCGCGCCGTTGCTCCAGGCTGGCCGGCAAGGCGCCCTCCGCGTCCTGCGGCAGCAGCGGTTGAACGCCGCCCAGCACCAGGTCATGGCGCAGGACCAGCCAGCCATCCACGGCACACAGGTTCAGTTGTCCGGGCGCCGGTACCGCCAGGGCGTAGGGGGCTGGATACAAGCCCTGCAGCCTCAGGCCGGCCTGTTCCAGCCAGCGTCCCAGGGCCTGCAATTGCTCCAGCGCCAGCCAGCCCAATACCACTTGGCCATCGGCCTCGCGCGGGCCGTGGGCTATATGCATGAGCTCGACGGGACCGAGGATCAGCGCCTGGGCGGCACAAGCCACCGCCGCCTTGATTCGTGCCGGCGGCAGTGGCGGCAACTCGATGCTGGTCAACAGGCTGTCCTGGGGGTGCAGGAAACACTCCACCGGCAGTGGCTTGGCGCCTTTGCCCATGGCTCCCAGTTGCTCCAGGGAGCAACGTCCGCTGGCAGCGACCCGGTCATGGCGATCCAGGCGGGCAAAATCCACTGGGTGCTGCACGGGATAACCGGCCTGGCCCAGCTCAGCCAGGCTGGGCAAGACAATACGCAAGCGGCTCATGCACCCACCCGCGACCAGATCACCTGGGGCATGCGGTCCTCGGGACGGTGCAGCAGGGCTTGCAGGCTGACCCGGCGCTGGTCGCGGCGCGCCTGGCCCTGGAGCAGGAACCATTCGCTGGTGATGCCGACCCGCACTTGCTCCACCGCCACGTCCGGCATGCGCAGGCGGTTGACGAAATCACCCCGGTTGATGAACCAGTGCCCGGCGTCGCGCTCGACCACCAGGGCCCTGGCCCGCGACAGCGCCAGGCCCGGCACCACCGCGGCCAACACCTCGGCGGTGGCGGTATTGCCGTTGACCCAGGTATTGCCCGGCAAGATGCTGACGTGCTGCGCCAGGCGCAGCAGCAAGACTTCGCTCATGCCCGGCAGCCCCCGCAGCTCTTCCACGCTGCGCAGCATCGGCTGGCGGGCCGGCAGCACCCGTGCCTCGGCGCCGGGCGAGGTCAGGCGACCACTGTCGAAGGCGCCACGGACCTTGGCCGCACTGTCCGGGCTGTCCAGGCGCTGGGGGTAGGAAGCGATCACCCGCTGGCTGATGCGCCGGCCCAGGGCCGAATCGATGCCGATCAGCTGGCACAGCTGTTCGAACCCCTGCAGCTGCACCGCATCCACCTGCCCCTGGAACACCAGGTTGCGCAGGTTGAACTTGCCTTGCTGGTCTTGCAGGCGCCCCTGGAAGGAGTCGTTGAACCCGCCCAGCGCCTGGTCGCCGATGGGCCGCGCCCAGGGCTGGTCGAGGCGCGTCAGGACATCGCGCTGGCGCGCATCCCAGAGCAGTTGCCGGCTGTACTCCAGCCCACCCTGCAACACCGCGCTGCCCACCACCCGCCCCTGCTCGGCCTCCACCGTGCGCATGAAGGACGTCTGGCGGGTGAGCATCGCCGCGGCGATCACCGCCACCACCGCGGCGATCAGCAAGGCGCTGATGATGGCCATGCCACGCTGCTTCGCCACACTGGGCGAACGGCTGTTCATGGCCGGCCTTACAACTGCCAGGAGCCGATGTCGGCATTCACGCCTTCGCCATCGGGCTGGCCGTCGGCGCCGAGGGAGAATACGTCCACCTCGCCGTTGGCCCCCGGGTTGAGGTAATGATAAGGATGCCCCCAGGGATCGTTGGGCAAGCGCTCCAGGTAGGAACGCCAGTTGCTGTCCTTGGCATTGGCCGGGCGTTCCACCAGGACCTTCAGGCCCTGGTTCATGCTCGGATAGCTGCCATGGTCGAGGCGATACAGCTTGAGCGCCTGCATCAGCCCGGCGATGTCCTGCTTGGCCGCGGTGGCACGTGCCTGGTCCGGACGATCCAGGACCTTGGGCACCACCATGACGGCCAGGATCCCGAGGATCACTACCACCACCATGATCTCGATCAGGGTGAAACCGCGCTGGGCGCGGCCGCCCCGGGTCCGCCGCCGTGTCCAAGCGCCCCCGGCGTCCTGGCCGCTAACCTGGGCTGCCACGCCACAAGCTTCCTGCTCCTGGCCTGGCGAGGCGATCTCCCGGCCTGCCGACAACGCTCCGCAGGCTTGGGGTGGGGACGTTTCATGCGCGATATCCATCTCGACATTCCTTGGCTTGAGTTCGATTCGTCGCGCAGTGTTGCAAGAAGATATGTCAGTGGTATTGAAAAACCTCGGGAGTTTCGGTCGCCATTCCGTCAAGCCCGCGGGCTAGTCTGCGAGGCTGTTTCCCGGTTTCGAGCAGCCCATGCGAGCGGTGTCCAAACAAGCTGGATTCACCCTGATCGAGGTCCTGGTGGCCCTGGCCATCATCGCCGTGGCGATGTCGGCGGCAGTGCGCGTGGCGGGCCTCATGACCCAGGGCAACGGGTTGTTGCGCGACAAGTCCCTGGCCCTGCTGGCGGCCCAGAGCCGCCTGGCCGAACTGCGCCTGGAGGGCAACCCGCATCCGGGCCTGAAGAATTTCGAATGCGACCAGGGCCGGCTCAAGCTGCGCTGCGAGCAGGCGATCGTGCCCGGCATTGCGCCGGGCCTGCTGCGGGTCAGCGTGCAGGTACGCGACCGCAGCCGCGAAGCGCCGCCCCTGGCACGGCTGGAGAGCCTGGTCGGCCGGCCACAGGCGCCGCGCCAGTGAAGCTCAGCGGGTCAACCGTGGCAGGGCCGGCGAGTCCGGCAGCTTGCTGACCTTGACCCGCGACTGCTCGCCGCCGCGCTCGATGAGCACGCCATCGGCCTCGATGGCAGCCAGGCGCACGCCCTGGGTCAGCCGTTCACCGGCGAGGAAGCTGCGCGCCGGCCCGTCGTTGAGGCTGAGGATGGCCACCGCCCCGCGGGCCCCGGCCATGACCCCGCAGACCTTGATATCCACCTGCGCCGGCCGGTTGGCGAACCACTGCAGGGCCGGACTGTCGGCCCGTGCGGCGAGCACCTGGGGCGCAGCCATCGGGGTCTGGGATTCGGCCGGGGTCAGCAGCAGGGACGACCAGGTGACGACACCGGCCAGCGCCGCCACCAGGGCCGTGTACTGCAATAGCCGGGGAGCTGAAGATGGGTTGAGCAGCGCGCGTAGCATGGGCAGGACCTCCTGTTTGTCCGTCCCCGCAGCCTACAGCTCAATTCTCACGGTTTTATTTCACTGGACGATCATCTGCCTCGGGCAGTCTGGACCCATCGCCAAGGAGTGCAACGTGATGCAGAGCGGCAAGCAACAGGGGTTCACCCTGATCGAACTGATGGTGGTGCTGGTGATCATCGGCATCGCCAGCGCCGCCGTGGGCCTGAGCATCAAGCCCGACCCGCTGCAGCAACTGCGCAAGGACGCCGAGCGCCTGGCGCAACTGCTGCAAGTGGCCCAAGCCGAAGCCCGCACCGATGGCCGGCCCATCACCTGGCGGGCCAATGCCAAGGGATTCGCCTTCGACCGCCCGGCCGATGGCGGCAGCGGCGTCGACGACTTTCGCCATGACCGCCAACTGCGCCCGCGCCGTTGGGATAGCCCCGCCATGGACGTGCGCATCGAACCGCGCCAGCGCCTGGTGCTCAATGCCGAATGGATCAACCCGCCGGTTCGGATCGTGCTATCCGACGGTCAGCATAGCCTGTGGGTGGAGCGCACGCCGGCCGGCCAATTGCGCGTGGTGGAACAGCCATGAACCGTCGCCAGGAAGGTTTCACCCTGATCGAGGTAATGGTGGCGATCATGCTCATGGCGGTGGTCAGCCTCATCGCCTGGCGCGGCCTGGACAGCGTGAGCCGGGCCGACGCCCACCTCAAGGCCGGCACCGAGCAGACCGAAGCGTTGTTGCGGGCGCTCAACCAGCTGGACCGCGACGTGGCCCAACGGGCCACCATCGAGCTGCGCGAACCACAGCTTGGCGAAAGCGAGAATGCCGAACCCGAGACCCCGGCGCCCCTGAGCGTGCGCAGCTCCGACAGCAAGGGGTTTCGCCTGGAGGTGATCCGCAGCGCCGCCACCTCCGGCGAAGGCCTGCAGCGGGTGCGCTGGTGGCTCAAGGGCGACACCCTGTACCGCGCGGTGGCCGAGGCTCGCGATCGCTACCCGTTGCCGGCGCCGCGCGACGGCGTGGCGGTGCTGGAGCGGGTCAGCGATCTGCAGGTGCGCGTGTGGAACCCGGACAAGGGCTGGCGCCAGCTCAGCGGCAACCGCCAGGACAACCCCGCCGGCCTGGAGATCCGCCTGGTGCGCCAGACGCCCCAAGGCGAAGAACGCTACCGCCAGGTATTGGGCCCGCTGGATTGAGCCCGGTCCTGGAGCACTTGGCGGACACCGGCGGCGGGTCAGGTCCGTCGGGATCTACGGTCGCTGCGCAACCGGGCGCAGCCTCGCAGGCTCGACAGCGGCTACAGGCCGAACGGTACACGGCTTGGAGTAGCCGCTGTCGCAGGCTGCGCATGGCCGCGTAGCGGACATCGGCGGCGGATCAGGCCGAGCGCGGAGACGGTATCAGCTGAGCAGGACCACGCCGCCAGGCAACTCGGTGCACTTGGCGCCATAGGCGTCGCGAATCAACAGGGCCACGCCGGCCAGTTGATCGAGATAGAAACGCGCCTGGACCTTGCGTTTGCCGAGCTCGGCATTGAGCAATACCAGCATCCCGGGACGGTAGCGGTTGATCTCGCGGACCACGGTATCCAGCGTAGCGTCGTCGAACACCAGCACCTGCTCGCGCCAGGCGATCACCGCATGGGGGTCCACCGCCACTGGCTGGCCCACGCCACGCTCGTCGTAGGTCAGCTGGCGGCCGCTGTCCAGGCCAATGCTGCGCCCGGCCACCTCCACCTGCAGGCTGCCCTCGATACAGGTCACGCACACCTGGCGCTCGGTATTGCGCAGGTTGAAACGCGCCTGGCGCGCGCTCAGCCAACCTTCCCCGGCCTGGACCTTGAGCGCCTGCACGCCCTGGCTGAACACCTCGACCTCGCCCTCCAGCAACTCGATGCCCTGCTCTCCCACTCCCCGTTCACGGCGACTGATACGGGTCTGGGTGTTGAGCTCCAGGCTCACTCCATCGGCCAGGTCGACCCGCCGCTGCTCGCCGACCTCGGTGGAAAAGTCCGCCGTGAGCCCGGCGAAGCCGCCGGGCACCGTAAGGCGCACCATGAACAGTGCCGCCGAGGCCGCCAGCGCGCCGCCGAGAAAGGCCCGGCGCCCAAAAGTCCGGAAGCGTGCCTGCTGTTCCAGGCGCTGGGCCGCCGGCTGCAAGCCATGCCACAGGGCCTTGGCCTGCTCGAAGGCCGCCGCGTGCCCTGGGCTGCGCGCGCACCACTGGCGCAGCGCCCGGGCGTCGGCCGCGGTGGCCCGGCCCGACGTCAGGAGGACCAGCCAGTCCCGGGCTTCGCTCAGCAGTTGCTGGTCCGCCGAGGCCCGGGGAGAAGAAATGCTAAAGATGTTCAAGCGCGCAGATACTCACGGATTGATCAGGGACTCTTTGTCTAGGACGGTTTTCCGGCCCCGGGACCGAACCGCTGAATGACTTTTCTTTCAAGACGCAGGGCGCAATGGCCCAGGGCGGCCTTGAGTTCCTTTTCCACCATCCGTGTGGAAATGCCGAAGCGCTGGGAGATTTCCAGGTGCGGCGCCTCTTCCAGGCGCGCAGCGATGAAGATTCGCCGGCGGCGTGCCGGCAGCTCGTAAAGGGCCTTGAGCAGGATCTGGATTTCCTTCTGGCCACCCACCACCCGGGAGGGGTCCAGGGCCTCGTCGGCGACCTGCAGCAGTTCCTCGACCTCCTCGCCGGTGAGCAGGCGAGCGTCGGACTGACGCCGGTCGGCGGCGATGTTCAGGGCCATGCGATACAGGTAGGCATTGGGTTGGGCAAGGTTCGGCGGCTCCTCCATGCGGTCGACCCGCAGGTAGGTTTCATGCAGGACATCGTTGGCCAGGTCCTCCGACCCCAGGCGCCTGCGCAAGCGCACCCGGAAGTCCTCGTAGGACGTCAGGAACAGCCTGACCATCGCACTGTGCCCGGTGTTCTTCATACCCCGGAAGCTCCTTCCCATTCCTTGCAATCCATGCGTTTCCCTGTCGTGTCCGGTATCAAGAGTAAGGTCAGCGGCTGGCTCAGCGAGCTGGGTGCCTGGCGCTCGACGCGAACCTGCGCCAGGCGCTGCACCAACGCCTCGTCCCGTTGCCAGTCGCCGGTGCTAGTGACCAGGCGACTGTGCTGCACCCTGCCGTCGGCCCCCACCCACAGTTGCAGCAGGGCCCTGAAGCTTCCCGGCCGGGTCAGCGCCGAGGTGCACAAGCTGCGCTCCACCGCCCGCTGCAAGGCCGTGGCATAGCTGCTGTTGAGGCGTGTCCCGCGCCCGCCCCCCGCAGCGGGTTGCGCAGCCGGCTGGCTGGCCGGCGGCACTTGCAAGGTGAAGGCGTCGCTGCGGGCGTAACGAGCCATGAGGCCACTGCCAGCCAGCAAACGCCCGAGCCCCTCGCGAGCGTTGTAGTGTCCCTTGACCCCCACCGAACGCCGGCCTCGAGCCAACTCCCGGTCCACCAGCACCGCCATCCCCGTGGCACGACTGAACGACTCCAGGGCCTGGGCCAGGTCCTGGGCCGGAATATCCAGCGCCAGCAGGGCCTGGGAATCGACCCGGGGCGGCCCTTGCGGACTGTCCTGGGCCCCGGCTTCGGACGCTTGCAGCCACAGCGCGAACCCCAGCACACAGGTCGCCAAGCCCCCGTGCAATGAAGTCCATCGCCCGACCTGCGCTCTGCGTCGCTGCACGGCCTTCCAATCCCTGAAAAGCGTCATCCTGAGGCCAATTTATGAATCTGGTGTTACGGCCACGGCAAAAAAACCATCACTTTTTCAGCACGGTCTTTGCACTACACTCGGCCGCTATCGAAGCCCGCTTTCCCGGGCCAGCCAGGAGGCCTTGATGAAACGATTCAGTCTATATGCCGCAGGTCTGCTGCTCAGCGTCCTGCCGTGGGCGGCCCAGGCCGAGGAAGCGCGCGAGGGGTGCGTGGAGGTCAGCGTCGGCGGCTACAAGGCCCCCGACTACAACTGCCTGAGCCGGCAGATGGGCAACGATCCACAAGCGACCAAGGCTGCCCGGGCCAATGCCGAGGCGATGCGCAAGCCCGTGGAGAAACGCCCGCCGAACCAGCTCGGCCTGTCGACCCCGGCCGCCACCGGCGTGCGCATGGGCAACACCTTCGGCAACTCGGTCACCCCGCAACAGCGTCCTTGAACGACCCGAGGCTAGCGCCGATAGCCCCGGCGCCCCGTGCCCGGCCACTTGCCACAGTTCTTACCGGGCCCGCGCCAGGGCTTCGCTTCGGGCCTCGGGGTGGGCGAACTGCAACGGCTGGGCATCGAGGCACAGCGGGTCCTGCACGCCGATGAAGGCAAAGGCGGCCCGCCGTGCCGGGTTCAGCGCATCCATCCAGGCCATGAGGCTACTCGGGCGCGGGTCGGCGCCACGGCTGGTGAGAAACCGCACTTTCTGCCGGTTCACCTGGCCGAGGACGGGGTATCCGGGTATGTCAACTCGGTGCGGCCGCCGGAACTCCCGGGCCAGGTCCAGGCAGCCGGTTTCCAGGTCCAGCCCCTGCTCCTGCAACTGCTCGATGAAATAACGGCCCAGGGCACGGGAATCGGAACGCTCGCCCTGGGCGCTGGCGTCGATATGAAGCAACTTCATGGGACCACCTGTACCGCCAAAAAGCAGGCCATTGGCAAGCCGGATACTTATACCCGCCTGTAACTTGTTGTCGACTAGATTGCGCGACCATCTTCGGCACTAGTTCAGCAAGCAGACAGTCATGTTGCTCTATGGTGTCGAACCGCTGGCCACCGTATATTCTCGTACCCTTGGAACTAACGAGCGCATGAACAACTTGATGAGACAGGTCACCCAAAGACCTTGCCTGAGTATCTTTCTAGTAGCGCTTGCGCTGTTCATGGGTTTGCAATACAAGCCGGGGATTCTCAACTACACCACGCGCTTCGTCGACTTTGCCGACTATATGCTCCAGCACGGCATGACGCTGTTTCCCATTGCCGATGATTTACAGCCCTATCCTGACTACACCATCGCCAATACTTTCCTCATCTACTTGTCCTCTCTGCCTTTCGGTCGTTTGTCGATACTTTCGATGGGCCTGCCTTATTGCATCAGCGCGGCACTGATCCTGGTCTTCATCTACAAGTTGGGAGCGCTGCACGACAAGCAGTGGGGGTTGTACGCCGCGCTCTTTTCACTGCTGACCTGGGGGTTCCTGGATGCGGTCAACTCGCTGGCCCTGGATGTCTATCCCGCCCTGTTCAGCGTGGCGTGCTTCTACCTGGCCTACTCCGGCCAGTTGAAGCGCCAGCCCTGGCGCCTGGCCCTGGTATTCGTCGGACTGGCCCTGGGCTTCATGTTCCGCGGCCCCATCGGCCTGATCGGCCCGGCGATCGTGGTCGGCGGCTATTACCTGCTGAGCCGGCAATGGCGCACGCTGGTGCTGTTCGGCCTGGTCTCGGGACTGCTGCTTGTCGTCGGCGTAGCCTTGCTGGCCTGGGCCGCCCACGTGCAGGGCGGCCCGACCTTCATGCACGAAGTGCTGATGATGCAGGGCCTGGACCGGGTCGCCAGCGATCACAAGCCCCGTTACTACTTCTACTTCACCGGCGGCCTGATCACCTATGGCATCACCGTGTTCTTCGCCCTGAATGTCATCGCCAGGAAGTACAAGTCGTTCTTCGGCGCCCAGCGCCAGGCCGATAGCGAGCTGCTGCTTTATCTGACGCTATGGTTCGTGGCGTTGATCCTGTTCTTCACCATCCCCAACTCGAAGAAGGCTCGCTATATCGTTTCCATCACCCCCGCCATCGCCTTGCTGGCCGCCTATATCTTCGTCGACAAGAACGATATGTTCATCCGCGCCAGGAACTGGCTACTGGGGTTGTGCCTGAAGTTACCTGCCATTGGTATCGGGCTGGCCGTGGCGGTCTGGATATACAATTTTTACGCGGCCAAGCCATTGCAACCGAACTATCTCGGCGTGTTCGCTAGCTTTATCGCACTCACCGTGGTTCGTTACTTCATCGACCGCAACTACTATGTACATCCCCATCGCCAATTGATCGTCCTGGCCTATGGTGTTGCGGCGTTCCTTGCCCTGGATGCGTTCTTTTTCAACCCCATCACGTTCCACCAGGAACTGGCCATAGAACCGACACCCAAGTTCCTGCCCTACTGGTTCTGGTGAACTTGTCCCGGCTGGCCTGCAGCCAGGCAACTACACCAATGGCCGCACGGACTTACTTGGCCGCGTCATTGGGCATTTCGCGCAAGACGGTAGCCGATGCCTACGCCCTGCCGGCCCCTGAAAACGGCCTGGTGGGCAAGATCGGCCGGGGCACTTGCGCCAGTCCGCGCCCGGTCTAGGCCGAACGCAAGCAGCGTGCCCAAGACCTGGCCTGCGCCACGAGGCCCTATTGGAGCACGCGCGGGCCAGGCCACCGTGCCTCACCTGACAGGCCGGAGTCGAGCCCGTCGGCTCGCAGCATCCGGTGGGCCAGCGCCAAGCAGACCCAACCGGCCAAGCTGCTGGTGTTCAGGCTGATGGACACCCAGGATGAGCTGCTGACGCCCCCTGGAACATGGATTTTGCAAGCGCCGCTGCGCGCCTACGCAGCTTGCGGCAGCGGCGACACGCAGCAGGTTGCAAGATTTGGTAACACTACCGGATAAACACCCAGGTGAAACCCAATGGCCATCATGTTGTCCCATCGCTATCGGTAACGATCGAGACCGCCCGATCCGACTTTCGGGCCCGGCGGGTTGCGCAGCGCGCTACCCCTCTTCGAGCGACCTCGAACCTCTGTTTACCGGCGCGTGCATCCTCCTGCGCAGAATGCCGCACCCACTCAATCAAGGCTGAAAGAGCGAACCATGAAACAGAATATTCTCCTCGTTGCCATCTGCGCCGCCCTGCTCCAGGCCTGCACGCCGGCTTCCACCTCCCATGAAGGATCGCCTTCCATGCCCGCCGCCTCGTCCACCGCTGCCCAACCGGCGCTCCCGGCCTATTACTGGAACCTGGTATCGGCCACCGATGCCTCGGGCAAACCCATCCCGGCCATGGCCAAGGGCACCCAGGGCAAGCTGCGCCTGACCTTCGGCGACCAGAGCCTGAACATCAGCGGTGGCTGCAACGGCCAGTTCGGTGGCTACACCTACCAGAACGGCGTACTGAAGGTGCAGCAACTGGCTTCGACCAAGATGGCCTGCGACAAGAGCCTGATGGAGCTGGACAGCCAGGTCGACCGTCTGTTCAAGGGTGACCTGCGCACCACCGTCACTGGTGATACCCCCGAGCCGATGCTGCAACTGACTACCCAGGATGGCTCGGTGCTCAAGTTCCAGGGCGAAGAAACCCCGGAGACCCGCTACGGCAGCCAGGGTCAGACCATGTTCCTGGAAGTGGCCGCCAAGACCGTCAAGTGCAGCCACCCACTGATCCCCAACTACCAATGCCTGCAAGTGCGCGAGCGGCGCTATGACGACGCCGGCCTGCAACTGCCGACCCAGGGCACTTGGGAGCCAATGTACGACTCGATCCAGGGCTACGAGCACCATGACGGCGTGCGTACCGTACTGCGGGTCAAGCAGTACGAGTGGAAGAACCCGCCGGCCGATGCCTCGTCACACGTCTATGTGCTGGACCTGGTGGTCGAGCAGGACGCCTCGGGCAAGAGCAAGTAAGCACTGCTCTCGCCCAGCCAATACCTGGCGATCCTTATTTTGCCATCGTAGTTGTCCTTCACCCGACAAAAAGCCAAAGCGCAGCCCAAGGGCCGCGCTTTCGCCTTCAGGCGACTGTATGTCGCCAGCTCTGCTTCTGCTGGCTGCTCTTGGCGACGGAGCGGCCCTTCCTACCCCGATCCCCAGCCATAAACGCCTCCCGCACAGACGGGACCAGTGTCACCGCATCCACGGCCTCGCCATAGGTTTGCGCGTGCTGCGGCACCACGCCCAGTGCTTCTTCCCGTTTCTTCATGACTCGCGATTGTTCGATGTGCAGCCGTCCGGCGGCGCAGGCGAAGTGTGGATCTTCAGCGACGGCCTGGAAGCGCCGTGAATGTCTGAACGCCATCGCGATCAGTTATGCCGTCTTACCCTTCCCAACAGCACGAGCACCAGGATCGCCGTCGCTGCCGCAGCCCCCGCCAAGACAAGAAGCTGAAAACGGAATGCGCCTTCATATGCCTGCAACAGCAGCGACCGTCCAGCCGTTGGCCAATGTGCCAGGGCATTGTGTAGGTCACTCATTGCCAACCGGTTGGATGCTTCGACCAAATCTGCATTCGTCATTTGCCCTGATGCGCCATTCGGCACGCAAACCACCAGCCCAGAGAGAATGTTGGCGGCCATCATGGCGCCCACGGCGGCAATGGCCATCCCGTCACCGGCCAGGCGCACCGCATTGAAGATTCCCGCAGCCATGCCCGCCCGCTCCTTGGGAACAACACTCACGGCCAAGCCATCCATCAACCCCCAGGGCAGGCCGATGCCAATGCCGATCACCAGCATCGCCAGCAAGCGCGCGCTTTGCGCACCGCCCGATAGCGTCAAGCCCAACCAGGCCAGTCCGGCTGCCGCAATGGCCAGGCCAATGCCAGACAGCACGCCGACGTTGATCCAGCGCGCCAGCACGCCGGCAATGAAGGGCACCACCAGTAGCGGCGCGGACAGCGCGATCATCATCTGCCCGGCTGCCAGTGCGCTGTATCCTTCGACCCCGATGAATCGGGCTGGCAGCATGACCAGTAACACGATGTACGCATAGGCCGGCGCAATCGCCAACACCTGCACTCCGACGAACCGGGCATTGGCGAACAGCGACAGGTCCAGCATGGGCCTGGCCTGCCGGCGTTCGATGACGACAAAGGCGGCCAGCAACATGAGCGCGCTCGTCAGGCAAGCCAGTACCCAGGCATGGCTCCAGCCTCGCTCGGGCGCAAGAATGATGCCGTAGGTCAGCACGGCCAGACCGGTGGTAAAGCTGATGGCGCCAGGCCAGTCCAGTCCCGTGGCGTCGGGGTCGCGTGTCTCGCGGGCCAATGGTGCAACGAGTGCCGATGCCAGCAAGGCGACCAGCGCCGGCAGAAAGAACACCCATTGCCACCCCAGGGTGTCGATCAGCAGTCCAGCCATGAAGGGGCCGAATGCCGCTCCAGCGCCGAAAGTCGTACCGATCAGGCTGAATGCGCGCGTGCGGGCGTGTCCATCGAACTCTTGTGTCAGTGCAGCCATCGCGCCCGCAAAAGCGGCTGCCGCGCCCAGGCCCTGAATGAGCCGCAGGATGTCGATCCAGAACACCGACGGCATGAAGGGAATGGCCGCTGTTACCAAGGCGAACAACAGCATGCCGGACAGCCAGACCCGCTTGCGCCCATAGGTGTCGGCCAGGCTGCCGGCGGCCAGTGTCGCACTGCCGTAGGTCAGGATGTAGGCGTTGATGATCCAGGTCAGCTCGACCGCGCTGCCACCCAGTGCCTGGTTGATCGAGGGAACGACCACCGCGGGGCCGGCGATGCTCAATGGAATGACGGCGGCGGTCAGGCAACCGGTGACGATCAACGGAGCTTGGCAGAATTTCGCGTCCGACTCGGACACGGTGGTGGTACTCATCGGGTATCCCTCGAAGATAGCGAGGCCATGCATGGCGCCCTCGGACTCACGGTTGCCGCGGCAATGTCGCGACCACCTTGGTGAACAATTGATGATAGAAAGGAACTAGATATGGAAAAATAGGGAAAACATCACGATTAACATGACTATCTAGTCATCAATCGGAGCGTGAAATGGATAGCCACAGCGGCATGACGATCTTTGTGCAGGTAGCCGAATTGCGCAGCTTCGCGACAGCGGGACGGCAGTTGGGTATTTCCGCGTCGGCGGTTAGCAAGGCCGTGGCCCGGCTGGAGCAGAAGCTGGGCGTGCGCCTGTTTCAGCGCAGTACTCGCAGCGTGAGTCTCACAGCGGAAGGCGCGCTGTTCCTGGAACGCTGTCGGCGCATCCTCGCCGAAATCGCCGCGGCCGAGCATGAGTTGGCCAGCACGACGGCGACCCCGCAAGGCCGACTGCGGGTAAGCCTGCCTCTGGTCAGCGGGTTGATGTGGCCGGTGTTGTCGGCTTTTGCCAGCCATTATCCGCAAATCGAACTCGACCTGGATTTCAGCGACCGCTTGGTGGATGTCGTGGACGAAGGGTTCGATGCGGTGGTGCGCACTGGAGAGTTGAGCGACTCCCGACTGATGAGCAAACGCTTGGGCATCAGCCGCTTTGTCTGCGTGGGCGCACCCGGCTATTTCGAGCAGCACGACAGACCCGAACAGCCCGCGGACATCGCCCGACACGCTTGTCTGCTGCATCGCGTCCCAAGCACCGGCCTGCTGGAGAAATGGCGTTTGCGGCGCGGCGACGAAGACGTCGACCTGCGCCCGGCGGCAAGCATGACGAGCAACCATCTGGAGACGCTGCGGCATATGGCCATCCAGGGCCACGGTATCGCCTATCTGCCGGACTTCGCGGTCAAGGCGGCCCTCGATCGTGGAGAACTGGTGACGGTATTGGACGACTGGGCCGGTTCGTCCAGTACCTTCTGGGTATTGTGGCCCTCCAATCGGCAACTGTTGCCCAGGGTGCGGGCGTTCGTTGATTTCATGGCTGAACATCTGTTCCCGGCGGGATCATTCAGATGATTGGAAGTCCGCGTTGCCAGCCAATCTCCACGACACACCTGTACCGTGTACCCCGGCGGCAAGCTGTTGGCCTAGGCGCTGCTCGATCACAGGCTTCCTTGGCAGCAACGAAAACCCCATGCCGTCATCAAGCATGGCCAAGCGCCCGCTGGCGAGCATGATGCAGCGCCGGTAGGTACCGGCCACGCGCTGTCAACGACCAGTGGAGCGATGCAAGGGTCGATGACAGCCTGCGCTGAGTGCGCCTTTTTCCCGAATCCATTGGTTCCTCCTGAGGAAAGGTCAGAAGATGTAAACCTTATTCAGGACGGGACAGCACCATGAAAAAAGCCCCGTATCTTGCGATACGGGGCTTTTGCGTTGCAGCGGGGTCGGTGGCTTACAGGCCCGACTGGCCGCTCATGGCCAGGTCCAGCAGTTCCCGGTTGGCCACTGCGTACATGGCGTAGTCGGTGCCGCTGGCGGCACGGATTTCCACCATCATCGCGCGCCAGCGCTCGACCATGCTCAGGTTCTGCTCAAGCCACAGGGCCACGCGGGCTTCCATGTCTTGCGGGCCGTCGGCCATTTGCAGGACCGAGATGGTGATCGCCCGCTGCTGCCAGTCCACGTCGTCGCGGAAGGCTTCGCGTGCCTGGGCCTGCCAGTTGTTGGCCACCGGCAGATCGCTGATCTGCTGCAGGTACCACGGCAGGTCCAGGGCGCTGCCCACGGCGAAGTAGGCCTTGGCCACATCGGCGGCGTCGTGCCCGGTGACATCCGCGGCCTCGATGATCGGCAGCAGGGTGTACAGGTGGGTCGTACCGGCGACCATGCGTGCCAGCAGCTCCGGTACGCCAGCCTCGACGTAGGCGGTGTAGCGCGACTGCCAGCCTTCACGGGTCGGACCTTCGAGCAGCTCGTCGAGCTTCAGGCCCAGGGCCGCCAGGTGCGGACCGAAGTGCGCCACGTCACGGGCGGCATCCTGCTCGTTGCGACGGCTGCGCAGGAACCAGCGGGTGGCCCGACGACCCAGGCGCATCAGCTCGTCCATCAGCTCCAGCTGCACCTGTGCCGAGACCTGGTGGTCCAGGGCCTCGATCTGTCGGAACCAGTGCGGCAGGTGGAAGATGTCGCGCACGATCACATAGGCGCCGGCCACGTTGGCCGGGCTCATGCCGGTGGACTCCTTCAAGCGCTGCACGAAGGTGATGCCCATGTGGTTGACCAGGTCGTTGGCGATCTGGGTGCTGACGATCTCGCGCTTCAGGCGGTGACGACGCATGGCTTCGGCGAACTTGCTGACCAGGGTCGGCGGGAACGCGGTTTCCATGTCGCGGGTCAGGTAGTCGTCGTCCGGCACCAGGGAGCCCAGCAGCTGCTCCTTGAGGTCGATCTTGCTGTAGGAGATCAGCACCGACAGCTCCGGACGGGTCAGGCCCTTGCCAGCGGCGACGCGCTCGTTGAGCTGCTCTTCGCTGGGCAGGAACTCGATGGCCCGGTCCAGCTTGCCACGGCCTTCCAGGTCGCCCATCAGGCGCTTGTACTCGGCGATCCGCTCGTAGGCGCGACGCGCAGCCAGGGACAGGGCCTGGGTCTGCTTGTAGTTGTTGCCCAGGACCAGGCCCGCCACTTCGTCGGTCATGCTCGCCAGCAGCTGGTTGCGCTGCTTGTCGGTCATGTCGCCGGCCTGCACCACTTCGTTGAGCAGGATCTTGATGTTCACTTCGTGGTCGGAGCAGTCCACGCCACCGGCGTTGTCGATGAAGTCGGTGTTGGAGCCGCCGCCGTTGAGGCCGAACTCGACGCGACCCAGTTGGGTCATGCCCAGGTTGCCGCCCTCGCCCACCACCTTGCAGCGCAGTTCGTTGCCGTTGACCCGCAGGGCGTCGTTGGCCTTGTCGCCGACATCGGCGTGGCTTTCGCTGCTGGCCTTGACGTAGGTACCGATGCCGCCGTTCCACAACAGGTCCACCGGCGCCTTGAGCAAGGCGTTGAGCAGCTCGGTCGGGGTCAGCTTGTCGGCCTGGATGTCGAAGCGCTCCTTCATCTGCGGCGAAATGGCGATGCTCTTCGCGCTACGGGAGAAGATACCGCCACCCTCGGACATGATGCTGGTGTCGTAGTCGCTCCAGGCCGAGCGCGGCAGGTCGAACAGGCGCTTGCGCTCGACGAAGCTGGTGGCCGGATCCGGATTCGGGTCGACGAAGATGTGCAGGTGGTTGAACGCCGCCACCAGTTGCAGCTTGTCGGACATCAGCAGGCCGTTGCCGAACACGTCGCCGGCCATGTCGCCCACGCCCACCACGGTGATCGGGTCTTGCTGGACGTTGATGCCACGCTCGCGGAAATGACGCTGCACGCCGACCCAGGCGCCACGGGCGGTGATGCCCATCTTCTTGTGGTCGTAGCCGGCCGAGCCGCCGGAGGCGAAGGCGTCCCCGAGCCAGAAGCCGTAGTCGATGGCAATGCCGTTGGCGATGTCGGAGAAGGTCGCGGTGCCCTTGTCGGCCGCCACCACCAGGTACGGGTCATCGTCGTCGTGGCGCACCACGTTGGCCGGCGGCACCACGCCACCGTCCTTGAGGTTGTCGGTGATGTCCAGCAGGCCGGAGATGAAGATGCGGTAGCACGCTACGCCTTCGGCGGCGATCTCGTCACGGCTGCCGCCCAGCGGCAGGCGACGCGGCAGGAAGCCGCCCTTGGCGCCCACCGGCACGATCACCGAGTTCTTCACTTGCTGGGCTTTTACCAGGCCCAGGACTTCGGTACGGAAGTCTTCCTCGCGATCCGACCAGCGCAGGCCGCCGCGGGCGACGTTGCCGAAGCGCAGGTGCACGCCCTCGACCCGTGGCGAGTAGACGAAGATCTCGAACTTCGGCACCGGCTTGGGCAGCTCGGGGATCAGCTTGGGATTGAACTTGAAGCTGAAGTACGACTTGTTCTGGCCGTTGGCATCGGGCTGGTAGAAGTTGGTGCGCAGGGTGGCCTTGATCAGGTCCAGGTAGCGTCGCAGGATGCGGTCCTCGTTGAGCACCTGGACGTCGTCCAGGGCGGTGAGGATCGCCTGCTCCAGGCGCTGCTGCTTGTCGTCCAGGTCTTCCTGGGTCAGCTTGCGCGCCAGGTAGAAGCGGGTCTTGAACAACCGGGTCAGCTCGCGAGCGATGTCGGTGTGGTTGTTCAGGGTGCTGGCGATGTAGCCCAGGTCGAAACCGAGGCGGATCTGCTTCAGGTAGCGGGCATAGGCACGCAGCAGCGCCACATCGCGCCATGGCAGGCCGGCGGTCAGCACCAGGCGGTTGAAGGCATCGTTCTCGGCATCGCCGCTGACGATGTGGACGAAGGCGTCCTGCAGCGTGTCGTTGAGCTGCTGGATGTCCAGGTCCAGGCCTTCGGCGGCGGTGAAGGCGAAGTCGTGGATCCAGAACTCGCGGCCATTGTTGTGGCGCAGGCGATACGGGAACTCACCCAGGACCCGCAGGCCGAGGTTTTCCAGGATCGGCAGCACGTCGGACAGCGCCAGCGGGGTATCGGCGTGGTACAGCTTGCAGTGCAGCTCGCGCTGGCCGGTCACCTGGCCCAGGGGCTGGTAGAAGCTCATCACCAGCGGGTTGCTTTCGCTCAGGCTCAGCAGGTGCTGCATGTCCACCACCGCCGAGTGGGCGGCGAAACGCTCGCGGTAGCCGGCCGGGAAACCTTTCGGGAAGTCGGCCAGGACGTTGGTGCCGTGGGCTTCGCCGAAGCTCTCGACCACCAGGCTGGCGTAGTCGTCCTGCCAGCTGCGGCAGGCCTGCACCACTTCGCGCTCCAGCAGCAGCGGATCGATGTCGATGCGCTGTTTCGGGTCGACCCGCAGGATCAGTTGCACACGGGCAAGGACCGACTCGGAGAAGAAGGTCCAGAACTCGCAGTCGGTGGCCTGCAGGCGCTCCATCAGGACCTGCTGGATCTTCTGCCGCACTTCGGTGGAATAGATGTCGCGCGGCACGTAGGCCAGGCAGTAGCAGAAACGGCCGTACGGGTCCTTGCGCAGGAATACCCGGATCTTGTTGCGTTCCTGGATCTGCACGATGGACATCACGGTGCTGAACAGCTCGTCCACCGGCGTCTGGAACAGATCGTCACGGGGCAGCACTTCCAGGACCTGGGCCAGTTCCTTGCCCAGGTGGGCCTTGGGCTGGAAGCCGGAGCGCTGCTCGATGACCTCGACCTTGCGACGGATGTACGGGATCACCCGCACGCTCTCGCCATATACCGAGGAGGTGTAGAGGCCCATGAAGCGGCATTCCTTGATCACCTTGCCGTCGGCATCGATCTGGCGGATCGATACGAAGTCCGGGTAGGCCGGGCGATGCACGCGGCTGGGCAGCGAAGCCTTGGCGAACGACAGCGGCGTCGGTTCGCGCAGGTAGTTCACGGCGTAGTCTTCGATGTGCAGGTCGTCCCCGGTGAGGCCGGCGCGCAGCAGCTTGGCCAGGCCCAGGAAGGAGTTCGGGTCATATTCGATATGCCCGCCATCCTGGTCGGTGCCGACCACGAATTCCTCGTAGCCCAGGAAGGTGAAGTGGTTGTCCACCAGCCACTCGAGGAAGCTCTTGATCTCGGACTTCTCGTCGGCGGCGATGGCGAACTGGCTGTTGTCGATGCTCTGGATCAGCTCCTGGACCTTGGCCTTCATCGGCTCGAAGTCGGCCACGGCGACACGCACCTCGCCCAGCACCTGCTCCAGCTCCTTGCCCAGCACGCTCAGTTCGGCGGCGTTGGCGCAGCGGTCGATCTCCAGGTACATCAGCGACTCTTTCTGCACGCCTTCGCCCTGGGTGCCCTTGGGCAGGATTTCCAGCAGCTCGCCCTTGCTGCCGCGACGCACGCTGAGCACCGCGGTCTGCAGGGTGTGGATGCTGTAGCCGCGACGGTTGAGCTCGGTGCGGACCGAGTCCACCAGGAAAGGCAGGTCATGGTGCAGGACTTCCACCGCGGTGTGGGTCGACTGCCAGCCATGACGTTCGTAATCGGGGTTGTAGACGCGCACTTGCGGTTGCGCGTGATCGAAGCGCTCAAGCAGGCGCCAGGCAGAAAGGGTGCAGCCCGCCAGGTCGGACATGCGACGCTGGGTGAGTTCGTCCAGGGAAATGATGCCGAAGAATTGTTCAGCGAACAGCGCCACTTGTGGCAGTGCCTGTTCACTGATGTGCTGCGCCAGTGCCGCTTGCAGTTGATGCTGGAAGTCGGCCTTGCTGGCTGCGGTGAAGAACGCCATCTGTGGTACTCCGCTTGGGCTTGTTATTGATGGTAGCGTCGCGTATGGCCCCTTGAGGGGCGCCGGGGCATCCTGCTCCTGAATCTCGGGCAGAGGTCGCAGGATGCCAGGTGAATGAAGCTGGACGAGACGCGCAGGTCACATTCACTCCTTCCCGGGATGCGCATCGGCCAAGGCGAACGGGGCCATGCCCTGGCCGGTGATCATCACAAAACAGACGCAACCTATCGCACTTGAGAACAAATTGTCCGCTGCGCAGCTTAACGAGTGCGATGCGACAGCTGCTTGCGATGCTGCGACATATTCGGTCAACGGCACGCAACGGGTCGTTCCCGCCCAGAACAACACTAGCAGCCATGGGAGAAAAACCTTGGATTTTCCCCGCTTTCACGGGACTTACGCACCAAAAATGACCGAGACACCGATTGCGTTCACAACCTGTCCACCATCAGACAAATCAGCAGAAATTCCCCGGCGCTGGCAGAATTGCCTCTTTTGCCCTGCCCCAGGAATGCCTCCATGCAGATGACCACCGCCCACCTGATCGCCAACCCCTGCGATGACGAAGAAGACAACATGGCCATGCTCTGCTGCCACAGCACCCAGGGCGAGATGTTCCTGATGAGCCGCTATCCGGACGAGGACGAGCTGGAAATCACCCTCGACGGCGAACCCTCGACCCTGGACGGGATCAAGGTGACCCTCAGCCCCACCACCCTGCTGATCGAGATCGCCGCGACCGACACCGATGCCCTCAACGGCTCGGACCACCTGCACATCCACCACGCCACCAGCGCCGCCGACCTGGCCGAAGTGGAGTTGACCCTCAAGAACATCCTCAAGGGCACCGGCACCTACATCAGCCAGCTCTGATCCCCCCGGACAACGGCCGCTGCGCGCCCGGGCGCAGCCTCGCAGGCTCGACAGCGGCTACAGGCCCACGTCCCAGTTTCAGGTAGCCCAGGCTTCGTGTAGCCGCTGCCGCAGGCTGCGCATGCCCGCCTGGCGGGCACCAGGCTCCCGTCGTGCCAGCCGCCTTGGGAAAAAGCCGGGATTTTTTCGAAATCGCTCTTTCCCCGTTAGTCGGCGGGGCCCGCTATGGATTAAAGTATCGCCCCCAGCCCGGGCGTTATCACCACGTCCAGGCGCACCCTCTCCAGGAACAGTCACCGATGGAACATCGTGAAGCGCTATTGGCGCTGCGAACCTTTCTTTCAACGCAGATCCTTGGCCAGGACAAACTCATCGAGCGCTTGCTCATCGCCCTGCTCGCCGATGGCCACATGCTGGTCGAGGGTGCTCCGGGCCTGGCCAAGACCAAGGCCATCAAGGAGTTGGCCGACGGCGTCGAAGCACAGTTCCATCGGATCCAGTTCACCCCCGACCTGCTGCCCGCCGACATCACCGGCACCGAGATCTATCGCCCGGAAACCGGCAGCTTCGTGTTCCAGCAAGGCCCGATCTTCCACAACCTGGTGCTGGCGGACGAAATCAACCGCGCCCCGGCCAAGGTCCAGTCGGCGCTGCTGGAGGCCATGGCCGAGCGCCAGGTCAGCGTCGGGCGCAGCACCTATGAACTGTCGCCACTGTTCCTGGTGATGGCGACCCAGAACCCCATCGAGCAGGAAGGCACCTACCCGCTGCCCGAAGCCCAGCTCGACCGCTTCCTGATGCACGTCAAGATCGGCTTCCCGGATGCTGCGGTTGAGCGCCGGATCCTCCAGCAGGCCCGGGGCGAGGCCTTGAACGGCGAGACCCTGCCCGAGCGCCGGGTCAGCCAGCAGGCGATCTTCGCCGCCCGCAAGGAAATCCTCGGCCTGTACATGGCCGACGCGGTGGAGGAATACCTGGTGCAGCTGGTGATGGCCACCCGCACCCCGGGCAAGTTCGACCCGGAGCTGGCCGAGTGGATCGCCTACGGCGCCAGCCCCCGCGGCTCCATCGCCCTGGACCGCTGCGCGCGGGCCCACGCCTGGCTGGCCGGGCGCGACTTCGTCAGCCCCGAGGACATCCAGGCGGTGCTGTTCGACGTGCTGCGCCATCGCATCATCCTGTCCTTCGAAGCAGAAGCGGCCGGCATCGACCAGGACCGTGTGGTACAGCGCATCCTCGACGTCGTTGCCGTCGCCTGACCTCCATGACCCACGCCAGCGCCGAACCCGGCATCCGCATCACCCTCGGTGAATTGATCGAGATGCGCCACCGCGTGCGCGAGGTGCAGCTGTTCTCCACCCCCAGCCAGCGCAGCCCGCTGGTGGGGCTGCACCATTCCAAGCTGCGCGGGCGCGGGGTGGACTTCGACCAGGTACGGGTCTACCAGGCCGGCGACGACGTGCGCACCATCGACTGGCGCGTCACCGCACGGACCCAGGAACCCCACACCAAGTTGTTCCATGAAGAGCGCGAGCGACCGATCTTCATCATGGTCGAGCAGAGCCGCCAGCTGTTCTTCGGCTCCGGGCTGATGTTCAAGTCGGTACTCGCCGCCCAGGCCGCGAGCCTGATCGGCTGGGCCGCCCTGGGCCACAACGACCGGGTCGGTGGCCTGGTCTTTGGCGACGACGAGCACTACGAGATCAAGCCCCGGCGCAGCAAGCAGAGCCTGCTGCAACTGCTCAACCGCCTGGTGCGGGTCAACCAGTCGCTGCACGCCGATGCCCAGCCCCAGCGCGACGCCCTGGGCACCGCCCTGCTGCGCGGCCGCGAAGTGCTGCGCCCTGGCAGCCTGGTGATCGTGATCTGCGACGAACGAGCGCTGAGCGATGCCGCCGAGCAACAACTGAGCCTGCTGTCGCGTCATTGCGACCTGCTGCTGATGCCGCTGTCCGACCCCCTGGACCACGCCCTGCCCGCCGCCGGCCTGATGCGTTTCGCCGAGCGCGGCGCGCAGCTGGAACTCGATACCCTGAGCTATGAGCTGCGCCAGGCCTACCGCGCCCAGAGCGAGGCGCGCATCGCCCGCTGGGAGCGCCTGGCGCAGAAGCTGCGGGTCCTGCTGATGCCCCTGAGTACCCAGAGCGAGATGGTCGAGCAACTGCGCGAGTACCTCAACCCGCAGCGTCCGGGAGCCGGCCGATGAGCAGCCTGGAACAACTGCAACCCCTGCTACCGCCGCCATCGGTGGGGCTGTGGCCACCGGCGCCGGGCTGGTGGCTGCTGGCCGTGCTGCTGCCGGCCCTGGCCTTCGCCCTCTGGCACTGGCGCCACCTGTGGCCACGCAAGAAGGCCCCGAGCCGCGCCGAACAGCCCCTGGACCCGGTGCGCCTGGCCGCCCTGGCGGAACTGGCGCTGCTGCCCAAACCCTACGACGGCGCCCCGGCCGGGGCCTGGCTGCAAGCGCTCAACGGGCTGCTCAAGCGCCTGTGCCGCAACCACTACCCCAACAGCCAGAGCCATACCCTCAATGGCCGCAAGTGGCTGGCGTTCCTCGACAACCGCTGCCCGGCCGCCGGCCTGACCCGCTGGATGGTGCTGGTCGAAGGCGCCTACAAGCCCGAGTGCAAGCTCGACGACAAAGCCATCGCCGGCCTGACCCAGGCGGTGGACACCTGGATTCGCAAGCATGTTTGAGTTCGCCTGGCCGTGGATCTTCGCCCTGTTGCCGCTGCCCTGGCTGCTGCGCCTGGTGCTGCCGGTGGCCGACAGCGGCGAGCCGGCGCTCAAGGTCAGCTTCCTCGGCGACCTGGAGGGCCTGGCCCGGCGCCGCGCCCGGGCCAACCTGCCGGCCTGGCGCCAGCAGGCGCGCTTCATCCTGCTGTGGGTGCTGCTCCTGCTGGCGGCGGCACGTCCGCAATGGCTGGGCGAACCGCTGCCGGTGGCGGCCAGCGGTCGCGACCTGCTGGTGGCGGTGGACGTCTCCGGCTCCATGGACTTCCCCGACATGCAGTGGCAGGACGAGGACGTCAGCCGCCTGGGCCTGGTCAAGCACCTCCTGGGCGATTTTCTCGAACACCGCGAGGGCGACCGGGTGGGCCTGATCCTGTTCGGCAGCAAGGCCTACCTGCAGGCGCCCCTGACCTTCGACCGGCACACCGTGCGGGTCTGGCTGGATGAGGCGAAGATCGGCATCGCCGGCAAGAACACCGCCATCGGCGACGCCATTGGCCTGGCCCTCAAACGCCTGTGCCAGCGCCCGGCCCAGAGCCGGGTGCTGATCCTGATCACCGATGGCGCCAACAATGGCGGCCAGATCGCCCCCATCACCGCGGCGCGCCTGGCCGCCGAGGAAGGCGTGAAGATCTACCCGATCGGCATCGGCGCCGACCCGGACCAGAGCGCCACCCTGGGCATCCTCGGCATCAACCCGAGCCTGGACCTGGACGAGCCGGCGCTCAAGGAGCTGGCCGAGGTCACCGGCGGGCGCTACTTCCGCGCCCGCGACGGCCAGGAGCTGGCGGCCATCAAGGACACCCTCGACCAGCTGGAGCCGGTGGCCCAGCAACCGACCCAGGCCCGTCCGGCCCAGGCCCTGTACCACTGGCCCCTGGCCGCGGCCCTGCTGCTCAGCGTATTGCTGGTGCTGCGCGAACGCTGGCCGCACAACCCCCTGCAACGCTTGCTTACCCAGGAGCATTTCCTGCAACCCTTGCCTCACTGGCGGCAACGCCTCAAGCGCCTGCGTCTGCGGAGGCGTCGATGATCGGACTCTGGCCCCATTGGTTCCGGCCCTGGTGGTTGCTGGTATTGCCACTGCTGGCCCTGCTGCTGTGGAAGCTCTGGCACCGGCAAAAACGCGCCGGCCGCTGGCAGATGATCCTGCCACCGGCCTTCCATGCCGCCCTGCTCAGCGGCGGCAACGGCCGCGAGAGCAAGCTGCCCTGGATCGCCCTGGGCCTGGCCTGGCTGCTGGCGGTACTCGCGCTGCTGGGGCCCAGCTGGCAGCGGGTCGAGCAAACCAGCCAGAAACCCGCCGACCCGCTGGTGGTGCTGCTGGAACTGACGCCACAGATGCTCGCCGGCGACGTACCGTCCAACCGCCTGGACCAGGCCCGGCACAAGCTGCTGGACCTGTTGGCCCTGCGCAGCGACGCCCAGACCGCTATCGTGGTCTATGCCGGCAGCGCCCACACCCTGGTGCCGTTGTCCGATGACCTGGCCACCAGCCGCAACCTGCTCGATGCCCTCAAGCCGTCGATCATGCCCGAGGCCGGCCAGCGCGCCGACCTGGCCCTGCGCAAGGCCCTCAAGCTGCTGGACCAGGGCGCCCTCGGCCAGGGGCGGGTGCTGCTGCTGGCCTCGTCCCTCAGCGAACAGGAGCGCCAGGGCATTCGCCAGGCCCTGGACGGCGATGGCCCGCAGTTGCTGATGCTGGGTATTGGCAGCCGCGACGGGGCTCCGGTGCCGCTGGACGATGGCAGCTACCTCAAGGACGACCAGGGCGCGATCCTGGTCTCGCGCCTGGACAGCCCCGGGCTCAAGCAATTCATCGGCGAAGTCGGCGGGCGCTATCGCCAGGCCCGCCTGGACGACAACGACCTGCGCGGCCTGGGCTTGCTGGGCGGTCCCCGGGGCGTGCGCGACGACGGCCAGACCCTGCGCCTGGACACCTGGGCCGACCAGGGCTATTGGCTGCTGTTGCCACTGTTGCTGCTGGCCGCCTGCGCCGGGCGCCGGGGTTGGTTGTTCTGCCTGCCGCTGTTGTGCCTGGGCCTGCCCCAACCCAGCTACGCCCTGGACTTCAACGACCTGTGGCTGCGTCCGGACCAGCAAGGCGAGCGCCTGCTGCAGCAACAGCGCCCGGCCGAGGCCGCGCGGCACTTCCAGGACCGCCAATGGCAGGGCGTGGCCTTGTACGAGGCCGGAAACTACACTGCCGCCGCCGAGCGCTTCGCCGAAGGCAACGACGCCCGCGCCCATTACAATCGTGGCAACGCCCTGGCCCATGGCGGCGAGCTGGAAGCCGCCATCGACGCCTATGAGCAAGCGCTGGAACTGCAGCCCGAGCTGCTACCGGCACAGCAGAACCTGGCCCTGGTCCGGCAACTGCTGCAACAGCAGCGGGCAGCGGAGCCCCTGCCAGAGGTGAAACCGCAGAGCCCGGAGGCCGAGGACAATGCCCGGCCCGAATCCAGCAGCACCGCCAGCACGCCAGTACCGGGTAGCGAGACGCCACCGGCGTCCGCCAGCAACCCACCAGGTCCCGGAGACGCGACCCAGGCCGACCCGCAAGTGCCCGGCCACAGCGAAGTACCCGGCAGCGAGCTGGACGATGCCCACACCACCACTCCCTTGCGCCCGGTGGACGACAGCCTGGACGCTGAACACCAACAGGCACTGGAGCAATGGTTGCGCAAGATCCCGGACGACCCGGGAGAACTGCTCAGGCGTAAATTCTGGTACGAACAGCAAACCCATCAGGATCAGGGAAAAACTCGATGACTCGCTGCACCGCCCTTCTGCTTGCCCTCGCCTGCTGGACCGCGCAGTCCCAGGCTGCCGGGCTGCTCGCCAGCCTGGACCGTAGCCAGGTGAACGCCGGGGAGACCGTCGAGCTGACCCTTGAATCCACCGACGTCACCCAATTCGGCAAGCCGGACCTCGCGCCCCTGCAAGCGCAGTTCGAAGTCCGCGGCACGCGCCAGGTCAACCAGCTCAACAGCCTGGGCGACAGTCACGCCAGCACCCGCTGGATCGTCACCCTGCTGCCGCGCCACACCGGCACCCTGGCCATCGAGCCGCTGCAACTGGGCGAACTGCACAGCCAGGCCCTGAGCCTGCAGGTCAATGCCAGCCCCGAGCAGGACCAGCAGGCGCACCTGGAGCCGGTGTTCATCGACGCCGAGCTGGACCAGCCCAAGGTCTATGTCCAGGCCCAGGCCCTGCTGACCCTGCACGTCTATCACTCGGTGCCGCTGTTCGACGACAGCAGCCTCAGTCCATTGCAACTCGGCGATGCCCGGGTCGAACAACTGGGCGAAGCGCGCACCTACGAGAAGCTGATCAATGGCGTGCGCCACGGCGTGATCGAGATGCGCTATGCGATCTATCCCCAGCACAGCGGCGTCCTGCAGATCCCCGCGCTGACCTTCAGCGCCACCCTGGCCAACCCCGGTACCGGCCAGGACACCACGCCCCCGGCTGCCCGGCCCGGCAAGCTGATCCACGTCAGCTCGGCCGAGATGGACCTGCCCGTGATGGCCAAGCCGGCGGCCTACCCCGCCGACGTCCCCTGGCTGCCGGCGCGCAGCCTGAGCCTGGGCGAGAGCTGGAGCCCCGAGCCCGAACATCCCCAGGTCGGCGACTCCCTGACCCGCAGCCTGACCCTGCGCGCCGAAGGCCTGTCCAGCGCCCAGCTGCCGCCTCTGCCCGTGGCCGAGATCAACGGCCTGCGCAGCTATCCGGACCAACCGCAGTTGAACAACCAGCAGGTCGAGCAAGGCGTGCTGGGCATCCGCGAAGAGCGCCAGGCCCTGGTGCCGACCCGCACCGGCAACGTCGAGCTACCAGCCCTGGAAGTCACCTGGTGGAACACCCAGGCCGATCGCCTGGAAACCAGCCGCCTGCCGGCCCGCACCCTGCAGGTGGCGGACAACCCGAACCTGGTGGTGGACGCCCCGGCCAGTACCGCCCAGGCCGGCCCGGCCAGCGACAGCCTGTGGTTGTGGCAACTGAGCACCCTGCTGCTGGCCTGCACCACCCTCTTGGGCTTCGGCTTGTGGTGGCGTGCCCGCTCCCAGCCGGCGGTGGCCCGGGTGGTGCAGAGCGGCCCCAGCCCGCGTTCGCTGCTGGACGACCTCAAGCGCGCCTGCCAGGCCAACGATCCCCAGGCCACCCGCCAGGCCCTGGACGCCTGGGCCCGCCAGCAGCCCGAGACCCTGGCCGAGATGGCGGCACGCTTCGTCCCGCTGTCCGATGCCCTGGACGGCCTCAACGGCGCCCTCTACAGCGAGAGCGGCCAGTACTGGCAAGGCGAGGAACTGTGGCGGGCGATCCGTGCCATTCCCACCGCCGAGCGGGTCCAGGCGCCCCAGGGCGATACCATCAGCCTGCCGCCGCTCTACCCCAAGTAACCCGTCCCCAGGAGCAGGCTTGCCGGCGAAGTCGATTTCACGGGCCTTTTCGCAGGCAAGCCAGCTTCCACAGCGCCCCTTGTTCAGCAGCGGCGATAGTGCACCAGAACGCAAAAAGCCCTGCACCCGGCGACAAGCCAGGGGCGCATGCCTGCGCGTAGCTTAAGGCCGTGGGCGCCACAGCCGTCGCGCCCCACCCCGAGAACAACAAGAACTCAGGTGAGCCATGAGCACAGTAGATCCGATCACCCTCGCCGTGGTGCGAGGAGCGCTGGAAACCGCCCAGCGTGAAATGACCCTGACCCTGGAGAAAACCGGCCGTTCCAGCGTCTTCAACCTGGCCCACGACTACTCCAATGCGTTGTTCGACCACCTCCCGGAAATGGTCCTCCAGGGCCAGGACATCCCGATCCACCTCGGCTCGCTGATCCCGGCCATGAAATCCGTGGCCGGGTTCTTCGGCGACGATATCCACGAAGGGGACGTGATCTACCACAACGACCCGGCCTACCAGGGCAGCCATATCCTCGACTGCTGCATGTACAAACCGGTGTTCTACCAGGGCGAACTGGTGTTCTGGGCCGTGTGCAAGGGCCACCTCACCGACATCGGCGGCCCGGTGCCCGCCGGCTACAACCCGGATGCCAGGGAAATCTACGCCGAAGGCCTGCGGATCCCGCCGGTCAAGCTCTGGTCCCGGGGCCAGCGCCGCGAGGATGTGATCAACCTGCTGCTGACCAACATGCGCGCCCGGGTCTACCAGGAAGGCGACCTGAATGCCCAGTACGGCGCCTGCAGCGTCGGCGAGCGGCACCTGCTGCAACTCCTGGAGCGCTACGGTGTAGAACAGGTGCGCGCCTGCATCGGCGAACTCAAGGACATGGCCGACCGGCACATGCGCGCGCTGCTGCGCGAGGTGCCGGATGGCCTCTACCATGGCAGCGCGGTGCTGGAGGACTCGGGCCACGGCCTGGGCCAGCTGACCATCACCGCCCAAGTGCAGATCAGCGGTGATCAGGCCCGGGTGCGCATCGACAGCCCGCCCCAGGTGCCCTACTTCATCAATTCCTACGCCGGCAACTCGGTATCCGGGGTGTACCTTGGGCTGATGATGTTCGCCCAGGTGCCGCCGCCCTATAACGAGGGTCTGTATCGCTGCATCAGCGTCGACCTGGGGGAGCCCGGGACCCTGTGCAACGCCAGCGAACCCGCGCCCCACGTCAACAGCACCACCACCCCCATGGAAACCCTCGCCGACGCGGTGCGCCAGGCCCTGGAACAGGCCGCGCCGGAACGGGTCACCGCGTCCTGGGGCCATGCCAGCGGAATCAACATCGCCGGCCACGACCCGCGCAACGACAACGCCGAATACGTGACCATGGTCCTGGCCTCGATCATCTCCGGGGCCGGGGCCAACCAGGCCATGGACGGCTGGCCGGCCTGCGGCCCGCTGTGCTGCTTCGGCGCGCTGATGTCCGGCGACATCGAATTGCTGGAATACGCCTACCCGATCCTCATCCACCGCTACAGCCTGATCACCGACAGCGGCGGCGCCGGGCAGTTTCGCGGCGGCTCGGGCACCTGCATCGAGATCGAACCCTTGCAGCACCCCATGACCGTGGTGGGTTTCGGCGAAGGCCGGCAATTGCCCACCGCCGGCGCCGCGGGGGCGCGCAACGGCTTGCTGGCGCCCAAGCTCGGACGCCTGATCCATCGCCGCGCCGACGGCCAGGAACAGGCCTACCGGCACAACGCCCAATTGACCGCGCAGCCGGGGGAGCGGGTGATCAACCTCAACCCCGGCGGTGGCGGCTACGGCGACCCTTTCCTGCGGCCCCCGGAACGAGTGGCCGAAGACCTGCGCAATGGCCTGGTCTCCCTCGAAGGCGCGCGCCTGGACTACGGCGTGGTGTTCGACACCGAACAGCGCCTGGACCACAACGCCACCCGCGCCCTGCGCGCCCGCCCCTGACCCCACGGAGCATCTCCCATGAGCAAGCAACACTACCGCCTGGGCATCGACGCCGGCGGCACCTTCACCGATTTCATCCTCGCCGACCAGCTCGGCAACGTGCAGCTGTTCAAGGCCCCTTCGACCCCGCAGGACGGCACCCTGGCCATCCGCAACGGCCTGGCGCAGATGGCCGACGCCCTCGGGCGCAGCCCGGCGCAGATCATCGGCGACTGCGACCTGTGCATCAACGGCACTACCGTGGCCCTCAACGCCCTGATCGAAAAGACCGGGGTCAAGGTCGGCCTGCTGTGCACCGACGGCCACGAAGACAGCCTGGAGATCCGCCTGGGGCACAAGGAAGACGGCCACCGCTACGACGCCAGCTACCCCCAGGCGCACATGCTGGTGCCGCGCCACCTGCGCCGGCCCATCGGCGGGCGCATGCGCAGCGACGGCCAGGAGCACGCGCCCCTGGACGAGGCGGCGATCCTGCGGGCCATCGAATACTTTCGCGAGCAGGAGGTCCAGGCGGTGGCCATCTCCTTTGTCTGGTCGGTGCGCAACCCGGCCCACGAGCAACGCGCCGCACAACTGGTACGCACAGCCCTGCCCGGGGTCTTCGTCTGTACCGGCAATGAAGTGTTCCCGCAGATCCGCGAATACACCCGCACCTCCAGCACCGTGGTCAACGCCTACCTGAGCCCGGTGATGCAACGCTACGTGGAGCGCATCGACAGCCTGTTCGAAGAACTGGGGGCCCAGCAACCGACCCGCTACTTCCAGTCCAACGGCGGCCTGGCCCCCGGCGCGATCATGAGCACCCGGGCGGTCAATGCGATCAATTCCGGCCCGGCCTCGGCGCCCCAGGCCGGGCTGTGCGTGGCCCAGCCGTTCGGCATCGACAACGTGATCACCGTGGACATGGGCGGCACCTCCTTCGACATCACCCTGAGCCAGGGCGGGCGCACCAACTTCAGCAAGGACAGCGACTTTTTGCGCTATCGCATCGGCGTGCCGATGATCCAGGTGGAGACCCTGGGTGCCGGCGGCGGCTCCATCGCCCACCTGGACCCCTTCGGCATGCTCCAGGTCGGCCCGCGCAGCGCCGGGGCCAACCCCGGGCCGGTGTGCTACGGCAAGGGCGGCAGCGAGCCGACGGTGACCGATGCCAACCTGGCGCTGGGCTACCTGGCGGACGGCGCCTTGCTCGGCGGCAGCATCCGCCTGTCACGCCAGGCGGCGCTGGAGGCCATCGGCAGCCGGATCGCCGAGCCCCTGGGCATCAGCGTCGAGCGCGCGGCACTGGGAATCATCACCCTGGTCAACCTGAACATGGTCAGCGGCATCCGCCGGGTCTCGGTGGAACGCGGCTACGACCCGCGCCAGTTTGCCCTGATCGGCGCCGGCGGCGCGGCGGGCATGCACGTGATCCGCCTGGCCGAGGAAATCGGCAGCCAGGTGGTGCTGATTCCCAAGGTGGCCTCAGGGCTATGTGCCTTCGGGCAAATCCTCTCGGACATCCGCTACGACCAGTTGACCACCCTGCCCATGCGCCTGGACGACCAGCACGTGGACCTGGCGCTACTCAACCGGACCCTGGCCCGGCTGCGCGAACAGGGCCTGGAGAATCTGCGCCAGGACGGCTTCAGCACCGGCAACCGGATCGACACCCAGTACCACCTGGAAATCCGCTACCTGGGGCAGATCCACGAATGCAGCGTCGAGCTGGCCAGCAGCGAGCTGGACCCGGCCGGCCTCGCTGCCCTGCGCGAGGCCTTCCACAGGCGGCACGAGGCGCTGTTCTCCTACAGCGAGCCGCAGAGCCCGATCGAACTGGTCAACCTTGAATGCTCGGTGATCGCCCGGCTGCAACACCCACCGATGCCAGAACTGCCGATCCCCGAGCGACAGGTGCCGGCAACGCCCCGAGAACAGCGCTCGATGCTGTTCGACGAGGCTGGCGGCTGGCAACCGACACCGGTCTACCAGGGCGAGCAGTTGCAGGCCGGACAGACCCTCAAGGGTCCCTGCGTGATCGAAGAAGCCACCACCAATATCGTGGTGCCGCCGGGCTGGCAGGCGACGCTCGCGCCCTCGGCCTGCTACCGGCTGACGCCTGCCGATTGACCGACCCGCGCTTTTACCCAAATATCACCGGCACCGTGGCTGACCACCCGGTGCTGTCCTGACTAAAAACACAAGAAAGCAGGAGTGATGATGGTTCAGCGACTTTCCACCCGTTACTGGCCCGAACACCAATGTCAGCCCCGCTGGGCCGAAGCCATTGGCAACGCCTACTTTCCCCTGTCCCTTGAGTTCAGCAGCGACGGCCCCTTCCAGGGCAACCTGCGGATCTGGGAAACCCCCAGCAGCGCCGTGGCCCTGTCGCGCCTGCGCTCCAGCCGCCTGGGCTATTCCCGAAGCAAGGCACAGGTCAGCAACGACACCCAGGCCTGCTACCTGGTGACCATTCCCCGGCGCCACGAAGTGCTGTTCGAACAGGACGGCCGCGAACTGCATTGCCGTCCCGGCAGCTTCATCTTCGAACGGGGCGATGCGCCCTACCGCTTCCGCTACGCCAGCGACAACGACCTGTGGGTGTTCAAGCTGCCGGAACAGGCCCTGCACGGCCAGTTGCGCGGCGCCGAGCGCTACACCCGTTTCTGTTTCGATGCCCGGCGTGGCCTGGGGCGGATCTTCGCCGACCAGTTGGCCATGTGCGCCGCGCGCTTCGACGAATGCTCCCCAGCGGCGCGGCATATGCTGCTGGAACAGGCCCTGGCGACCCTGTTGCTGACCCTGCGCCAGGACGAGCGGGTGCTCAGCAGCGAAAGCTCCAGCCTGGCCGCCCTGCACCTGCAACGCATCGAAAGCTATGTGGACCAGCACCTGGGCTCGACGGAGCTCAACCCCAGGCAGATCGCCAGCGCCTGCGGCATTTCCCTGCGCTACCTGCACAAGCTGTTTGCCGACAGCCCCTTCAGCCTGGGCGAATGGATCCGCCAGCAGCGCCTTTATGCGGTGCACCGCCAACTGCGCGACGCCCATTGCCGCCTGTCGATCGGCGAGCTGGCCGCGCGCTGGGGGTTTGCCGACCAGGCCCAGTTCGCCCGGCACTTTCGCCAGCAGTTCGGGTGCACCGCCAGCGAAGCGCGCGCCGCCCAGAGCACCGCCGCACCGCGCCACTGAACGCCGGCCCCCACACAACGGCGCCGGGGAATTTGCCACGGCGCCGGGCATGAACACGCATTTGCCAGTAAACTCCCTGCCCTTTCGCCGCGATCATTTGCCGTGCGGCCAAGCCTTTTGCATGCGGAGCCTGCCTTGCGTCTGTTTCACACCTCCGACTGGCACCTGGGCCAGAACCTCCATGGCCAGGAGCGCGACTTCGAACACGCCTGCTTCCTCGAGTGGCTGTTGCGCCAGCTCAAGCACGAGCAGCCGGACGCGCTGCTGATCGCCGGCGATATCTTCGACACCGTCAACCCACCGGTCAAAGCCCAGGAACGGCTGTACGACTTCATCGTCAGCGCCCACGAGCAGCAACCGGGCCTGAGCATCATGATGATCGCCGGCAACCACGACTCCGGCTCGCGCATCGAACTGCCAGCGCCATTGATGCGCCGCCTGCGCACCCATGCCCTGGGCCGGGTGCTGTGGCTCGATGACGGCCAGCTGGATGCCGGGCGCCTGCTGTTACCGCTGACCGACGCCAGCGGCAAGGTCGCGGCCTGGTGCCTGGCCCTGCCCTTCCTGCGGCCGGCGGAAGTCACCGGCCGCCATTTGGGCGAGGACTACCTCAAGGGCATCGCCCAGGTCCATGAATGGCTGATCGCCGCGGCCGAGGAGCGCCGCCAGCCAGGCCAGGCGCTGATTGCCGTGAGCCACGCACACATGGCCGGCGGCACGGTTTCCGAGGACTCCGAACGCAGCCTGGTGATCGGCAACGCCGAGGCCCTGCCAGCCAGCCTGTTCGGCCCGCAGATCAGCTATGTGGCCCTGGGGCACCTGCACAAGCCGCAGAAGGTCAACGGCGAGGAACGCATCCGCTACAGCGGCTCGCCGATCCCGCTGTCGTTCTCCGAGATCGACTACAAGCACCAGATCCTCGACATTCGCCTGGACGGTGAGCAGTTGCTCAGCGTCGAACCGCGGCTGATCCCCCGGGCCGTCAACCTGCAACGCCTGGGCCCGGCACCGCTGGGCGAGATCCTGGCCCAGCTCGGCGCCCTGCCAGACATCGACCTGCTGGCCGAGGAACAGCGCCAGCCCTGGCTGGAAGTGCGCATACGCCTGGACGAACCGCAGCCGGACCTGCGCCAACAGGTGGAGAACGCCCTGCAAGGCAAGGCCGTGCGCCTGGTGCGGATCGCCGCCGAATACGCCGGTAGCGCCAGTGGCGACAGCGAGGACGGCATGCCCGGGCTGATCGAACTGGATCAACTGAGCCCCGAAGAACTGTTCCGCCGGGCCTGGCGCGATGCCTACGCCAGCGAGGCGGACGAACAGACCCTCAAGGATTTCGCCCTGCTGTTGCAGGACGTCCAGCACGAAGGTGAGCAGCCATGAAGATCCTGGCCATCCGCCTGAAGAACCTGGCCTCCCTGGCCGGCCCGTTCGAGATCGACTTCAGCGCCGAACCCCTGGCCAGCGCCGGCCTGTTCGCCATCACCGGCCCCACCGGCGCCGGCAAGAGCACCCTGCTCGACGCCTTGTGCCTGGCGCTGTTCGGCGCCGTGCCGCGGCTGAACAACATCGCCAAGGAAAACAAGGTCCCGGATGTCGACAGCGACATTTCCACCAGCGATCCGCGCACGCTGTTGCGCCGGGGCACCGGCAGCGGCTACGCCGAGGTGGATTTCGTCGGCATCGACAGCCGTCGCTACCGCGCTCGCTGGGAAACCAACCGCGCCCGGGACAAGGCCAACGGCAAGCTGCAAGGCAGCCGCCAGAGCCTCACCGACCTGGACGACGGGCAACTGCTAAGCAACCAGAGCAAAGCCGAATACAAGCAGTTGATCGAAGCGCGCCTGGGGCTCAACTTCGAACAGTTCACCCGTGCGGTGATGCTGGCCCAGAGCGAGTTCAGCGCCTTCCTCAAGGCCGACGACAAGGAGCGCAGCGAGCTGTTGGAAAAGCTCACCAACACGGCGATCTACAGCCAGCTGGGCAAGCGCGCCTTCAGCAAGGCCAAGGAAGCCGACGAAGCGCACAAGGCCCTCACTGCCCAGGCCAGCGGCGTTGCCCCGCTGCCAGCCGAAGAACGTGCCGAACTGGACCAGCAGTTGGGCGCCGCCCGTGACCAGCTCAAGGCCCGGCAACTGCAACTCAAGCAGCTGGAGGCCCAGCACGGCTGGCTCAAGGAATTGCGCCAGTGGCAGGAGGCCCGGCACAGCGCCGCCGAGCAGTTGCAGGAAGCCGAGGCAGAGGCGCAGGTCCTGGCCCCCGAACGCCTGCGCCTGGAGCGCCTGGAGCAGTTGGCGCCGCAGCGCCATCAGTTCCTGCGCCAGGTCGAACTGACCGCGACCCTCGCACCTCTGCAACGGCAGATCGAGCAGCAACAGGCGCAACAAGCGCAGTTGCAGCAGCAACAAGAACAACGACAGCAGCAGGTCCAGGACAGTAGCGCCAACCTGGCCCAGGCCCAGGAGCAATCCAGCGCCAAGGCGCCGCTGCTGCGCGAAGCCTTTGCCGAACAAGGCAACCTGCAACGCCTGGAGCAGGAGCTGGCCCAGGCCACCCAGGCCCGGGAGCGCGCCGAGCAAGCCAACACCCAGGGCCAGCAGGACATCCAGCACTTGCAGGAGCAGCAACGCCTGGTGGCCGAGCGTCTGGAACGGATCGCCGGGCAACTGCAGCACAGCGCCACCCTCGCGCCGCTGAGCGAGGCCTGGGATGCCCATCGCGGGCGCTTGCAGCAGCTGGTGCAGATCGGTAATCGCCTGAACCAGGGCCAGGCGGAACTGCCAGGCCTGGAACAGCGTGCCGAGACCGCCGCCCGCCAGCTGGGCGAGCAGCGCGCGCAGCTGGAGCTGCTGTACCGCGAGGCCGGCGCCGAGCCCCAGGCCGTGGCCGAACAGATCCAACTGCTGGGCACCCTGCTCCAGGACAACCGCAAGCAGCAACGTTCGCTCGAGGACCTGGCCCGGCTCTGGGCCCAGCAGCAGGAGCTGGAGCAACGCACCCAGGCCCTGCAGGACAAGCAACAAACGGCGGCCATCGAGCGCGACGCGCTGACCAAGGCCGGTATCCAGGCCAAGGCCGACCTGGCGGTAGCCGAGCAGACCCTGAGCGTGACCCAGGCCCTGCTGGAGCGCCAGCGCCTGGCCCGCAGCGCCAGCGTGGAAGAGTTGCGCGCGCAGCTGCAGGACGATCAGCCATGCCCAGTGTGCGGCAGCATCGAGCACCCGTATCACCAACCCGAGGCCCTGTTGCAGAGCCTTGGGCGCCATGACCAAAACGAAGAGGCCGCCGCCCGCAAAGTCGTGGATGGACTCAAGGAGCAACTGGCCGAACTGCGCGCCCAGGTCCAGGGCCTGATCGCCCAGCAGAAAGACCTGCTACAGCAACAGGAACAGCTGGCCACCCAACAACAGGCCCTGGCCCCGAGCCTGCAAGCCCACCCCTTGGGCGCCCAGTTGCTGGACCAGGACCCAACCCAGCGCGATGCCTGGCTGCAACGGCAGTTGGAACAGCTGCAACAGCGCATCACCCAGGACGAGCAGCGCCAGGACGCCCTGCTGACCCTGCAAAAGGATGCCGCGCGCCTGCAAGGCCAGTTGCAAACCGCCGTCGATGCCAGCCAGCAGGCGGCCCTGCAACTGGAGAAGCAGCGCGAGCAACTGGACGCCGATCGCCAGCGCCTGGACGACGAGCTTGGCGGCTTCAGCCAGTGGCTGCCCGGCGAGCTGCTCGACCGCCTGCGCCACGACCCGGCGGCGAGCTTCATGCAGCTGGACCAGCAAGTGCAGCAACGCATCGAGCAACTGCGCGAACAGCAGGATGAAACCCAGGAACAGCAGCAGCGCCAGCTGGCCCTGGACAAGGAACAAGACCGCCAGCAGACCCGCCAACAGCAGTTGCACGAGGCCTGCCAGCAGGCCGAGGCCCTCAAGCACCAGCAACAGGCGCGCCAGCAGCGGTTGGCCGAGTTGCTGGGAGCCCACGACAGCGCCGAGCACTGGCAGCAGCAGTTGGAACAGAGCGTCGAGCAGGCCCGTATGGCCCAGGCCACGGCCCAGCAGCAAGCGCAGGAACTGCAACAGCAGCTGATCCAGCTGGCCGCCGAGCTCAAGGCCGGCCAGGAGCGCTGCCAGGCCCTGGCAGCCGAACAGCAGCAACTGGCCGCCAGCATCGAGCAGTGGCGCGCCCAGCACCCGCAACTCGACGATGCCGGGCTGCATGGGCTGCTGGAACTGGACGACAGCCAGGTCCGAGCGCTGCGCGAGCGCCTGCAGGCCAACGACAAGGCCATCGAGCAGGCCCGGGTACTGCTCGAGGAGCGCCAGCAGCGCCTGGAGCAGCACCAGGCCCAGCACAACGGCAACCTGGAAGCCGAGGAGCTGGCCCAGGCCCTGGAAACCACTTCGCAACAAGTGCTGGCCGACGAACAGCAAGTGGCCGAGCTGCGCGCCCGGCAGAGCGAAGACCAACGCCGCCAGGAGGCCAACCAGGCCCTGGCCCAGGACATCGCCCAGGCCTACGAGCAATGGCAACGCTGGGCCCGGCTCAGTGCCCTGATCGGCTCGGCCGAGGGCGACAAATTCCGCAAGATCGCCCAGGCCTACAACCTCGACCTGCTGGTGCACCACGCCAACGCGCAACTGCGCCAGCTGGTGCGGCGTTATCGCCTCAAGCGCGGCGGCAGCATGCTCGGCCTGCTGGTGCTGGACACCGAGATGGGCGACGAACTGCGCTCGGTGCATTCGCTGTCCGGCGGCGAGACCTTCCTGGTGTCCCTGGCGCTGGCCCTGGGGCTGGCGTCCATGGCCTCCAGTACGCTGAAGATCGAGTCGCTGTTCATCGACGAAGGCTTCGGCAGCCTCGACCCCGACTCGCTGCAACTGGCCATGGACGCCCTCGACGGTCTCCAGGCCCAGGGCCGCAAGGTCGGGGTGATCTCCCACGTGCAGGAGATGCACGAGCGCATCGCGGTGCAGATCCAGGTCAGCCGCCAGGGCAACGGCCTGAGCCAACTGGAGGTGAAATGAACATGGCCGAACCGATCCTCTACTCGTTCCGCCGCTGTCCCTATGCCATGCGTGCCCGGCTGGCCCTGCGCTATGCCGGGGTGAGGCCACGGATAGTCGAAGTCAGCCTCAAGGCCAAGCCGCCCGAAATGCTGGCGCTGTCGGCCAAGGGCACGGTGCCGGTGCTCAGTGTCGGTGAACAGGTGATCGATGAAAGCCTGCAGATCATGCTCTGGGCCCTGGAACACAATGACCCCGGGGACTGGCGCCTGCTGGGCGATCCCCAGGCCCGGGGGCGGATGGCGGGGCTGATCGAGGAGAACGACCAGGTGTTCAAGGTCCACCTCAACCGCTACAAGTACGCCGAGCGTTACCCCGAGGCGCCGATGGAGCACTACCGGGCCCAGGGCGAGCTGTTCCTGGCGCGCCTGGAGGGCCTGTTGCGCCAGCAACGCTACCTGCTGGCCGCGCACCCGAGCCTGGCGGACGCGGCCCTGCTGCCCTTCGTCCGCCAGTTCGCCCACGTCGACCGCGACTGGTTCGCCCAGGCGCCCTACCCGGCGCTGCAAGCCTGGTTGCAGGGCTGGCTGGAGTCCGAGCTGTTCAGCGCGATCATGGCCAAGCCCGCCTGACACCGAGTTGCGCTTGCCTGGCCGAACGCCGAGGGGCCTGCGGCCCCTGTCGCAGCCTCGCGGGCTCGACAGCGGCTACAGCCCTGTGCAGCTGCCACCAGGCGCAATCGGCAAAATTGCCGTGCTAAGGTTCAGCACCTGTCCTGCAACGGCGAGCCGCCATGTCCATCGTGATCCGTACTCATCCCCGCCTGACCTTCGGTGTCCTGGCCGGCTGCGCCGCCGGCCTGCTGGTGCCAGCGCAGACCCTGACCGGCAAGATCCTCATCGGCTGGAACGTCGCGGTCTGGACCTACCTGGCGCTGATGTTCTGGCTCACGGTCCGGGCCCGGGCCGATCAGGTCAAGCGCATCGCCGAGGCCGAGGACGAAAACGCCGGGCTGGTGCTGCTGATCGTCTGCGTCGCCGCCATCGCCAGCCTGGTGGCCATCACCCTGGAACTGGTGGGCAGCAAGGACCTGGACACCACCCGACGGCTGCTGCACTACGGTTTCACCGGCCTGACGGTGATCGGCTCCTGGCTGCTGGTGGGGGTGATCTTCAGCGTCCACTATGCCCGCCTCTACTACACCTGGGACGGTCCGGAACCGGCCCTGCGCTTCGCCGAGAACCTGAAGGATCCCGACTACTGGGACTTCCTGTACTTCTCCTTCACCATCGGCGTGGCCGTGCAGACCTCGGACGTCGGCGTAGCCACTCGCGAGCTGCGCAGGATCGTCCTCGCCCAGTCGCTGATCGGTTTTTTGTTCAACACCGCGATCCTGGGCTTTTCCATCAATATCGCCGCCGGGCTGTTCAGCTAGCCCGGCAGCGGCTCGCAGCCCACCGCTGGTCAGCTGGGCAAAGAACGCGGGCTGTTTTCCCCCTGCAACAGACTTGACGGCGCAACCGATTCTGCGGTTTCCTGAAACCGGTTTCAGGCCTGTCCCCGGAATCCTGCGAACCGATCATTCCAAGAACAAGGTCAGCGCCCGTGAATCAGTTTTCCGCCGCCCAGCGCAGCCGCGTCACCATGCTCGATGTCGCCCACCGTGCCGGGGTCTCCAAGGCCAGTGTGTCGCGCTTCATCGGCGAAGACCGCGCCCTGCTTTCCGACGCCATCGCCCTGCGCATCGAGCAAGCCATCAGCGAACTGGGCTATCGCCCGAACCAGATGGCCCGTGGCCTGAAGCGCGGGCGCACGCGCCTGATCGGCATGCTGGTGGCCGATATCCGCAACCCGTATTCGATTGCCGTGATGCACGGCGTGGAAACCGCCTGCCGCCTGCACGGCTACAGCCTGGTGGTGTGCAACACCGACCGCGACGACCAGCAGGAAGCCCGGCACCTGGCCAACCTGCGGGCCTATAACATCGAAGGCCTGATCGTGAACACCCTGGGCCACCACCTGGACCAATTGCAGCAATTGCAGGAGGAAATGCCCATGGTGCTGGTGGATCGCAAGCTGGCGCAGTTGCAGGCTGACCTGGTGGGCCTGGACAACCCGGCGGCGGTGCACCTGGCCATCGAGCACCTGGAACAACAGGGCTACCGCGACCTGCTGCTGGTCAGCGAGCCCCATGACGGCACCAGCTCGCGCCTGGAGCGCAGCGCCAGCTTCCAGGCCGAATTGACTCGCCGTCCGGGCTTGCGCGGCCAGGTCCTGGAGACCGGCGCCGGGCTCGATGCCGGCCTGCAAACCTTCCTCGATACGCCCGGCCCCGGGCCCAAGGCGCTGTTCTGCGCCAACGGCGTGGCCACGCTGGCCGCCAGCAACGCCTTGCGTCAACTCGGCCGGCCGCTGTTCGGCAAGCTGGGACTGATCGCCCTCGACGACCTGGACTGGTACCCGCTGGTGGGCAACGGCATCACCGCCCTGGCCCAACCCACGGCGGCCATCGGCGCCAGCGCCTTCGAATGCCTGCTCAAGCGCCTGCGTGGCGATAGTGGCCCGGCCCGGGTGGTGGACTTCCCCGCGCAATTGATCGTCCGCGGCTCGACCTGCCAGGCCCGAGGGTAAGGCTGTGCAAGGCCGTGCGAGCCTGGGTGCATCACGCGTAGCCGCTGCCGCAGGCTGCGCATGGGCACGCAGCGGCCAGATGCAGCGAGCACAGAGATAGACCGCAACACGGCATTGACTCGAACAAAAATGAAACCGGTTTCAGAGGTAGGCAGCATGACTAGATCACCCGTTTCCATCAGCCTGTCCAGCTACGGCGCGGACCTGGTGCGCCAGCACGGCCAGGGGTACTTCATCCCCCTGGTGGCCGCCGCCGGGGCGTCCTGCATCGAGTGGCGCGAAGAACTGCTGAGCGGCGAGAACCCCGCCGAGCTGGCCCAAAGCGCCCGTGAACACGGGCTGGACAGCGTGTACTCCTCGCCCCTGGAGCTGTGGCAGCCGGGGCGCAGCGAACCGGCGCCGAAACTGTCCGCCACCTTGCAGCGGGCCCGGGAGTTCGGCGCCCGCCAGCTCAAGGTGTCCCTCGGCCACTTCAATGAGCATCACGACCTGCGCTGCCTGGCCAGCCTGCTGTTCCGCCAGCCGCTGCAACTGCTGGTGGAGAACGACCAGACCGCCCACGGCGGGCGCATCGAGCCGTTCCAGCGCTTCTTCAGCGCCGTGGAAAGCCTCAACCTGCCACTGCGCATGACTTTCGATATCGGCAACTGGCAATGGCAGGAGCAATCGGCGCTCAACGCCGCGCGGGTGCTGGGCCGGCATGTGGGCTACGTGCACTGCAAGGCGGTGCGCCAGCGGGTGGACGGCAAGCTGGTGGCGATACCGCCCGGCAGCCCGGAACTGCATCAGTGGGAACAACTGCTGCGACACATGACCCAAGGTATTACCCGGGCCGTGGAATACCCCTTGCAGGGCGACGACCTGGCGCGGGTGACCGCGACCCAGGTCGAGCTGTTGGCCCGCCTGGGCCAGTCGCGACTGGAGAACACCCATGCCTGAGATCGACATCCTGTCCTTCGGCGAGACCATGGCCATGTTCGTCGCCGAACACAGCGGCGACCTGGCCCAGGTCGAGCACTTCCACAAGCGCATCGCCGGCGCCGACAGCAACGTGGCCATCGGCCTGTCGCGCCTGGGCTTCAAGGTGGCCTGGCTGAGCCGGGTCGGCAACGATTCCCTGGGCCGCTTCGTGCTCGACACCCTCAAGGCCGAGGGCCTGGACTGCCGCTTCGTGCGTTGCGATCCACTGCACCCGACCGGCTTCCAGCTCAAGTCCCGGGAAGACAACGGCGATGACCCCAAGGTGGAGTATTTCCGCCGCGGCTCGGCGGCCAGCCACCTGAACGTCAGCGACGTCGCCCCGCCACTGCTGCGCGCCCGGCACCTGCATGCCACCGGGATTCCCCCGGCGCTGTCGGATGCGACCCGGGAACTGACCCACTACCTGATGCGCACCCAGCGCGCCGCCGGACGCAGCGTGTCGTTCGATCCCAACCTGCGCCCAAGCCTGTGGGCCAGCGAAGCGCTGATGATCCGCGAGATCAACCGCCTGGCGGCCCTGGCCCACTGGGTGCTGCCGGGCCTGGGCGAAGGCCGGCTGCTGAGCGGCTACGAGGACCCGGCGGACATCGCCGCCTTCTACCTGGACCAGGGCGCCGAGGCGGTGGTGATCAAGCTCGGCGCCCATGGCGCCTACTACCGCACCCAGCTGGATGCCGGTTTCGTCGACGCCGTGCCGGTGCCCCAGGTGGTGGACACCGTGGGTGCCGGCGATGCCTTCGCCGTGGGCCTGGTCAGCGCCCTGCTGGAAAGCTGCGGCATGGTCGAGGCGGTGCAGCGGGCCAACTGGAGCGGCAGCCGCGCGGTGCAGAGCCGCGGCGACATGGAGGGCCTGCCCTATCGCCACGAGCTGCCCACCGACCGGCCATGCCTGGCGACCGCGCTCTAGCGCCGGCCCCGCCGACAGGCCAAGACCCCGACCACCACCTGTTGCGACAAGAACAACAAGCTCAGGAGAACTGCCATGGATACGCTCAAACTCGCCGCCCGCCGTTGGTGGTACATCATGCCCATCGTCTTCATCACCTACAGCCTGGCCTACCTGGACCGTGCCAACTACGGCTTCGCCGCCGCCTCGGGCATGGCCGCCGACCTGAACATCACCCCCGGGCTGTCATCGCTGCTGGGCGCACTGTTCTTCCTCGGTTATTTCTTCTTCCAGGTGCCGGGGGCGATCTACGCGCAGCGCCGCAGCGTGAAGAAGCTGATCTTCGTCAGCCTGATCCTCTGGGGCGCCCTGGCCACCCTCACCGGCATCGTCGCCAATGCCTACATGCTGATCGGCATCCGCTTCCTGCTCGGCGTGGTGGAGGCCGCCGTGATGCCGGCGATGCTGGTCTACCTGTGCCACTGGTTCACCCGGGCCGAACGCTCGCGGGCCAATACCTTCCTGATCCTCGGCAACCCGGTGACCATGCTGTGGATGTCGGTGGTCTCGGGTTACCTGGTGGAGCATTTCAGCTGGCGCTGGATGTTCATCATCGAAGGCCTGCCGGCGGTGCTCTGGGCCTTCATCTGGTGGCGCCTGGCCGATGATCGGCCGAGCCAGGCCCAGTGGCTCGACGAGCAGGAGAAACAGGACCTGGAGAGCGCCCTGGCCGCCGAGCAGCAAGGCATCAAGGCGGTGAAGAACTACGCCGAGGCGTTCCGCTCGCCCAAGGTGATCATCCTGGCCTTGCAGTTCTTCTGCTGGAGCATCGGCGTCTATGGCTTCGTCCTCTGGCTGCCATCGATCCTCAAGCAGGGCGCGCAAATGGACATGGTCGAGGCCGGCTGGCTCTCGGCCCTGCCCTACCTGGCGGCGGTGATCGCCATGCTCGGGGTGTCCTGGGGCTCGGACCGGACCCAGAAGCGCAAGCGCTTCGTCTGGCCGCCGCTGCTGGTGGCGGCCTTCGCCTTCTATGGCTCGTACCTGCTGGGGGCCGAGCATTTCTGGTGGTCCTACGCCCTGCTGGTGATCGCCGGGGCCTGCATGTACGCGCCCTACGGGCCGTTCTTCGCCATCGTCCCGGAGATCCTGCCGGCCAACGTCGCCGGCGGCGCCATGGCGCTGATCAACAGCATGGGCGCCCTGGGTTCGTTCGGCGGCTCCTACCTGGTGGGCTACCTGAACAGCGCCACCGGTTCGCCGGGAGCCTCCTACCTGCTGATGAGCGGCGCGCTGCTGCTGTCGGTGTTGCTCACCCTGTTGCTCAAGCCCGGCGCCAGCACGCCGCAGGCCAAACCCCTGGCGCTGCGCCGGCGCCTGGCCCATTCCTGAATCGCCACAGAGACTTCCATGAAAAAACATCTGCTGCTGTACAAGAAACTCTCGCCGTCGCTGATGGCGCGCCTGCAGGAACAACTCACCGTGACCCTGGTCGAGGACTTGGCCGGCGCCGGCCTGGAGCGACTGCGCGAGGCCCTGCCCGAGGCCCATGGCCTGCTGGGCGCCAGCCTGCGCCTGGATGCGGCATTGCTGGATCGGGCGCCACGGCTGGAAGCCGTGGCCAGCGTCTCGGTGGGGGTCGACAACTACGACATCGACTACCTGACCCGGCGCGGCATCCTGCTCAGCAACACCCCGGACGTGCTTACCCAGACCACCGCCGACACCGGCTTCGCGCTGATCCTGGCCAGCGCCCGGCGCCTGGTGGAACTGGCCGACATGGTCCGCGCCGGCCAGTGGAACCACAGCATCGGCCCGGCGCACTTCGGCAGCGACGTGCATGGCAAGACCCTGGGCATCATCGGCATGGGCCGCATCGGCGAAGCCCTGGCCCAGCGTGGGCACTTCGGCTTCGGCATGCCGGTGATCTACCACAGCCACCAGCCCAAGCCGGCCGTGGAGCAGCGTTTCGGCGCCCGCTACCGCAGCCTCGAGCAACTGCTGCAAGAGGCCGACTTCATCTGCCTGACCCTGCCGCTGACCCCGCAAACCCAGGGCCTGATCGGCGCCCGGGAATTCGCCCTGATGCGCCCCGAAAGCATCTTCATCAATATTTCCCGGGGCAAGGTGGTGGACGAGGCGGCGTTGATCCAAGCGCTACAGGAGCGGCGTATTCGCGGCGCCGGGCTGGACGTGTTCGAACGAGAGCCGCTGGATCATCACTCGCCGCTGCTGCAACTCTCCAATGTGGTGGCCACCCCGCATATCGGCTCGGCCACCTTCGAAACCCGCGAGGCCATGGCGCGCTGCGCGGTGGACAATATCCTCGCCGCCCTGGCCGGCGAACGCCCGGCGAACCTGGTCAACCCCGCGGCCTGGAACCGTCACTAACTCGGTGCCCCTGTGGCCGCTGCGCGACCGTGCGCAGCCTCTGTAGCCGCTGCTGAGCCGGCGAAGCTGCGCCAAGGTCCGCAGGACCTTCCAGCAATCGCCCCCCTGCGACAACGACTGCGCTAGAAACCAAAAGGCCCGCCGGCGCCAGGTCCGCGAGCCTGCTGCTCGACGAAACCTGGCACCGGCGGGCCGGCTTGGCTGGCGTTCAGGCCAGGCGCGCTACGCCAGTTTCTTCTGCGGCTCCAGGGCGAAGCGACGGGCCAGGAATGGCGTGATATCCAGCGGCAGCGCCTCGTCGTGCACCAGCTTGTCCAACAACACCCCGGTGATCGCCGAGGTCAGGATGCCGGTGCGGAAGTGCCCGCAGGCGTTGAGGTAACCCTGGATCCCGTCCATCGGCCCGAGGATCGGCAGCTCATCCGGCGAACCGGGACGCAGCCCCGCCCAGCAGCGCTTGAGGTTGACCTGGGCCAGCTCGGGAATGCAGCGCACCGCGCCCTGCACCAGGCCGTTGATCTCCGGATAGGTGGTGGTCACGTCGAAACCCTTGTCCTCGGTGGTGCTGCCGATGAGGATCTCGCCGTTGTCCTTCTGCGCCATGTAGCAGTCACTGGTGGTCAGGCAACCGTTGAGCAGCTTGGGCATGCGCTCGGTCAGGAGGATCTGGCCCTTGACCGGCTTGACCGGGATCTCCATCCCCGTGGCCTGCAGGCTCAGCTCGGCGGCCCAGGCGCCGGCGGCGTTGATCAGGGTCGAGCAATGGAACACCCCGGCCTCGGCGGTCTGTACGCCAGTGACCCGGTTACCCTGGTGCAAGACACCGGTGACGTTGGTGTTGAAGAACACGTCGACGCCATTCTGCCGGGCGCCCTCGGTGTAGGCGTCGGTGAGGCGGAACGGGTTGACCTGGTGGTCGCAGAGGAACTCCAGGGCGCCCTGGGCCTCATGGCTGATACTCGGCTCGGAGGCGCGCAGGGCCGCCTGGTCGAGCCAGCGCACCTGCTCCGAGAGGTGCGGAATGCAGCCGACGATATGCTCGGCGTACAGCCGGTCTTCATCGTCGTAGATGACGAACTTGAGCCCGGTGTGCTCGAACTTGAAGTCCATGCCATGCAAGCCGATCAGCTCGCGGTGCAGGCGCGGGTACAGCTCGTTGGACTGCAGGGCGAAGTCGAAGAACGATTGCGGCAGGATGTGCGGGGTGCTGGAGTCCACCACCACCGCCGAGCCCTGGGCCTCGCGCTTGCGATTGGCCGACATCATGCGGAAGAAGATCACCCCGCAACCCAGGCCCACCGATTCGCCGATGGCCCACAGGCCGCCGGCCGAGGCGCGGCTGGCATTGCCCGGGCGCTTGGAGTCGATCAAGGCCACCTTCAGGCCCTTGCGCTTGGACAGCTGATAGGCGCAGGACGCCCCGATCACGCCGCCACCGGCGATTACCACGTCATAGTGCTTAGTCATGCTGGGAGACCTCCTGGTCGGCCGGCGCAAAGGCGGAGAATGGAATCGGGTCCAGCGGGAAGCGCGGGCGAATCCAGCCCACATCCTTGCGCCCGGTGGCCTGGCGCAGGCGGTCGCTGCAATAGCCCACGCACATCCGCCCCTGGCAGTCGCCCATGCTCACCCGGGTGCGCATCTTCAGGCTGGCCATGTCCTCGACGCCCTGGGCCAGGGCGCGTTCGATATCGTTGCGGGTGGTGTGCTCGCAACGGCAGATCACGGTGTCGCCCTTGGGCAGTTCTATCTGTCCGACACCACGCGCGGTGTAGCGGTCCACCGCACCGCGAAAACGCAGGATCGAGGCCAGCTTGCGCTCGTAGCCCTGGCGCCGGCGCAGGGCCGCCTCGTTGCTCAACACATCGCGCTGCATCAGGATCGACAACGCCGCGATACGGCCACTGAGCATCGCCGCTTCCCCTCCGCGGATGCCGCCCATGTCGCCGGCCAGGTGGATGTGCGGCTCGCTGCTCTGCTGCCAGACGTTGGCGTTGGCCCGCAGGTAGCCGTCGTCGCTGAAGCTGTGCTCCAGGCCCATCTGCTGGCTGAGCTGGGTGCGCGGAATGAAGCCGTAGCCGATGGCCAGGGTCTGGGCGGCGATGCGCTGGGCCTGGGACATGTCCGGCTGCCAGTCGCTGGAATACGGGGCCACGGTCACTACGCTGAGGGCGTCCTGGCCCTGGGCCTCGACCACGCCCCAGCCATAGCGCAGGGCGATGCCGTGTAGCTTCAGGTAGGCCAGCATGCTCAAGCCATCGAGGAACAACTGCGGCTTGTTGAGCAGGGCCAGGCTCTGCTTGGCGATCTTGCCCAGGGCGCTGGCCTCGTAGACTCCGGCCACCCGCACGCCTGCGGCATGCAGCTGGCAGGCCACCAGGGGCAGCAGCGGGCCGGTGCCGGCGATCACCACCGGGCTCTGGGGCTTGACCACCCCGCTCTTGATCTGCAATTGCAGGCCACCGAGCAGCTTGACCCCGGGCAGGGTCCAGCCGGGGAACGGCACGCTGCGCTCGTGGCAGCCGGCGGCCAGCACCAGTTGCCCGTAGTGCACTTCCTGCACCTGTTCCTCGCCATCGAGCAGCATCAGGCTATGGCTGCCTTCGGCGCCGATCACCCGACTGTTGAGGCGCACGTCGATCATCTGTTCATGGTCGCCGAAGTCGCCGTGCAGCTTGGCCAGCATCTCGCTGTAGCGCGGTCCCAGGTAATCCAGTTGCACGCCATCGCGCAATGGCCCGCGATAGACCACCCCGCCCAGGCGCGAAGCCTCTTCGATCAGGGTGCTGTGCACGCCGTGCTCGGCCAACTCGATGGCCGCTGCCATGCCCGCCGGGCCACCACCGACGATTAGCGGATTCTGGCTCATAGGCTGGGCTCCGTTTCGTTGATGCGGTTGACCAGGGTCTGCACCTGCATGCCTGGCTTGACCAGGGTCTGGCAGGCCCGGCGCTTGTGCCGGCCATCGATCTGCACCAGGCAGCAATGACACACGCCCATGCCACAGTAGGCACCCACCAATTGCCCATGGTCGTTGCGGGCCACCTGGCGCAGGCCGGTGGCCTGGATCACGCTGAGGACGGTCTCGCCCAGCGCGGCGGTGACCGGCTGGCCATTGAGGCTGATGGTCATGTCCGCATGCTGCAGCGGCTGAATGTCGAAGTTGCGGTCTATCTGACGCATTGCGGTTCATCCGTGAAGAAGTGAAAGGCGGTTGCCGGCATCCTGCCGCCCGGGTCCCGGTGCGAGGACGTGGCAACGTCACGGTTCCGGAGGCTCTGCCAGAACCAGGCGCGGGCCAATCTAGTCGGTTTGTCGGACACGAGTATTGACTTGGGCCAAGCAAATGCCCGCGCAACGTCATGAAAATGCCGCCAGTGTCCCGACGTCTCGGGCCACCGCCAGCGCCAGAGCAGCCACCCTCCAGCGCCTGCCTGGGTGGTCAGTAGGTCAGGATGACGCGCACGGTATCGCTGTAGCTGCCGGCCGGGACGTTGCCCTGGGCAGGGTTGCCGATGGCCCGGTAAGGCACGCTCTGCGATACGCCACTGCCGACTCCGCGCTGGGTATTGAGCGTGGTCCAGACCGTCGAGTCGCCGGGCTTGTAGAGGTTGTACTCGATGGCATTGGCGCCGCTGAGCATCCGCCGCCAACCAGCGCTGAAATGATTGCCGTTGTCCAGGCCCAGGCTATAGGAGGCGTTCAAGGTGCAACGCACGCCGATGCTCTGGTTCACCGCCGTGAAGGCAGAAACCAGCGCGGCGCTGCCGAAGCTGACATCCGGGGCGCTGTCGATGAAGCAGTCCTTGAGCACCGTCAGCGTCACGTTGATGCTGCTGGTGGCACTGCCCTCGTCGTAGATACAGACCCCCAGGGCGCCCGCGGCACACAGGTACCAACGCCAGCCCAGGAGAATGGTGTCGCTGTAGGTTCCGGCCGGCAGGTTCATCCGGGTGGCGGTGCGCAGGTAGAGCGGCAAGCTGCCGTCAGGGCCGTTGAACAGCCCGAGGATGCCGAGGAACGTGGTCTTGCTCCAACGGGCCGTGGAGCCGACGTTATAGATCTTGCCGCAGCTGCTGTCGCTGCAGATGACGTAAGGCAGGTAGGCATTGCCACGGGCGTTGTACAGCCGAGGGCTGGAGCCCTGTGCATGGGTGGTGCTGGTAATGGTGGCTTCGATGGTGTTGGTGCTCAGTATCGACAGCAGGCTGCCGGTGCACTTGAAACCCGAGGTCGAGGTGATGGCCTGGGGCGTGCTGGCTACAGTAAAGGAGCTCAAGCTGCCGAAGTCGCCACGACTGGAACTGGTGGTGCAGGCCGCGAACAGCGACGGACTGGCACACAGGGCCAGCAGGCCACAGAGGCCGGCGCATGAGGAATATCGGTTCATGGGTTATCTCCACTGACTGCCCGGCAAGGCAACGGACCGATCTGGCTGACGCTGGGTTTGTGGATGTCCAGCCGGAAACTGGCCTGGCACAGGCCACCATCGCCAAGCCGCACTCGCAGCTGGTTGTCGGCCTGCAGGTCTTCGAAATACACCTGGCCATCCCAACCGACGATGGCCTGCTGCCCGCTGGCCAGGTGCTCGGCCCGACTCCCCAGCGGCAGCGGCGAACCTTGCTCATCCACCAGGCTGATGCTGGCGGCAACCACGGTGCGCATCGGGAAATCCAGCAAGGCCCCGCTGCCCTGGCGCACCGACACCCGCTGCTCGACATCCGGTACCCGGACGTTGGCCGGCAGGCCCAGGGAGTCGACCTGGAACTTCGCCGGGTGGTAGGCCGCGACCCAGGGCACCAGCAAGTGACCGTTTTCATCCGATTGGCCCACCCGCTGGTTCTCATAGCGGATCGGCACCTGGGCGTACCCACCGGTGCTGACCAGCACGAAGGCATCGTTGATCCGGTTGCTGGCGAACAGCGCGCGATCCATCCATACCAGCGAGCCACTGGCGTCGGCCCAGCGCGTGTGGTTGCCAGCCTGGCCATAGAGCCCGGCTCGCAGCTGCACGTTCTGCGTACGCCAGGTCAGGTCCGCCTGCTGGTAGCGACTGGCACCGCCCCCCTGTCCGAGGTTCCAGCCAAACCCGCCCTCGCTGGGCGCGGCCCGGCTCCAGACCACGCGTTCGCTGTAGCGCCCCTGACTGTCACGGGTCATGCCGACGTTCAGCAGCCCATGGACCTCGAAGGGCAGTACCCACTGTAAAAGCACGCTGTAGCCACTGTCGGCGAGGTCCTTGTTCAGCGTCAGGTAGACGCTGCTGCGGTTGCCGAGTGAACGGCTATACGACAGGTTGAGCAGCCGCGTGCGGTTGCCATCGCGTGCCTGGATATCGAAGTACCCGGTGCCGATGCTGCCCTGCCCGTCAAGGCTCAGGCTGGCGCTGACCTGGTCGGCACGCCGGCTCAAGCGATAACCGCCCAGGGAGCTGAGGTCGTGGTAGCCGTCGCTGCGCTGGATATGCTGCAGGTTCACACCGATGCGCCGCGAATAGTAGGAATACCCGAGCAGGTATTGCTGGCCGCTGTCGCCCTGGCCAGCGCTGGCGCTGGTCGCCAGGCTGAGGGTACCGAAGGTGGCCAGGGCGATGTCGCTGCCGACCCCGAGCAATTGCAGTTCACCGGCTGCCTCGGCATGCCCGGCAAGCGTCAGCTGATCGTTGAGGCCATAACGGTAGATACCACTGGCGGCGGTGTCGCCGTAGGCCAAGCTGCGCCGTCCATAGTCCTCGCGCAAGCGTCCCAGGGACAGGTCGAAATCGCTCAAGCCGCGAGCCAGCAAGGTATTGGAGACATAGAACGGCAGGCTGGTCGACACCTGCCGACCCTGGGCATCGGTGGTCACGATCGTCGCCTCCCCCGCACCGCTGATATACGGCACGTTGCTGATGGCGAAGGGACCGGGCTGCAGGTCGCTGCTGCTGGCCTTGTAGCCGTTGATGAACAGGTCGACGGTACTGGGCACCGCGGCCTGGCCGTCGTACCTGAGCAGCGGATAGGTGACAAGGTCGGGGCGCACCTCGAAATTGCGCGAGAATCGCAAGCCGCCCATGCGCACCGGGTTCGTCCAGTTCAGAGCGCCATTGATGTAGTCGCCCAACTGGTAACTGCGCAGGGCCTGCTCGTCGTTGTAGCGCCAGTAGGTGTCATAGCGCAGGTAACGGTTGCCGGGGTTGTCGGCCCCGCCGAAGTAGTGGTTATAGACCCCGGTATTGGAAAGGGTGGCGAAACCATCGAAGGCGCGTTGCTCCAGCAACGCCGACAGATAGGGCGTGGCGTTGTTGGCGGGCGCCGAGTAATACAGGTCGTAGTTGAACAGCGCCCCCAGGCTGCTGCTCGCCGGAATGTGCGCCAGCAGTCCCGGGTCTTCGATCCGCTGCCGGGGCAGCCAATCGGTCGGCACCTGCAGGCGCAGCTGCTGGCTGGCGCTGTCGTAGTCCACCTGCACATCCGTCAAATCATCCAGCACGATCGACCCGACGGGGTTGCCAGGCAACCGCACGCCCGCCTCGCGCAACAGCGCGGCGTCGAGCAGGTAGCGCCCATCCCTGGCGTTGACGGCCACCACCTGCCCACTGTTGCGACCATTGATGACCAGTTCGAGGTAGTAGCGGACCGTTCCCGGGTCGGCCAGGGCCCGTGGCGCAGGGGGCAGGCCCGTCGCCCCCTGCGCCGCTTGTGCGCAAGACAGCAGCGCCAGCCCGACGGACAGCCAGTGGTGACGGCAAGCCTGCACACCGACCGGGGCAACCACGCTGGCCAACCTCAGTAACCAGGAACGCGGACGGCCGCGTCGTTATCGGACAGTTGCAACATCAGGTTCATGCCTTTGCCCGGGGCCAATCCCGGCGGCAGCAACCACCGCATCTGCTGGCCGGGCAGCACGTAGCCGAGCAAGCCATCCAACAGCGGCAGGCTGCGCCCCGCGCCCTCCCAGCGCACGCGGCTGAGCCGTGCATGCACCGCCCCGTCATTGCGCACCTGCAAGTAACGCTGGCCGCCCTCCTCCACCAGGCGCCAGGCCAGCTGCGGCCGGGTGGCGCTGGCGGGATCGCGGTCCAGGTCGGCCCGTGGCTGGGTCCAGATCCCTGCGGCACTGATGAACAGTGGTATCGAGTAGCGCATCTGGAACTGCAAGGCCAGGCCAGCTTGCTTGCTCGCCGGTCCGGAGCCGTCGGGGACTTCATCGATCAGCACCCGGTAGGCCTGCTCCGACACGTTGGGCGCGGCGCCCAGGCGAATCAGCCGGATCAATTGCCGGCGCCCGGCCTCGACCGTGGCGAAAGGCGGACTGGGAATCACCACCTGCTGGCTGCGGTAGACGTCCTGGAACTGCTCCTGGGTCCAGGCCAGCACCCGCACCTGCAAGGTCACCGGCAGGCTGGCGCGATTTTCCAGCCACAAGGCGGTGGCCCCCTGATCGGCCTCGATGGCTGGGTTGACCGGCCAGATGAGCACCGCACCGGCGGCCTGAACCTGGCCGCACAGGAGCAACAACCCGGCCAACAGCCAATGACCGGGGCTCGACACCAATGGGCAACGGGGCATGGGTTTTCCTCCAGGACGGTTCAGAACGCCAGGGTGACGGTGACGGTGTCGTGGTAGCTGCCGGCGGGCGGCATGCGGGCCGCGGCCAGGAGCCGGGCATAGACCTGGTAGACCTGGGTGCCGGGCGGGAAATCGACGATGGTCCGGGCCTGCGCCCCGCTGCCCCAGACCCGGGAATAGGCCGGGTCCTGGTACAACTGATAGGCGAGCCTCTGGCTGGCGCTGATGTGTTTCAAGTAGCGCTGGCCGCCGCTGGCATTGAGCCCATTGTCCAGGGCCACCGAGACCGTCATGCCCGGGGTACAGGTCAGCACGATGGAGCCAGCTCCCGCGGTACTGGCGATGTCCACCGGCCTGGCCAGGCTGCCCAGCGTGCCGAAATCCAGTAACCCCAGGTCGTAGGTGTTGTTGCTCAGGCGGGTGCCGAAGGCACAGCCGTTGGTGACCATGGCCTGGACCCGGAAGGCGCGGCTGACCGGCGACGGATCGCCCCATGCGGCCAGGGAGGCCAACAAGGCCGGCCACCCGAGCAGCGCCAGACAGCGGCAGGACATCGCGTTACCAGCCGATGGTCACGTTGACGGTGTCGCGATAGGTCCCCGCGCCAGGCGTTGGTTGCGCAGGCACCACGCCATGAATGGGGTACCACTGGTCACTGCCGTTGCCGACGGCGTTGACGCCCACCACATCGTCCCAGACGGTGCCCCCAGGCCGGTCGGAGTACAGGTTGTAGATCAGGGTGCTGGAGGCGTTGGCCGCATTGGCCATCCTGCGCCGGGCAACCGTGCCGTGAAGGCCGCCATCGAGCAGGATGGAATAGGACTGGCCAGTCACGCACTTGACCCGGATCGAGCCGGCCCCTTGTTGCCCCGTCACGCTGATGGCGTTGTCCAGCGAAGCGTACTGGCCGAAATCCAGGGTACCGAAGCCGATCGCACCGCCGCTGTCGACCGTGCCCGCCTCACAGGCCGGGAGCAGCGTGGCCTTCAGGGTAATGGTGGCGACCTGGGCCTGGGTCGGGCTCCAGCCAATCAGGCAGGACACGGCTGCAAGATGAACAGGGTTCAGGTTCATCGCTCCTCCTTGGACCCTCAGGTCCCGTTGGCGACCCGGTGGATGCGCCCTACCAGGCGACGGTGACCAGCAAGGTGTCGGTGTAGGTGCCTGCCGCTGGGGTGGTGGTGCTCTGTCCGGTGGGAGCCACGCGGCCATAGAGGGGGATATCGATGGCCGCGCCGCTGGTAACGATATTCACCGGCATGTTCACCTGGATCGGTGAACTGCGGGCGCTGTCCGAGTAGAGGGCGTAGGCGATGGTGCTCGCGGCGGTCGTGGTACTGCGCATGAAGCGCTGGGCGCCGCTGGCATACAGCCCGGCATCCACGGTCAACCTCGGGGTCAGGCCGGTACTGCACTTGATCTGGATGTTGCCGTTGGCCCCCACGGTCTGGGCATCGACCACGTTGGTGAGATCGGCGTGACTGCCGAAATCGAGCGTGCCCCACTGGTTGACGCCGCCATTGATACTGCCGTTGATGATGGTACAGCCGGCGCCGATGACCATTCGTACACCGACCTGGCCGACCAGGGTTCCCGCCAGCGCAGGCAACGACACCAGGCCCAGGAACGCCCCCAGGGATATGGCCTGTAGAAGCACTCCATTCATCTCCTTGATCCTCTTTATGCAGTGGCAATCAATACGCAACATTATTGTTGCCCAACAAGTTTTATTATGTTTCGCCCACAAAGAAGCCGCATGCGCAGTGGCTGACACATGTAAAGACCTCGACTCAAGAATGACGAAAACACCAGCCACGATACATGGATAGCCGGAGTGTTCACCCGAAAACTCTACACGCCTTATTTCGAATAAACGATAGTGTACCCATGAATTTTATTATCGAATGGACGCCGCCCGTCCAATACTCGTCATCCCCCGCAACGCCACAATGCACAACTTCGCCCCAGCGCGAACAGCACTTGGGCAATTCGCTTTTAAAGCATAGGGATAAGTCAACTATCCATCACCGGCCCAGCCCTTTATACGATGCCAGCAGAAGCCTTTGACCCAGCTCAACCTGGCCAAAACGGTCAACCACCAGAGACGGCAAACGATAAAAACCACTGAAAAAATCAAGGACGATGTTATTAAAATGTTATCTGATGGTTATCTTGATAGCATCTTAATTGCCATCTTCCGGATCACTCTTCACTTGAAAAACAACAGGCTTGAATAACATCCACGATGAAAAAACAGTATCAAAGCAATGTCCACCCAGCGCACAGGAGCGCGTACTGTAAAGTTACACTCACCGTTCATTAAGTTTATTTGAATACCCGAAAGCCCTCGCTCACCGAAAGTTGCCAACTGGCTAGCGGATGGCGGGTAATTTCAACTCCATTTCCACGCTCATCAAACCTTGAAGACTCAAGCGAGGCGCCGAAACAAAAAAGCCGCCCCCAGCACACGCTGGCAGCGGCTTGGTCAACCGGGACGAATCAGGACTTGGCGCGGGCGTAGTAGTACAGCTCGCGCCCCTTGAGCCAGGCAAAGCGGCCCAGCCAGGCAATGATCCAGTAACCCAGCAGGAACTGGCCGATGCTGGTTCCAGGCCAAGGCCCCAGGAGCATCAGCAGGATGCACATCGGCAGGCAGGCCCAGGCGCCAAAGCGCAGGCCGAAGAGCATCAAGAGGCCCGGGATGACGGCAGTCAGCGGCGTCAGCAGGAGGATCTTGACGCCCGTGGTCACCAGCAGGCTCAAGGCATGATGCGGCACGGCGCCGACCAGGGCGATGGCCGCGGGTAATGCCAGCAGGATCTGGCTCAGGCTGTTGAGCACCAGGCTCACCAGCAGCAACCGGCCCAGGGGTTTGAAACGGGAGGTCTTGTTCATCGTCGATCGTCTGGAATGGAAGGATCCGGCGCCGGCTTGGCTAGCGCCGCTTGTAGCTTTTATTGCCACTGGGCGTCAGGCAGTAGACCCCGCCCCTGGGCCCGGTGCAGAAGCTGCCGGAGCCGCAACTGCAACCCTCGGCGTCGCGCAGCAACGGTTGCGCCCGGGAGCTGGGCGCAGGTTCGCCGAACCTCAGCGCGCAGTTCTTCTTCGAGGCGCTGATGGAGCCGTCGCGGCACAGGAACAACTCGCCTTCGCAGCGGGCGATGCCGCCCTTGCGCCCGGAACAGGGCTGGTTGCCCGCCAGCGCAACGCTGCTGCCCAGCCACAGGAGCAGGCCCAGGCACAGCAGCGAGGCGGGTTTGCTGCGCATTTGGATCACCCTGCCCATGCTCGTGCCTCCTGGCAAGAAAAGTGGCCAGATGATATCAGCGTTCTGGGCCAGTGACGCTCGATTTCACTGGTCATGATGGGGTGAGTGCGATAGATGAAAGTTTTTTTAGAATCCAGGCCGCGGTTTCTTGGCAGAATGCCCTCCTGTGCCATGACCCCCTGCAACAGGTGCCTCGCCCATGACCCGCATTCTGACCATTGAAGACGACGCCGTGACGGCCCGGGAAATCGTCGCTGAACTGAGCAGCCACGGCCTGGACGTGGACTGGGTGGACAACGGCCGCGAAGGCCTGGTGCGCGCCGTCAGCGGCGACTACGACCTGATCACCCTGGACCGCATGCTGCCCGAGCTGGACGGCCTGGCCATCGTCACCACCCTGCGCACCATCGGCGTGGCGACGCCGATCCTGATGATCAGCGCCCTGTCCGATGTCGACGAGCGCGTGCGCGGCCTGCGCGCCGGCGGCGACGACTACCTGACCAAGCCCTTCGCCTCCGACGAGATGGCGGCCCGGGTCGAGGTGCTGCTGCGGCGCAAGAACACGGTCAAGGATTTCGACACCAGCCTGCGGGTGGCGGACCTGGAGCTGAACCTGATCAGTCGCGAGGCGACCCGCGCCGACCAGCTGCTGAGCCTGTTGCCCACCGAGTACAAGCTGCTGGAATTCCTGATGCGCAACACCGGGCAGATCCTCTCGCGGATGATGATCTTCGAGGAGGTCTGGGGTTATCACTTCGACCCCGGGACCAACCTGATCGACGTGCACATCGGCCGCCTGCGCAAGAAGATCGACCCACCCGGCATGGTCCCGCTGATCCGCACCGTGCGAGGCTCGGGTTATGTCATCGCTGAACCCCTCTAAGGGCTGGCGCTCCTCCAGCAGCCGCCTGCTGGCGCTCTACAGCTCGCTGTTCGTGGCCTGGAGCTGCATCCTCATGGGGGTGCTGTACTACGAGGTCTCCAGCTACCTGGACAGCCTGGCCAAGCACTCGCTGATGCAACGCCAGCACCTGTTCGCCCGCTTCGAGGGCGAGCAGTTGGTGGAAGCCCTGGCCACCAGCATGACCTTCGACATGCGCGCCATCGACGCCTACGGCCTGTTCGACGCCCAGCGCCGTCCGCTCAGCGGGCCGATCCGCGAGATCCCCGAGGACCTGCCCCTGGACGGCCAGATCCACGAGCTGAAGAACTGCATCGACTCCGACGACCCGAGCCTGCCCCGGGACAGTTGCGATGCGGTGGCCACCCTGACCCGCGACGGCCGCTGGCTGGTGCTGGTGCGCGACAACGGCTCGCTGTTCGCGGTGACCCGGATCATCCTCCACGCCCTGCTCTGGGGGGTTTCCCTGACCATCATTCCCGGCGCGGCCGGCTGGCACCTGTTGCGCCGCCGGCCGTTGCGGCGGATCCGGCAGATCCAGGCCAGCGCCGATGCCATCGTCGCCGGCGACCTGACCCGGCGCCTGCCGCTGTCCAATCGGCGCGACGAGCTGGACATGCTGGCGGCCATCGTCAACGCCATGCTCGAGCGCATCGAGCGGCTGATGCATGAGGTCAAGGGTGTGTGCGACAACATCGCCCACGATCTGCGCACCCCATTGACCCGCCTGCGGGCCCAGCTCTATCGCCTGCAGCAGCAGGCCGAGGAAGGCTCGCCCCAGGCGTTGCAGATGGACCAGCTGCTGGCGGAAGCCGACACCCTGATGGCGCGTTTTCGCGGGTTGCTGCGGATCTCGGAACTGGAAGACCGTCGGCGCCGTTCGGGTTTTCTCGAACTCGACCCCTTGCCGCTGCTGCAAGAGCTGCATGATTTCTACCTGCCCCTGGCCGAGGAAGGCCGCCTGAGCCTGGTGCTGGAGGTGCCGCCGAGCCTGCCGCGCATGGTCGGCGACCGGGCGCTGCTGTTCGAGGCCCTGGCCAACCTGTTGAGCAACTCGATCAAGTTCACCCCACCGGGTGGCGAGGTGATCCTGCGTGGCCTGGACGACGGCGGCAGCCCGCGCCTGGAAGTACTCGACTCCGGCCCCGGGATTCCCCCGGCGGAGCGTGCCGCGGTGTTCCGGCGTTTCTACCGGGTCGACGAAAACAACGCCCAGGGCGGCTTTGGCCTGGGCCTGTCGATCGTTGCGGCGATCGTCGACCTGCACGGCTTCAAGCTCGACGTCGGCACCAGCGAACGCGGCGGCGCCCGCCTGAGCCTTGACTGCCACCCCAACCTGATCACCGAATAGCCGCTGCGCGCCCATGCGCAGCCTGCGGCAGCGGCTACACGCAGCGGTCTGCGCCAATCAGGCCCGGGGCAATTGCCAGCCGTAGTGCACCGAGAGCATGCGCAGGGCGAAACACGCACTGCCGGCCAACCAGGCGCAGGCCATGGGCGCCAGCCCCAGGCGTCGGGCGAGGATCAGGGTGGCAGCGCCGATGAAGGCCGAGCTGGCGTACAAATCCACCTGCAAGACCAGGGGAATGCGCGCCAGCACGATGTCACGGATCACCCCGCCACCGACCCCGGTCACGGTGCCCATCAGGGTCGCCACGAACGACGAGATGCCGACGTTCAAGGCCTTCTGCGTGCCGGCCACGGCGAACAGACCCAGCCCCGCCGCATCCAGCAGGATCAGCAGCGGCTCGGAAATCCCCAGCACCCCTTCATGGAACACGAAGGCCAGCCCGCCCATCACCAGGGCCAGGGCCGGATAGCGCCAGTCGGCCACTGCCTTGGGCGGGCTGGCGCCGATCAACAGGTCACGGGTGACGCCACCGCCGAGGGCGACGATGAAGGCGATCACCATCACCCCCAGCAGATCGAGCTGGGCGCGCATGGCGCTGATCGCGCCTTCCACGGCGAACACCGCGGTACCGGCCAGGTCCGCCACCAAGACGATATTGTCCAAACGACCGGGCACACCCTGGACCCGGGCGTTCACGGTTCACCACCATCGGTGCGGGGAAAGGCTGCGGACATGGGGCCGACTCGCAAGGCCGGCCGCGAGCGCGGCCAGCGACCCTTTGCTTATAGTCCAGCGCCAGCGGCGCCGCCATCGAGCAGGCTCAGGGCGTCAGGTCGATGCGCCCCAGGGAGTTGCTGTCCAGCTCATAGAGCAGTTCGTCGATCATCTTCGCCACATCGGCCTCGCTGCGCAGGGCCTTGAGGCTGAGCCCGCTGGCCACCAGGTCGACCCGGCCGCTGCGGGGCTCGAACACCCGCAGGGTCAAGGTGCCGTCACCCGCCGTAGTGAAGCTGCAAGCCAGTGGCGCCAGGCGCTGTTCGATACAGGCCCGTAGCTGCGCCTGGGTAATCGCCCCGGGCATCTCAGCGGCGCCGCAGCAACAGGCCGGCCAGCAGGCCGACGCCCGCCAACAACGCCGCGCTGGCCAGGGGACGCTCCCGGGCCCAACGCCAGCCCCGGTCCAGCACCTCGCCGTAGTGCTGCTGCAACTGGCCCGCGGCTTCGCGGGCCATGCCCCGAGCCTGCATCGGCTCATCGTCCAGCAGTTCACCCACCATCGCCTGGGCCTTGCCGGCCGCCTTGTCCACCTTGCCCTTGAGCTGTTCGCTCGCCATGTCGACTGTCCTTTTGCTGTGGTTGATCGGGCGCCAGGCCGCGACAGCGAACCTGCGCAGGTTTACAGACTAAAAATCCGCAACGCCTGGTAAAAGGCGCATTTGCACTAGCCGAACTAGTGCATGCGCACCCGTTCAACGCGATCCATTGCCCAAGGCTCCGGCGAACAACCCGCGCTCGCGGGCCCAAACGATGGCCTCGCTCCGGCTGTGCACGCCGAGCTTGGAATACAGGGTCGCCACGTGGTTGCGCACGGTGTTGAGGGCCAACTGCAGCTGGGCGGCGATCTCCTTGTCCGCCAGGCCCTGGTAGAGCAACCCCAGTACTTCACGCTCGCGGGCGGTCAGGTCGGCCGAGGACGTGCCCGGGGCGCCAGGGCCACGGCTGTTGCGGACATTGGCGAGCTTTTCGATCAGGGTCTGGCTGAACCAGGAAGCGTCGCGCATCACCTCCTCGATGGCGCCCACCAGTTCCAGCTCGGAGCGCTTGCGCTCGCTGATATCCATCAGCACCAGCAGGTAGCTGGGCTGGTCCTGGATGATCACAGTGTCGGCGTAGGCCACGCAGTCGATCAGCTCGGCGCCCTTCTTGCGCACCTTGAGGTCCTGGCCCATGACGTGGCCGCTCTTCTCCAACTGGCCGAACAACAGCTGGGCCGCGGCCTGCTCGGCGATGAAACCGATGCTGTCGATGGTCTTGCCCAGCAACTCTTTGCTGCTGTAACCGCAGGTGTTGAGGAAGGCTTCGTTGACGTCGACGATCTGCTGCTCGGCGCTGCACACCAGGGTCGGCACCGGGGTCAGGCGGAACGAGCGGGCGAAGCGCTCCTCGCTCTGGCGCAGGGCGATCTCGGCCTTGCGCCGCGGCTCCAGGTCCATGAAGGAAAACAGCATGCAGTCTTCGTCGTTGATATCCAGGGGCTGGCCAGCGACGATCACCAGCTTGCTGCCGCCCTCGGGCAGACGCAGCTCGGCCTGCATCTGCGGAATGGTCGCACCCTGCCCCAGGCGCTCGATGGCCAGGTCCCTGTGCTCGGCGTCCTCCAGCACATCCAGCTCGTACACCGAACGGCCGATCACCTGGTCCCGGGCGTAGCCGGTCATTTCCAGGAAGCCCTGGTTGACCTTGATGTAGCGCAGGTCGCTGAGACGGCAGATCACCGCCGGCGCCGGGTTGGCGCTGAAGGTCTTCTCGAAGCGCTGCTCGGCGCTGGCCCAGTCGGTGGCATCGCTGAGGATCAGCACCAGCGATTCCGGGGCGCCGCCGCGATCAGTGAGGATCATGCTGCGCACCCGGTGCACCCAATGCCTGGACTGGCCGTCGATCTCGGCCTGGACCTCCACCACCACATCGCTGAAGGTTTCGCCGGCGGCTACCCGGCTGATGGGGTAGCTGTCCAGGGCCAGGGGATGGTTGTTGCGATAGCGCAAGGCATAACGCTTGGCGTATTCCCGGACATTGGCACCCAGCTGGCTGACTTCGCCGACCCCGTGCATGGCCAGTGCCGCCTCGTTGGCCCAGAGCAGGCTCCTGGCCTTGTCGGTCTCGATCAGGATCACCCCGTCGGACAGTCCCGAGATGATCTGCTGCAATTGGCGGCGATTGGTTTCGGTGGCAAGTACGGCCTGGCTCATGGCATCTCCTGAAGGCCACGGCAACGGCCGGGCACGGGACAAGGGCAACTGCCTTTACGACCACGGGCCGCCGCCATCGTGCCCGGGCATCGCACCGGCACTCTGGTCCATCACTCTGGCCCTGGCACGCTGGCTCGAAGTAAGCTGCGCCACCCCGACCTGGCAAGGAACGCAGCATGATCACCATCCGAGAAGCCGAGCAGCACGATCTGGAAGCCCTGCAAACCATAGGCCGCGCCACCTACCGCGAGCATTTCGCCTCGATCTGGAGCGCCGAGGGCATGCAGCGTTTTCTCGACCAGGACTTCGCGCCCCAGGTGCTGGAGCAATCCCTGGTCGCCCGGCACGAACATTTGTGGCTGCTGGCCCTGGACGCGCAGCAGGCACCCATCGGCTTCGCCAAGCTCAACTGGAACCGGCCCATGCCCGGCAGCGATAGGGTCGGGGCCGAGTTGCAGAAGATCTACCTGCTCAAGTCCCAGGCCGGCCAGGGCCATGGCCGGCTGCTGCTGGACCAGGTGTTGCAACGGGCCAGCCAGGGCGGCGCGCGCTGCCTGTGGCTCGATGTGCTCAAGAGCAACGCCGGCGCTCGGCGCTTCTATGAAAGCGCCGGCCTGCGCCAGGTCGGCGAAGTACCCTTCAGCACCGACCTGGAGCAGATCGGCATGTGGGTCATGGCCTGCGACCTGCCCGCCCCCACCTTGTAGCCGCAGCTGACCCCGCGAAGCTGCGAAAAGGCCCGTGGGGCCTTCCAGCCCGCGCCCGGACAACCACCCCCTGGCGGCCGCTACGCGCCCGTGCGCAGCCTGCGGCAGCGGCTACACGAAG